>CAYGUE010000121.1:0-22342 GCA_964352885.1 uncultured Pirellulaceae bacterium
CGTCGAACCCGTCCAAAGCCGAATGCCCGAACTTCAGCCAAAAGAATTCCTGCTTGAACTACGGGCCATGACCGAAAACGAACCGGCATGCTTGATCTTCGATGAAGTTATATCTGGATTGCGAATCGGACTCGGAGGAGCACAGGAATATTTCGGAATCAAAGCGGATCTTGCGTCGTACGGAAAAATCGTCGGTGGCGGAATGCCGATCGGAATTGTCGCTGGAAAAGCCCAATACATGGACGGGCTCGATGGAGGCTATTGGCAATTCGGCGATGACAGTCGCCCTGAGTCGGGAATGACCTACTTCGCAGGAACCTTCGTGCGTCATCCACTAACGCTGGCAGCATCGAAAGCGATTCTGAAACATCTAAGAGATGGCGGCCAGCCAATGTACGACCGTTTGAATCAGCTTTCCGATTACCTCGCGGCCGAATTGAACAAAGTCTTCCAAGAAATGGATGCTCCGATGTTCCTCGCGAATTTTGGCTCGCTGTTCAAGATCCAATTTCACCAGGAGCTGATTTACAGCGAAGTCTTCTTCGCAGGCTTGCGCCGTCGCGGCATGCACATTTGGGATCACCGCCCTTGCCTGTTGACGTTGGCTCACGACCGTGAACACATCGATCGATTGGCAATCGACACACGAGCGACCATCGCTCATTGCCAGCGACATGGTTTCATGCCAGGCGAAGGATACAAGAAGTTCGGCGAGTCGTTCGATGCAGAAAAACCACCGTCTTCGGACGCAAGGGTCGGCAAAGACGGCGAAGGAAATCCGGGCTGGTTCATTGCCGACACAAACAACCCAGGCCAATTTGTTCAAGTCAGCTTCACGATGAACTAAGTAGCCCGGTCTGTCCCAGACCGGGAAGAAATTAATGCACGAGTCTGGGACATTCTCGCCTACAGAAAGATCAGCAACGAACCGCCGCCTGAGACAAACAATGAGTATCACCAACACATTCACCTCCAACACACCGATCACTGCCGCCATAGGTCCGCAAAACGTTGAGAAACGTTACATGGCCACCGAAGCACAGATCGAAGTGTGGCTTTCGAGCATGCAAAGCGTTGAAGCGAACTGCGCTTACAACGAAATTGCATCGTTGCTTTTCGATGGTGACCTAGACACGGATCAGCTTCATCAGTCGATTGACAAAGTAGTCCAGCGACATGGCTCTCTGCGAAGCACGTTTAGCGAAGATGGTCAGCAGGTGATCGTTCGAGAATCGGTGAACTATGCCTACGAAAGACGGGATTTCCGCAGTCGTCTGACCGTTGAATTGGATAAAGCACTTCAAGAAGTCATCATTGACCAAGCTTGCACTCCGTTTGACCTTTTCAATGGCCCGCTTTTTCGAGTCGTCCATCAACAAATCTCGGATACGAAGCACAAACTCACAATCGCGGCACACCACCTTGTACTCGACGGTTGGTCATTGGCAGTCTTCTGCAAAGACCTCGGCCATTACTACGGCACACTTTCGGGCACAAAGAGAGACCCATTGCCGCCGGTCAACCACTACCACGAATATGCGGAAAAGATGCACGCCCACTTCCAGTCCGCAGCAGGAAAATCCGACGAGCAATTCTGGATCGAACAGTTCTCGGACTGCATTCCCGTGCTAGATCTTCCTGCCGAAATGAAACGCCCAGCCATTCGCTCGTATTTCGGGCACCGCTACGATCATCAACTTTCCAGCGAACTTGTTGAATGTGTCCGAAAGGTCGGCGCGAAAGCTGGCTGCAGTCTTTTCAACGTGCTGTTGGCCGCTTTCAACGCTTACATCTCCCGCATCAGCGGCAACGACGATTTTTGCATCGGAATTCCGACCGCCGGTCAAGCTGCGATGGATCAGCTTGAGCTCATGGGCCATTGCGTAAACACGATGCCGCTGCGAACGAAAGTCGACGTTGAACAACCCTTCAACGATTACATGAAAGCCAGTCGCAGCACTCTTCTGGATGCTTTCGATCATCAGTGCTATTCGTATGGAACGTTGCTACGTAAGCTCGCTCCTCCGCGAGACCCGACACGTCCGCCAATGCTGAGCGTGTCGTTTAACATTGACCCAATGATCGACGCGAACGAGCTAGGCTTTGGAGAAATCGATGTTGAGTTGCTCGTTGAGCCAAGAAAGTTTGAAAACTTTGAATGGTTTATCAACGGCGTCATCCAAAAAGACAAATCAATTCAAATGCAAGTTCAGTACAACTCTGACCTGTACTCGACTCATTCGATGAAGTTCTATTTCGAAGGATTCGAAGCTTTTCTTGAAGGCATCGCCAACGATCCGCAAGTTCGCATTGCCGACTTGCAGCTGATGAGCATTCCGCAACGGCAGAAAGTGATCGTCGATTGGAACGCAACGCAGTTGGATTACCCTGTCGACGCGTTGCTGCATACCGAATTCTCGCGACAAGCTGCTGAAACTCCAGAGAAGACGGCGGTTGTTTTTGAGGACGAGTCGCTGACTTACGCCGAAGTCGAATCTCGCTCAAATCAATTCGCTCGCTATCTTCGAACGCAAGGTGTTGAGGCCGGAGACTTGGTTGGTATTTGCGTTGATCGCAGTGCCCAAATGCTGGTCAATCTCTATGGCATCATGAAAGCCGGCGCCGGATACGTGCCGCTTGATCCGGCTTACCCAAGCGACCGCTTGCAATACATGTGCGATCATTCAGGTCTGAAGCTGATCGTCACCGAAAGCCAACTGACTTCGCGCGTAAGCGAGTTCAACAAACCGCAGCTCGATATCGATTCATCGACAAACGAAATCAACGCGCTCGATTCAGCACCAATCGAAAACACGGCATCGCCAGCAAGCATTTGCTACGTGATCTACACCTCCGGTTCAACTGGAAAACCAAAAGGCGTTCAGGTTCCTCATGGCGCCGTCGTCAACTTCCTTTACGCAATGCAACATACGCCTGGCTTCGGCCCAGACGATTCGTCATTGGCGGTAACGACGCTTTCATTCGACATTGCTGTCCTCGAACTCTACCTGCCCACAATCTCTGGCGGTAAAGTTGTCATCGTCGACAGTTTGACTGCTACCGATGGAGTCAAACTGGCGGAGCAACTGACTAAGCACGACATCAGTCTTCTACAAGCAACGCCAGCAACGTGGCGAATGCTGCTCCAAGCTGACTGGGATGGAAAATGCGACCTAAAAGTCCTGTGTGGCGGCGAACCAATGCCACAAGATTTGGTTGCACCGCTACTGGAACGATGTGGCGAACTTTGGAACATGTACGGGCCAACCGAAACCACCGTCTGGTCTGCTGCTTTCCAGATCACTGACGCAGTTGCTCCGATTCTGATTGGCACACCGGTCGGAAATACGCAGATCTACATTCTCGATGCCAATGGCAACGAAGTACCCGTCGGCTGCGAAGGTGAAGTCTTCATTGGCGGTGCCGGCGTGACATTGGGTTATCGCAGTCAGTCCGAAATGACCGACGAACGCTTCATCAAGAACCGATATCGCAACCCGTTTGTGGACTATGTGAGTGATCGTCTTTACAAAACTGGCGACCTTGCTCGCTACCGTTTCGACGGCAACATCGAATTCCTCCGGCGAAATGACAAACAGGTCAAAGTTCGCGGGTTCCGGATTGAACTTGGCGAAATCGAGCAAAACATTAAGTCACATCCCGCGGTCGAACACAATGTCGTGGTCGTTCGCGAAGACACCACCGGCGACGCTCGACTGGTGGCCTACTTGATTATGAAATCTGATCAGCAGGCCACCGCCGGGCAACTCCGAGATCACCTCAAGGCATCCGTGCCGTATTACATGGTGCCACAGCATTTCGTGACCCTTGATAAGATGCCGCAAACGAACAATGGCAAGATTGACTACAAGTCGCTGCCTTCACCGTCGGCAGAAACATCCCAGACTGCGGCCACTGACGTCGTCGCGATGCCTGAAACGGCGGGTGAAAAATGGCTGGCCGGCGTATGGGAATCGATTCTGGAAATCGATGACGTCTGCCTGAACGACACGTTCTTCGATATCGGTGGTCATTCGTTACTGGTCATGAGAGTCATCAAATCCGTCAACGACAAGACCAGCGTTAAGCTTGGTCCACAAGAGTTTCTCATGTCCACACTGGAACAAATGGCCAATCGGATTTCAGATTCGTTTGAGTTCGAAGTCATCGATGATTCAACGACCGCAGAACCAGAACCAACAACCGTCATTCAATCGTCGGCACTTGAGGAAAATAACAAAACTGAAAATGAGAAAACTGAGAGCGAAAGTTCTGGGGCCTTCCGATTGCTGAAAGGGTTTTGGAACTAATCCACGTCATGATTGAGCAAACATTTTTTGGACATCCTGAATCTCCGTTGTTTGGTGTTTATCATCGACCACGTGGGGCTCGCGTGCGACCAGCGAATCGTGCAGCGATCATCTGTCCTCCGATCGGACAGGAGTACAATCGGACTCATTGGACGATTCGCCTGCTTGCCAATCAGGTCGCCCGTAAAGGCATCCACATTCTTCGAATGGACTATCACGGAATCGGTGACTCCGCTCAATCGATTGAACAAATTGACAGCCTTGAATGCTGGCGCCGCAATATCGAGCAAGCAATCGATCACGTCAAAATGGAAACGGGTTGCGAAACAGTCATGTTGATCGGCCAACGGTTCGGTGCTTCGCTGGCGGCCCAAGTTGCAATGAGACGCCCGGACGTCAACGGAGTCGTTGCCTGGGATCCGATTCTAAACGGACAGCAATACATCAATGCTCTGCGAAAGACACACGCAACGATGTTGGATTTGTGGGTCTGTAAAATGTCGACCACCAACGATGCTCAATACGAAGAGATCCTTGGCTCTTGCTATCAACGAAGTTTGATCGGAGAAATAGAACAGCTTTCGCTGAACTTCGGGAACCTCATTCAGCCGCAACTGATCGCAGTTCAGTCAGCACAGAAAGAAAACTACGTTCATCCGGAACCCGGATTGCAGCACATCATCGAAGAAACGAGAGCCAGTTCATGGTACGAACTAGGCGAACTCGAATCCGCCTATCTTCGCCCGGATACGATGCGACAAATCGTGAAAAAGATTGACGACATGTTTGAGCGGCTTGAGCAACGTGGAGCTCTTTCAATCCCTCCGCAGCAACTGGAGGCCACGTCATGAAAGAGAACGTTTGCAATTTTGGACCTGACGGAAGCCTGTTTGGCATACTGACCGAACCCGACAAGGACATACGCGTCGCTGGTGCCCCGATCGCACTGATCCTAAACGCTGGCATCGTTCATCGCGTGGGTCCGTTTCGAATTCACGTAGACATCGCGAGGCAACTGGCCTCAAAGGGTTTCTCCACGTTGCGGCTGGATCTGTCTGGACTCGGCGATAGTGCCACAAGAACAGGAAAGATCGGGATTGAAGACCGCGCCGTTCTCGACGTCAGCGATGCTATGGATTTCCTGGAACAGGAAACAGGCGTAAACCAATTCACTCTGCTGGGCCTCTGCAGCGGTGCCTACAATGCACACCGTGTTGCAGTCAAAGACGACCGAATCGTCGGAGCCGTCTTCATGGATGGAATCGTTTTCCGGACAGCCGGATTCCATTTCCGACGATTCACACGCTTCTTTCGACCTCGTTTTTGGAGGAACGCAATTAAACGCCGCCTCATGCTTATCGACAATAACTCAATCGACGCGGCGACCAATGCACTCAACGAAAGCGAATTCTTCGATGCCAATCTGGACCAAGATTCTGTCATCAAAGAATTAAACCTGCTCACTCAGCGAAACGTTCAAATGCTGTTCCTGTACACCGACGGATATGACGACATCGTTGGTCGATCGCAGTTCAAAGAAATGTACCGCCTTCAACCTGACGACTGCCAACTACAAGTCGAGTACTATCCCAAGTCCGAGCATACGTTTCGATTGATCGAGAATCGCCAAGCCGCTTGCAATCGGATTGCTGACTGGGTAGTCAGCCGATTCACATTAGGAAACGGAAACACAACGGGCCGTGCAGACCGCGTCACAAGTTTCTCCCAAGGCTAACTTCTTTTTTCTGTTTTCCAAACCGGATCCTGGTGCGAATCCCCGCTCGATTTGAACCAGCGTGTTAACGTCATCTTTTGCTGCGTATAAAACTGCACGCTCTCCGTACCTTGAATATGCAAATCACCAAAAAATGACTGATTCCATCCCGTGAACGGAAACCATGGCATCGGTGCCGGAACACCGACATTGATACCGATCATACCCGCGTTGAAATGTCGCTTGAAGTGACGTGCCGCATACCCGTCGCGAGTAAAAATTGATGCGCCGTTTCCAAACGGACAATTGCGCCCCATTTCAAGCACGCCATCTAGATCGTTTGCACGAATCACAGACAAGACAGGGCCAAAGATTTCTTCCTGCGCGACTTTCATTGGCGTCTCAACTTGGTCGATCACGCTTGGTCCGATCAGGAATCCGTCGCCAGCGAAATCCTGTCGACCGTCAAGGGCAACGGTTGCCCCTTCTCCGCTGGCAACATCCATATATCCGGCGACGCGGTCAACGTGCTCCTTTCGAATCAGCGGGCCCATGTCGACATCTTCGTTTCCGTCGGAAGGACCCACTCGCAATGATCCTGCATGCTCACGAAGCCCTTCGACAAGCGGATCGCCGATGGAGCCGATTGCAACCGCGACGCTTCCCGCCATACAGCGCTGACCGCCACAGCCAAACGCAGATGCCGCCAACGCTTTAACGGAAAGATCCAGATCGGCGTCGGGCATAATGACTAAGTGGTTTTTAGCGCCGCCGGCAGCCTGCACACGTTTGCCGTTCTTGGTCCCCGTTTCATAAATGTACTTTGCGATGGGCGTCGAACCGACGAAAGAAACCGCGGCAACTTTTGGATGAGTCAACAAAGCATCAACGCAAGTCTTGTCACCATGCGCAATGTTGAAAACACCGTCCGGCAAACCAGCTTCCGTGAGCAGTTCGCCAATTAGCTGCGCTGACAAAGGAGTTTTTTCCGAAGGCTTGAGGATAAATGCGTTTCCGCAGGTAATGGCCACAGGAATCATCCACATCGGAACCATCGACGGAAAGTTGTAAGGCGTAATTCCAACGCAAACACCCAACGGATGTCGAATCGTTTCCGCATCGACATTCGCGGCAATGTTGGGCATGGTATCACCGACGATCATGCTGGGGATGCCGCAGGAAAACTCGACCATCTCCACAGCCCGTTGAACTTCCGCTCGCGATTCGGCAAGCGTCTTTCCGTGTTCTCGAGTCAGAAGCGCGGCGATATCGTTGAAGCGTTCTTCCATCAACTGTCGCATCTTGAACATCAATCGTGCTCGTTCGACGACAGGCGTCTCTTTCCAATCCGCACAAACTGCGGACGCGGCTTCGACGATCTGGTTGGTTTCTTCGGCAGAGCTAAGTGGCACCTCGGCAATGATCTGTCCGGTCGAAGGATTGTAGACCGACGAAGTATTCTTCGACTTGCTCTGAATCCATTTGCCCCCGCTAAAATTCTTGACAACTTCGACAGAAGAGGAGGTTTGTGCAGCGGACATGATTGACTCCAGAAAATAGTTGCGCCGACTCATTTCGCACGGCGGGACTGACGTTGTAGGAAACAAAGCGGCGATATGATACCATAAAGACGTCTTTCAAAAATGTTTCAGAACCGGAAACAACTATGTCACGAATTGTTAAAGGTGCATTGATTCAAGCGAAGTTGTGCGAACCCGCCACGTCGCCGGTTCAAAAGATCAGCAAAGCCATGATCGATAAGCACATTGATCTTATCGGTCAAGCGGCCTCCAAGGGCGCTCAGTTTGTTTGCTTGCAGGAACTTTTCAATGGCCCTTATTTTTGCGCCGAACAAGACGCAAAGTGGTACGAGTTGACCGAGCGAATTCCCGATGGGCCAACCGTCAAGTTAATGCAGGAGCAAGCTAAAAAACACGAAATGGTCATCGTCGTTCCAATATACGAAGAAGACATGCCAGGAGTTTATTACAACTCTGCTGCCGTGATTGACGCTGATGGATCCTACCTTGGAAAATTTCGCAAGATGCACATCCCGCATTGTGCGCCAGGGTTCTGGGAGAAATTTTACTTCCGCCCAGGCAATCTCGGCTATCCCGTTTTTGATACTCGTGTTGGCAAGATTGGCGTCTACATTTGTTACGATCGCCACTTCCCTGACGGAGCTCGCTGTCTGGGACTCAACGGAGCCGAAATCGTACTTAATCCGTCAGCGACAGTCGCCGGATTGAGCGAACATCTATGGAAGCTTGAGCAACCAGCGCACGCGGTCGCCAACCAATATTTTGTCGGAGCAATCAACCGACCGGGCACTGAAGCACCATGGAATATCGGGGAGTTTTACGGACAAAGCTACTTTTGTAATCCACGTGGTCAGATCATCGCCGAAGGCAGTCGCGACACGGACGACATTGTGATAGCCGATATGGACTTGGATATGATCCGCGAAGTGCGGAACACTTGGCAGTTCTTCCGCGATCGTCGACCTGAAAGCTATGGCGCGATCGTTGCTCCATGATGTCAAACTCCGAACCAGAAAAACCGGTTGTTAACGACGTGACGTCCGATTTTGCCGCTGACAACGATGCGCTCGACGCTGACGGCGTTATCTACGGCCTTGAGGACAGACCGCCGACTCCCCGCGCCGCGGTTCTTGCCGTTCAACACGTGCTGACAATGTTCGGCTCGACCGTTGCTGTACCGCTCTTGCTCGGTCCAAGCATGGGCATGGACAACAGCCAGATTGCGGTTCTGATCAGCAGCGTGATGTTGTGCAGTGGCATTGCAACTTTCATACAGGCATCTTTCGGCACGCGGCTACCAATCATTCAAGGCGTATCGTTCAGCTTTCTGGCAGCCTTTTCATTCATCATTGCGTCAGTCAAAGAAGACGGCGGCACGGCGAATGAAATGATGCAGTACATCGCAGGCGCAATTCTGGTGGGTGCCCTAGTCGAGATGACGATCGGTTTCACAGGCTTGTTCGGCATGATCCGCCGAGTGCTTTCGCCAGTCGTCGTTGGCCCTGTGATTATGCTGATCGGACTGGCCCTCTACCAATTCGGCGCACCGATGGCCGGATTGAGCTGGCCAATTTCGATTTTGACGATGACGATGATTGTCGTTTTCTCGTATGTCTTGGCTCGTCGAAACAAGATCTTTCGCCTGTTCCCGATTCTGCTCGCAATTCTGATCAGTGTCGGAGTCTGCGCGATCATGACTTACAGCGGCATTATCGACAAGGCACATCCTGCCTACCTGAAAACCGATCACGTAACTGCGGCCAGTTGGCTGCGCATAAATCCGGCCGAAGTTTTCTTGCCTTGGGGAATGCCAAAGTTTCAACTCGGATTTATTCTCGCCGTGCTCGCAGGTTATCTGGCGTCGATGATCGAATCTTTCGGAGACTATCATGCGTGCAATCGGATGGCAGGCGGCGAAGAGCTAACCTCGGAACAACTGTCGCGGGGCATCGGCTGCGAAGGCGTCGGCTGCGCGATTACCGGATTGCTGGGCGGATTCAGCTCGACTTCGTACTCAGAAAACATCGGGCTCGTTGGGATTACCAAAGTCGGCAGCCGTTACGTTGTACAGATCGCTGCTGTTGTCTTGATTCTGCTGGGTCTGTTTGGAAAGTTCGGAGCCCTCGCTGCGGCGATGCCAAAACCAATCGTTGGCGGCCTGTACTGCGTGATGTTTGGACTGATCAGCGCTGTGGGAATCAAGGAGTTGACCAAAGCCGACTTGAATCTCGACCGGAACCTGTTCGTTGCCGGATTCTCATTATTCATGGGACTGAGTGTACCATTTTACTTTGGCTCAGATGCCGGAATTGCCATGCTGGAACAAGTCGGCACCGTTTCGACGGGCCTCAAAGATGTCATTGGCTCCATTGGCAACACCGGAATGGCAGTCGCAGCAATCATCGGCCTGATCCTAGACAACACTTTGCCCGCTACTCGCAAACAACGCGGGCTGGAATCGTTTGGTTGAATGAATAATCAGTTGTAATATTCTTGCTTGTCATTTCCCCCGCTTTCCATTGAAAGCAATACTTAAACTTAATCAGACGGGATTCAGTTCCCTCTCGCATAAATAAACCTCGAGGTACTTCTAATGGCCGATCTTTCAACGACTGTCAACGGACTCAAGATGCCAAATCCCTTTGTCATCGGATCTGGACCTCCCGGAACCAATGCCAACGTGATCGGCAAAGCCTTCGATGAAGGATGGGGCGCGGTCATTGCAAAAACGATCAGTCTCGAGGCGGAGAAAGTTATCAATGTTCAGCCACGTTACGCGAGGTTGCGAAGCCGCGAGTCGAAAGAGATTTTCGGCTGGGAGAACATTGAACTAATCAGCGATCGAAGTTTTGAAACCTGGATGGACGAATTCAAAGAGATTAAAGACAAATACCCCGACAGAGTTTTGATCGCGTCGATCATGGAAGAATATCGTAAAGACGCTTGGTGTGAGATTGTCGAGAGATGTCAGGACGCTGGCGTCGACGCTTTTGAGCTAAACCTTTCTTGCCCACACGGTTTGCCGGAACGGAAAATGGGGTCGGCGATGGGCGTGAATCCGGATCTAGTCGCAGAAGTTACAGGCTGGGCAATGAGCGTCGCCAAAGTTCCGGTGTGGGCGAAGATGACGCCGAATGTCACGCGGATTGAAGATCCGACGTCGGCTGCACTTCGCGCTGGAGCGGATGGAATTGCCGCCATCAACACCATCCGCAGCGTGCTCGGCGTTGATCTAAAAACGCTTCGACCCGAGCCTTGCGTTGAAGGTTACACTACACCAGGCGGATATTCCTGTCAGGCAGTGAAACCGATCGCGCTTCGCAACTGTATGGAAATTGCGACGTTGATTCGCAATGAGTATCCAAACAGAACGCTCAGCGGCATTGGTGGAATCGAAACGGGACTCGACGCGGCAGAGTTCATCCTACTTGGATCGGACTGCGTTCAAGTTTGCACGGGCGTCATGAAGATGGGTTACAAGATGGTCAAACCGATGATGGACGAACTTGCCGGATTCATGGACGAACACGGTTTCAACTCGATCGATGACTTCAAGGGGCACAGCCTTCAGTTTTTCCGCACGCATGCCGAATTGGTTGTAATCCAAGCCGAGGCTCGAGCGAAAAAGAAAGCCGCGCACGACGCCAAAATGATTCGCGAAGACGCGCAATGGACCGGAGACGACTTCGTCGACCAAAGCGACGCGTTGTCACGAGGGTAGGCTTATCCGAATGGATATACGAGCCCGAAGCGCACGCGAGTGAATTACGTCAGATAGGCTCAAACAAAACACTCGCTTACGCTTTTTGAAGTTGCACACATCGCATCAAATTTCAGATTCCATCCGGCAGTAGCTCCAGAAAATGGAAAAATCGAACCATGCAAATACAAGCCCGAAGCGCAAGCGAGTGAGTTCAAATCCATGCAATGATTCACTCGCTGGCGCTTCGGGCTTGTATCAGTGCAACTTCAAAACTTGTGCGTCGGGCTTGTATTGACCGTCGTTAAAAATGATTTGGCTCACGAGCCAAGAACTCGCCGCGACCAATCGTACCAACGAAATCGCCGTCACGTACTTGGACTTCGCCGCGAACCGTGACAACCGCTGGCCGGCCCAAAATCTCCCAGCCTTCAAAAGCACTGTAGTCGACGGCCATCTGTTGTGTGTCCACAGAAATTTTTCCGCGGTATTTGGGATCGTAAATCACAAGATCCGCGTCGCTGCCGATTTGAATTGCGCCTTTCTTTGGATACAGTCCGAACAATTTCGCGGCCTGCGTACTTCCCGCATCAACAAACGTGTTCAGGTCGATCTTTCCAGTGGCAACTCCATGCGTGTAAAGCAAGTTGATTCGATCTTCGACGGAAGGGAGGCCATTGGGGATTTTTGTGAAGTCGTCTTGACCCATCGTTTTCTGATTAACAAAGTCAAATGGTGCGTGATCCGTTGCCACTGTGCTGATCAGGCGATTTCGGATCCCGTCCCATAAGATCTGTTGGTTTCGTTTATCACGGATCGGTGGTGACATCACGTACTTCGCGCCTTCAAAGTTTGGCTGCTCAGCGTAAGTCTTGTCGAGTACAAGATATGGAATCACGGTTTCAACCCAGGCGTTGACGCCGCGATAACGGGCGGCTTGCGCAGCCCGAACGGCGCCGTCGCATGATGTGTGCACGACGTAAACATGCGCGCCGGTCAATTCAGCGAAAGTCATCAAGTGATGCACACCAGATGTTTCAACGGATTCCGGTCGTGATGGCTCATGAAATTCTGGGCCTGTCTTCCCTGCTGCCAATAGCTCGCCTTGTAGTTGCGACACGGCGATCGCGTTTTCGCAATGAGCGGTCACGATCACACCAAGTTCTTTGGCGAGCTTCAACGTCTTGAAAAGCTCTTCATCATCGATTCCAAATGCGCCTTGATAAGCCAAAAAGATCTTGAAGGAGGCCAACCCACGCGAAACCAGTTCACGAAGTTGCTTTTCAACTTCATCGTCATATCGCGTTACGCCCATATGAAATGAGTAGTCAACGGCGGAGAGACCTTTCGCTTTTGAATTCCACAATTCGAACGATTCAATCGGCGATTCGGCACGGCTTGGACAACACATTTCGATCAGTGTTGTTGTACCGCCGACGAGCGCCGCTTTGCTGGCCGTTTCGTAATTGTCTTTTGCATACGTTCCCATAAATGGGAGATAGATGTGCACATGCGGGTCGATGAACCCTGGGAACACGTACTTGCCGGTCGCATCAATGGTTTCGCAATCACCGTTGACATCGAGATTGGCTCCAATGTTGGTGATGGTTTGATCTTCGACGTAGATGTCCGCGACATAGTCATCAGTTGAAGTGATGATTCGTCCGTTTTTAATTAGTAGCGACATTCAATTTCTCCACCATGTTGACTTGAGCAATTTCGCGACTGATCGATAAGAGTCCGCAAAACGCGTGAGAATGTTACGCGTCCAGTTCACCGATGTCCTCAAACCAAAGTTCCTGGTTACTGGCGATAAATCTGCTCAAGACATCTTCAATTTCTTGATTTTTTTTGAGGACGAGATCGACTTTGTTTTCTTCCAACAATTTTTCTGAACCAGTGAAGTTCACATTCTCACCGATGACCACCCGCGGAATCCCGAAAAGCAGAATCGTTCCGCTGCACATCGAACATGGTGAAAGCGTTGTGTACATCGTCGCGCGGCGGTATTCGGCTGGCGTCAATCGACCAGCGTTGCGAATGCAATCGGTTTCCGCGTGCAGGATAGCGTCATTTTGTTGGACTCGGCGATTGTGCCCAACGGCTACAAGCGTATTGTCAATTGCCAGCGCAGCGCCAATTGGAATTCCGCCTTCTCGCAAGCTCTTCTTGGCTTGAGCGATTGCGGCCTGCAAGTAAATCTCGTCGTAATCCAATGCGTACTTTCAATCAAAAACAATATTCGTCGGCGATCGCGATCGCTTGTGAAATGATCTCCAACCCTTCATCGGCTTCTTCTTTTGAAACGTTCAGCGGAGGTGCAACAAAGATCCAGTTCCAGCGGACAAACGTGAACATTCCCAGTTCGCGAATTTTCGCCGCCATCCGAGTGGTTGGCTCCATTTCCGATGGTTTTGCGTTCCAAGGTACAACCGGTTCTTTTGTTTCACGATTTTTGACCAGCTCAAAACATCCCAGTAGTCCGGTGTTGCGGAAGTCACCAATGGAGGGGTGTTTTTGTTTCATCTCTTCGGCGCGGTCGTCAATGTACGCTCCCATGTCAGCCGCCCGTTCAACCAGACCATCCTGTTCGTAGACGTCAATCGTTGCCAGCGCCGCCGCACAACAAACCGGATGCGCCGAATAAGTCAGCCCCAACGGCAAAGCTTTGTCCTCGAATATGTCAGCAATTTTGTCGGTGACCATCAATCCACCGAGCGGCAAATATCCGGACGTCAGTCCTTTGGCCAGGCACATCATGTCTGGTTCGACTCCATGGTTTTCCACGGCAAACATCTTGCCGGTCCGGCCAAAGCCGCTCATGACTTCGTCATCGATCAGCAGGATATCGTACTTGTCGCAGATCTCCCGGACGAGTCGCCAATAATTTGGTGGATACTTGATGCAGCCGGATGAGCCATTTTCACCTTCTAGCAAAACGGCTGCGACATTGCCTGGATTTTCAAACTGGATAACGCGTTCGAGCGCCGCCGCAGCACGCTTGCCACAGTCTTCAAACGAAGTGCTATTCCAAGGGCAGCGGTAGTAATAAGGGTTCTCCACATGCACATGGTTGGGAACCGGATTCGCGTCCATTCCGAAACGACGCGGGTCACCGCCAGCCGACATTGCGCCATACGTTGCTCCATGGTAGGAACGATAAAGCGAAATGATTTTATTGCGACCGGTTACGGCTCGCGCGAGCTTGATTGCATTTTCAACTGCTTCTGCTCCGCCAAGCGTAAAAAATGTCTTGTTCAGATTGCCCGGCGCGATTTCGGCAAGCTTGGAACTAAGAGCAGCACGTGGCTCGGAGGCCATACCGGGAAAGACGTAGCTGACTTCGTCCATCTGTTTCATCACGGCTTCTTTGATTTTGGGATTCCCATGACCGATGTTGACGTTCATCAGCTGGGAAGAAAAATCAAGATAGCGCTTGCCGTCGCGATCGTAGATGTACGAGCCTTCCGCGCGGGCCGCGTCAATCGGATTAAGTCCACCTTGTTTCGACCATGAGAAAAGCGAATGGTCGATGCAGTCTTTTACGATTTGGCTCGAGTTTGCTGTTTGAGTATTCATGCCTCTGTTTTATCGCAACGGAAATGTCGCGGCAAGTGTCTCCGCAGCACCAGGCTTACGAATACCAGGCCTGCAATTTGGAATGCAGGCTTTGAGCTTCAACGACAACATAGTGATTCCCGGCTTTTCCATTCATGATCAATGCCCCGCATCAAGAGAGCATTGTCGAACTCGACTGAGCCATCCGGAAAAACGGAGCGCTCACTGAAGAATGAAGACTCGACATAAGAAACGGACAGCGGCTCAACGTTCCAATTGAGCGTCTGAAGCTCAAGACCATCGAATTTCGCATCCGAGTGAGATAGTGAATAGCCAAGCGATCCTTGTTCGAAAAATCTCGAACATTCTTCCACCGTCGAAAAGATCGAATCGTCGGGTAGTTGCTGTCGTTGCGCGTTGATCGAGCCATCAACGATCACCGAAGCAGAGCCATCGAAACTGGTCATTGCCACATGAAAATGATCGTCGGATTCTTGCACATCAAATTTTGCTCGATGATGGACTCCTGAAAAGATCCTGCCACCGGCAACTGCATTAAGAAGTGAAGAAGTGTCGCGGCGCGGGATAAAAACACCGCTGCGGACCCCATCTGGTGGAATTCGCATTGGAGCCACCGTGCTACGAAAACCTAGCCGCCGAAGTCATCGAACGCGATGTTTTCTGGCTCGACGCCGAACTCTTCACACATCTGCATAACGCACTTGTTCATCATCGGAGGACCACAGAAGTAGTACTCGATATCGTCAGGAGCAGGATGGTCTTTGAGATAGTTCTCAATCACGACATTGTGAATGAATCCCGTGTAGCCAGTCCAGTTATCCTCCGGCAGCGGTTCGGACAACGCAAGATTGAAGGTGAAGTTCGGGAAGTCTTTCTCAATCTGACGGAATTCGTCAATGTAGAACAACTCACGAAGACTTCGGCCACCATACCAGTAAGAAACTTTGCGGCCGGTCTTCAAGTGCTTGAACAACTCGAAGATATGACTTCGCAGCGGAGCCATTCCAGCACCACCACCAACGTAAAGCATTTCAGCTTGAGTGTCCTTGATGAAGAACTCACCGTAAGGCCCCGAGATCGTGACTTTGTCGCCGGGCTTCAAATTGAAGATGAACGAAGACATCTTGCCGGGCGGGGTCCCCGCAGGAGCACGTGGCGGCGGAGATGCGACGCGAACGTTGAGCATGATAATGCCCGTTTCGCCCGGGTAGTTGGCCATCGAATAAGCACGAACCACGGTCTCATCAACTTCGGATGTGTAACGCCAAACATCGAATTTATCCCAGTCAGGATGATACTCGTCCTGAATGTCAAAGTCCTTGTAATGAACAACGTGCGGAGGGCTTTCGATCTGAATGTATCCGCCGGCTTTGAAAGCAACGTCTTCGCCTTCCGGGAGTTCCAACACAAGTTCTTTAATGAACGTCGCTACGTTGTCGTTTGAGCGGACCGTGCATTCCCATTTCTTGGTTTCGAAAGCTTCTTCGGGAACTTCCACTTCCATGTCCTGCTTGACAGCGACCTGGCATGAAAGTCGACAGCCTTCGCGAGCTTCCCCTTTGCTGATATGCCCTTTTTCGGTGTCAAGAATGTCGCCTCCACCAGAATGGACTTTTACGAGACACTGTGCACAGGTTCCACCGCCGCCACATGCTGACGAAACAAGGATCCCCGCATCGCCGAGAGCTCCCATAAGCTTGCCACCAGCAGGGACTTCGATTTCCCGCTGACCATTGACCATGATTTTGACTGCGCCCTGATTCACCAATGAGTTGCGAGCCACAAGGATCAACGCAACCAAGGCCAGTACAACCAAAGTGAAAACGAGAACGCCAAAGAAAATGGGAGCCATAACTTTAACCAGCTAAAAAATTCGAACGGTGCCAGACTAGATGCCCAGGAATGCCTGGAAACCAAGTGCCATAAGGCCAACAATAATGAACGTAATCCCGAGGCCACGTAGCCCAGGAGGAATGTCAGAATAACGGAGCTTTTCCCGGATGCCAGCGAGTCCAGCGATCGCCGCCGCCCAGCCAAATCCGCTTCCGAGTCCAAACGTCACTGCTTCAGGGAAGTTGTAGTCGCGTTGTTCCATGAACAATGTTCCGCCCAAGATCGCGCAGTTAACCGTGATGAGAGGCAGGAAAATTCCGAGCTGATTGAACAGAGCCGGAAAGAACTTATCGAGGAACATTTCTAGGATCTGAACAATCGCGGCAATCACCCCGATGTAACAAATTAGATTCAGGAACATCAAATCGATGCCAATCAAACCGGTCTCTTTCAAGAAAGCTTCCTTAATCGCCCAGTTAACGGGAACGGTAATGACTTGAACCGCAATCACGGCAGCGCCCAAACCAAGAGCCGTCTTGACGTTTTTGGAAACGGCCAGAAAGGTGCACATTCCAAGGAAATATGCGAGAGCAAGATTGTCGACGAAAGCTGATTTCAAGAACAGCTTCATCAATGCAGCAGGATCGAATTCAAACATGGTTAGTTAGCCTCAATCTGTTCAGGCTTGAAGGTTCTCAGAACCCAAATGAAAATTCCAATAATGAAGAACGCACTCGGAGAAAGCAGCATCAAACCGTTTGGTTCATACCAACCACCGTCCGCTTTGAGCGGCAGAATGCTGATCCCGAAAAGATTGCCGCTTCCAAGTAGTTCGCGGAAGAAGCCGACAACAATCAGAATCAGGCCGTACCCAAGTCCGTTGCCCAATCCGTCCCAGAAACTGGCGATCGGATTGTTCTTCATCGCAAAGCCTTCTGCTCGACCCATCACGATGCAATTCGTGATAATCAAGCCTACGAAAACCGAAAGCTCCTTACTGAGATCGTAGAAGAACGCTCGCAACACTTGATCGACCAAGATCACCATCGAAGCGATGATCGTCATCTGGCAGATAATTCGGATACTGGACGGAATGTATTCGCGAATCAGGGAAACCGCCGCGCTCGAGCATGCGGTCACGATCACAACGGCAATCGCCATCGTCACCGAAGTTGTCAACTGAGTCGTCACCGCAAGGGCACTGCAGATGCCAAGGATCTGCAACGCGATCGGGTTGTTATCAAAGACTGGTTCCAGGACCAGTTCTTTGGTCGTCTTTGCTTTAGCCATTTCGAACTCCAGTTTCCGCTTTATCAGCAGCTGATGTTTCCGATTTTTCTTCGCCCGCTTCGGGAGCATCGCCCTTTTGGCGATCGATGTAATTCTTGAAACCCTGCGGCCCCATCCAGTACTCCATGGCATTCGTCACGCCGTTGGAAGTAATGGTTGCCCCCGAGAGTGCATCGATACTGTGGTCATCCTGGGGAGCATTCTTGATCATGCGAATCTGAACGTCACCACTTTCGGCATAGAGTTGCTTGCCCGGCCAAGCATCTTTGAATCGTTGGCTCTTAACTTCTCCACCGAGTCCAGGCGTCTCCGCCTGATCATAGAATACGAGGCCTTCAACAGTTTGAAAGTCAGGCTTCACGCCAAGATAACCTCGCATCATCGACCAGAGACCATAGCCGCGAATTGGAAAGACGTATGTCTTTGGCGTACCGTCGTCATTCTTCAAAATGTAAACGTGCGAAAACTTCTCGCGATACTTTACGTTCGCTGGGTCATCGCCCTCAATCTTGTCAGCAACCTCAGAACGCTTCGTTTTGGAAATGGTGAATTGGTCATAGTTTTCAATGACCTCTTCTCTCGTTTCCCACTTCTTACCAATCGACTTTAACGCGTCTCTGCATGCTTCCCAAGCTTCCTCGCCTGTTTCCATGTCGATGATCATGACCTCAAAGTTATCTTTGAAGTTCGACTTAATCGCGTCGCTATTTGCCATCGCCTCAGCCGGAAATTTGGTCACCGCCAACAAATTTTTCTTGCGGTCGAGAGCAATATTTGAATCCTGAATCGACTTCAAGCTTGAAGCCGCAAGCGAAACAACAAACGCACAGACCAAACACAAAGTGCCGGCGATGATTGCCGTGTTCATCGGCGAATCTTTGAACTTCTTAAGATTCTCAAGTAGCATAACGAGCCTCCCGTCGCTTGATGTTGCGATCAACTACAAACCAGTCAATCAGCGGTGCGAAAACGTTAGCAAAAAGAATGGCCAACATAATCCCTTCGGGGAACGCTGGATTGATGGCTCGAACCAAAATGGTCAAAAAGCCGATTAGAAATCCATAGATGAACCGTCCCTGATTCGTCATCGAAGATGACACCGGGTCGGTTGACATGAACACAGTTCCGAATGCGAATCCACCAATCACCAAGTGCCACATTGGGCCGAGGTTCATGATTGGCTCAGCGAAGCCAAGCAACATCAGCAGCGTTGAAAAGATCGCCATGCCGCCGACAACGCCCGCCATGGTCCGCCATGAACCAACGCCCGTTGCGATCAGAATAACGGCACCAATCAAGCAAGCCAGCGTACTGGTTTCACCCATCGAGCCGTGCATGTTACCGATGAAACACTGCATCCAGTCCGTGGCCGCCGTGGTATCGACCTCCATTTGTTTGATGACTTCTGAAACGGTGCCCTCTTTCACATTGGCAACGTAACCCAGCATCGTTGCTCCAGAGTAACCATCAACTGCATCGGTGGTCGCCGTTTCGCCGAACGAGCCAACAGCTGTCCAGACCTTGTCACCACTGATCTGTTTCGGATACGCGAAGTACAGAAACGCTCGAGCCGTCAACGCAGGGTTCAGAAAGTTCTTTCCTGTTCCGCCAAAGATCTCTTTCCCGATCACCACACCAAACGCGATCCCGACGGCGACTTGCCAAAGGGGTATCGTCGCCGGGAGCGTCAGCGGAAACAGCATTCCTGTCACCAGAAAGCCCTCGTTAATCTCGTGGCCGCGAATCACGCTGAAGATCAATTCGCAAGTTCCACCGACTGCCATGCAGACAATGTAAACCGGCAAGAAGAACAGTAACCCATGAAGAAAGCATGGCAGAATGTTTGATGGGCTCATGAAGCCGCCTTCAATACCCCCAACGTTGACGCCAATGGCGTCAAGAGCGGCATATCGCCATGAACCGCTCCAAATCATTTCCGCAACATCGTGGATCGGAGGCGTGTAACCAGTGTCCGCAATTGTTCTTTGTGCCTGGTATCCAGTGTTGTAGCAAGCCATGAAAATACATGGCAGCAACGCCAGAATCACCATGCTCATCATACGCTTTGTATCGATCGCATCACGAATGTGCGTCTTACCATGCGCAACCTCTCCCGGCGTGTAGAGGAACGTGTCGTTCGCTTCATACAGCGGGTAGAGTTTTTCAAGCGGTCCGCCCTTGTGAAAAAGCGGCTCCACTTTGTCAAGCAATTGTCTCAACATTTGCATTGGCCGTTATCCTTCTTTCTCGATGAGCGTGAGGTTGTCTCGCAGGATCGAACTGTAATCGTACTTCCCCGGGCACACGTAGGTGCACAGAGAAAGGTCTTCTTCATCCAATTCAAGAACACCCAATTTTAAAGCTTCTTCGGTGTCGCCAGTTTGAGCACCAACGATGATGGATCGCAAAAGCTGCGTCGGAAGAATGTCCATCGGCATCACTTTTTCATAAGTTCCCATCGGAACCATCGCACGCTTGCTTCCGCCGCTGCTGGTGGTCATCGGGAATAGCTTCTTGAGCCATGAGCCTGCGTAAATCGGCGTCACGGAAAACTTGTCCGGACCCGGCAACTGCCAGCCAAGGAACTCGCGTTCGTTTCCCTCTTCAAGGACGCAGACCTGATTGTGGTAGCGTCCCAAGTAATTCTCTGGGGCTTCAACCGCACGTCCGGTCAGAACTGAACCTGAAATCACGCGAGCATTCTCGAGATTCGCGTTGCCCTCAACCAACCCATCGATGCAAGCACCAAGCTGCGTTCGGTAAAGCTTGGGCTCCTCGACTTGAGGCCCGGCGAGCGAAATAACTCGCTCGGTCATCAGCTTTCCAGTCGAGAAAAGATGCCCCACAGCGATCACGTCCTGGTAATTGATGTGCCAGACAGTTTTCTTTTCGTTCACCGGATCAAGAAAGTGGATGTGGGTTCCAACCAGGCCGGCAGGGTGTGGGCCAGCGAACTGGGCGAAGCTAACGTTTGGCACATTTTCGCCCGGGACCCGTGAGTCTTCCCGCGTACATACAAACGTCTTGCCTTCTGTCAGCTTTGACAAAACCGTCAGACCGTTGACGAAGTTTTCTTTTTGCGACTCGATGATCAGCTCAGGCTCAGGAGCCAACGGATTCGTATCGATCGCCGTCACGAACAATGAATGGGGCTCGGTACCCGGTTGTGGCACTTTGCTATACGGTCGAGTTCGAAGGGCCGTCCAAAGGCCAGACTTGACCAGCAAGTCCTGCACTTTTCCACGATCCAGATCGCCAAGGCTGTTGTAGCTGTCGAACGATTCAGCAGCGTCTCCCTCTACGTCGATCACGATTGACAGGAAGCGTCGCTTTGCACCGCGATTGATTTCTCTGACAGTACCGGCGGCTGGCGAAGTAAAGATCACGCCTTCCGTTTTCTTGTCCTCAAAGACGGGTGTACCGAGTTTGACCGTGTCCCCGACGTTAACCAATAACTTAGGACGCATTCCGACGTAGTCATCGCCAACAAGGGCGACAGACCCAGGAGCCGGGGCGTTGGAAATATCCTGAACCGGAGGCCCAGAGATTGGCACGTCCAATCCCTTTTTTAATGTTTTGAGCATGGAAAATTCCGTGCGGTCGTGGTGGAAAAGTTGCGATGTCGCCTCGTGCGACACTGGCCACTATTAAAAACGCAGCATGCTAATCTGATGGATCGATTTCGTCTTGGGGGTGCGTCCAGAGAATCTTGCATTAACGGCACAATCACCCTAGCAGTTAACCGATAACGGATAATTAAGTTATCGACTTCGTGAATTTTTTCACAGACTATTTCCGGTAAAACAGCACTATTTGGCAAAAATATATCCTCAAAGCACATTGATTAATAAGTGGATCCAATACCGCCAACGAGCATTCAAATCAAATAATCGCCCCCCTAAGCCGACTCTTCGGTGGCCAAACTAACGGCATGAAATCCTCGTTCACATTGGGCCATTTGGCCGCTGCCATTGTCAGCAGAAGACAACCAAACTTGGGCAATCCGGACACGAAATACTGCTTCCGCTAATCGGTGGGGTTTAGTTGCATCCTTTTCGGGTATGTCAATTTTGAGATGAAAGAATGATTCTTTTTTAAGCAGCCTTCACGATTGCGTTTTGGGCCAATCGCTGACTCCGGTGAAAACTTCAAGCCAACGCGTGCGACAACACGTTGCGGAAACCGAGAGCTGCTGCACGATACCCAAACGGCAGCGCAATATCGACGACACCGCCAGAGTCATTTACACCGGAATGCAAACGGGACTGAGAATGCGTTTCGGCAAGACCGGCGCGATTCTCTTAAATACGTCCGGCGACCTGGCAGACAAGGACGCTTACCTTTTATTTGTTACACCAAAGCAGTAGCCTGACAG
>CAYGUE010000122.1:0-22271 GCA_964352885.1 uncultured Pirellulaceae bacterium
GCGGCGTTGCATCGAAGTCGTCTGCCTGTTGGCATTCAATCAGCTTTCCCGCGAGCTCGCGCAGTCTGGCTTGAGCTTCGTTGAGCTCAAAACTGGCTTCGTTGGCTGCTTCATCGAGGTCTGCAAGTTTTCCCGCCGCTTCGTCTGGTCCATTGCTTTCCTTTACCAACAGGACGTAGCACAGGCGCTGCTCGTATGTGCCGTCGTTCAGTTGGGCTGGAACAGGCGGCCCGGAAACCGTTCTTTTCTTATCGGTATCTGAATCGTCTTTATCCGCTTCGTCCTTATCCGCGTCGTCTGACGGCTTGTTTCCCATGCCACCCAAAAAGCTTTTCTGGCCAACGACTGTGCGGCCTTGCATCTGAACCGGGAAAAGATCCGAAGGCGTTGCTTCGGTACGGGACTCTTCGCTGGAACGGAAGAACGCGGTTAACGTTATCATTGCCGTAACGACGAGCGCGATCGCCACCCAAGCAAGTTTGCCACCGATCGACAGAGACTCTCGCTCAATCGTATTTGGTTCAACGTATTCGCCAGAACTTATCGGAGCCTGGAATGGCTTGTCGTTGGCTTGGGGGTCGTTTTCGGGAGAAAGATTTTCAGACACGAAAGATTTGTCTCGTAGGTTTGGAGTGAACCTTCATTGTATCCTCGGAAGGAAAAGCTTCCAGACTTCATTCGTACACGTTGCCGTGGTTATTCGGCGCTCAGTGCGAGAATTGCGAATGAGGTTGCGATCAAAGGATCATCTTCCCGCATCAAGGCGGTGTCGTTTTGGAAACGGCCGTCGTCTCGCTGAGCCAGACCGATCACCGAGGCCAATTCCGATTTCATTTTTTCAGCCCATCGAGGATCCGTGCAGAAACTCGTCGAGCGGGCCAATGATTGCAGGTGATAAAACTGAAGAGCACGGGGCCAACTGGATTTTTGGTCCTTGGCAAATCCTGCCACTTTGGAAGCTTGAGCCTTCGTCTTTTGCCACGCCCAAACGGAATCGTAAACATCCCCTTTGATGATGCCGCCGAAATGCATTGACAGCAGGCCGTCACACGTCGCCGAGCCGTAGGAACGGGGGGTGCCATCCGTGGTCTTGGATTTGTTGAGTGCTGATCCTGGCTGCGCTGAAAACCGGAACCCTCCGTCAGCGTTCATTCCTTGAAGTCGTGTTAGCCAATCAACAGCCCTCAGCCTTGACGTTTTTACTTTCGAAACGATTTCGTCGTCGAGTTCCGTTTTCGGTTCAGCATCGATCGGAGCGTAGCAAGAAAAAGCCTCCAATACAAAACGCGTGACCGAGACATTAGTCCCGGCGGTCTTGCCGGCCATCACGTCGGGCCCAATCACGTCCCAACCGCCGTAGTTCGGATTGTCGGGACTGAAGCCTCGTTCTTCGACGCACTGGGATCGCACAAGGAACTCCAGCAACACGGCGGCTTGCTTTGCGTCGAGTTTTCGATCGAAGCGATGCGTTGCGATCAAAAACATGGCGGTGCTGTAGACGGGATGATCTAGGGACCCATCTGGGTTCGCGACGCGTCCGCGAGCCATCGTTCCGGGTTCAAGGAACAGGAAAGCACGCTCGATTGACTTGCTGTGACTTTTACGGATTGAATCAGGCGTCATGGACAACGAATACAGGGCCAGTGATGTCAGGGCAGCGCCCTGTTTCATGGCTCCGTAATGCTTGCTTTTCCACGCCCCCGATTCGTCCTGTTGTTTAACCAGCCATTGGACGGCTTTGTCGAGGGTCGCATTTTCATCGCCGGAAGCTTGCGAAAACATCGGCAGCCAGCTGCAGATCGCGATCGCGACCAATCGAAAGTAGAATTGCATTAGTTACTTTTGCGAAATGGGCAGATAGCGATTGGGGGCAGATAGCACCAAGCATGCAGCAGCCGTACAGAATGTTCGACTGGTAATGCAGTGATGCCCCGTCCAGCTACCGTCGGCGTTTTGTACGTCCATCATCTTATCGCGGACTTTCGGATACCAAGTCTCCCAGTCTGTGCCTTCCTTTTGCAACATCGTCTCAGTGATCAAATGGAACGCAAGGAATTCCTCTCCGCCAGCTTGGTTGAACGCCGTGTTGTCGCGTGTGACAAGCTTCAAGACGTTTGCAAAAGCTTCCTTTGAGACGTCTTCATCCTCTTTGCCCATCGCATAGAGAACTCGGATTCCCGTCGCGTTTTTGTAAAGCGAATGCATCCAGTGTTGTTTCGAATTCAGGGAAGACTTCATTTGCCTCATTAGGTGATCTGCCGTTTTTTCTGGCGAACCACCGACGCGGAAACCACCGAAGTGTGCCGAACGCAAGCTGGTCCACCCCATCACGGTTCCCAGCGTTGGTGCCCAAGCCTCTTGTCCCCAATCGCCACGGGGACTCTGTGCCTTAACAACGGTGTCGACCAGTTTTCCGACGGCCTCGCGAGTCTGCTTGTGGATTCCAATTTCGCCGCATATCTGGCTAAGGAACAGCAAGGCGAAAAACGTGTGTGCTTGCGAGCCAATTTTGTTTTGAAGTTGTGTTTGCGACTTGGACGTAATGTTTCCGTTCGGCATCGCTTCAACGCAACCGATTAAATAGTTCACGATCCGTTTAAGATGCGTTTTGTTTGGGCCTTGGCTAGGCGTGCTTCCGTCCGCCAAAAGTGCCAACCCAACCATCGCGGAACAACCAATGTCATCGGGTTGATTAATGTCGGTTCCATGGCCGCCCTTGCGACCCTCAGTTCGCTTTATCCAAGCCAAGCCTTTTCGGACAGCTCCGACTGATTCGTCGGTGAGTTCAAGCTGCACTTTGGCTTCATCTTCACAGCCGGGCGCTGAACACCACGCTCTTGACTGGAAAAACCCATTGCCAGGAATCGCCATCAGAGGCATTCCGCTTGCCATGAATCGGCGGCGGGAAAATTTCATATCGAACTCCACGACTCGCACAAGTAATTGAAAAACAACCACTCCAACCTAAATTTTATTATGGAGGCTGTCACATGCCCCGTCAAACCAACACAATCGCTGGCAAATCGTATTCTGGATTGTCAAACAGGGCCTAGTTTGTCGAATCAAGCGTCGGCAAGATGTAGCAGGCGGCTTCTTGGGAGTTTCGAATGTAAAGACGGTCTCCGATGACAACGGGATGATTCCACGTGCGGCCTTCCAAAGCTTGAAACTTGGCAAGCTCTTGCCGCGAAGTAGGGTCCGCTTTCAGCAACACGGCTTCACCTTTCTCACTGATGACAAGGAGCAGGCCCGAATCTTTCAGCAACAGAACTTGTCCTTTTCCATAGCGGCCACCTTTCCAGTTGCGCTTACCAGTTGCCAAATCAATACAGATAAAGAATCGTCCGTCGAATCCGTAAGCATTGTTCTCGAAGATGACGAAATCGTTGAAGTCGGGTTTCAGTTGGCGCGATGTCCATTCTTCTTTCGCGGAAAAAACCGACTCGTTCGGCGTCGATGTATCCAACGTCTCAAGCCGAATACGCCGAGTGCCCAGTTCCTGTGTCGGCAGGATGACTGAGTATCCATCGACCACTTGCGGTTGTGTCGCACGATAGCCTGAATGCGGCCACTCATATGAGAGCAACTGTGCTCCGCTGTCTGGATCGATGATGTTCAAACCAAAGTTCGACAGCATCAAAACACAGTCGCGACCGCCGAAAGATTCCAACTGAGGACTGCTATAAGAATGCCCTCCTGCTTCGGAATTCCAATTCAAATCACCAGATTCAACATCAAAAGCCAAAACGCCTTTGTCTGCTTCACCGCCGGCGAAGACGATCACGTTGTCTCCGATGACCAAGGGTGATGAGGAAAATCCCCACGCCGGAGGATCACAATTCGCGATTTGTTTGATGTCCTTCGACCAAACCAATTCACCGGTTATCGGATTGAGTCGCTGTACTTCGCCCATTGCCGATTGGGCGAATAACATGCCATTGGAGAGCGTCGGTGTTGCTCGCGGTCCCGGCCCGCCCATGGGATCGAAAAATCGCTCGTTGAGTTGCTGCTTCCAAATCTCTTCTCCTGAATCAGCGGCGTAGCAGGCGACTGTTTCATATTCGCCAAGTTGCTCCTGAGTAAAAAGCAGATTGCCAGCGACTGCAAAAGAGGACCATCCAGGACCGATCGCAATTTTCCATTCCTGCTTTGGTTTAGCGGTCGACCAGTCGGTTGCAAAAGTCGGGCCGGACTGCTGGCTGTTGCTGTTTGGACCTCGGAACTGGGGCCATTCCGGCTCACGCAGCCAACTTTCAAATTCTTGATCAGTGAAACGGTTTGAATCGGAAGGGGCGTTCGCTTCACGGCTGGCGAGCAAAACTTCCTCCGGCGACTTCTCCCAACGCCAAGTTAAACCCATGTGGCCATCACCCCACATGCCATCGTTGCGAAGCAAGGTGATAAACCCAAAACCACAAATTGCTGCAAGAATCGCAACAATCGTTCGCTTGAATGACAAAACCCTTCCCAAGAGAACCGTAACGATTCCAAACGCAGCAGTGCCGATCGGTACGCCAAGCAGAATCAATCCCGGGCCGAGCATGGTTGTATCAGAGAGAATCGCGGCGACAACACCTGCAATAACGACACCCATGAAGCCCACGATACGCTCCAGAATCGTTGCACGACTCATGGCGATCCACCAAACGACAATCAAAACTCCGGCCACCAAAGGTCCCATGATTGACGCCATCAAAATCGCCATCGATTCGTCTTGGACAAAGAAGGGAATCGACTTCGCCCCGGCCATCGCAACCAGCAACAAGATTGCAGGCCAAACCCGGAGTGGCATAAACCTTTTTGCTTCGGTCGATTCGCTCAATTGATCGTTCACGCGTTGACTCTTTCGATTTGACATGAAATATGGGAGTCTTCGTTACACCTTATCGCATCTTGGAGACATTCACCACGATCGTGCGGCTTGGCTACAAAAACTTACCTGTTTTCGAATGCTCGCAACCAGCGATTTCTTCGGGTGTTCCGCATGCAACGACTTCACCGCCCGCTTCACCGCCATCGGGGCCAAGGTCGATGATCCAGTCCGCATTTTTCAGGACATCGATATTGTGCTCGATCACGACGACTGAATGTTTCTGATCAACGAGCCGTTGCAACACTAGCAGCAAATCTCGGACATCAGCAAAATGCAATCCACGAGTTGGTTCGTCGAGCAAATAGAGAGTGTGAGTCTCCGATGATCGGGCGAGTTCTTTTGCCAGCTTTAAACGTTGGGCTTCTCCACCGGACAGCGTGTTCGCGGGTTGGCCAAGTTTCAAATAACCGAGTCCGACAGAGAGCATCACGTCCAGGATTTTAGTAATCTTTGCGAAGTTTTTAAACCTCTCGCGAGCCTGAGTTACGTTCAGATCCAGCACGTCAGCGATCGACAGCGTCCCAAACCTTGCTTGCAACGTTTGAACATTGAAGCGACGGCCCTGACACGTTTCGCATTGCACAAATTGGTCGGGCATGAAATCCATTTTCACCCGCCGTACTCCATATCCAAGGCAATCATCGCAGCGACCTGCTTTCGAATTGAAACTAAATCGACCGATGCCGTAGCCGCGTTGCTTGGCAACGCGCGTTGCAGTGAAGATTTTGCGAAAGTGATCCCAAGCACCGCAAAACGTCGCGGGGCAGCTTTTCGCACTTCGCCCAATCGGCTTTTGATCGATCAAGATAGCTTTGTCGATCTGCTCAAGGCCTTCAATCGATCCGAATGGCTCAGGTCGGCGACCGAAGAAGCCAAAGTGATCTTGAATCGCTGGAGCAAGCGTTCGATTGACGAATGTACTTTTGCCCGAACCGCTAACACCGGAAATACACACAAATCGGTGCAGTGGAATCGACACGTCAATCGATTTCAAATTGAATCCAGAAGCTTCACGAATCGTAACGGCTTTTGCAAAATCAACTTTACGGCGTGGCGTTGTCTCGATTCTTTCGCGGCTGCTCAGGAATTTTCCAGTCAAGCTTTCAGGATGTGATGCGATCTCTGCGGGAGTTCCCGCGGCAACGACGTTACCGCCCAGATCACCGGCACCGGGTCCGACGTCGATTACATGATCGGCGTCCCGAATGATCGTCTCATCATGTTCAACGACAATCAGTGAATTCCCGTTCGATTTAAGTGTCTGTAAGGACTTCAGCAATCTTTCACTGTCTCTCGCGTGCAAGCCAACGCTTGGTTCATCAAGGATGTAGCAAACATTTGCGAGGCCGGATCCAATCGATGCACCCATTCGAACGCGTTGCAGTTCGCCACCGCTGAGCGAATTGGCACCTCGACCAAGCGAAAGGTAATGCACGCCGACTTCGAGCAGGAAGTCCAGGCGTTTTTGGATTTCATGAACAATCGTTTTTGCGGCAACAGCTTCCGGAATTTCACTTTGGTCGGCGACGTGGCGAAACCAGTCAGCCGTTTCACCGATCGACATGTTTACGAGTTCAGCAACACTCTTGCCGCAAAACCGAACCGAGTTGGCTTGTAGGTTTAGTCGTGAGCCATCGCAAGACTTGCAAGGAAGATTGCGTTCGAGCGACGCAAGTTCTTCGAATCGATCATCGTCATCGGTCGTCGCAAGTTCACGATGTAGCAACGCAAAGATGCCGGGTAACTCCTTGGTGTTGCTCTCCAGAAGACGTCGAAAGGAGCCTTCGTCCAGCGCCGAGAGCGGCTGGTCGCTTTGGATACCAATGATTTGAAGCAACGGTTCGAGGTCGCGTATCCTCGACTTGAGCTTCGCCGGCGAGTCGCCTTTCCAAGGCATCACGGCGCCATCGGCAAGCGATTGCGAGCGAGCGATGACTCTTTCAGTATCGAATCGCAACTGTAGTCCCAAACCCTGGCAGTCAGGACACGCACCTTGAGGCCCATTGAAACTAAATAGCCGAGAACTCATTTCTGGAAATGCGATTCCGCAATTCGAGCAGGCGTAGCGAGTGCTGTACCGGATCTGCTTCCACCGAATCGTATCGCTGCGAATTGACGAATCGGATTCGACTTCATCCGGCGTTACGTAGCTGATGACCACGTTGCCTTGCCCGAGTTCCGATGCAGCGTCGATCGCCTTGAGCAATCTTTCTCTTGCATTGTCCCGGACGATGATGCGATCAATAACCGCTGCGAATTCGTGTTGCTCTTGCGGATCGAGTGGCGGTGCTTCTTCGATATCGAACACGGCTCCGTCGATTGAGATCTTCAGCAAGCTCGCACGGCGAATCGTTGTGATCGCCGACTCAAGTGTGACTCTGTCACCGATCAAGGGTGCCAGAATCATCATCCGTGTCGATTCAGGAAGAGTTGCGATTGCGTCGCAGATATCGACTTCGGTTTTTTGCTCGATCACTTCGCCACATTGAAAGCAATGCACTGTTCCGGTCTGTGAGAACAGGACTCGGAGAAAGTCATGGACTTCGGTTAGCGTTCCAACCGTGCTTCGAGGCCCGCCCCCAGCGTTCTGTTGTTTCGAGCAAACGGTCGGAGGCAAGCCGCGAATCACATCTACGTCCGCGCGAGGCAGTTGATCGAAGTAATGCCGAGAGTGGATCGATTGGCATTCAAGAAACTGTCGTTGCCCTTCAGCAAAGATGGTGTCGATCGCCAGCGAACTTTTCCCGGAACCACTTCGACCGCAGATGACGACCAGTTGATTCTGGGGGATTGCAATATCGATGTTCTTTAGGCAATGCGTGCGAGCGCCGATGACTTCGATGCAACGCATTGGAGATTGGTCCGAGTCTGGCATTGTGAACTATGGGTCGTCGGTTAGCTGCAAACTACGGAGGGTACTGAAATCAAGGAAGATCTGGCATGTCAAATCGGTCCGTGTTACTTGATAAATCGTTTAGTTCAATTTTGGGGTGTTGCTCAAAGTTGACCAGTAGCACCAATCTTGGTCCCGTTGCTTTAAAGTCGTTGTGGAGTTGACTGCGATTCAATCTTTAGTTGACGGGATTTGTATTGCAGCGTCAATCTCGAATGAATCAGGAAGGGCACACCTTTCGTTTTCAACTCAATCTGCAAACACCCTAGACCGCCTCAAGGAATCCATTTCCTTTGTCTTCGTTGACTTCGAAACAGGCTCCGCGAATCACATAGAGTTCATCTAACATTAATAGAGAAGGTGTTAATCCATTTGCGTACCATTACGAAGCTTCCGAAATTCCGTTGGGGCTTGTGTTGGTACCAACCACGGAAAGAACTGAATACAAGGAGTCACCTGCGCGAGCAAACTTTCCGTAATTTCGGTGTTCGCGGTGGTCAATATTCCAATTTTGATTGGGTCATTTTTCAACGCCCTGAACCGTTAGTATCAGTTGCCTCGAACCGCCACGATCGCGGTGTTCGCATAGATAAATTCCTTGCCAAGTTCCCAGTGCCAATCGGCCATCACAAATCGGAATCTGCAATTGGCATCCGAAGAAGGAAGACTTCACATGCGCCGGCATATCGTCGGGTCCTTCACACGTATGAATGAAAGGCATCGACTGCGGGCAGATTAGATTGGCAGCGGTCTCCATGTCGATGCGCACATCCGGGTCAGCGTTCTCATTGATAGTCAAGCTGGCGGAGGTGTGTTGAATGAAAACTTGCAACATGCCAATGCTGAATTCTTCCAGTTCAGGAACTGCATTCAAAACATGACGGGTGATCAAATGGAATCCTCGCCGAAACGGCGGCAACGTGATCTGAGTCTGGTGCCAAGTAGTCAATGGGATTTCTTTATATTTTATTGTGTCGTTGATTTTCAAAGTAGACAGAGCATAACGTTTCCACTTATTCGCGTCGGGATGCTATGACCGATTTTAGCTCTAGATTCGTCAGGAAATACTCGGATGACTGATTCAGACAAAGCCCAAACGGTTCCATGTATTCACTGGCTGCACCGCCCTTGTGGTTCCACTTGCCAGTACGCGGTCGCGTGGAATTGCATTTCGAAGAAAGACTTGCGAACGAGTCGAACCTAATGAATTCAGATTGCATTCAGATCTGGAATTGTATTGCACGTTCCTCGCCTAAAAGTTCTGCGGTCAAGATGCAGTGCTTTCCAGCCAAATCGTCTTGGTGCAATAAAGTCATTCTCGCTGTCATCGCCGATCATGATGACATCGTCAGAATCTTTTAGTCCTAACGATTTTGCAACTGTTTGATAAAAGAGCGGATCCGGTTTTCGGTAGCCAACTTCGGCAGAACAATAGACGGCTTCGGCGACTGAGAGTTGTGGAAAGTACTCAACGATTGCATGCAAGCGAGAATCAAAATTGGAAGCGACAATGATTCGATCGCCATTGGCATGTAGACGCGACCAGCAGGCTGTCACATCGTCGTACAGTTGCCAGTTTTCAGGGCTGGCGAAATGTTTCCAGAGTTGACTGAAGAGCGTATCAATCGGTTTGATTTCGGTGAATATTTCCGCGATCAAATCACGCCAGAGTTGGTGCTCAATCGCATCACTGGACGTAAGTGAACCAGGCTGAGTTTGGGATGCTGCAACGTAAGTGCTAAATAGTTTGCGGCGTGCGACACGAAACCTTGACCCTAGTTCTTCTTTTGAAAGTTCGCTGCCGTGCAAACGACCCGCATCTAGGTAGGCGGACAAAACATCGGGGACGGGACGCAGGAATGTGTGAACCGCGTCGAAAATATAGACTCGAGGCATGAAAAGATGCGAGTGAAGTAAGTAAACCGCTGCATCCTACCTTTTCTTTCACCTGGAGTTCATTAGGTAACGAATGAGATTGCTCACATTTCGGGTATTGAAACCGCTGCCAAAAATAATCATCCAATACATTCGTTACGATTTAGCGACCAATCGCATGTTTATCGCTGAGTTAGCACGCCTCTACTGGACGTAAGGTGTGTTTAGTTGACACTGAAGGTGTGTAGAGGAAACTGACCAGCCGGAAGGGCTCGCATGTTATTGCAATTCTCTGAAGATATGGAAGCACCGGCCCTCACGATTCAGCAGCATATCGTCGTTGAGCAGCAACGTTTTCCCGGCGCTACTGGTGAGTTCTCGTTTCTCCTCTCTGGTCTGACCTTAGCCACGAAGAAGATTCAGGCTCAGGTTCGTAGGGCAGGCATCAACAACATCCTCGGCGAATTTGGAGCGGTCAACGTTCAGGGGGAATCGCAGCAGATTTTAGATGTGTATTCGAACAGGGTCATGATTCAGAGTCTCTCAAGCCGCAAGAGCGTCGGCGTGATTGCATCGGAAGAGGAGGAGGAGGCTCGCCTACTAAATGATTCGCCAGCGGCGAAGTACGCTGTCATTTTCGATCCTCTTGACGGTTCATCTAATATAGACGTGAACGTCAGCGTAGGGACGACGTTCTCGATATTCCGCCGCCCTGACGGTGCGGCAGGTGATGATCCGAATCGTTGGGTATTGCAGAAAGGCACCGAACAGATTGGAGCTGGGTACGTCGTTTATGGTTCGTCCACCGTCATGGTCTACACCGTCGGCAACGGAGTTCACGGATTCACGCTCGACCCAAGCATCGGTGCGTTTGTTTTGAGCCACGAAAACATTCGAATGCCGCAGCAGGGTAAAAGCTACTCTGTCAACGAAGCTTATTTTGAGAGCTTTCCTCAGAAGTACCAGGACTACGTGAACCATCTTCGGAGTAGAGAATCTGGGAGTTATCGCTCGCGTTACATCGGTTCGATGGTTGCCGACTTTCATCGAACACTATTACGAGGCGGCGTCTTTATCTACCCGCCCACGGCCAAATATTCAGCGGGGAAGCTGCGTTTGCTCTACGAGGCCAACCCGATTGCAATGATTGCTGAACAGGCTGGTGGTTTTGCCACTGACGGCGAATCGCGGATCCTGGAAATCGAGCCAAAAGAAGTTCACCAACGCACGCCTTTGGTCGTTGGAAGCCAACACGAAATGGATCTGTTTCGACAATTTAATTGAGCGTTTGTGTGGAGCAGTGCATCCGCCGTGAACGCGGCAACGCCCGGCGAAATGTCGCAAACGCTATCGCTTTTGTCAAACTTTATCGGTTAGTGAATAACTGCACGCCAAAACAGGCTGTCTCGCTGTTGCAGTATGTAACAGAGTAACGGCTTCTGCCGATTTATTGAATTATCAGGGAGATGCAGACGATGATTTTATCGTGACTTCTGCCGCAATTGTTCGCCCGCAAATCGAATGATTGCGACGCAAGAAGCAACCCGTTCATACTTGTTCCCGGTCAAATGACTGCATTGGAACACACCCAGATTTCAAAAGGATTTGAAACGATGAAATCCATGCTGTTTTCCGCATTGATGATTTTCGCACTGGCATCGACTGGCTGTGCTTTGCAAACCGGGTCCGGTGGAGCTGGCCAAAATGGCTACTCCGATGGCTTGGTACTCTCGGGCAACTCTGGTTGTCAAGCTCCGAAAGGACTGACGCCATCTTGCAGTCTTCTTCGCAAACCCGGTGACAACCGCGGTATGGCGCTAAGAGTCAACCAAAAAGGCTCTGCTTGTAATCAAAACCGTGGTAGCGGGTTGTTCTCAAGAATGAGGGGCCAAACCGTTGCACCAGCAGCATCAATGGGATGCGATAGCTGTGGCACGGCATCGACGGGATGCGACAGTTGTGGCACGGGATCCGTGGGCGGAGCCTCTGACTGTGGCTGCAACGGCTCAGTTGGTGTCGGCAGTGCTGTTGTCTCGACGACTGACGGAGCTTGCGGTTGCGGAGATGCATCCTGTGGTTCCGTCGGAGGGTCTGCTGGTGGACTGCTCGGCAGGGTCGGATCAAAAAGTTGCGGATGTGGCCCTAAAGGTAAACTCGGCGGTCGCAGCCTCTTTGGCGGTAAAGCTAAAGCAGCATCAATGGGATGCGACAGCTGTGGCACGGCATCCGTGAGTGGAGCCTCTGACTGCGGCTGCAATGGCGCAGTCAGCGACGGCAGTGATGTTGTCTTGGCGACAGACGGAGCTTGCGGTTGCGGAGATGCATCCTGTGGTTCCGCCTGCGGGTCTGCTGTTGCTGGCGGACTGCTCGGCAAAGTCGGATCGAAGCGTTGCGGATGTGGCCTCAATTGTAAACCCGGCGGTTGCCGCCTCCTCGGCGGCAAGGCTAAAGCAGCAGCATCGATGGGATGCGACAGCTGTGGCACGGCATCCATGAGCGGAGCCTCTGACTGTGGCTGCGACGGCGCCGTCGACGTCGCTTTCGGTGCCGGCAAAGTCTTTGTCTCGCTGACAGACGGAGCCTCTGGTTGCGAAGATGCATCTTGTGGTTCCGCAGGTGACTCAGCTGTCGTTGGCGGGCTGCTGGGCAAAGTTGGATCGAATTGCGGTGGATGTGGCCTCAAAGATAAGCTCGGCGGTTGCTGCCTCTTCGGCGGCAAAGCTAAGGCAGCGGTCGCTGGTAACGGCTGTGGTGTACAAGGCTGCGGAGTGGGTGGCAAATTGTGTGGCGGATGCCTTTCGAAGCACAGGGGTCCATACGGCGGAGCAATTCCACACACGGCTCAAGGACCAGGCAACGGAACAGGCATGGCTCCTTCTTATGCTTACCCGTACTACACGACTCGTGGCCCACGTGACTTTCTGATGAAGAACCCGCCATCGATCGGCTACTAAACCAAACGATCGGCTCGATGAAAATCAAAACGCGTTGCAATGAATATTGCAACGCGTTTTTTGTTGTATGAGAACATCTCGTATTCCGGTAAGCTCATGCTATGGCTTCTGAAACAAAACACGAACCAGACGACGATGACTTTGAAGACGAGTTGTCGCTTGATCGTCTAAGTGAAGCTTACGCAGAAGTCATCCGTCAGCAGGCCAACGGAGACGAAGGCGACGCAAGCCAAAGTCGGGGCGAACTCGTTGCAGACAAGATCGCTCGTGATGAAGCAGTCGCTGATGATGACGTCGCAGAGGAGGCTGAAGAAGATGACGAATTCGATCACGTCGATGATGACTCAGTCTGTCCAATCACTCCTGAATCGATCGTTGAGTCCATCCTTTTTGTTGGTGTGCCTCGCGGCGAGAAACTTACTAGCAAGAAAATCGCTTCTGTGATGCGGGATGTTAGCCCCAAAGAAGTTCGCACGATCTCAAAGCAGCTGAACGAAAAGTACGAGCGGGAAGATGCCGCTTATCGAATCAAACTGGAATCCGATTCGATCCGGATGGTGATCGCGGACGATCTTGCCGGTTTTCAAAACGAGTATTTCGGTCGCAACCGCGAAGTCAGTCTTTCACAGAGCGCCATCGATATTCTTGCAGTCGTTGCTTACCGCCAACCGGTCGGGCGTGAAGACATCGAGAAAGCTCGCAACAAGCCTGTGGGTGGCGTGCTCAATCAGTTGGTACGACGCGATTTGCTGACGACAGTCTTCGATCAAGACCAGCCACGAAAAAAACTCTATCGTACAACGGAACGGTTTCTCGAACTGTTCCATCTCAGCGAACTCGCCGACTTACCCCAAACGCATGAAGTTTCCGATCTGGATGATTTTGGCTAGTGGTGAAAAACGTCGCAGTTCCCAACTAAAAATTGTTCATGTCAACCATTTGACTGTTCGCCGCCGTTCTAGACGGATCACCGTCATCGGCAACACTCTTGCCGATCGCATGCAGCACAATGGATGTTCGAAGCTTGGCTGCAAACGAGAGTTCTTGATGCTTAAACCTTCTTTGAAGATCAATGAGAAGTATCAATCGCAACGATTCGTGATCGAGACCGCCGAAGTTCTCTCTGGCGTCGTGACGATTGCAGACAACTTGATGATTCGCTACATCAACAACCGGTTGACTGCGGTTCGCCGAAAAGGGATTCGGGTGAAGAACATCGCACCGCGTTGTGTTTCGAAAATACGGATTATGGCGATTCGCCTACTTGACCAGCCAACTCGAGATGAAGACTTTGACTTGCTCGAATAAGTCGTGTCGAAAGGCGAAAAAGGCAACGGAATCTTCACCGAAGTGCATTTGCACAGCGCAGAGTAAACCCACGTGACTTTGGACTTTGTTGGGCTTTGTGTTGGGTCGAGCACCCTAATTATTGCGTGCGTTCCTTGATTGATTAGACTGTCATTTCTGGCTCAAGCGATGCATCTCTGAAACACAGCCCACCGAACGTTCCAATTCAATGCTTTCCAAATCAACAACTTGCGTTCCCAAAATATCGGTGCTGATGACCGTATACAACGGAATGCCGTACCTTGTTGATGCGGTCGAATCTGTTTTCGCACAGACGTTTGTCGATTATCAATTCGTTATCGTCGATGATGGCTCTGATGATGAAACCTGCGAGTATCTCGATTCGATCAGTGATCCTCGCGTCGAGATTTTGCGACAGGAAAACAAAGGCACCGCTGCAGCAGCCAACTACGGATTGAGTGTCTGCAACGGCGAGTACATCGCTCGAATGGATGCAGACGACTGGGCTTTGACGCATCGACTCGAGACGCAGTTTGAGTTTATGGAGTCACGCCCGGAGGTTGGAGTCGTCGGAAGCCAAGTGGCGCCGCTGGGGAAATGCGGCATCGGTAACAGTCTTAATTTGCCATGCGACCATGACAAGATTTTCGGATCGATGATGGAGGGCCTGCATGGAATGGCACACAGTTCCATCATGATGCGGGGAAGTCTCATTCGACAAATCGGAGGCTATTGGCCTTATCGTTTGATCGACGACTGGGACATGATGTTGCGAATGGGTGAAGTCTCCGCGCTTGCAAACATTGACAAAGTGCTGCTGCATTACCGCGTCCATGCGGGAAGCCTCAATGGATCAAGTATGCGCAAGATGTACCTACATATCTCGTTCGCGATCGATCGCGCGAAGCGCCGTCAGGCAGGAGAGCCAATGCTCGAGTTCGAGAGGTTCGTTGAAATTCGCGAATTGCGTCCTTCGTGGAAAAAGTTTGCAGAGTCCGCACACATCCACGCACTTGCTCAATATCGATTGGCGATTGCGGAGATTCAGAGTGAAAAAAAGATCAAGGGCTATCCACGTCTCGTATGGGCAGCGATCTGCTCGCCATCGCGGACGCTGCATCGGCTTGGTCGAATAATCAGTAGAAAACGCCCCGCCAAAGCAGAGACGACAGATTCGGCGTTGGCCAAAACGTTCGAAGCGTCGCAGCATTAACGACGAAGCGATCTTACTGTTCTTATAAAAGCTCAACCGCCACCGTGTCTGCGAGCATTCTTCCTTTATTCGTTAGGCGCAGTGAAGTTTCAGTTTTCGTGAGCAATCCCCGTTCGATCAGTTGCTCAATCGTGATACCAGTGAGCGACTCGAGCGATTCGCCGCTCGCAGCTTCAAACGCTTTGATGTTAATTCCGTCGACCATTCGAAGTCCGAGGATCAAGCGTTCGATGGCGTGTTCACGTTTCGAAAGTGGCTCTGACTCGGAAACGGCAGAATCGCCTGATTGAATTCGTTTCATCCAAGTTGTTGGACTGCGATGATTTGTGTCACGAACGCCGTTCGTGAAACTCGCAGCGCCCGGCCCAAAAGCAAACCACGGATTACAAAGCCAATACTGCAAGTTGTGTTGGCAACGCTTGTCGGCGGTGGCAAAGCTTGATACTTCATACTGACTTAGCCCGGCTGATTCACAACGATCGATCGCAGCTCGATACATGTCAACGCGAAGATCTTCATTGGAGGAATCCAACTCACCACGCTGCTGGCGATTCCAAAACGTCGTCCCCTTTTCCCAAGTTAACTCATAGGTTGAAAGGTGGCTTGGTTGCAATGCGATCGCGGTATCCAAATCGGTTTCCCATTGCGAAGCCGTTTCGTCTGGGGCCGCGAAAATAAGATCCATCGAAACATTGCCGATTCTCTCCATCGCCAAGCCGAATGCCCGAGTCGCAACTTCACCATCGTGGTCACGTTGCAGCACTTTCAGTTTGTCAGTATTGAAAGATTGCACGCCCAGGCTGATTCGATTCACGCCTAGCTGAGCTATAGAATCAAGCATCGCCTTAGAGATGTCAGAAGGATTGCATTCAGCGGAAACTTCTGCGCATTGGTTCAGCTTGAATTTCGAGAAGACAATCTCGCCCAGACGAGATAACTGTTCGCTCGAAAGATGACTGGGCGTGCCGCCACCGAAGAACATCGTTTCAATTTCGTAAGTCTTTGGCAACGAACTTATTTCCGTTTTCAACGCGTCCAGAAACTTATCGATCAAGTGGTCGCGACCAGCAACCAGAGCGAAATTACAATAGCCGCAGCGATGTCGACAGAACGGCACATGAATGTAAACCGACTTAGGATCGGCATCGGCTTGGAAATAGTCGTTCACTCGTGGCCGATCAAATTAATTCGCGCCGCTACTCGATCCGCACCAACGATCGGCAGCTGGCATGCATGGTTTTCGCATTCAAAAAGAGTGACGGATTCTATGTCGAAATCTTTTCCTGAGAGGATCTCTTGCAACGGCCCACTGTTTGCCGTTTCCCAATCCGTGACGACGATCAGCGAGACGTCGGGCAGCCACTTCTTTCGCAGTTTATGCATCAACGGCCGAACTCTGTCAGCGTCCCCAGCCAGAACGATCTCGCGTCGCGCGGCCAACGAACGACGAAACGCGATCAGCATCTGAGCGGCAGCATGTGGCACCCGGTTCAGGACGTCCGCTGCGCCGTTGATCGTTCCATTGGCTTTTTCGATGTAGTTTTGATTTCCAATGAGCAGGCCCAACTCCAACAACCCGCAAGCCGCCAATGCATTGCCACTTGGGACACTGTTGTCATGCCAAGGCTTTCGCCGAGCGATCAGCTTTTCAGCATCGTCTGCGGTGAAAAAGAAGCCGCCTTCGTCGTCGCCGAAATGAGCCAATATCTGGTCAGCCAAAGAGATCGCTTCCTCAAGCCATCGGCAATTGAATGTCAAACGATAAAGCTCCAACGTTGCACATAGCATCGAGGCGTAGTCATCCAGATAGCCGTCGATGCTGGCTGCATCATGTCGCCAAGTGTGCCACAGGCGGCCATCGTCGCGGCGCAACTTGCTCAGCAAAAACTCGGCAGCCTTGATCGCAGCGTCCTCCCATTTTTCATTTTCAAACACCGCGGCGGCTCGCGCCAACCCGCTGATCATCAGGCCATTCCACGAAACGATGACTTTATCATCGCGCCCCGGACGAATTCGTTTGTTTCGCTCTTGCAACAGCGACAGCCGAACCGCCGACCATTTGTATTTAAACTCTGACATGGATTGCGGTGTTGAATCGATGAGGCTGTCGGTCAGGTTTAGAATGTTTTTTCCTTCGAAGTTTCCGCGCGAAGTGACATCGTAAGCCTCGCAATACTCTTTCGCCTCGTCACCCAAGACTGATTCAATCTCTTCAACCGACCAAACGTAGAACTTTCCTTCTTCGCCTTCGCTGTCTGCGTCTTCGGTGCTATAAAACCCGCCATTTGAATCGGTCAGCATTTCCAAAACGTACTCAATCGTTTCCGCCACTACCGATTGGAAAAACGGATTGGGTTCTCGTTGGCAACGCTCGGTGTAGGCCATCGTCAACAAAGCGTTGTCGTAGAGCATCTTTTCAAAGTGCGGCACGAGCCATCGTTCGTCGACGCTGTAGCGAGCAAAGCCTCCGCCAAGATGATCGTAGATGCCACCAAGTGCCATCTTCTGCAGACTCAAGTCAACAATCGTATCGACGGTCTGCCGCGAAGGCGATTCATTCTCTGGCCATGAATCGGCTAAATGATTTAGATATCGCAAATTGATCGCGTGAGGAAATTTCGGCTGAGTACCAAATCCGCCGTTCGCAAAATCGTATTGATTCTCCATGGCTCGAACACTATTGGTGACCACCTGTTCGCCATCAAGTTCCGCTGTTGTATCGGTCGAACGATTGAGCCATTGCGTGATTTCTGCGGACTGCGATTCGATCTGGTCACGCTTGTTGGTAAAAGCATCAAGCACACTCAGCAGTACTTGGCCAAATCCAGGCATCCCCATTTGGGCCTGTGGGGGCCAATAGGTGCCGCCATAGAAAACTTCCTGAGTCGGAGTCAGGAAAACGCTTAGCGGCCAACCACCCTGCCCGTTCTTCAACGCCATCACTGCGTCCATGTAGATCATGTCGAGGTCAGGTCTCTCTTCGCGGTCGACTTTGATCGAAACGTAATTTTCGTTCAGCAGTTTCGAGATCGTTTCGTCTTCGAAACTCTCGTGCTCCATCACATGGCACCAGTGACATGCAGAATATCCTACGGAAAGGAAAATCGGCTTGTCCTCATCACGAGCACGGGTAAATGCTTCGTCGCCCCAGGCGAACCAGTTAACAGGGTTGCCGGCGTGTTGAAGGAGATAGGGGCTAGATTCGTTTCGCAGTCGATTCGACACAGCGGCACCTCCCGAAGACTAAAAGTTCTTGCCTTCAGACACCAACGGAAAGTCATCGCTGCGAAAAGGTGAAGCCGGTAGGCCTGCATCATTGATCAGATTCATTTCAAAACCGTCTTCCCATCCAAAGCGAACCTCGGTTGGTGCCGGTACTTTCGCACAGATCAATTCAACCACGACGTCATCAACGATCGTCGCAACCGCTTTGTGGAAAACGCCGTCTTCACCGCACACGGTAAAACCGGTCAGCCTCGTGTCCTGATCGCGAAGCATCAACCTCGTACCCGTGTGCTGAAAAGTGACTCGCACCTGAGCACCCGATTTCGAGAGCGATTCGAACAACGGCCCCGAAGCTTCACCTTCGACTGGGTTGTCCTGCATCTCTTCAGCATAGGTCGTCTTCAACGCCAGCAGAGCCAACCGTTGCCCTACGGCTTGTTTGTTTCTGGGGTGTATGTCTTGAAGGTTTCCGATGTCTGTCGTGACGACCATGCCAGTTTCAGGCGTATTAACTGCTGTCTTTAGCTGGGAATCCCAAAGCTCCTGCAATGCATTTTCACCGCGTCCACTGTAGTTGTAGGGAGCCAATTGAACGAAGTAAAACGGGAGTGAATCGCCGCCAAATCGTGTTCGCCAATCCTTGATCAGTGTTGGCAACAGCGTTGCGTATTGCTTGCCCCGACCGACGTTGGCTTCGCCCTGATACCAAATGAAACCACGAACCGGGAAACTTGTCATCGGAGCAACCATCGCGTTGTAAATGTTTGCTGGATGATTGTGACTGGTCACCATTTCTTTTTGCTCGTCCCAATGCTGGAGCAGCGGTTTGAGTGATTCAACTTCGCTTAGTGCCTCTCTCGATGTCCAAGCTTCGCATCGTGTTCCGCCCCAAGTGGAATTGATCAAGCCAATCGGTACGTCTTCGACTCTTTTTGAAAGTTCACGACCGAAGAAATATCCAACCGCAGAAAAATCCTTTACGGAGTCTGGGCCGCAGACAGTCCATGGTGTCACAACGCCGAAATCATCCAGAGGTTTGGGTGAAGACGACGTGTCAATGGAAAACAATCGAATGTTGGGAAAGTTCTTTGCTTTCTCGATTTCTGTTTCAGGATTGAGCGCTTTGGAAACAGGCCATTCCATGTTCGATTGCCCGGCACAGATCCACACGTCGCCTACCATAACGTTCGTCACGCCGACCTTAATTCCTGCGTCTTCAGATGACACGCCAAGTTCAAAGGGCCCACCAGCAGCACCGGTTTTAATGACGGTCGCCCACTTCCCGGCCGTATCCGCCGTGATGCTAAATTCCGCATCGCCGAACGTGATCTTCAGTTTTTCATCTGGAGATGCAGTTCCCCAAACAGGGACTTCACTGTTCCTTTGCAGGACCATGTGATCCGAAAAAAGTTTCGGTAGTATGATGTCAGCGGAGGTGTTTTTGGCCGACACTGTGGCGAGAAATGTTGCGATCGAAAGAGCAAGAATGGTGCGAATTCGAAAAACGTTCAAGGGTGTGGTCTCTGGCATCCCGGTCCCGGAAGCATGGATTCTCGAAGCCAAACGGTGACTTGCGGAGCATCGTTTTGTGATTGAATTTGTATCGGATATCGTAACTGATGAAACGTCAACTCTCCACCGGCAAACCACTCAGGCACTGACTATGGCAAAAGGAACTCACATTCCATTGGAAAACTTTGAATCACTTTTGCCTAAAGAAATGGAAGTGCGTTCGGCAGAATTCTATTCACAGATTAGGAGTCGGCGTAGCGTCCGGCATTTTTCCGATACGCCCGTTCCTGACTCGGTCATACAGAACTGTTTGCTCGCCGCAGGGACGGCGCCCAATGGTGCCAATCTTCAGCCGTGGCATTTTTGCGTTGTTAAAAGCGATGCAGTGAAAGCCGAAATCCGTAAAGCTGCCGAAGCGGAAGAGTTCGAATTCTACAACGGCAAAGCTCCGCAAGACTGGCTCGATGCTCTGGTGCCGTTAGGGACTGATGAGAGCAAACCGTTTCTTGAAGTCGCTTCGACACTAATCGTGATCTTTTCGCAGACGTTCGGAAGTGACAGTGACGGTAATAAAGTCAAACATTACTACGTGAGCGAATCCGTCGGAATTGCGACCGGGTTTTTGATCGCAGCCCTTCATAACGCCGGTTGTGCGACCCTAACGCATACTCCCAGCCCAATGAAATTTTTGAATCGAATTCTTGAACGACCTTCAAATGAGCGTCCTTTTCTCGTACTGGTTGTTGGTCAGCCAGCCCAAGGTGCCTTGGTGCCTGACATCACCAAAAAGAAACTCGCTGAAATTTCAACATGGCATTGAGACGCCAACACGGCTATACTTTTCTAGGGGCATAACTTGGAGGGCGGCTATGAGACAACGACTTTGCGCTAAGGCTTTGTTGTCAACGATCTTTTTTGGCGCCATTTTTCTGGCGTGCGGACTGAATTGGGCGATTGCCCAAGACGTGCAGCAATTTCTATCCGACGGTGAATTCTCGGCCGCGATCGGCACAGCAGGCGATGACGATCTTGCTCTTCAGCAGGTTGCACAGGCGCAATTCGAAAGCGGCGAAGGCACGGCAGCACTGCAGACACTCCTTGGGATTCGCGATGATGGAGTGCGCACCAAAGCATTGAACTTCCAACTGCTTCAAAACGACGATCCGTTCGGCGGCGGATCGGCTACAGGGACTGTCCCCAACGGTGGAGCGGGTGGCGTCACTGCCGCGGACTTTTCAATGCTCATGCAGTTAGTCCAGCAAACCGTCTCGTCTGACTCGTGGGAAACCAATGGAAGCGGCAACGGCACTATGTTTCCGTATCCAACCGGTGTCTACGTTAACGCCGAAGGCGTCCTAAACCGAATCAAAAAGTCAAAACGCAGATTTGCTTCCGCAGACGACTTTCGCGATGCAATGCTGACTCGTGGACCCGTGCAGAAGCAGTCTGATTTGCGAAAAGTTTCACTGACTCGACTTGAACGGGCGATGCAGCTCAGGGCGGCACAAGGCAAATCGCCAACCGAACCGATGCGGTATCTCGCGGGTTTAACTCATATTCGTTACGTGATGATCGATCCGGATTCTGGTGAAGTGATTATCGCTGGTCCCGCTGGCGACTGGCAAGCCAACGCGGACGGACAAGTTGTCAGCGTTATCGATCAACAACCCGTTTTATCGCTGGACGATTTCGTCGTCTGTCTTCGCAACGCATTTAAGGAATCAGGGAAATTTGGTTGTGCAATCGTTCCTCGGAAAGAAAACCTCGCGAAGACGAAGCAATATGTTTCTACATCAAAAGGAAGCGGTAAGCAGTGGGAGAACGGGCTTCGTGATGTATTGGGACAGCAGGATATCGACGTTTTTGGAATTCCTTCTCGCAGCCACGCCGCTCGAGTTTTGGTCGAGGCGGACTATCACATGAAGCTTGTCGGAATGGGAATCGAACCTTCTATTCCCTCCGTTCCGAGCTACCTCGAACGTGTGCAGCTCGAACCCAACGGAAATCCTCCGCCGATGGATGTTGTACGTTGGTGGTTTGCTCTGAACTACGAACAATTGATTTCCAACGAAAATCAGACGCTTTTTGAATTCCGCGGGCCAGGCGTCAAAGTGTTAGCCGAAACGGAATTTATTAGTGAGGCAGGTGATCGAATTCACTCCGGAAAAGCGGTCGGACCGACGGCGACGTTTGCTCGTGACTTTACAGCTAATTTCCGCAGACTTGCCGAAGTCTATCCCGTCTACAATGAGCTCAAAAACGTCTTCGACCTAGCCATTGTCGCCAACTTAATTCGAGAGCATGAACTTGCCAAAAAAGCCGATTGGCAAATGCCATTCTTCGTTTCGACAAGCAACCGGCCCACTGAAAGTTGGCAAGGGCAGGACTTCGAGGCGGCGGAATCGGTTGATTCTGTAA
>CAYGUE010000123.1:0-22121 GCA_964352885.1 uncultured Pirellulaceae bacterium
GCCAAGTTTTGGCAATGATCCAACGGTTCGAATTGGTGACGAAATTCGTGAATCGCGTGCCGCATGCTCCGATCAAGCTGACCGGTGACTTCGAAGACCGCGAGCCGCCATTGTTTGAGTGTTGATTGTCGAACGAGCCGCCCTTAAAAAGTCGCGAGGCCGCCGTGGGGATCATCGTGAACGAAACAACCAGCGATAATCCAACGGCACAACTAATCGCCAAAGCAATGTCGCGGAATAGCTGTCCAGAAGTTTCTTCAACGAACAATACCGGCACGAAAACGGCGATCGTCGTTAGAGTCGAAGCCACCACGGCACCGGCGACTTCTTTGGTTCCGTTTGCCGCTGCAAGAAACGCTGACTCTCCTGCTTCTCGCCGTCGGTAAATATTCTCTAGCACGACCACGGCATTGTCGACCAACATGCCGACGGCAAACGCAAGGCCTGCGAGGCTGATCACGTTCAACGAACGACCCATCAGTCCCAGCATCAAAAACGTTCCCACGATACTGATAGGAATGGCCATGCCAACAACCAAAGCACCACGGCCAAACCACAGTCCAACGCCCAACGTCAAAGCAAGCGTCACGAGGAAAAACCAAGGCGAAATGCCAACGCACGCCCAAGCACTGAAAGCAATCAAGGGTGCCGACATCAGTGTGCGATTGCTGAGATGCAGAAACGACAGAAGCACGATAATCGTCAACGCTCCGCCAACGAATATGTTTTGTTGCACGACTCCGATGGCCGAGCGAATGTACTCCGTCTCGTCATAGTACTGAAAAAGCTCAAGGTCCAACCGTTTCAGAACACCGTTGTTCATTTCTTCGGTGACCCTTTGCACACCCTTCATCACTTCCAAAACATTGGCTCCGGAAGCTCGTCTTACGCTTAGCCCGTTACTTGCGATTCCATATCGTCGCGAAATGCTTTCCTGCTTTTTATAAGCTAGTTCGACATCGGCAACGTCGCCGACATAAACGGGCATACCTTCCTCGATTGCCAATATCTGTCGTTTGACGTCTTCCGGACTACGGAACTGCCCCAACGTACGCACAACCCAGCGACGTTTTCCTTCCCAGACGTTCCCGGCTGATGTGTCCTTGTTTTGTCCGCCCAGCGCGATCCGGACGTCGCCAATCGTCAACTGTCGCGTTGCAAGACGTTCCGGATCGACGATGACCTGTAACTCTTCTTCCTGGCCGCCGTAAGTATCCGCTTCCGAGACGCCGGGAACTCGTTCGATTTGCGGCTCGATGAGATCTTCAGAGATCTTTCGAACCTCTTGCAGGTCAACGTCCGGAGGAAGCAGTTCTTTCAGTTCGGGATGCTTGTCACCAAGTTCTTCGAAAAGCTGACGAAGTCGAAAGACTCGCAGACCCGTGTTACCTGCCGTCAGGGAAGGCTCGAGCGAGTCAGACAGTTCGGGGTGCTCAGACTGGAATGCCGCGATTTTCTCGATTGATGGCGGGCGTGCCGTAAGAGCAAATCGGGCGATCGGACTATCAGCGACATCGGAAGCTTCGATCACGGGTTCGTTCGCGGTGATCGGGTACTCTCGGACCTGTTGCAGCCTCGTGTTGACACGCAACATCGCGTCCTGAATATTCGTCCCGACGGCAAACTCAAGCGTGATGTCTGCTCGCGAGTCACGACAGCGCGAGGTCATTTTGACCAAGCCTTCGATTGCGGCAAGTTGTTCTTCTTGTTCTTGGATGATCTCGCGTTCGATTTCGCGAGGGCTGGCTCCCGGCCATCGCGTGTCGACGGAAATGATCGGATTCTGGACCGCTGGGATTAGCTGCTTTGGCATCGTGACCAAGGAAATCGATCCGAATAACACCACAATCAAAATGCCGACCGAGACCTTCACTGGATTATTAATAAATGATTCGAAGATCTTCATTTGGCGTTAAGGCAACCAATAGGGGCGGACAACTGAGACATGGATTTGATCAACAGCTAATTGTTGCTGGTCGAATCCTTGCGAGAAACGAACTTTACATTTGTGTTTGGAACGAGCCGTTCGTTTCCTTCGACAACGACCAAGTCGCCGACATTTAAATCACCGATCACCTGAATTCGCCCAGCGACGGCAACTCCAAGGTCAACAGGCACTTTACGCACGGTACCCTCGGATGCTTCCATTGATGCATTGCCTTCAGCGGATTCCACCACGAATACGAATCGTTCATTTCCGTTTAGTACCAAGGCATCTTTCGGAACCAGTGGAAATGACTGGCGCTTTCCGGCTGGAATAGTCACGCGTGCGAGCATTCCAGCGAGCAGCAAAGGCGTCTCTTCTTCAATCTTGTTCTTTAACCGAATGTGAACGGGAAAAGTTCTGGACCTTGCTGCAGCAACGGGAACGATTCGTGCGATTGTTCCTGTAAATACTTCGTTTGGCAGCTCTGGAAACTCGATGCGAATATCATCCCCTTTGCGAAGATGCACGACCGACTCTGCGGTTACGGGAGCATGGATCTCGATTTCTTCCAGTTGAATGATTTGCACGATTGGGTCGCCGCGATTGATCCAGTCGCCAACTTCAGTAAATTCCATGGAGACAAATCCGTCAAATGGAGCCGTGATGGTGCACTTTTTGATGCGGTCGCTGATTTGGTTGAGTTTCTGTCTCTGAAGTTCAACCTGTGCTTTGGCTTGCGCAATCAACTCTTTGCGTGGACCGTTTTTAATTCGATCAAGTAACGCGACAGTTGCTTTCAACGCAAACTTTGCAGCATTGGACTGCTGACGGGCGTCATCAAGCTCGACGCCGCTGGCTGCCGCGCCAAGCGATTGAATTCGGCGAAGTTTCGAATCGGAATTGTTTACGGCCGTCACCGCGATCCGCATGTTAGCGTCGGCCTCAGCGATATCTTCGGGAAGCGATCCATTGACCAATTCGGTCAACCGACTTGCAGCGAGATCAAGTTCAGCTTGCGACGCAGCTTTTTCGATCTCCAGCGTTTCGATTCTGATTTGGGCAAGCGTCTGGCCCTTGGAAACCATTTCGCCCTCGTTGACCAAAAAGTCACCAACTCGACCGTCGACGGCACTTCCGATCGTACTGGTGCGCAGCGGCTCCACTGTGCCAACCACGCGTTGACCCGAACGCACTTCGGCTTCCGTCACTTTAGCGACGATTACCGATTTGACGTCTTGGTAGAAAGCGGTACTCCACATCGCAGCATACAATAGGCAGCAATAGAGACTCGACTTCATGAATACTTGGTTCAAAGACATTTTCCCACTCTAGTTTCTGGCTTTCGTGCCGCATACATCTTCTTTGCAAAACACGGGAATCGAGGCGAGGTTGCGTAAGATTCAAGAAAAACGCATTTTTGAAATTGGGATGTCGGGTGACTACCAAGCGATTCTGAGCTGAAGACTCGTGAAAATGTTTCCGGGCGACGTCTACTTTGTTTGGTGCCGGCAACTGGGCTAGGCCGGGCTTGTACTCACCATACTCAATAATCGAGGCTGAATCCGTGTATGATGAGAGCCTTCTCTCCATCGAGTTCATCGTATCAACGAGAAAAAATACAATCCATGAAGACCACGATTTTCATTCCATCTGCCTGCCTTCTTGTTTGTTTATTCATATCAATGAACGTGTCAGCCCAAGATGAATCATTTTCGATAACTTTGGATCCTGTCAAAAATGGCGAGATTTCATTGGACCCACCCGTTCCTGACAATGGAATGTATCCATCGGGTACCGTGGTAAAGGTACAAGCGACGCCGGCAGAAGGTTACGCTATCGATTCCATTTATTACTCCGTTCCCGGTCGTTGGGGAGCCATGTACCACGAGAGTTTGACCTCTGAATTTGAAATCGCCTTCGACCGAGACAAACACGTTGGTGCGTCGTTCATCGAATCTGAAGAAGTTGCTCACGTCTCGGCAAAATACAACATTGTTTATGCGCAGCCCGGCAAGAAGCCGCTCAAGTACGACGTGTACACACCCACAGGGGCCCGCGATCTTCCAATCATCGTGATCGTTCATGGCGGCGGATGGGCAACGAACGACGAAGACGTGATGCGCGGACTGGCTCGCGAGCTAACGAAGGGTGGCAAGTTCGTCGTCTGCAGCATCGACTACCGCTGGATTGGAGAACTGGACGGGGATGAACAGCCAAACTCGATGGCCAACCTAATTGAGGATGTATTCGGCGCCATCGCACACATCATGGAACACGCCAAAGAATACGGAGCTGATGCAACGCGAATTGGCGTGACTGGCGATAGCGCTGGCGGCCACCTGTCGGCATCTGCTTCGATCCTGATCGAGAAGATTGGATCGAACGGCTTTGGCGAAAGCGATGGTGTCTATGAATTCCAGCCGACTTATTTTCCAGCGGGGAAATCAGTGGATGACCTGCGTCGCGAAATGCTATCTGCAATCAAGGCAGCGGCACCAAGCTATGGGGTTTTCGCCGCAGACCGACTGAAGCAGTTCATGCAAGACATGCCTCAGTCCGCCGCAGAAGCAACCGCTCCGCAGAGCCACATTCCTGAATCCAATACGCGTACGACACCTCAATACCTGACTCGTGGCACCAAGGACTCTCTGATTGGTGATGGAAATGTAAATGCCTTTGCTGATGCGTTGAAAGCCAAAGGCCAAGTCGTCGTCTACGATCAAGTCGAAGGTGCTGGTCACGCTTTCTTTGACTGGAAACCGAATGACACAACGAAAGCGACCTTCAAGAAGTTCGGCGTCCCCTACGCTGCGAAAATGAAATCGTTTTTCGAGCAGCACCTCTATTGAACCACGGCGATACTGCAGCAACGCGAATCGAAACCCGTTTCATTTCGCCGGTGAACTACGTTAACATTCGCAATCCGTGCGGCAGCGATTCGCCAAAGATACGTCCCTGTTGCTCAGCGTCGAAGGATCCGCCTTCGTTGATCAGACGAATTAAGTGATCGGCTGCCCTGTTGGCTTGCAGCCATTTAACGACACGGGCCCGCGTCTGAGAATCAATGTCGCGGTAACGATCATTCGTCAATCGAGCCATTTGTACGATCGCCAAATGTTCCAATGAGCCACTTTGCGATTGGGATATCAGCTCGCGAATCCACACCTGTGTTTGCTCAACGTCAACGACCGTATTTAGCGGCCCATAAAGCGGTACGCGTTGCCCAAGCCGGCCCCACGCCCAAATCATTGCGTTGCGAGCGTTGTGTAGTTTTGGCTTGTTGAAAAGTGCTGCAATTAAATTACCAAGTTCGATTTTCTGAGCCTCAGGCAACAGCTCAAGAGAACCAAGCAACCGCCAAACTTCGACCGATTCTTCTGGCCGAACGGGCGTCGCCCCGCCTTTGACGGGTTTGCCAGCCATCTGCTTCTGTAGCGCTCGTAGCGATGCAAACAGTGGCTCGGCCAAAGCTGACTGTTGGCCACGGGATAGTCCTCCTCCCAAACGGCGCCACAAGATAAGCGACTCGTTATGAATATTGACTGATCCGTGAATCAATTTGCCTCGCAACATTCGCCACGTTTCAGTGACTCGCCAATCGTCGAGTGCCACGCCGTAACCGGGGCGAAGTGAGTAGCCCAACAGGTTTAGCCAGCGTGATTCATGCTTAGCACTTTTGCGTCGTCCAGATTTCATACCTTCCATTGACTCATACTCGATCAAACAGTCCCAAACCCGACGAAGAAACGACATCGGCCATTCCTCGCGTGGCATACCCATCACGGCGTTCAGTTGTTTGACCAAATCTTTGGGTTCGCTGGTACCGGTCTTACGGCCAGCGTCCTCCGCAATATTTCTGTTTTCGTCGGTTGGTTCGTTGAACACATTCGCAATACATTTTTCGCATTCTCGCCATGTTCGTTCATCGACATAGCCCTGTGTTTCGCCAACGGCCGTATGCACCTCAACATCCGTTTGCGTCGTTGAACGGATGTCGAATCTGAGTTTCCAACTGCGATCGCTTTCCTGCTCCAAACAAGCCAAATCGATGGTGCCGATTTCTGTCAGCCCGATCAGTAGTTTGACGGAGACGTCACGTTTTTCGTTACGGCTTTTCGCGAGCAAGACCGTCCGAATCGGTGGCAGCGAAGTCATCTGCTCGGGATCGATGATCAAAACCTGACCCGGCTGATCGGCCAGCCGAGTACTCGAAACGTAAATCGAGAATTCAACGGGCTCTGAGAGGGTCAGCAAAAACTGTCGTTCTTCCAACGTGAAGGTTTGTCCAGGTTCGGCATTGCCTGGCATGATGCAAATCGCCTGATTCGCTCCAGCGTCGTTCTTGCCGATGCCGATATAATAACTGCGGGCTAACGAAGCCGCGATGCGAACACCCATGTCGCGGCGGACAATGCCGTAATACGCTGCTCCGCGCGCGACCGCCAGATCGAGCCGGTCGTTTGCTAACAACTGCAGCGACCAGTTGGAGTTGTCCGCTTGAAACCATTTTGAAATTTGTTCGATGACCGTGCTGCGAAGAATCGGTGAAGCAAAGAATCCACCATTGAACAGCACGACGTCAGGTTTTGCGTCGGCTGGTTCATCATCCAACGACGTTGCTTCGCCTGCACTCGCATGAGTTGTTAAGAAATCTGCCAGATAGCGAGTAATGCCAGGGTCGCTCGCGTAAGGTAATCCAAACTCTTGAAATCCGCTGGTGTGTCGGACAGGTTTGTCCGTCAATTGGACTTCAGGCAAAAACCCATCGACGATCAAGTTGCGAATTTCATCGCGTGTGACTTCCGTTTGCAGGCTGCCACCGATCAGTTTCGAGCCACGACTCGGCAGGCTGACTGTGATCGAGTCGGCGCCTTCATCGGAAAGCATTTGCTCTTTGATTTTCCGGCTCGTCCCAACCAGAACGTCCCACTGATAGGCTTCCAGGTTTCCGCCTTCGGTCAGCTTTTGTTCGAGGTATTTCGCGATCGCCAAGTCGAGATTGTCGCCGCCGAGAATCAGGTGGTTTCCAACCGCAACGCGATGGAACTGGATTTTCTGTGCCTGTTTTGCATTGTCGCCAGCGACGCCTTCGTCTCTGCTCTTACGGACACGAATCAGCGTAAAGTCAGTTGTGCCGCCACCGATATCACATACCAGAATCTTCTGTCCAATTTTGACACGAGATTCCCAGTCAGCATCGTGCTTGTAAACCCAAGCGTAAAACGCGGCTTGCGGTTCTTCGATCAGCACGACGCGTGCCAATCCCGCGATCGAGGCAGCCTCGACGGTTAGCTCTCGAGCGACTTCATCAAACGATGCCGGAAGGGTTAGCACGATGTCTTGATCGGCCAGCGGATGATCAGGAAATTGTTGGTCCCAAGCTTTACGTACGTGTCTTAGATATTGGCCGCTTACATCGACAGGTGAAAGTCGTTTGACGTCGCCGGCGCCTTGCCAGGGCAACAGTGCGGCCGTTCGGTCAACGGCGGTATGACAGAGCCATGATTTCGCCGACGCGATTCCGCGCCCCGACGTTCGAGCTGTTTCGTCGCGGGCATACGCTCCGACGCAGAACGCGGGCGACTTTTTATCCCAAGGCAATCGAAGCTGTGCGTTCGATGCGGAATTGCCTGTTTGAACGGGTTGAAAATAAAACGAAGGCAATGTGTCCAGCGATTCGGTTTCTCCAGCGGCTACAAATTGAGGAATCGACAGGACGCGAATCTTCCACGGCGACTCATCGGTGTCGATGTAAGTGACGGCCGAGTTGGTCGTGCCTAGGTCAATTCCAACGACGTAGCGACTGGGCAAGTCGTCGATCAACGGGTCAAAAGTATCAGCTTGAGTCACGAGTGTTTTCGATTTTGAGTGGGTGTTGCGTTAGTTCTGAAGTCATGAAATACAAACCCGAAGCGGTGGATAGTCACGATGATTCTGATTCACTCGCTTGCGCTCTTGCGCTTCGGGCTTGTATTGGGATAACTTCCCTTCTCTCAAGCGTCCTCGCGAACGTTGAATTCCAGTTTCCATTTTTGTGGATCCCGACCGTCAGCCTCTGCTTCGCCAATGAACTGCACACACCACAATTCGAACATTCCCAACTCGGTGATACGCGAATCAAACTTGACGGGAACGTAGGCTTCGTCTGATCCATCCATCGTCAACGTTGCCGTCAATGCATCCGTTTCCAGAAGCTCGTCTTCTGTCCAGCGATCAAGCATCAAACCCGGTTGATCCGCATGCCGCGAGTTAGATCGGAAGAACCGAAAACTAACCGGTTGGCCCACGATCAATCCGATCTCAGCTGACGGCACGTCAGCTTGAGTGCCTTCTTCCATGCCAAATGGCACGACACACAGTGCCTTCAATGGACGCGGTGCGCCAGGAATTGCCAGTCCTGCCGTTTCAATCCCGACGTAATAGGAATATGCCGATCCGCCGCGAATTCTCAAGCCACCGGACTGTTTGTTCCAGCCATAAAAACACCCGCCACGTGCCACCGCGAAATCCAGATCGTGAGAACCGGTTAGCGCTACGACGTTGGAGTCTTTATCGTCGCTGGACGGCAAACTGCCAAACCAATCCGACATCACGCTTAGCATGCGATCTTGAAAGCCATCCGCTTTGAACACGCCTCCGTTGAACAATATATGATTTGGCAATCCAAACTCGTTGTCATTATGGGAGCAATGTTGGTTCAAAAATGCCGCGATGTGCCGGGTAATGCCTGGATCGGATTCGTAAGGCAATCCAATTTCCTGAAAACCAGATTGAGGTTGGCGTTGTGGACGATCATTCAGGTCGCATTTGGGAAAAAAACCATCGAGCAGTAGATCGGCGATCTCTTGCCGTTTCACTTCCACCGATACGGTACCACCGATCAGTTTGCTGCCGCGGCCAAGGATTGAAATCGAGTGCGTATCGGGCCCAGCGGGCGACAGCAGCTTCTCTTTCGCAGCGCGACAAGAATGCCACAGCGAAACCGATTGCCATGGATCCAGCTGCGTTCCCTTTTCGGCAAACTTTGCTGCCACCGCGTGAGCAGCAGCGAGGTCCATGTTATCACCGCCGACGAGCAAGTGATCGCCGACTGCAGCTCGGCGGAGCACCAATTCGCCGTCCTCTTCATCGACCGCGATCAGCGTCAGGTCGGTGGTTCCGCCGCCAACGTCGCAGACCAAAACCGATTGACCAACGGCGAGCATTTTGCGCCAGTCATCGCCCTGCGTCGCCAACCACGCGTATAGTGCGGCTTGGGGTTCTTCGAGCAGGACAAAGTCAGCCGGCAAACCGGCAGCCAAGGCTGCTTCGCGAGTCAGTTCGCGGGCGACCGGATCGAAGGACGCTGGCACCGTCAGCACGACTTGCTGCTCGGCGATCGGAGAGTCAGCAAACTCATATTGCCAAACGGCAACCAAATGTTCGAGGTATTGCTGAGCCGCCGCGACGGGCGAGATTTTGGCGACGTCAGCAGGCGCATTCCATGGCAAGATCGGCGCACGTCGGTCGACTTTGTTGTGACATAGCCAGCTTTTGGATGCCCCAACCGTTCGGTCAGGTGCCTCGGCGCCGCGAGTGCGAGCGAGTTCACCCGTCGCGAATGACGGGTTTTCAGACCACGGCAAATCGAATGCACCACCGCTGGCTTCGGCTTCGTTGGCGAGGTAGGTAAACGAAGCCAGTGAAGGTCGATACTCGATCGTGTTAGCCGCAACCAGCTGTGGAATCTTGAGCAAGCGAATGTTTGGCTGCACATCATCCTGTTCGCTCAGTTCGCAATATGCCAACACGCTGTTGGTCGTTCCAAGATCGATGCCAATGGTATATTTCAATTTCGATGCCATACTTGTTCGTTTAAAAGTTGCCGGACAGAGAACTTATCCAAAACTCGTTCGCTGGTCTCAAGAGACACAGGAATTTTAGGAGCGTTAAGACCTGGATTCGAAAATCATCTTCGTCATCATGTGAATCCTGTCAAAAACGAAGCAAAGGATTCTAGAACGGACGTCCTATCCGATTTCCAGTTCAACGGGAGCCACGATCAGTGCGGCGGTTTCTTTGCCAGACCACTGAGGCACGTCGCAGCGAGTGGCTTTCCAGCCGTGATGGGCGACGGTTCCGCGAAAGGGCGCTTCGCCGGCCACGTTTCCAGTCAAGCGAAACTCGGCCGGATCGAATAAAGCCGGGGTCTCCATTGATGAACCGTCGGCAGCCGTGGTCAACGGTTTGAGTCCAAACATCCTTTCGATAACTTTACCGGAGTCACGCAATACGTCGCGTGCAGCTGAACCAACTTGTGCGTCGGAGTATTCGTCGAGCGATTCGTTCACAATGTCCAACAAGCGTGCTTCACGTTGCAAAGCGGCCAAAAGGCTGATCGCATCGCTCCGGCTGGGGGTAGGTTTGGCGGGTTCACGAATAGGATTAGGAGGCGCGGGGGCCCCCTCGGGTGGCAACTGCGTAATGCCAAGCCGCAGATTCCCATCCAATAATTGTTGAAACGAATCGCTCAATTCGCGATTGAAGAGTAATTTGCAAAAAGCTTTTGTCGCCGCAACGAGTCCCATACTTGGCTTTCAGAAGGTGCCCAGGGTAAATTTATTATTTGACATAACCATTGAGCCAGATCGTAACCCCAATTGAACGAGAGACAACATGCAATCGCACGGCCCCCAATGAGAAGCCAAATTGTGAAATCGGGGCAAACATTAGATCCGTTATCAGGGCTGAATGGCTATTGATTGGACGCATCATATCCGTACCGGTGAACATTCAAAACGAGCGATTTGGGTAGATTCGTGCACCTCCTTTTCCAAATTCAAGAATTAGCGGACCCAGAGCGGTAAAAGGACTCGCTGGCCGACGCCACAAGACGTGATGCGAAGGGAACTTGGCAACGGTTCACAGGAGTTGCTGCGAGGCCAATCAGGATTGGATCCGCTCACATTTCCCTTTGATTCAAGCTACTTTGAATCGATTAAAATCGCGCGCATCCGCAGAGATGAAGGAGTTCGAGAATGCATATGCCTCAGTTGTTCTTTATTCACATTCCAAAATGTGCCGGCACTTCCGTAATCGACAGCCTCAGTCGGATAGGGGCTCGACGATTTTTGATCTTGTCCGAATCGCCAGAATCGAAATTGCATGCTCAACAAGACATGCTTGCGGCCCTTCGTAAACGTAATCAGCAGATAGAAGACATCGATCTGATTGTTGGGCACGACGTCCATTTCGGTCTCGAATCACTTTCAACTCGGGACGGGTTTTACTTCACTATTCTGCGCAGCCCAGTCGAGCGATACGTGTCGCACTACAGGTACTTTGTCGATTGCGCTCACAATCTAAAAAATCCGATTCACGATTTGGCAAAGAAGAAGGTCATCGTCGCGGGGCAGTTGTTGACGTTGAGCCAATGTGTGGATCAAAAGTTCTGGCCCAACGTAATGACTAACTACCTTGCTGCAGCCAACGATCCAAACCCACACACCAAGCGATGGGAGATCACGGACCCAAATGAACTGTTGAGGCTAGCGCTTGAGTCAATTAATAGAATGAGCCATATCGGATTCGTATCGAGCCTCGGAACGGATCTGGCGTTGTTGTCCAGTATGCTGGGAATCAAAAACAAGCTCAAGGCGGTCAACAAGTCGAAATCAGAGATGTCGCGATCTCTACCTGAGCAATTGGTCTCGAAAATTCGAGATCTGAACTCCCTAGACCTGCAGCTATTTGACGATGCAAAGGCGCGACGGCAAGCGATATCGGGTCCAGAGACGGCTCGTGATTGATCGCATTGGGTCATCGATTCTCTCGATTTTCTGCACGACCCAAGTGCCCTCCAAACCACCGTTGCTCCCAGCCGGGATGCGCACCGTGCGGAAAGGATTTCCACATTACAACCTTGGGTGGTTTTGCGGTGGTCAGTCATGGAGATCCCGAGAGCGGTGCCAGGGCTGGGGTTGAATCGCAAAACGGAGCGATCGCAATAGGTGACAAAAAAATCGTGGGCCAATCCATTTTAATCAGCAAACGAAAGTGTAGCATTAGAGTCGGTAACAAATTGCATGCGTGGGAGCGAATCTTGAACCAACGTCTTTTCATGTGGTCGCTGACAGCGGCTCTCGCGGGATTCCTGTTTGGGTTCGACACCGTCGTCATCTCCGGAGCGGAAAAGACGATTCAGGCGCTTTGGGATCTGGGCCATTTTCAACACGGGTTGGCGATGAGCATGGCGCTGTGGGGCACGGTCGTTGGTTCGTTGTTGGGCAGTGTGCCGACGGATCGCCTTGGTCGTACAAAGACGTTGCTCTCGATCGGCGTTCTTTACTTTGCGTCGGCCGTTTGGTCGGGAATGGCGACGGACGTGTACTCGTTCATGATCGCTCGATTCATTGGCGGAGTGGGTGTCGGCATCTCAACTGTCGCCGCACCGCTTTACATCGCCGAGATCGCGCCGCCCGAATATCGAGGCCGATTGGCTGGAATGTTTCAGTTCAACATTGTGTTTGGAATTCTTGTCGCCTTTGTTTCCAACGCACTACTGGGCGGCATTGGTGAGAACGCGTGGCGTTGGATGCTGGGCGTTGAAGCGATTCCAGCACTGATCTACAGTGTCTTGTGCTTCGGTCTGCCCGAGAGTCCTCGCTGGTTGATCGGACGTAAGGAAGATCGCGACGGCGGTATCGCGGTATTGCGATTGATCTACCCAGACGCCACAGACAGTGATATCGAAGCAAAGGCAGATGAGATTGCAGCGGTCGCGCACGATGCGGCTAGCACCGGCCGTTTCTGGAGCAAGCGTCTAAAGGCGCCCATTCTGTTGGCGTTTCTGATCGCGTTCTTCAATCAACTTTCAGGTATCAACGCCATTCTGTATTTCGCGCCGCGGATTTTCGAACTCACCGGTCTCGGCGAAAAAGCAGCGCTGCTGCAATCGGTTGGTATCGGTGTGACCAACTTGATCTTCACCTTTGTCGGTCTGTGGCTGATCGATCGGCTCGGCCGCAGGACGCTGCTGTACATCGGATCGTTAGGGTACATCGCCTCGTTGGGACTGTGTGCTTGGGCATTCTTTACCGAGACGTACGGGATCGTGCCCGCATGTATTTTTGCGTTCATCGCCGCACACGCAATCGGGCAAGGAGCAGTCATTTGGGTCTTCATTTCGGAGATTTTTCCAAATCGACATCGTGCTCAGGGGCAATCGTTGGGCAGCTTTACCCATTGGATCTTCGCCGCATTGTTGACGCTGTTCTTCCCATCGATGGTGGCGCTGTTTGAACCAGGTTACGTGTTCGGTTTCTTCTGTTTCATGATGGTCTTGCAACTGGTCTGGGTGAAAACCATGGTGCCAGAAACGAAGGGGCGTCCGCTGGAGCAAATTGAGCACGAACTGGGGATAGCCGAATGAAACGACCGGTCATCATCTCACTCGGCGAGGTTCTGTGGGACCTTTTCCCGCAAGGTGCGCGCTTTGGTGGCGCGCCGGCCAACTTCGCCTGTCATGCGGCGGCACTCGGCGGTGACGTGACGATGGTCAGCGCCGTTGGAACCGATCAGCAAGGAAGCGAAGCGATCAAGATCCTGCAAAGCTACGGTATCCGAACCGATCTCACTCAAACTCTCTCCAATGCCCCGACCGGAACCGTTGGTATCGAGCTTGACGCTAACGGAAAGCCAACCTTTACGATCCACGAAGGGACTGCCTGGGATTGCCTCGGTTGGACGCCCGAGCTTGAAACGCGGATCCGGGCAGCGGACGCCGTTTATTTTGGCACGCTCGGTCAGCGGAGTGAGCTTGCGCGGGAAACGATTTGCAAAGCCCTCGGCGTCGCGGCGGATGCCCGCATTCCGCGTATTCTTGATGTGAACCTTCGCGCACCCTTTTATGACGAAGCGCTTATTCGCGTTTCCGTTTCGCAAGCCAGCATTTTGAAATTGAGCGACGATGAGTTGACGGATGTCTGCTCCGCCTGTGGGATCACCCTGACAAGCCCGCCGGCGACATGTTTGTCTGAGCTGAGAATCAAGTTTCAGCTTGACCTTGCCGTGATGACGCGAGGCGCGGAGGGCGCAACGCTTGTTCTACCTGATGGAACTATCGAACAGCCGGGGATTCCCACCACCGTACGAGACACCGTTGGTGCTGGCGATTCATTTACCGCCGCTTTTCTGTTCGGACTGCTCCGCAGCGATCCTCACAAAATGATTCTGCAAAATGCCTGCAAACTCGCTGCCGAAGTTTGCTCCCATATCGGCGCCGTGCCCGACCCTCACGCATCCACCAACTAACACAGTGTGATTCTATAACGACTGATCAACAACGATGCGACACACGCTTATGGCTTTGCGCGATACTGGCTGGGTTCGTGTTCGGCGTCCGCCGCGGAAGTCCCGATGCAGATAAAGATCTGTCAGTTGCCGGAAGCTCTTGGGCAGCAGACCAAGGCTGGCAATCAAAATCCCTTCAGAAAAACGATCGTTTGATGCGTCGATTCAAATCAGGGTTGAGTTGATGACAGCATTTGGCGAATCGACCTGCGTTTGGAGGGCCTTCCGGGCCAGACCGATTTACGCCACATAAAAGAGGATTGTAAAAAAGTGGACAGTGCTACCGGCAATGACAAACATGTGCCAGATCGCATGGAAACGAAAACGCTTGTTATCGCAAACTAAGAACACGGTTCCAAATGTGTAGCAAAGTCCGCCGATTAATACTCCCCAAAGTGCGCCGGCAGGGACAAGCTCAAGCAACGGCTTGGCGGCAATGGTCGGCATCCAACCTAAGAACACATACGTCCATACCGCAACGCCGTTGATGCGTTCAGGAAAAAAAATCTTACAGAAGAAACCACTCAAAGCCAACGTCCACATCGTCGCGAAAAGCAGCCACCATCCGCCCGTACGCAGGTAGACCAACGCAAAGGGAGTGTACGTGCCGACGATAAGTAGATAGATAAATCCCTGGTCGAGTCTTTCGAACAAACGTATTAGCCCAGGCTTGAAAGGGCTGTGCGACAATGTGGAGAAAGCGTAAACGGCGATCAAAGTCATCGAGAAGACACCGCAACCCGCAATCCGCCAGGCGTCTCCCGAGGAAAGTGCGTAGACAACTAAAACGATGCCCCCAATAAAGCTTAACGCGAGTCCAGCTCCATGAGTGACTGCATTGATCAGTTCATCTGCATGATAGTTTGCCTCGGGAACTGGCTCCGCGCGAGCTGTAGCTGTAGTTGGCGGGGCTTTTGACATCGACGATTTCATGATTTGGTTAAAAATTCTGGAGAGTTCAACGGCAGGATTCGTAGCTTCGAATTACGGCCTCGGTCATCTTCTTCGTGTGTACAGATTCAACGTTACGCCCCAAAGGAAAGGTCAATTCGCGCGGACGATCGAGCCTAATGCTCTTCCACACCGCCAGACGAACCGCCGTGGTGCCCCTGGCATGCGGCCGAAGGTCACAGTTAATCGTCGGAGCCTGAACGCGCGACGGTTGCTCACCTGATTACGCTTCAACGAGTGAGTACAGTCCACCACCAGCACGTTTAAGCTTTCCCTGTTCCGCTAGTTCCAGCCAGATGGTTTCGGAAAACTGGTCCGGCGGCCTAATGGCAAAAATGCCTGACCGTTGACCCGAAGAGGTTGGTCCGTATCCCATTCCGGATTCGTCGTCTAAGCGTGTTAGCTTGAGCCGCTTGCGGAATGCCTTCATCGCCAATCGGAGTTCCTCTTTCGAGGGTGGCTCTGGCTCGGAAGTGCTTTCCGAATCGTCCATTACTGTTTCCTTTCGAATTGAGATTGGTGATTAAATAAATCAGAATCTGAATTTGTTTTACACCAAAGCCAAGCAATATGGCAAAAATTTATAACATACGGCTGTGCCAAGAAGCCCTTAACAGTAGATGGATGCTTACCTTCTTCTCTTCTTTGGTAACGACTCTTTCGTCACGACGCTCAGTTCCAAGTCTTGGGAGGGCATCAAAAAGTGGAGAGAACGAGAAGTCGGAATAGCATCGGTGAGTACAACGTTGGACTTCCAATACGCAAAATGATTCTCCTCAACATCCGTTTTTGCAGTGACTGTTACCATCTGACCGGGCATCGGTGCAGCAGGACTCGCTGTCCCGCCTTCGACAACTAGCTTCGATGGCTGGGCATCATAAATTGCCAATACGACTTCATCTTCGGCGGGCGTTGTATAGGTCGTATTTCTCTTTGTGGCGTCACCGAATTTTCCTGCGCCGCCGGTCCACTTAACAAACGTCTTTCCATCTTTTGATGCGGGTGCTGAAATCTTCACTACGGTGCCAGATTCGTAACAGCCAAAACGACTATCGTCTCCCGTGAATGGCCGAGCCCCACTGTTAACGTTCTCAATTGTTCCGCCGTTTACTCGAAGGACAAAGTTAAAGGGCGTACCGTACTCCTGCGACAACATCCATCCCATTCGCATGCCAAAAAACTTCGTATCATTGCGAGGTCGGCTCAGATGCTTGTTTCCAGGAATCATCGTGAAACGCCCGTAGCCGCCGCAATCAATGTGGGATTGAAACAATGAGAGTTGCTCGGTGATCATGGAAACGGGGTCTTGAGGGCAATGCAAAACCCACACAGGAGTTTTCAGCGTGTTGCAGGTTTTCGGCGTCGAACCGCGGTTCACATAATTACACCCCCAAGCGCCAAGCGGCATCATCGCTGCAATTTTGTAGTTTACATCTTTGCCACATCCCACATGCCAGGTCCCCTGACCCCCCATGCTGAATCCAGTGACGTAAACTCGATTTTCATCGATGCTGACCTTGCTTTTGACATGGTCGTACAAGCGGCTGAATTTCTTGGCATTCCAGGTAGCAACTGGCTTCACAGGTGAGACGAGAATATAGCCAAAAAAGTCGGCTGCGTTTCGACTGTAGCCCGCATCGGTCGTGCGATCGTTGTCACGCAAGGTCGTCGAAACCATGTTTCGCTTTCCCTGGTTTGGATGACTCCGACCATCTCCTCCACCGTGCAGGTAAAACACAACCGGATAAGATTTTTCTGCGTCATAGTCCTTCGGAACAAACACGGAATACTGATAATCATTTTTCGGAATGTCACCGGAATCATGAGTATAGTTGTGAAAATCACCCGCCGTGTAATCGTCGCCAACAACCGTCGAGACGTTTGTTCCGATTGTCAAAACGACGCAGAAGAAAAATGAGTTCGCTACTGCCTTCATCATGTTTAAGCCCAAAGGGTTAGGTGCCGTCGTTGCCGTCCGACGGTGGGAAAGTCTGGTTATGCCATCTAGCTTAACGTCCGGTAGATGCAATGGAATTGATTCAGGAAAAAATGACGAACGATTCAATTGATTGCTGCCAACGGTAGCGTCACCGCACCCCGGAATCACAGACACGCCAAATTCCACAGCACCGTCGTTGATCGATTCAACGCTGCTCCCGGCTTTTCGGCTTGGGTCCAAGTGTTTTTCTTTGGACCCAGAGGCGCTCTGATTGATAGTCTTGTAGACGGAGACTGAAATTTGTGGCATTTATTTCAAGTCCTGATTAGCGACGACTTTCTGTTTGAAAATCATTCCGCGATCACGTAGAAGTCGAATAGATCCAATCGCGTTCAAATTACCTGCGTATCAGTCAATCGGCGGCAGGTGATAGCACCTTGGCGATAGCTGCATATATTCGCGGCTTTTTCTGGGCAAGTGAAGTAAAGCTCAAGATTTGCAAAAATTGGATTGACGGCCGATTCTCCGCTGGCTAATTACGCGTCTGATTCACTGAAGTTTCAGGGTGCGTTAGGTAACTCTCCATGATGAAAATTTATACATACGCTTTCCAAGTCGTTTGCTCGGTAGCCGTAATCGCGTTGCTTTTTGCCAGTCCCAATGCCTACGGGCAGACAACTGGCTTTGCTCCCTATAACCCCAACGCGGTTTATTCGACGAACAGCTATGGGTATCCGACTTCGAATCGTATGCCACTGCAGCAACAGGCTGTTGACGATCCTTTTGTTGTTCGAAGCTCGTCCGGGTTTGGAAACACGGTCGTCTCATCGCCTAGGCCCGCCTACAGCGTGGCCCAAATGCCTCAGCAATTCGCACCTCCCCAGCAGTTTGCACCTCCCCAGCAGTTTGCACCTCCCCAGCAATTCGCTCAACCTCAGCAGGCATTTCCCCCACAACAGTTTCCACAAGCTCAACTGGGACAGCCGGTTTATCCGCCGCAGAACTATGCAACTCCCGGCGCTCAGCAGTTTAACTCGGTCGTGGACTCGTGTAATCAATTTCTCAACTGCAATCCCCAATCCACTTGGGCAACGCAATTCAATTGGCTGTACATGACGCGGACGGAACCTTCGAGTTTTCCACTGTTGATCGATGCCGGTGGAGCAGCCTTGGTAGACGCGAAAGATCTGGACTACGGTTGGAACTCCGGTTTTGATGTGGCACTATCCCGAAAAATGCGCAGCGGCAGCAATTTTGAACTGCGTTATTTCCAAGTCAACGGCTGGACAACAGAACTATCGGCTCCGTTCGCCGCGACCAATGCCATCGCGACCAATCTTCCCTCTCCCTTGGCCAACGCAGGGATGGCCAATTACCAGGCGCAATCAGCACTCTATAGTTTTGAAGTCAACCTCGTTAATCGCTCCGTCAACAATGACAGGTTGCAGTTTTCGTTTGGTTTGCGCTGGCTGGAGTTAAGTGAAAATCTCGCTCAGACTTTTACACCTAGCGGACCTCCGGACACGTTTATCATCGACACCAATAATCACCTTTACGGCGGACAATTCGGTGCACAGGGCGTATTCTACGATGGCCCGCGACTTACAATGGTCGGCTGGGGCAAGGGCGGATTGTACGCAAACGTAGCCGACCAATCGACAGACGTTGTCAGCGGTATGGTCGCGACGTCTAACGGCGCACGAAGCACGTCAGCTTCTTGCGTGGGCGAAACGGGTGCGTTCCTTGAATACAAAATGTTCCCCCGTGCTTCGTTGATTGGCGGCTATCAATTCTTGTGGGTATCGGGTGGTGCTCTGGCACCCGACCAGTTGCCGAACATGGATTCGATCGCCGCAGGAATGGTGCCGACCGGACTGGACCAAAGCACCGCCTTCTATCACGGACTGTTCGCGGGTGTCGACGTACACTGGTAGCCGTAGATCCTGTCACCGATTTGAACCGATGGTGCCGTGAGACACCCTAATATTCGCCAAGATTTTTTGGGTTGAACCGAATAGGCTGGCCACACTTTTCGCTGCCAACTTTGCTTATTATCCGGTTCTCCAATGATAGAAAACCTGCTTGCCGCGCTGATGGGTTTCGCGAACCTGGCATGAGTGCGAACCAAGGCAATACCAACGCATCCTTCTTACATGCCATTTGGTAATTTCTACAATCGCAAACCGGTTTCAACCGGCGAAGTCCCATTCTGCGAGGCTAAAACAAAACAACGCAACTGACCTGCCGAACACTATTGAGTCTGACCCCCTTTCAGTGCTCGAGACTCCAGTAAGAGATCATTGCAGTTCATTCTTCGGTGCAGCGGGCACTGCTACTGGGGCGGGGCCAAGAACTCATATAAATCAGGCAAGTCTTTTCGGCCTTCCTCGCGGTCGCATCGTTGACTCAAGCCGACATCGCTTGACGGTTTCTACGATCCAAGCTTTTGATCCAAAAGGAACACCGCGTTGAATGCTACGAGCAAGCGCTTTGCGTTCGCCGTCGCTCAACGCCTGATTCACACGGCCAACCCAATTCGGTAAGCGACGTACTGGCCAGGGTGAAAGTTCAATCGGAGATTCGCCGCCAAGCCAGTTCCACAAACTGCCCCAACGGTATTGCTCGGCGCGTTTGACGAGGTTGGCGCGAAGTGCATTTTGCTCGACGTAGCGACAGACAACATGAAAGTGATCATCGTCTTCAACTGGAAAGCTCTTGTATCGGCCTTGGTAGACATGGCCGTATCCCGTCGTGCGATGATGAGCGTGATACCGCTGTGTGTGCGTCAACGTAATCCAGCCAATGAACGCAGACATGCCGCCATCAACGTGAGGCGACAGGAGTATGTGCCAGTGGTTGTTCATCCACTGATATGCGATTAAATCAACTTCGAATTTCTCAAGACCTTCGGCGATCAGCCGTTCAAATGCGTCGTAGTCTTCATCTTTGAAGAAGATTGGATTGCGAGCGTTACCTCGATTGAGGGCGTGATAGATCGCGCCAGCTTCATCAGCACGTGGGGAACGAGGCATCAAAGACTCCAAAGAGAAAAGCCGCAGCACAGTGTGGTACTACGGCTAAATTTTAGAGTCTTGATTCACGAGAAGCAAAGCAAAGCTGCCTCGCAGCGTTTCAACGTGAGCAAACTTCGCCGCCGAAAAAAACCTCTACGAGGCTCCCTGCGGGAGAACGCAAGGAAGTGGAGCACTCTTAGAAGAGAATGGCGGCTTAACGCGAGCTATTCCTACGGGCTCGCTTGCCGCCCAACTGAATCAGAGATACCTTTTTAACCGTGAGACCGAGTCAGAGTTTTAACAACCAACGGGACATCCTCAAACGCGGACTTGAACCCGAAGCAGCAATCAACTTGTCATCTAGAGTCGCGGGCCGGAAACGCGATGTGCCACTACTTCGATTCCTCCTTTAAATCCACAACTTCTTCAAACTTTAGCATCTTGTCAAAATCTTCGAGCACTGCAGGATCAAATTCTTCCGGTCCAAATTTTTCATTCAATGAAATCCACTTGAATTCCATATCAACAGCTGTATCGAAAAAAAACCTTATTCCGTGCACAGCCTGAGTTCCCTTGCCCTCCTTATTTAAGGAAGCTGGAACGTGTACCCCAGCTATAGTCCTCCACTTAAGCTTTTCAGCGGATTCGTTTACTAGCTTTCTTTTCGCATCCTTCAACACGCTTACTTGAATATTCCTCAAAATGGGCATCATGGTTTTTGCATCGAATTCAGTCGTGGTAACAAAGTACTGCTCACCTCCACTTGATTTTATCGGACTATGCTTAACAAATTTTAGAACGCCATTCATCGAATTTTTGGCCTCAACTATCCCGTTCCCGCTGGCAAGCCTTGGAATTATCTCCTCTAGTTGAGAAAACCTTGCTCGACTTGACTCAGTCAGCAAACCAAAAGTTCTAAATTCAGGAACTTTGAGATTTTTGGAGAGCTTTTCAATTGAGTTACTTTGTTTAAAGTTCTTCGTTTTCGCCGGAACTCTCCTTAGATAAGATTCATCGTTTAGGCAGCAGAATCCAAACTGAGCAAATCGCTTTTTGTTCTTTTCGGCCATCTCGGCAGTTATTGAATCATGAACTAACAATATCGGATCACTCTCTTCTTGAATTAAGCACAGGAAACGTTCATTAGGGTAATCAAATTTTATTCTATAAACTCTACTTTCCTCGAGAAACAAATGACCATTTCTCATTCGGTCACTGGAGTCTTTCGTTTTTACAACTTTCACCATAAACTCTCCTGTCTCCCATGCCAGCATGTTAGACAGGAAGAATTCATAAACAGAGGCATACTCGGAGAATTCAGACTTTACGATGGATGTCTTGCTTGGCTTGAGTGATTGCCCTTCAGCATTTGGCAACGACTGCTGCGAGCCCACCACAAAAAATAGCACTGGAATCAGAATTAACTTCATGACTTGCAATCCATCAGAAAAAGCTAAGTGAATTTTAAATACGCGAACAAACTTACGTTATAGTTACATTCCCGCACAGAACATCGACATCGGACCATTAGGACTTACGTTTGTATGAACGTCCATCTCGGTCCCCAATCCGTCAGGGAAACAATCTTCCGAAGGTAATTCAGGATCAATTTGTGTGCATTCGCAAGCGAATCTCAATTTACAAGCAATTTGATCTCCTTGTCCAAAGGTCTGAAGTCCAAAACCACCCACAATCGGAACCTGAATATCGTATCCTTCCCACCACTGAACTACTTCGCCGAATTCATCGCCTGTGCTTTGACAAATCCAAAAAAAACCAAGACTCTCTTCGGTGCCTCCAACGTCGTATATCTCCTTATAACTACACCTTTTCGATTCGCACGTTTCAGATTCTACGGAGGTAACGGCACAGCCAATATTGACAATGTCAAAACACGGACCTGGACTAGGGCGACCGCACGTTAATTGCTTAGAAAACCGGCATACAACTGATCAAGCTT
>CAYGUE010000124.1:0-22028 GCA_964352885.1 uncultured Pirellulaceae bacterium
GACTGACCTACTATTGCCGGATGTCTTGAAATCGATTCTGTCCCAGACTCGTGCATTTTATCAGTCTGGGACAGACTGACCTACTATTGCCGGATGTCTTGAAATCGATTCTGTCCCAGACTCGCGCATGTTTTCAGTCTGGGACAGGCTAACCTACTCCACCCGACCACTCATCGCCCCCACACGCTCGGGTGCAAAATTTAGCTCCCAGCATTCAATCTTTTTGTCCGTCGAAACAATAAGCCGAGTCCTGCCACCGACAGACATCAGCTTCAAACCACGGACATTGCCATCCGCTGCCACGTCGCCCAACCAAGTTCCGATATCGGAAATCAGATAGATTCGATTCGATGAATCCGCGACCGCCCAAGTTCCTGTACCGCGAGTGGCTGAAACACCAGAGATTGGCTCGATGCCGTTGTCGAACATCGTTGACTCTATCGGAAACGACCACTTCTCCTGCAAGCTGCTGTCGATTCCAACCAGCGACCACTCTTGGCTGGCGTTCATTGCCGTTGCCGCAAAAACCGTTTGACCATCGGCACCGTTTTCAACGTGCACGTATTCTCGGTCATCGTCGATCACACGACCGTCGTCCATCGAGAGCAAAGCACCTGTTCGGTCGTTGACCGCGATGACGGACCGGCCAGTTAGAGCCAACGAACGAACCGCGGTGGGCCCAGCGGATCGAGACTTCTTCGTAAATGGATCGTACATCATTCCGCCACCAGAATCACCGAAACAAACCAGCAGTTGGTCATCTTTACCGCGCGTCCCGGGAATCACCTCGCAGGCCAAAACAGGAGCAACGGCTTCGGCGGATTCAGGGAAAGTCCCAACCAATTGCATTTTGCCATCGAAAACGAAAACCTGTTTGCCTCCGACGGAATACATTGCGAAACATTGATCACCAACGTCAGAGCTCATTGGCCTGATCGCTGTCACCGCAGCGCCTGCGGGTAAATCAAGACGCTTTTGATTGATTGCGTTGCCGTCGACACCGAACAGGCTCACCGTCTGCCAACCATCCAAAATTAACAGTCCCTGCGTACCGCCGCGGCCATCAGGGATCAACGCAATGTTGCCCGGACTTTGTAGTCGAGTAGATTCCCAAACCAATCTGGGATTCAGTTTCCGTTTCGATCTCTGCGCCGTTTGCTGCTGACGAACTTTCACCGCGACAGCGGTAGTCTTCGTTTGCTGCGGCAGCGAGAATTCCGGAAAGTAACTAGCAACCAAACGCTGATCACGATCCTTGAAATACTGTTCCAGGTAGTTGCGATACTTGGCTCGCATGTCGTCGGCAACGTTAACGCCTTTTTGCGTTGCCACAATCGCACCCGTCAATCGCTGCGTCCACTGTTTGCTAATCGCCAACTTTCCGTTATAGCCGCTGGGTTTCGCCAACAGGTCGGCAAATTGAATGTTCAAATTCGAGTCCAACACGACAATCGCCGGAAGCGACTCGAGCTCCAAATTTTTCGATTCGTTCCCGTCGCTATCCAACAAAAAAGGAATTTTAGTCCGATTTGCAGCCGGCTGAATGCTTGGTAAAAGACCCCAAGTTCCGGTCGGGGAACGTTCAGTTGAATTTGGACCGACAACGACAGCGAAATTGATTCCATTTGAGCCAATGGTCTTTTGGATCGCATCAAAGTCTTTCACAAGTTCCAGATCGTTTTCACCACCATCAAGCCACAGCATTGCGATTGGCTTACCTGACAACTGTCGATCGGTAACTTTCGCCCCCTGTTGATCGAGCAATAAAAACTCCGGAGCCATCTCGCCAAGCAAATTCGTGGGCAATGCATCCGCGGGAGCGACAAACTCTCGTACGGGCCACACGCCAGGTTTCGGTGTAACTTTCTCGAACGCCAAAGGTGACGCGGTGAAGCTGGCTCCCGAAAACTTGGCGAACAGATTGAGTTCTTTTACATCAGGATCCGAAGCGAGCATTGGATCCAGCAGATTGTTCGGCAGCCTCACCTGACGGATCAGAGAGCTCGTTTGATCGATCCACGCTACCAGCTCACCGTTTCGCGATGGACAACTGATGACATAACAGGGTTTGCCATCGATTTGAGTGTCCTTCAGTCGTCGCGGCTCAACGGACGAATCCAGCCACGGAGACTCAAACTGCCCAGTCAACAACGCTATGGCCGGCGGAACCAACAGCTTACCGTCTGGAACGATCGTTTCGTTGACCGGAATCCGCTCTCCACCGTTAAGGTAGTACGTCGCGATTTTGTCACTGTATAATTCTTGGACCAAGCGACTGCCGCGTAGAAACAGCTGTTGGTTTTTCAAATTCTCTGTTCTGACTTCGCTCACAAAGCACGATAGGAACGTTCCATCGCTGCGAACCTTTGTGTCGAAGATGTCTGCTGAGAGTCGACCATCTTGGTTCCACGCCGTTTGCCAAGGATATTCTTCTTGGAACCGACTGCCGTTGATTTGGTAAGCGAGCTGCAATCTTCCCTGATCGGAATACGCGTTCGCGTTTCGATAAACCGCAATTGTGTTTGCCAGGATGTTTCCAGCCGTGGGGCCTGCATCGGCCCCGGATCCATTGGTAATCTCTGGAATCGGCTTTGTGTTTTCGGCAAGCGTCGAAGCTGGCAACGTCGTCACTGCGGGGACAGTGGTTTGACCCTCGGGAACGGTTTCGGCAGGAGGCGTAATCTCTTCTCCGGCGACCGTTTCGTCCTTGGTTTTCCTCAGATATCCGGACAACATGTAGATCAAGAAACCGACCCACGCGAGCGCGAACAATCCTTGTAAAACTCGTGTGCTACCAGAGGCACTTCTTCGACGACCCATGTCTGCGTCCTGCATATGGATTGAATTTCGGAATCTGCCACCAATAGGCGGGGCGGCTAAAGAGCTAGTATCCGCTAATTAAACTAAAACTGGCAAAACAGGTAAACCTCGATTCACAGCGTCCTCTCGGCGATTTCCGGTTCCCAATCCGGCTTTCGAGGCCATAATTGCCGCATGTCAGCACCCCGAATTCAACTCATTGGTCTCGATCGAGCCGGCCTGGGCGAAGCCTTGGGCTCCATTGGAGTTCCCAAGAACCAAATCTCGATGCGCCGTTCTCAGCTTTGGAACTGGATGTACATTCGCGGCGAAAGCGATTTTCAGCAGATGCTGAACCTGAGTAAGGACCTGCGCAGCAAGCTTTCCGAACGTTGTAGCGTGGCCAGACCCGAGATCGTGACGGAGCAGATTTCGCGAGACGGAACGCGAAAGTGGCTTTTGCGATTCGAGCCGGCAAAGCCGGGCGGCCAAAGCGTCGAAGTCGAAACGGTCTACATTCCGGAATCCGATCGTGGCACGCTTTGTGTGAGCAGCCAAGTCGGATGTAGCTTGACCTGTACTTTCTGCCACACCGGAACGCAGAAGATGGTTCGCAATTTGACGGCGGGAGAAATTCTGGCTCAGGTGCTCGTTGCTCGCGATCAATTGGCGGACTTCCCGGGACAATTCGCCGACCCGCAAACGATCGCGCCACAGGACGGCAAAAAAGTCTCCAACATCGTGATGATGGGGATGGGCGAGCCACTATTGAATTTCGAAAACGTGAAACAGGCATTGCTGATCGCGCTCGATGATGATGGCCTTGATTTTTCGCGCCGCCGTATCACGCTATCGACTTCCGGAGTCGTCCCTGCCATTTATAGAACCGCTACGGAGATTGGTGTTGGATTGGCGATCTCTTTGCACGCGGTGAAAGATGAATTGCGAAACGTGCTGGTTCCGATCAATCGCAAATACCCCCTCGCAGAATTATTGGAGGCCTGCCGTGTTTATCCGAGTGCATCGAACACGCGCCGCATCACGTTTGAGTATGTGATGCTCGACGGAATCAACGATTCGCTTGCGGATGCACACGGGTTGGTGAAAATGCTTGATGACATCCCGGCAAAAATCAATTTGATCCCCTTCAATCCATGGCCGGGTTCCGAGTACAAATGTTCGACCAAGAAAACGATCGATCGTTTCGCTACGTATTTGAACAAGCATGGCTACGTGTCACCGGTTCGAACACCGCGTGGCCAAGACATTATGGCGGCATGCGGACAATTGAAGTCAGCATCCGAGAAGGAAACCAAACGCAAGAGTTTGGTTGAGATCGATTCGTAAGGATCAGCCTCGCAACGATCTCCCGTTTTCATGCTCCGATTGCGTATCGGTCTGTTGATTTAGCGAGCGCCGTTTCATCCTGTGCCGATCGTAACGTTGCGTAAGTTTTGAAGTTGCACTAATCCAATACAACCTCGAAGCGCCAGCGATTGAATAATTGCATGGATTTTCGACTCACTCGCTCGCGCTTCGGGCTTGTATTGAACGCTTCGCGTTTTGGGTTTTCAATGGTTATTTCCAGATAGAATCTGAATTTTATGCAAAGCGTGCAACTTCAAAATGCGTAAGCGAAGGATTGCCGATGCCATCGCATTGGCGAACGGAAGACTTTCACCGAGGACGATTTACGATTCGCTTGCGCAGGTACGGCAGAATCCATCCCTTCCTCACGCAGCGGGTTATGATTGATTCAGCCACCAACTCGTTGTGCCAGCGATGGATCAGGTCGTGTTGCTATTCATGGCGGGACGAATCAATGCAGTTACCGATTCCGACGCGATTTTCTAGCCTTGTTGCCTGAAATTGCATCGTAACGGTTTTCGAAATGCGAGATTTTCCCATCTCGAAATTCAATTCGCTGAGTGATGTCCAGCGGTCTGACCAATGGCTTGCCAATGGGATGAATCCAAGATTGCCCCCATACAACGACGACGTTTTCATCTTCAGGGGAAGCGTAGTACTCATACCAAAGCGTATGGTCGATGTTCGCGGGCACTTCCATGCAAGAGAAGAATCTGTCAATCGCGATACGAAATCCCTCACTACCTTCATAATGGCCAACAAAAGGGAACCGTTCGGAGTCGCCAGTTACCACCATCACGAAATCATCAGAAATCATGTGCTGCATTCTGGAAAACATATTCCGCTGCAGCACATAGGTCGCATAGGTGATCGATTTGGCGACAGCAACAGGATCGTATATCAACTGTTCAGGTCGAACGCTTTCTTGCGGCGTACTCAGAGCCTGTGCCAGATCGATCAACGTCGCCAACTTGACGCTGCCGCTGGCTTCTGCCTTCGAAATCAAACGCTCACTGTACCCAGACGCTTCTTTCAATTGGCGTTGCGACCAGCCCATTCGCTTCCGCAAATGTTTGATGTAGTCACCATTGCACGGATAAGATTGCTTTAGCTCTTGTTTCGACCACGACATAACAACGCGTCCTCGGTAACGGCTTGCCGATCTTTTATAACCTGGCAGCCAAATACATGCAGGTTCAATCGCGTGTTCGCGAAAAAACTTGCGTCACTAGAATGGGTGCGATAATCAAAGAAGCAGACTCAAAGCTACAGCTGTAATTCCTATTGAATTTGACAGTAACTCGAATTCGCGTGGCCGCCTACTGGACACATTGGCGTTTTTTAGTTCTGCGAATCTGTCTCAGACTCGAGAATCTTGATTTTTCACGGTCTGGGACAGACCGAGCTACGTTTTTTCACGGCTTGGGGCATTTGATCAAACAAACACGGAACGATCCGACCGGATCTACATCACGCCTTAGCCGGTACGCTCGTCTAAGTTAAGTCCACTGTCCTCAAGCGGATCGTAGATGCCAGAACCGAGTACATCGGCTGCGTCAGCAATCGATTTTTCACTTTTCTGAGTGTCATAACGATCCTCGAATGAATGCAACAAGCCGCGTCGATACCGAAAGCGCAACCGATGTTCCACCCGTTCCGGCTCGATTTTGCTGTTGATCGGGCGGATAAAAGAAGCGCCCCAGAGAACCACATCCGTGCCCTTGGGAAAGAACTCGTAGGCCGTCGCCCGATCAGACTCAACGGCAAACTCGAAGATCTCAAAAAACTTGGCCATCGCCCGACGAAACGCACGCGGTCCCCGGTGCGTACCCGCAAAAGGTATTGTTTTCGGATTTCCCGAAACTCGAAACAGGGCGTCAGGCTCGATCAACGCACCGACCACGTCCATCATCCGATGCTTGTCTACGTGCATCGCAGTCACAAATTGTTTCGACAGTTCGACCGGATAGCTAATCAAGTCCTCAGGGAAGACTTCATGTTTGGCCGTCGAAAGCACAAAGGCGAACTTGTCGATCGTGCTTGTTGAGACCGCAGCACCGGCTTCAGCTTTGCTGACGACGCGCACACTGACGCCGGATTGCATTGCCAATTGTTCTTGCGACCAAGCCTTCCTTTCCCGAAAGTATTTCAACATCCGGCAGTTGCAAACATACGATCGCTTCAGGTTTATGGTGGTCCAAGGCATGTGATTGTTCGTGTTGAATGGTGGTCCATGCTGCTCGACAGAGCAAAAACAGGTCTTTGCAGGCGAGCTCAAACAACGCCACTACTGGTTTGTCAGTAATGAGAATTAGGGTCAAAAAGTTAGCCGTTTGGGCCCTAGCCCCGGTTTTTCGCAACGGAACCGTTACTAGCGCCAAAACGGCTAACCCAAATATTCAATGATGACAAACCACGACGATAATAACAGCCCTGAATTAGCTTCTTGATTTGGAACCGAAGCCCAAGGCACTCTTTTATTTCTTGGAATCGAGCGATTGTCGCTCAGCTTTCCAAGCTAATAGCGAGCCCTTGACCAGATTCGGAATCTAATTCGAGGCTTTTCGAAATTGCTTGTCGCTGAGGTCCCGATTTTTCCGCCATCAGCAACGGCATCGTAACAGCTTCGACAGACGTAATTGTTCGATCTTAACCCGTAATAACCGTTGATTGCAACTAGAGACGGTTCGAATTGCCGTTGACCGACCCGCCTACGGGCTTTGAAAAGCTGGCCTTGTAAGTGTTGCCTACTTCTATTCCGCGAAAGCTACAAATCAACGATCAGCAAGACCGATAGCTTGCTGCGAATCGACTTTCTGAAAATGCATGTATCGTGCGAGCATTTCGAATGACCGAGCTCGGGTCGCAAAACTTGACTGCGGCGGCACAATCAGAGCCAAACATCGTCTTTAGCATACTGCCTATATGTCCGTGCTCCTTCCAAGTTACCGGTTCGACTCATTTTGAGATCTGAAGTTGACTTGAGACGCAAAAACATGAGGTCAAAATTTAGTCGCGATAATGCTACCAGATGCAGAATCGAATGTTTGTTTTGCGATTTGCTTATTTGCGTCTCAAAACGAGTTTCCGACGAGGCAGTTTTCCGCAACTGAAAATGCGTGAAGCGTGCGTGAATTTATTCCACGTGTATCGTTGCAATCGTAAAATTCGTTCTTAGGATGCGTGAACAAATTGTGAGTTTTTAGGTCGAGATCCGTTGCGCCAAAGCGCCAGCTGTTGTTCCAACCACAACTCGCAGAGTTCAACCTTCCGCGACAGCAACGTCCAGTTGCCAGCTGCGAACTTTTAGTTTGAGCTCGGATGCCAAATCAAAAACAGTAAAGCGTAAAGTAAACCACTTCCGGAGTATTCATTATGTTTCGTCGCAATAACCGATCTTTCTTTTCATCTGTTTCCCGCCACGCTCGCCGCGCCAGCAAGGCAGTTGTTCGAGCGAACCGAAGCAACGCCAAATGGATGCAGCGTTACGAAGAGCGACAGGATCGTTTCGCCCGTTGGAGAAAAGCTTTCACTTTCATTCCAATGAACTTCTCCCGTTTCGCCGGTTACGTTTCGGCTTTCTTCAGCATGATCGCTGAAGCATTCAAGGCCGAGCAACCACGCATCGCGATGAACCGCGACGGTATGTTGGGAATGGGCAAGCGTAAGCGACGCGGCAAGAACGCAACCCGCAGCCGCTCAGGTCACAAGAGCGACATGAGCTCAAAGAGCTATGAGGTGATGGAGCCAAAGCAGATGCTGGCTGCGATGATCGACGGGAGCAATGTCGCAAACGTGGGTGGCGACTTCATTATTAATGCGAGTGAAGCCGCTGCGGGCTTTGTACTTACAGGAACTGCTGATGCGTCAGAAACCGTAAACGTGAGTGGCCCTGGAACTTCTGGCCCGACTGTCGTAGCGGCGGACGCTTTTGGAGATTGGACGGTAACGATCCCCGGAGGTTCATTCGGTGCGATCGCTGAAGGAAGTTCAGCCTTCTACGTTGCTCAGCAGACAACAGGAGCTACTGGCGGTCCCGCTTTCTTTGCTCCAACGAAGGACACGGTTGGTCCAACATTAGGTCTTATCGATCTTACAACTGATTCCGGAGCTAACACGACCGACGATCAAACGAATGTTACGACTCCCTCAATTTCATTCACCGCAGAAGCAGGCTCATCGGTAACTGTTGACTGGGGAGATGGTGGTGGCCCATTGGCAGTCGCTGGAGGTTCTGGTTCGACGCAGACCGAAACGTTGGGCACAGCCTATGCAACTGATGGCCCGAAAACTGTCACGGTTGTAGCTACGGACTTTGCAGGAAATGCGACGACCCAAACACTTGGAATCGTAATCGACACCGATGCTGATGTTGGTAGCGACCTCGCAGTGACAATGGACGACGGAGCTTTCATCGACGGTGCCGAACAACCCGTTGTTGATTACACAGTAGTGGGTCTCGACAGCGATGCAGTAGCCACGATTACCTTCACGAGCTCAGGCGGTGGCGGTCCAGTAACAGTTACTGGCGTTACGGCCAATGGCGCGACCACAGTGAACTTGGGTGCTCTCGCAGACGGTGTGGTTTCCGCAGCGATTTCTGTGCTCGATGACGCCGGAAATACAGCGGCAGGTTCTGGCGACACCAGTACTTTGGAAACGATCAAGCCAACGATCACTGACATCTCTTTCTCAGATGCCTTGATGGAAGAATCAGATCTTCCCGGCCCCATTTTGCTGACGATTACTTTTGATGAAGCGATGGACCCCACTGTCGCGCCCGCCATTCTGTTTCCTCAAGGTGGTGCAGCGGCCAGCTTGACGACAACAGCACCGGTCGCAGTAGGTTGGAATCCGGGTAATACGGTATACACGGTTAGTTACACGCTTGATGACGTCAATGCTGAGATTGCTGATGTTTTGGTGAACGTTTCTGGTGCCCAAGATGTTGCTGGCAACGTCATGGATCCAGTGACCAACTCTTCAACAACGGATGCAATTGATACTTTGCTGGAAAAAGTATCCTTCACAATCAATGACCCGGATCCACAGGAAGACATTCTCCCTAATCCAACTCCTGTTCAGGCTCAAGTAACATTTAGCATTGACCAGCCAACAGCAGGTACAACTACGGTCAGCTTTATGATCGGTATGGCGGGTGACGCTGCTACAGCAGGCGTTGATTACCTGGTACCAGATCCAGATGGTCCAACCGGCGCCGGTACTTCGACGCTTGGTGCTGGTCCAGCTTACATGGGCACGATCATAATCGGCCCTGGCCAGACGTCTGCTCAGTTGGACATCGATATCGTCGGAGACTTGATTCTTGAAGGCGACGAAGCGTTGACCGTCAAGATTACCGGGGCAACGATCTCAGGCCCGAGCGAGACCGTGATGGTTGATCCAGCGGCGATCGCCGGCGACACCATTCTCATTGAAGACAATGAAGTGGGCGCGATCGTTACCTTGGAAGTAACGGACATGCACGCCGCAGAAGGCGCATTCAATTTCCCATTGGTTGATCTCAACGGTGATTCACTTCTCGTAGATGACATCATCGTCAACGGAACTGACGGCGTTCAAACACCTTTCGATACTAGCTTCGCGAGCGCGACCAACTATCGAACGGAAGGCCAGGTATTCACATCGGGCTCCGCCGATAGCGGGCTGCCAGATTCCGGGATTTTCCCAGCGACTCCTGGCGTTCATCCAGAAATTCAACTTTCCTATTCCGATTCGGACGATGGGGCAAACGCACGTTTGACAGCATTCGACAATGTCGATGTTTTCAACATTGATGTATTCAACAACGAATACGAAGAGATTCATTTGTTCGGTGCAGCGTCATTTGGAACCGCCGCTGTCAGCGTTCGATTCTTCTACGCAGATAGCGGTCCGATCGATGCAGAGCCTTCAAAAACGTTTGGCGACTGGGTGGTTCCGTCAACTGCCTCAGGTGTTTACACGCTGTTTACCGATGGGGACAGGGTAGGTGCTGACGGGTCCGGCGCCTTTGAAACCTCAGGTGGTTTAGAAGCACACATTTATGGTGGGATTTATACGCCAGATCCGACACGCGTTCTGGATTATGTAGAAGTCAGTGTTAATACAACGGATGCCGCAAATCCAGGTTTTGGTGGCGGCGCATCATTCGCGTTCCTTGGTGCCAGTGGAGTTGCCAAAGGCAACAACATGGGCATTTACACCTTGAATCTTGACACCGAATTGACATCGGCTTACACCGTTGAGCTTGCAACGTCAGGTGTGGCAGTCAATGGAGTTGATTACGACTTGTTTGTAGAGTCAGTACCAGGTTCTGGCACTTTCGACACCGCACTTCCGGGAACACCTTCAGTCATGGTGACCTTCCCGGCTGGTGTCACCAGCTTGGACGTCAAACTGACTGCCATTGATGACATGATCATCGAAGGTGGTCCAACCGACAGCCCCGGCATCGAGGATGCCATCCTGACGATTGTCGCAGATAGCGGCACGCAAGCAGGTATTGTCGATATCGGAACGCCAGATTCTGGCTTCGTAAAAATCGAAGACAATGATTTTGGTAAAATCAGCATCGCGAAAGTTGCGGATGCCAGCGAAGCCGGAGACGTTGGTAAAGTCATCGTTAGCCTCGACAAGACCGGTAGTCTGGCCAGTGGTCCAACAACCAGCAGTATCGATGTGTTTATTGAGACTTCACTCGGTGGCGATGCCGATCCAGATTCTGACTTCATCACAACGGTAACCGGTACGGGATCGACTACTTCGTTTGCCGACCCACAGGAAATCGACGGTTTCTGGTCGCTGGCCGACAATCCAAATATTTTCTCGGCAACCACTTTCGCTCACAATACAGTCGTTAACTCGGGTCAGGCCGGCGTCCACTATTACCAAATCGAGCTTTATGAGCCAGGGTCTGTCATCGTCGATATCGACTCGCCCGACGGCTTAGACTCCCGCGTTAACCTGTACACAGAAGCAGGTGCGTTTGTAGATGGCAACGACGATCTCGGTTTTGTTGATCCCGGAAGTACAAATCCATTTGGTTGGGAATCCGCCTTCACAACGGTTACCCTCCCTGCAGGAAAATACATCATTGAGGTCGGGCAATGGACCGGTGCCTTTTCAGCCCCAGCACCGTTGTCAGGAAGTTTTGATGATTACAACTTGCACGTCTCCATTGAAAATCTCCCTCAAGGGATTCGCATTCCAGCTGGCCAGTCGATGACCATGTTCAACGTCGTCGCGATCGATGACATGATCACCGAAGGCGGAAAAACAGATTTCATGTTTGGCATGGAAGACGTTGATTTCAACTTGGGTGATTTCCACTACGCGGATCCAGATATCAAGCTGATGGCTGGCATGACTTCGGCAACCGTTGACATTGCAGACAATGATTCAGCATATTTGAATGTTGAAGCGACTGAGCCGAGCGGCGACGAAGATCCGTTGTTTACCAACGTACCTCGTGACGGCGAATTCACCCTGACGTTGCAAAAGTCTGATACCGACAGTACGCCGGTAACCAGCTCAATCGCAACCATGGTCAAGTTCACCGTGAATGGTTTCAACACGGCTGCAGGTGTGGCAGGAACTCCACAGGTGGGCAATGACGCAACCTACGGAATTGACTACACGCTGACATCCACCGACGGTGCGATAACACCTGTTCCGGGCATGCCTGGCATGTTCACGATTGAGATTCCAGCCGGAGAATCTGAATTCAAGATCACGGTTGATGTGATCAACGAAGACATCATTGAAGATCAGGAAACCGTTCGCATTGAAGTCCTCAGTGGAATTGGCACTTCACCAAATATGGGTGACGCTGATATCACCATTGACTCTGCTGAGCATATCGTCACGATCGATGACGAAGATCAGTCAGACGTAACAATCGACGGTACCGAATTTGCAATGGAAGGCGGCCAAAATGGCGTCTTCACCGTTGCATTGGACGCACCGAAGACCAGCGACACGCATACCGATGTTGAATTTATGTTGATGTTCCCAGCGAACACATCACCAACGACCGATCCATCCGATATCCTGAAAGTGATTACGATCGCAGACGATCCGCTTTCGAATGTTCTTTCATACGATCCTGGAACGATGACGGGTGTCGTCCGAATTCCAGCCCACACGGCGTTTGGTGAAATTGAAGTCGAGGCCTTTGATGACGCGCTGCTTGAGGATACAGAATTCCTCAAGGTCAAATTGCTGAACATCTTCAACAATCAGGCAGATTCGAATATCCAGGTAACAACTGATCCAGCCTTCATGGCAGATGAGATCGAAGTTCGTGACAATGACAAAGCATTTGTCAAGATCACGAAAGTCCTCGATGCAGCTGAACCAGGTACCAACGGAGAATTCTTGGTTGAACTCGTTGCTGCCGACGGCGTGACGCCAGTGATTACTTCAGTTCCGGTCAAAGTTAACTATGACGTGCTGAACCCAAGCACGGCTGCCAACGGAGCGACAACCAATAATGGCATCAATGCAGACTACCTGCAACTTTCAGGGATGGTCACAATCATGCCTGGAACTTCCAGCAACACGATTGCTGTCGAAGTCTTTGATGATTTCCTACGTCCAACCAATGAAGGCGATGAGACGGTCGACGTCAAATTGACAAGCACGGACGTACCTACCACCCAAGCGATGGTGATGGCTTCTGTTGCACCAATCGAAGCCACGGTTGTGATTGAAGATGATGATGAAGTTTACGTCTTCATCGAAGCTTCCGATCCAATGGCTCGTGAAGGCAACGATGATGGTGAATATAAAATCTCGCTTTCCAGCTCGCCGACGGTTAATAATGGACTTGGCTTCAGTGACGGTCCAGTCGAGGTTGATTTAGGCGTGCTCACTGGCAACGGCCCGAGTGTCGACGCGACGGCTGCAAGCGACTATGACTTGTCTAGCACAACCGTCATGTTTGCAGCTGGCGAAACAATGAAGTTCGTTGATTTAGAAGTCATCAACGACAGTGAACTCGAAGAGTTCATCGAGCAAGCCGAAGTTGAAGTGAATTCCATTCTCTCGGCAAACTCGGGTGTCTTCCTCGACGGCGGTTCAGCGATCGTAAACATCAAGCCGGATCCAACCGTTCAGGTCCAAGCCTATGACATGATGGGCATGGAGGGTGTCGACGATGCATCGTTCATCGTTCACTTGCCTGCGGTTCAGGATGCGGGTGGCCCAGTAGCCGGTTCTTCGCCGCTAGGGACTGAGATCAATCTGGCCGATGGCGACTTGACCGTTGAATACGAAATCCGCGGCGATGCCACCAACGGCGATGATTATGCATTGCTCACGGGCACCGTCATCATTCCAGCAGGCGATGGGTACGCGTTCATCAACGTGGACATCACCGATGACATGATCATCGAAGATACAGAAAACGTCGTTGTTATTATCAAGAGTGTTACAGCGGCGGATGTGAACGATTCGGATATCGACGTTCGACGAGACTTGTATTCGATCGATGTGGGTTCACCAGCATTACGAATTGTTAATACTGATGTTAGCGACGCTGTGTCGGACGGGACCACCGATCGCACGATTCCAATCACGCTGGTCGATGGTCGAGCAGTTCTCGGAGGAAACGGATTGGCCGTTGATCCGACGTCTTGGGAGATGTATGCCGTGCTAAGAGTTGCCGGCAGCGGTCGCGAATTAGCTACGATTGAGCCATCAACCGGTATTGCGACTAGCATTGGCGTGCTTAGCGACGCTTTCTCAGGTATTGCTTTTGATGCCGCTGGTAATCTCTACGGAGTTACGGGCGACGGCGGGGCAGCGAGTGAAACGCTCTTTGCAATTGATAAATCCGATGCAACATCAACGTTTATCACTGCTTTGGGAGCTGGAGATGACGGTGAGGCAATCGCGATTAACCCGTTGACCGGACTGTTGCACCACGGATCAGGTGACGACACTCAGATTCATGAAACCGTCGATGTCAGCGGTGCTCCAGTTACGCCGCTTGATCTTGTGACTGTTGGAGCGGATCCAGTCTTTGGAACGCATGCCCTGACTCACAGTGAGTTTGGCAACTTTGCCGGCAATGTCTTCTTCGCGTCAGACTATGACGGACTTTACACAGCGACGATCGTTCCTGATGCGACATCAAGTCCAGACGATGCTGTTTACAGCTTTGTGGGTTCCTTGGGTTACACAGCCAAAGGCCTTGCGTTCTTCAAGAGCACTGACTTTGTCAAAATCAAGGACAATGACACAGGCTTCGTTGAGGTCACCGCCAAAGAAAAAGGCAATGACTTTACCAACAGCGATACCGATACTGGCTTCAATATCACGCTTCGCAAACCAGATGGTACGACAGCTACCACGTCCGATACGGACACGACGGTTGCGTTTACGATCAACAATACGGCCACGCCATTCCTGGGTGCACAAACGGATGCTGGCGGTACTTCGCTTGGCGCTCCGCAAGACATTGATGGATTCCCTGGCGGTGCCTTCGGCGGTTCTCTGTACTGGTCATTGGATGGGGCAACGCCTCATACGATCGTCAATGGCATCGATGGTGCGACCAGCTACTTTAGCTTTACCGTTCTCAACAATGGTGATCAGGTAGATCTCGGTTTTGACTTGGGTGGTGGCACCGTTGAAGTGTTTGACTCGTCTTCCACATCACTTGGATTGCCTTCGAGCACGTTTAGTACAACACTCAATGCGGGCGTTTACACAATCAAGGTTGTCGACACACCAGACTTGGTGCCGTTCTCCTTGAACGTTGCGGTTGAGAATCACTTGATCGCGGATTACCAGTTGATCAGCGACGCGGCCAATAGCTTGACGCCAGTTGATATCGTCAACGGCGAGTGGGAAATTACGATTCCTGCAGGTGAAGAGTCCGTGATGGTCGTTGTCGATGTTTGGAACGATACGCAGATTGAAGATGATGAAAACGTCTCGCTGTGGCTCGACACCGTGGTTGCTGGTGATGCTGACATCCACATGGGATTCGTTTACTTCGCTGACGATGCGACCGGAGGCACCGGTAGCGACGAAAGCATCGCAAGAGTCGATGTCGATGGCACTGACTTGCAGCAATTGATTCCAACAGATTTGCTGTTGCCGGGTGATTCAGATCCGTTTGGCATTTCGATCGATCGTGCTGAAAACATGATTTATTGGTCAGACAGTGATGCTGGCGTTCAAGGCATCTACCGTGCAGATCTGGGATCGGATTTCAAGGCTGTTGCGGGTACCGAGGAATTGGTATACGCCACTGGATTCGCTCCAGCTGGAATTGAAGTTGCCGGTGATTATGTCTATTGGGTCGATGAGGACACGTCAGAACTGCACCGTATCAACAAAGACGGTTCAGGTACCGTGTTGGATGTACTCGACTTGCCTGGTACTGTTTCCGACCTCGATGATTTGACGATCGATAGTACCAACGACATGGTTTATTGGGTCGATGACGGATTGAATCGAATTGGCAGAGCCAATCTTGTTGGCCCAGTGGTCATTGAGACGTTGGTTCAGTTCACTTCGACTGATCTCGTTCCTCAGAGCATTGCCCTCGATGTGGACGGTGGCAAAATGTACTGGACCAATGCGGATGACGACATCATTCAGCGTGCAAACCTTGACGGGTCGAGCATCGAAACCGTTGCCAGCGCCGCGAGCGGATTCCCCAACGGTATCGCATTGGACTTGGTCAATGATTATGTCTACTGGGCAGACAATGATGGGACGAACTCACTGCGTCGCGCCTTCATTGGAGCCGGGGCAGCACTCGGCCTCGGCAATACCGTGGAAACGATTTCTGTAACTGGATTGCCAGGTACTCAGAATTTGAAACACATCGATCTGATCATTCCAACTCAGTTGCATGCAACTGCAGAGATTTGCGATCACGACACCGCTGTTGTCTACGTAAGCACTGACAACACTTTTGACGAAGCCATGGTCGATCCGGCAACCGAGCCTGGTGATGATCCGGCTGATCACAAGGATATCGTTATCAGTCTGCGGGACGAAAATGGTAACCCAGTTACCAGTCAGTCCTTCACAAGCGTGAGTTATGCTTACGATCCTCTTAACAATCCGAATGCTGCGACGAACAATCTTGACCACCTCTTCTTGGATGGTCTCTCAGGCATTCCAGCAGGTCAGAGTTCGTCCTCCCTTGAATTCATCCCAATTTTTGATGGTGCGACTCTTCTGGGCTTCACAACTGTGTTTGTCGTCGATGATGCGGTATTGGAAGGCGATGAGAATGTTGTTATCGAGCTTTCTGGCACGTCAAATCCTGACATCAGTGTCATTACTTCGGCCGATCCAAATTACCAGACCGATGAAGAGTTCGGTTTCGTCAAGATCCTTGACGATGAATCGGCGGACGTTTCGGTCACGGCCAGCGATGACGTTGCGAAGGAACGTGATGGAATCGACGAGGCACTTGATCCAGGTGTGTTCCGTTTTGACATGACTCAGTCGAGCACGACCGACACAACGGTCTTCTTCCAAGTCACGACGGATGCAGAACCTGGCGATTTCACGCTGTCGGCCCCAGCTGCGAACATGCTTACTCCGCTCGGTGGTGGTCTGTATGCAGTCAAGATTCTTGCGGGCAGCTTCAACCCAGGCGTTGAGGTGACCGTCAATGTCGTTGACGATGCTTTGGTAGAACTCGATGAAGTCGTAACTTTGAACGTGGTTGGAGTTTCTTCAGCCAGCGGCGCGTCGATCGGCTTTGATCCATCGGCTTCTGACTCTGTCACGATTTACGATGACGATGTTGCCAAAGTAATCATCACCAACAACGGCAATGCAGTTGAGTCAACTCAGCCAGGTGTAGCACCAGGAACATCAGGACAGTTCAAGATTGCCTTGGTTGATCCAATAACTGGTGCTCCTGTTGAGAGTGAAACCACTACCAAAGTGAAGGTCATTCTCAATGAGTTGATCCCAGACGCTGGTACTTACAGTCTCACCACAGGCACCAATGACGGCGATTACACGATTGTCGAAATCGTAACACCGGTTGGATACGATCCAGTTACCAATCCGCGCTATGCGATCATCGAGTTCGCTCCGAACAGCACGATGGAGTTCCTCAACGTTGACTTGATCAACGAAACTCCACCGCTTGATATGGGTGACGAGTTTGTCATGCTTTCACTTGACCACACCTATGGTGTGGTTGGCGATGGACGCACAGACGACGGTGTCGTTGGTGATGCTCAGATTTTGCTGGATGAAAAACCAGGTGGAGTGGTTACAGGCGATGAGCCTGACGTTGTCTTTGTGATCGACGTATCTGGAAGTACAAGCACCGGATTCGCTGGCACGACCGACATTAATGGCGATTCCTCTGTCGATATTCTTGATGCTCAATTGGATGCTCTGATTCAGTTGAATGATTCGTTTATCGTCAGCGGCGATCCAATTCGAGTTTCGATTGTGATCTTCGGAAGTACATCCGCAGTTTTGGATGTTTCGACTGACGCTGGACTTCAGGTCGCAACCAGTCCGGGAGCTGATTCCAACGGTAACGGCACGCCGGATATCGAAGAGATATTGAGCATGATCACTCGCGCTGGTGCCGATCCGGGATTATCAATTGGTACTGGAGTTTCGGCTGGTATTCCAATTCCTGGGGTTGGATCTGCGACAAATATGCCATCCGCGGCAGGTTCTGCGGCTTCAGTGTTCTCAACACTTGGAACGACATCTGAAAACGCCAATGTGGTTTTCTTGTCAGACGGCGACAACAATGGTTCTGGACTAGCAGCAGCAGCAGCAGCCCTTCAATCGGTAGCAGACAACGTGCAAGCCTTCGGCATTGGAAGTGGCGCATCTCTTGGCGACTTGGATATCGTTGACACTGATGATGCGGTGCTGGTAACCGACACTGGCGCATTGTTAACAGCATTTGGTCTCTCTGGCGGAACAGATTCCGGCGGCGGCGGCGGCGAATTAGTGTTCACGTTCGCTCACCCAGACTGTCCCGACTTGATTGTCGACGGCATGGGCATGGATATGGCCACGGTCACGATCTTTGATGAGCAATTCAAAGTGAACATCGAAGCCAATGACGAAAATGCTTCGGAACCGGGTACCAACACAGGTGACAACGGTCAGTTCACGGTTTCGATCTCGAATCCTTGGCAGTTTGGCGACACGATCGTCAACTACACGGTGACTGGAACGGCAACTTCGGGCGTCGATTACAGCCATCTTGACGGATATGATCCATCGAATCCAAACTTCGTGACCTTCGAAGGTCAAGTCGTGATCCAACAGGGTGATTCACAAGTTCTGATCGACGTGGATGTCATCGATGATGAAAACATCGAGTTGGATCCTGAGACCGTTATTGTCACACTGACTGGCTTGGACAGTGATCTGACTGGCGCAGTTGAGGATGATCCGATGGTCGGCGTCAGGATGCTTGGTGGCGTACTCGAAGCAACGGTCAACATTTTTGATGATGACTCTGCGGTCGCGACTCCAGCAGCTCCAGACAGCATGGCATCAGAGCCTTTGAACACTGGGGCGGGCATTCATGGAAATGCCCAGTTCACGATTTCACTGCTCGAAGGCGTTACGCCGATCGAAAGTGACACCGACACTGTGGTTAAGTTTACGATCAGTGGTGATGCCAAAATTGATAACTCAGGCACTCCAAGCCCGTTCAATGGATACGACTACTATCTGTCCAACACGAACTCGGATAACAACCTGACGTACATCGGCGGCAACATGTACGAAGTGACCATTCCAGCTGGCGACATGGGTGTTGCGATCAATTTGATTCCACTGAATGACCACGTTCTTGAAGACGATGAATTGGCGACATTGACCGTCAACAGCATTGTTTCTGGCAACAACCAGATCACTGCGGCCGGTGACGCCACGATCACGATCAAGGACACTGACGAAGGCGAATTGAAGTTGATTGTTCTTGATGGAGTCGGCAAAGAGCCAGGTTCACCAGGAATTAACAATGCTTCGTACGTCGTCCGTCTTGTTCAGAAGAGCGACAACTCAGAGCGGCTTGTTAGCGACACGGACACCGAAATCACATTCGGTGTGACTGGCGGAGATGCTGATCTGGGCGATGATTTTGACTTCGGTGCACTGACAACGACGGTCACGATGGATGCGTTCGATCCAACAGGATCTGATCCGTTGACACCTGACTTCTCTGTTGGTGGCGATGGCGAAGCACTGATCCCAGTAGTTGTCCTTCAGGATTTGATCGTTGAGCCAACCGAAACGGTTGAAGTGACGCTTTCGAATCCGGTAACGGGTGATGATGACATTGCATTGCACTCAATGGCATCGATGATTACCGGTACGGTCCAGATCGAAGACAACGATGCCGCGACGGTTTCCATCAAGAGCGACGTTGCCAACGGCGGCGATCCGGATGCTGGCGAAGCAGCCAATCATGGCAAATTTGTGGTTCTGTTGAGCCAACCAAGTTCAACTGCAACAACCATTAAGTACATGGTTGACTTGAGTGGAACCACCGCTACTTATGGCGATGACTACACGTTAAACGGCGATGCGGGTCCGTTCACATTCGGGACCGTGACGATTGCGGCAGGCGACCTGTCAGCCGAAATCACGCTTGATGTTGTGGACAACTCAACCCAGGAAGCGGCTGAAGATGTCACTGTGATGTTGATGCCAGTGAGCGGAACGAATGATGTCACTGGTGATGATGAAATCACGATCGACACTTCCATGGACAAGGCCACGATCACGATTCAGGACGACGACCTGCCGACCTTTATCGTTCATAGCACCATGGCCAACGAAGATGCGGGCACGATTGAGTTCAAGATCGAGCTTACCGAGGCTATTGATGTTCCAGTGAGCTTGTTCCTTAACCTTTCCAATGGCAACACAGCAGACTTGTCTGCGAAAGCCGCGATCGGTGCTGCGATTCTCGATCCTCTATCCGCTGTAACGGATTATGACAATGACATCGGGCTCGGTGCTGGCAATACGGGATTGGTAACATTCCCGGCCAATGGAACGGGAATGGACTTGATGCAATTCATCACTGTCGACATCAACGACGACAATTGGGTTGAATTGAGTGAGTGGTTCTCAGCACAATTGGTTATCGACGGTGCGTCATTGACTGCATTGGGCGGACGTCAGGTCAATATCTTGGACAATCAGGATAATGTCGCTGAATACGGTCAGGCTGAGATCAAGGATAACGACACGGCTGTCTTCACAATCACGCCATCGGACGACAATCCAATGGGCATGGTTCCTGAAGGAACTAACAGTGATCCATATGACTCAGGTTCTACATTCACTCCAATTGTCTACAACGTAACCTCTTCGAATCCGATCGACACTGCGGTTGACATCACGGTTTCAATGGGTGACATCAGCGACACAGCGATCGGCGTTGACTTTAGTTCCTTCTTCCCAACCAGCGATCTTCCATTCGGAACGGATTACAACAGCGACGAGCTGACTTCGTCATTCGACTTCGCTGGTGGATCACTGATGGGTACCGACGTTACGGTTTGGGTCGTACAGGATCAGATTGTCGAAGGCGGTCCAAGTTCTGTTCTGCCATCATTCGGCGAAGAGTCCTTCACGCTTAACATCGACCTTGATACCAGTGTTGGTTCTCGTTCAACGGACACTTCTGATGACGCTTCGGGCACGATCAAAGATCGTGACATCGGACCAGATGTGGACACAATGAATGAGTCCCCTGATCAGTCCAAGGTCACGGTCAAAGCAATCGACAATGAGTCCGCCGAGCCTTTTGATGATCCTCGATTCAACAATGGTGCTTGGGAAATCTCGCTGTCTAATCCAAGCTCAACGGCGACCGTTGTCAAGTTCCAGATGTCTGGGGATGCTGATCTCGTCGATGACTACACTCTTTCAAGTCCGGGTAACAACCTGACTGACTTGGGTGGTGGAATGTTCGAAGTCACGATTCCTGCAAGCACCTTCGGCAACGAAGTGACTTCGGTTGTTGTTGACTTGATCGTCACAAATGATGACGACATGACTGACACCGACGAAGGCGATGGAGTTCTTGAAGATGACGAACAGGCAGTTCTGACGCTTGTCGACATTAACGGAACCGATCCTGGTACTGTCGGTGGCGACCCACAAGTGATGCTTGACACCATGATGCAGTCGGACATGGTTCAAATCGACGACGACGATGCTGGTTTGGTTTCAATCAAATCGGGTGTTGCCGACGGCGGTGATCCAACGGCGGCAGAGACTTCTGTGGTTGGAATTGATAACGGTAAGTTCGTAATCTTCTTGCGAGATTCAGCCGGCGACTTGATCACCAGCGATACTTACACAACCATTGAGTTCCAGGTGGACATCACTTCACCAGGGCATGCCGATTTGGGTCTCAATGCAACGAGCAACGCTGACTACTTCCTGACGACTGACGCGGCCAACCTGTTGGCTTACGATCCAGCAACCGGCATCGGTACTGTCCGAATCCTTGAGGGCGAGTCGATGGCCATGTTGACCGTCGTTGCCATCAACGACAATGTCCAGGAGCTGCCTGAGAACGTGAATATCACGGTCACAGATGCGGTTGGCAACGCGGACATCAAAGTCGATCTCACGATGGATGACGCGGACGTTGAGATTGTCGACATTGTCGGTCTGAAAGTAGCGATCGTAGGGTCCGAAGACGGTAGTGAGCCGGACAACGATGGAACCTTCACGATTGAAATTCGTGACGCGGCTGGCAATCCTGCCATCGTCCCTGTTGGTAGCACACCGGGAGGCTTGGGAATCTTCGTCAACTACGAAGTTGTGTTCGCCAATGGTGATGCCATCGAAGGCTCCGACTATGGTGA
>CAYGUE010000125.1:0-21858 GCA_964352885.1 uncultured Pirellulaceae bacterium
TTCCTTAAGTTGATGCCTATGTGGTGTCGCTGCGCTCAACCACCGGCTAATTGCTAAAACCCCTGCCGGGGTGAACTGCCACTAAAATCCTTGAAGAGCCATTTGGTATAATCTGATTTGTGATGCGACCGAAGTTAGATCATATTCCATTCGAGCTCTGACATGAATCGTGTAACGAGAATTATCGTTTGTCATTCTGCTGTCTTCATTGCCCTGAGTTGGTTCATTGCCTGCAGCTGTTATTCCCAAGATGCAGAACCTACCGACCGAACTTGGACAGATAAATCTGGCAAGCACAAAATTGTTGCGGCGTTTGAAAAGCTGGAAGATGGCAAGGTATTTCTCAAACGGAAGAACAATGGGAAAACGATTTCGCTGCAGCTTGCCAAATTGTGCAAAGACGACCAAGACGTTGTCAAACGAATCACGGAAGGCAAACCCGATGAAAATTCAGACGCGAAGTCCTCGGTTGCGGATCCTGACGACATTCTGTCAAAGTTGAAAATGAAAGCGAAAGCCGAGTGGTCTGAATTTTCGATGACCGATGAAAACGGAAACGAAACTTTCGACCTCGATCTGCGACTATCGCTGACAGGCGTTCCGGCAAAGAACGCCGCAAAGTTTGGCAACCTGAGGATCGAAAAATTGATTGACCAAGAAGACAATGAGGTCGAACGAAAAGAAGGCTTCATGATGGATGATTTTTTCGAAAAAATGATTCCTGTCCAACGTGAAGGAATGTTTTCCGATCACCCGAAAACCGGGATTGGAATCAAGCTCGGCTTGGACACGTCCTCAGGTCAGCCTGAGAAAATCGCACTGTTCAGCGGTTCGATTGACCTGTTAACCGATGCCAAAATACTCAAAGTCACGGTCAATGACGTCAGCGATCTTTTGGCCGAAGGAAAAGCGGAGATCGAGAATGCAGAATTGGAACGACTGGGCATCACCGCCAATCTGTCAACGGAGAACGGACTGCAGGTCGTCTTGGAAGGTTCGCTCGACAACGTATTAAAGGTCGCGGCCACAAACACCAAAGCCAAGAGTCATCCGCAGCAGACAGGCTCCTCTTGGTCGGGCGGATCTGACATGAAATCGTACGGTTTTAATTTTGAAGACGAAAAGCTGCCTAGTGATTTGTGCCTCGTTGTAGAAATCGCCGAGGGAGGAACGGTCGTGACGGTGCCGTTCGAGTTTAAAAACCTGAAAGTTCCCAGTCCGAAGAAGCGCCGGTAATCTGCGGTTCAATCACAGTGGAGACCACCGTGCTACGTTGATTCACCGCGTCAAAATCGTGGCCCTCACTTTTGCCCCGCCTTGCACATCTTTTTCAGCGACTTTCAGAAGCTCCTCCGAACGCGGCAAGAATGCCCGATTCAAGGATGATTCTTCGGACGGCTTCAAAGGATCAAGTTCATCCGAAGGAGGCTTCTGCTTAACAAGTTGTCCCTGGTTCGCGACCAGTCGTCGCCGGTTTGCGACAAGTCGACGCTGATCCATTTCACGACCTGCTCCAAGACGAAACGGGTCGAGAAATCCAGCTCGAGATGACGTTGTCGTTGAAGGAACTGCAGCATTTGGGTTCAAACGCGGCGACTGCGCAATGACTGCACCAATCGTCGACAATGTCGCCGGCGCGGGTGCCGACTTGCTCAAAGGTGGCAGCTCAATCACGGACTCCACCGCCGGTGCCTCCTGCACATTGCCAGAAGATGGAACCGGTGGGCCAGAGTCAAATTCCAATTCGTTGACGCTCTGATCGTCTGTCGGCGAAACTGCCTCGACGGGTGCTTCGATGACCGTGCTGCCGTAGCCCGGATCAGCGAACCCCGAATCGATGATCTCGCCCTCATAGAATGAGTCGACAACCTGCATCTGCGATTGCTGCATGCCGCAACAGAAGCGATCGTTTTCAGCAACGCCTTCGCGTGCCGCAACACGTGCTCCAATCGACGAATCGATCTCACCTGGATCAACCCATTCGAAATTTGAATCCAATTCCATCGTACCCATATCGAAATCGAGGTTCCGCCGCAGCACTTCGTATTGGGTCCAGAGACCAAGGTATCGATTCTGTGTACCCGTTAGACCATTGATGGCATTCGTCAGGAACGTTGCCGTGACGTTATCGAGGTTGCTTGCCTGTCCAACACGCGGCGGTTCAACAAGTCTGGCACGAGCAAGTTGCACCTGCTTGATATTCACATCGATACTCTGTCGGTTCAGCTCAAACAGGAGCTTGTTCTGGTTCACGTTGCGCAGTGTCTGCCGAAGCCCCTGGCTGATTGAGTCTTCGAATTGATAGAATCTACGACGAGCCTGTTGATACGAAATTTGGGCCTGGCGATAAGCGTTCCTTTCGCTTTGACGAACGATCGGAGCATCGAATCGAAATCCTGCTCTCAGATTCCCGTCCTCATAGCGAATGCGAAATGGGTTATCCGCATTGGCATTGCCGACTGCTCCTGTGAGAACAAGGTCCACTTGGGACTCAAGTTGGTCTGCGGAAAATTCGATCTGCCTCCAACGATCAACGATCGCTGCACGAGCATTCATCCAGTCGCGACGCAAACAACGAGCGGTCTCGTATGCCGAATCTGAATCGATGCGGACATCCGTAATCTCGATGACGTTCGATCTGGCGGAGGCTTGCAGAAGCGCCATCTCAAGCACGATACCGTCAACTTCAGTCAACAGATCAGGGATTCGTTTCACAAAGTCGTCACGTATTTTTTTGTAAGTTTCATTGTTGCTTTCAGATGCCTTGTATGAATTCAACGCTGCAACGTTTTGATCGATCTCCTTCTGAATACGATTCAGTTGCGAAGCCAATGAACGTTCGTTCTCCTCGCTTTCAAGCTGAAAGGTCAGTTTCTCCGCGACTGGGATGGATTCTTCCGTAAAGACTTTTGGCTCAATCTGAGACTCCAGTTTTCCGGACTCAATATCGCTCTTCACACTTGCAAGGTACTGCAATCGATCGTCCCGAATATCATCGAGCTTTTTGATGTCATCCTGCACTGCGGATAGATCCTCTTGCAAAATCGAACTGACAAGTTGTTTGGCACGATTGAGGAACGGAAGCAGTTTCTGCGTTTGAGCGACCAGCTCTTGGTTACCAACACTTAGATCTTCTCCGTCTTCACCTTTTAGCTCCAGTTCGCGGATTGCATTGCTTAGCGCGAATATTGGCTCGCTGGTTTCGACGCGTAGTTGTTTGATCAGTTGAAGTCGTTCCGGGAATCGATCATCGATCAATTTGAATTCGTCGAGAAACGGATCTTCGATTTGAACATCGACATCGGGCGGCAAACCGACAAGCACTTTGAAGCGGTCGAGGGAATCCTGGTAATTGATGCGGGAATTGAGCAAGATTTGCTGCTGCGAGTAAACGCTTGATTCGAACTGAGCAACCTGCAATGCATCGATCCGATCCTGATCGAAAAGCTCGCGAAACTGAACGAGTAGCGATTCAAATTGGGCCACGCTAAATTCAATATTCTTGATTTGCTGCTGTTGCTGAAGCAGCCCCAGATAGCCGCCCACGTTCGAACCGGTGAGCGCGACAAGATTCAGGAAAGCGTTGGAGCTCTGACTAGGTCCGGCCCCAGCACTACGACCCATCGCTATCTCAAGGTAGAAGCCGCGTCGGAATCGTTCCAGCTGTCGAACGTTTGCCAACAAGGTCCTCTCCGACTGTGTCAGCGATTCCATGATTCGCTCGCGTCCAGCACCCCGAAGTAGTGGTTGAATGACCGAAAAGTTGATCAACGAGTTGGCCGATTGGTTATTCGTTCCGGAAAACTCCCACATAATTGTGTTCGCCAAACCAACAACGAAGTTCGCGCCGGTGATTCCGAGGCGCCTTGCTTGCAGCCCGCTGCCATTGGCACCAAGCGAACTTTCGAATGTCGTCGACGAATTGCCAGAGCCATTCTGAAACCGACCACTGCTATTGAAGAACGAATTGAATCCTGAGAACAGTTGCGTATCGAATCCGAATCTTTGAATCGAAACTTCTAGGGCCGACAAGTAGAGCGTCTCACGCTGCTGCTGAAGATCAGGGCTATGAATCAGCGCCAGTCGGTAAGCATCCGACAGCGAAAGGACAACTTCGCCATTCTCGTTGACCGGCAAATAGGACATCCAAGTTGGATTTTCTACTTGATCGATATTCCCATTGGCGTGCCAGTGTGGATAGCCGGGCTTTTGATCGACCTCGTGCATCAACTTGTGAGCCGTCGGATCGTCAGGAGGAATCGGCGGGTGGTCAGCCGAGAATGGATCGAACATTCGCGACATCGGATTAATCTCAATGTCTCCCGATGCGGTGTTCCAACGCGAGCCAGCCTTTTGAGTGATCAAGCGTTTCGCCTCGGCGTCCGCCTGACGGCGATAAAATCCCCGATGGCATCCGGCAATCATCAGCAGTTGGGCTGAACAAACCATGACCAAAACGGCCAAGGCGACAGAACGACTCCTGGAAGCGCAGCGGTAGCCGGGCTTTGTTACTTCTGTGTGGGTCTGGGACACAGTCATTCCTTGTTGTTCTTGGGTTAGCCACGCCAGTTCGGGAGCGTGCTTTCAGCCAAACTCATCGATGATGAATTTTGGTATTGGCAGCAATCATCGGAAAATGCGGGCTTCCGGTGACTTTGCGGGCTGCACCAGAGTTATCCGGTCGTTCCGTTGTTACCAATACACAGGCTTCTATCGGTATTCGGGATTTTTCGGCGGCGAACTTAAACCGTTTGTCCGCATTGGGGAGAATCAGACAAAGCAAAGAAGCAATGGCAAGCAAAGTGCCCTTTTTAGTCGATAGCAAAACTTGACAGGAGAATTGCCCAATTTATCATCGAAACGTCCGTTTCCCCGGTAATTTGCATTCCAGCTGGAATGAGCGGACGTAATATAGAGTACCGGACAGTTGCCGCGTCTGACCAACGAGTGTGGCAAGACGATCCATTTTACCTGACCCGATTTAGCACGCATCATGATCCTTTACGCCATACTTGGACTGCTCTTTATCGCGATGGTCGTCCTTGCGGTCCTATCAGCCAAGAAAGATTGGCATTGGCTCAATCCGGTGCTGCTCGTCTTCATTTTCATCGCCGGTTCCGCAGGCATGATCGGGATGGCCCAAACGCTTCACCTTCGCCGCACCGCGGTGAGCGCCGTCGACAAGCAACTCAAGCGAGTGACCCAGGCAGAAGAAAACCGACAGAAATTTATCTTTGGCGACATCAGCTCCGCTGAGTACGGTCCGGAATCATTGCGTGGCCGGAGCCAGCAACTTGAATTGATGCAACTTGGACGAGGCAGAGAATGGGCCGGCGGAACCGTTGCTAACGTCGGCGGACAGATCGTATTCACTTTTGCTGCCGAACAGCCAGAGGTTGAAGACGAAAACATGTCTCTGGAGAACGTCGAGCTGTTTGCATTCGCAGACCAACCCCTAAGGTTTATCGCTGACGGCGAAGAATTTACCACGCCGACGCCCGTAGCTTTCGTCGGAAAGTTTTTGGTTATCCAAGAATCCACGACGACATTGACTCTTAGCCCTTCCGTTCCAATTGCAGACTTTCAAGAGTACGGAGCTCCCCAAGCGGTATCATGGACTCTGTATGAGCGAATGCCTTTTGATCGACATGGTGTAATTCGTGAAGTCGCCAAAATGACAGGTGACAACTTCGACATCGCAAAGTTTCGCCAGTTCCTTATGCAAAGTGCTTTTATACCCAACCAGATTGGGCTCGATCCTGCGAGTGCCGCGTACGAGCGTTTGATTGACGAATTCAGTTTCGACGGCCTCTCGATCGGAGAAATTGACTCTTGGGTAGAGAAGTCGCCTAACCGTGTTTCTCCACGATTTGAACCGGAACCAACAGAAGTTTTCGTTCGCTACAAGTTCAACGGAAACTCGACCGAAACATACACCGTTGACGATAAGGCCGGAAAGCTCGACACCGACGGAACATTCTCGGTTCAGGGCCATGCGGTCGATCCGCTGCTGCAACTTTCACCTGGCGCCGAGTCTCGCGATGTTAGCTTCAAGAAGGACGACATCGTCGAAATCGATCTGCAAACTGTAGAAGGCTACCAACGTCCAGACGGAACTTCGGTCCCACCGTTCACTGACCGTGAGCCAAACGTCGAAGAAGTTAATCGAATTTTCCGCCGCAAGCTGGTGGATTTCCCTTTCGAGATGACAAAACTTTACAATCGCCGTTCCCAAGTTGATAACGAAACGAACCGACTGGTAAGCAATAACGAGGTTCAGGATACGGCCCTTGCGGATCTGCTGAAGCAGCAGCAGGACCGAACACGCGAGAAGGTAGCTTACGACAACGACAACAAGCTCTTGCGAAATGATCTCGATCAAATCTCTGCCCGGCAGCAACAAGTTGACCAGCGAGTCGCTGACAATACTCGCAAAATTGAAATGCTCATAACGAAGGTGGAAGAACTTCGCCGTAGCGTTGAAATGCGTGCCCAATCGTTGAGCTCATCTACGCGATAGAGCCCGTTGTAAGAGCAATACGCTTGCCTTTGTCGACCAATTCTCCGATAAATATGTAAAGCGAAGCATCGCTTCGCTCATATTTTTCATATACGGATTGGTTGGCTTTGCGACCAAGGGGCATCGATGGGCTTTGAGGATCGACAATACACTCGTGACGACTCGATGTATGGCGGTAACAGAACCGGGCTGGGGCAGTATTCGATTGTCGGCATTCTGATTGCGATCAACCTGATCGTTTGGGTCATCGACACTTTTTCGCCACGCGTCATCAACGAGGTTGTCGGTAACGAGAAGATCATCGTTCACTGGCTGAACTACTGGCTTAGTCTCGACGTTCGGCAGCCGTGGCGGATCTGGACTTTCTTAACTTATGGTTTCGCGCACGCGTCTATTGAAACCAGCCTTTTTCACATTCTCTTCAACATGTTCGTACTGTTCATGTTTGGACGCCCTGTCGCGGAACGTCTGGGACGTTACGAGTTTCTTCGATTTTACTTGGCCGCAATTGTCGTTTCGGGGCTGGCATTCCTTCTAGTCAGGTTACTGAGCGGCCTACCTGGCGTAACCGTCGGTGCCTCCGGCGGAACGACTGCGATCCTGATTCTGTTTATTGTCTGGTACCCGCATCAAAAGCTGTCGCTGATGGGCTTGGTCGAGGTGCCCGCTTGGACCCTGGGTGTCGGAACGATTGCCTACAACCTGTTTCTCTCGCTGACGCCGAATTCAGGCATTGCTTGGGAAGCCCATTTGGGTGGTGCCGCGTTTGGTTATCTCTACTTCAAACAGCAATGGAATTTAAGCTGGATGAACAGCCTCTCTGGCTGGATTCCAAAGCCAAAAAGCAAGCTGGGCGTTTTCAACCCCGACGCCAACGATGAAAAGTCGGTTCGATTGAGTGAAGAAGGCGATCGTATTCTGGCAAAAATCAGCGAACAGGGCGAAGAGAGCCTGACTCGCAAAGAACGTAAGACGCTCGAACGCTACAGCAAGTCGATTCGAAACCGAAAGTGATTCCGTCGTTGTGGCTTCCAGCGCTTCCAGCCGCAATCATTTGCATACCGTTGGGAAGGCTTCCAGCCGTTGCTTTGACATCAACTGCGGAACAATGGCAGGATGCCGTCGCTGCAGCCGCACCTTCCCGACATGGTGTGGGATTACTGAAGCGGCCATGCTAAAATTGGGCCTTTCTCTCGAAGCCCCTTTTTCGTCATCCCAATGCCAGAAACAACCACTGCACCAAAACTTGAGACCTGGACCCGTCAACAAGTTGTCGAATTGTTTGAACTTCCATTCAACGACTTGATGTTCAAAGCGATGACGGTGCACCGCGAGCACCACGACGCGAACACCGTTCAACTCAGTACGCTGCTTAGCATCAAGACCGGCGCGTGTCCGGAAGATTGTGCATACTGCCCTCAGAGCGCTCGTTACAAGACTGGCCTGAAAACTGAAAAGTTGATGCCGTTGGACGAAATTGTCGCCGCAGCAAATCGAGCCAAAGAGAACGGGGCCAGCCGTTTCTGCATGGGAGCTGCTTGGCGAAGTCCGAAAGATTCCGACATTGAACAGGTCTCCGAAGCCATCAAAGCGGTCAAAGATCTCGGCCTCGAAACCTGTGCAACGCTCGGCATGCTCAAAGAAGAACACGCTGCCGCCCTGCAGAACTCTGGTTTGGATTACTACAACCACAATCTTGACACGTCGCCTGAATTCTACGGCGACATTATTTCCACGCGTACCTATCAGGACCGACTGGAGACTCTCGAAAACGTTCGGCAAGCCGGCATGAAAGTTTGCTGTGGTGGAATCGTTGGCATGGGAGAAGACCTCGACGATCGCGCCGGATTATTGGTGACGCTTGCCAATCTCGATCCTGCTCCCGAAAGCGTTCCAATTAACAATCTGGTCAAAGTTGCCGGCACGCCGATGGCAGACAATGAGGATATCGATCCGTTCGACTTCGTTCGTACGATTGCCGTCGCTCGTATCCTGATGCCCAAGTCCTACGTTCGGCTTTCAGCTGGACGCGAAGAGATGAACGATCAACTTCAGTCTCTGTGTTTCCTGGCAGGAGCCAATTCAATTTTCTACGGTGACAAACTCCTGACCACTGGCAATGCTGCTACCGATCGCGACCGTCAGTTGTTCGGACGCCTTGGGTTGAAATCGCTTGGCGGCCAATTCGAAGCCGTCATTGCAGAATCTTGTGAGAGTTCCAGTAACGAAAGCGGTTGCGGACACTGCGGATAAAAATACTGTGGCTGCGGCGTCCCGCCGCAGCAACCACGGATTTTGCAATTCCCTGGATTTTCCATTGCACGAAACCTTTCGCCCCGACGCAATGCTTTCTGAAGGCTCAACGAAAGCCGTTTCACTCCGGGAAGCAAAGCCGTGACGCAGCAGATTACTGAAATATTGGAACGAATCGCGAAAGGCCACGAGGCTTCGATCGATCAGCTTGTTCCAATCGTTTATGACCAAATGCGTCAGATCGCCCAAGGGGCGGTTCGAAAGGAAGCTGCCGGCGGCTGTGATCCTACCGAACTGGTTCACGAAGCCTACATGCGTTTGGTCGGAAACGAGAATCTTGCGTGGGAAAGTCGCACGCACTTCTTTGCCGCCTGCTCCGTAGTTATTCGGCGAATCCTTGTCGATCAAGCACGTTCACGCAACCGTCAGAAACGTGGCGGCGATTTCCAACGTGTTGACTTTGAACTCGCTCAGCCGCGATCACCAGAGTTGTCAGTCGACTTGCTGGCGCTTGACGAAGCCATCGATGAACTGAGCGAACTGGCTCCGCGACAGGCAAAACTTGTTGAGCTTCGTTTTTTTGGCGGGCTAACGGAAACCGAAGCAGCTGAAGTGCTTGGTGTTTCCAAACGTACCGCCGCAGGTGACTGGGCAACGGCCAGAGCATGGCTGTTGCGAAAAATTCAATCCTGAAGGAACAAGCCATGAATCCATTGAAGATAGTTCTCGTCACGATTATTGGTCTCGTTCAGGGAACCGCAACTGCATCTAACGATCAGTTTGGGCACCTAAGCAATTGGACTTACACACAACCGCTTGCCAGCGACACCCAGTTCGAACAAGTGTGGAATGCGGACGTTGGTCATGGTCGTTCACAAGTGATCGTTGATGGAGACCGAGTTTTTGTGATGGCCGGGGAACACGAAACTCGTGAAAGCAAGCCGAAGCTGATTCATTCACGACTACTGTGTCTTGATCTCAATTCCGGTGATGTGCTTTGGAAACGCGAATCGGATCCCGCAGAGATGCACGAAACGCAAGAATCATTCAGCGGAGCACCGATCTCGCCCCAAGCCACTCCGATGCTCATTGGCGATTCAATCGTGACCCTATCGTTCACGGGAAGTCTGGAATGCGTCGACGCCGGCACCGGCGAACTTCGCTGGCAACAGGAACTTGTTAAGGATCTCAATGCCGAACCCGTTCAATTCGGATTCTCAGCCAGCCCCGTCCGCAGCAAAGATAACGACCAAGTCTACGTTATGGCGGCGGGTCCTTCCGGCGGACTCTACTGCCTGTCGCTAAAAGATGGCAGCACCATCTGGAAAGCAGTTTGCGAATCGGCAAGCTACGCAACTCCGACGTATGCAAACTTTGATGGCGTTCGCCAATTGATCCTTGTCACCAAAAATGAAGTACTTGGAATCGGTGTCGAACGTGGGCGGCAGCTTTGGAGCCATGCTCTCGCCGAACCTGGCCTGACCAACGTCCCCTCTCCGATCGCAATACCGAGTGGCATCATTGTGTCAGGACAAGGATGCAAAGGCACTCGTCGAATCGACGTCACAAAAACAGATAGCGGTTGGACGACACAGCAGCGATGGCACACGCAGAAGATCCAACTTTTCTATTCGAACTGGTTGCTTGCCGAACCGAACATCGTGATTGGCTGCACCGACAAGCTAATGGTCGCGTTCGACATCGAAGACGGATCCGTTCTTGGGCGATGGCGAGGATTTGGGGATGGCAATATCCTACAAGTCAGCGATTCGGCGATCGTTGTAGATGGCAAAGGCACTCTAAATCTGCTGTCACCACAGCTTTCGAATGGGAACGATCGTCGCTTCGTTCTTCATCAGAAAGTCTCTCTGCTAAAGAAGCGTTGCTGGACGCCGCCGACACTCGTTGAAAACGGCTTGTTGCTTCGTGGAGGCAATCAATTGACGCTGATTCGAGTTGCGAATAACTCAAGGCAGCCATTGACCAACATGTTGAAGGAATCAAAGAAATTGTCTCTGAAGCAAGTTTCTGCAGCTCCGCGAAAAGAGTCGGTCGACCATGTCCAAGCAATCTTTGAGACCTTTGAACAGGACGGTGCTGAAGCCGCCATAGAATTGTACAGCCAACTGCGTGCACGGGTGCCCTGCCCTCTCGTCGTTGAAGATCGTGTCGCATTGATCAACGCCGCAAATCAGCAAGGTATGAACGAACTTTCGAAAATGATCCTCGCACACGCCTTGGAAGACTTTCCGGACTCCGGCGAGATTCGAAATCTTACTAAGGAATCGAAGTGACTCCTGACCGATACGCCCAAATCCAAAAAGCATTTCTTGAGTTACGTGAACTCGATGAACAGGCCCAAGTGGAAAGACTAGCTAAGCTAAATCGGGCCAACCCTTCTGTTGCCGACGAAGTCACCGCCATGATTGAAGCTGAACGCGGTGCCGGTTCCTTTATGGACAAACCACTGGTCAATCGTGATCAACGCATTGAAATCGAAACGCAGGATCTAAACCAAAAGGAAACCGACTCCGCAAAGGAAACAGAGACACCGACTCACATCGGCCCGTATCGTGTCCTACAGAAAATCGGAGAAGGCGGACACGGCGTCGTCTTCATGGCGGAACAACTGCAACCGATTCGCCGCAAAGTCGCTATCAAATGGATCAAACGCGGCATGGATTCGGAAATGATCCTTGCTCGATTCGAAGCCGAATGGCAAGCCTTGGCGATGATGAAGCACCCCTCAATCGCTAACGTCATCGAGGCAAAATCAACGGAAAACGGGCAGCCATACTTCGTCATGGAATTGGTTCACGGTATTCCCATCGATGAATTCTGCGACCAGAACAAATTGACCCTGCTCGATCGTCTGGCGATTTTCCAACAGGTTTGCGGAGCGGTGCATCACGCACATCAAAAAGGCATCATTCACCGCGACATCAAACCAGCCAATGTTCTGATCACGACCGACTCAGGGAAACCGTTAGCAAAAGTCATCGACTTTGGAATCGCCAAAGCATTGCACATGCCGCTGACCGAGAAAACGATGTTCACCGAGTACGGACAAATCGTGGGAACGCTTGAGTACATGAGCCCGGAACAGGCGTTGATGTCGCAAACCGGAATCGACGTTCGCAGCGACGTGTATTCGCTGGGAGTCCTGCTGTATCTATTGCTGACCGGTGAAACGCCTGTCAGTCGTCAAGAACTATTGCGCGATGGCATTTGGGAGCTTAAGAACATACTGCAATCGACACAACCAAAAACACCCAGCACACGAATCACTTCGCGAACCGATCCACAACGATGGCGAGACCATGCAGCCGGAGATTCGAATTGGGCCAAGAAACTCAGCGGCGATCTGGACTGGATCACCATGAAAGCGATCGCACGCGAACCGGAACACCGCTACGATTCCGCGGCTGATTTCGCCAGCGACATCGATCGATTCCTCGAGGACGATGCAATTGAGGCTCGCCCACCAAGCCACTGGTACAAATTCCAAAAGTTTGTTCGTCGAAATCGAATTGCCGCCACCTCGGCGGCCATCGTTGGCGCTTCAATCCTTGCGTCGATCGTGGCGCTTTCGTTGGGCTACTCACAGTCGCAGAAAAACCTCGCCGATGTCATCGCGGCGAATGAGTTGATCGAAGAGAAATCAACTCAACTAGGCAAAGCTTTGGGAAAGTCCGAAGACTTTTCACGACAACTCTCAAAGTCCTTATTGCGTCAAACGTATGAAAACGCGTGGCAGTCTGCGATCGCTGGTAATTACGAGGATGCCAAGGCTCAGCTCGAAAAAGTTTCCGAAGAGAACCGGAGTCAAGCATGGAATCTGAGCATGTCGCTAGTTAAGCAGTACCAGCTTCCAGTTTTCCGCACCGGTTTCGAGTCGAACATTCGCGTGCTAGCCGTCGACAATCTTGCCAATCGAATCGCAATCATCAACACAGCATCCGAAATCGAAATCTGGGACGCCGCTTCATTGGAGTTGCTGCACAAGTTGCAATTGCCCGCAGCAATCTACACTGCCATCTCGTTTTCTGATCGCGATTCGTTGCTCGCAGGATGCGCTGGCAAGGCTCTGGTTCGAGTCGACCTCAATGGCGAAACGTATCGAGAAGTGAGTGAGCTTCAATTCGGCTCGATCCGTGCGATTGACTATGACGAAAATCGCAAATCATGGTGGCTGACAACGGGCAGCAATCTGCTTTACGAAGCCTCAGAGAACAATCTGGAACAGAAATCAAAATTTCAATTGAGCGAACGGATCCGTCATCTGGCAGTATCTCCTGATGGAAACTATGTCGCCGTCGGTAGCGTGAAAGGAAACCTATTCGTAGTCGACACGTCCGCTTCCGAGTACATCACGACGCTTAAGGGACAGGGCAACGAGGTCGCTGCGTTACGTTGGATGAACGATTCGATTCTGACTGCCGATGTAGCAGGCAACGCATTCGAGTTTGCAATCTCAGACTTCAACAAATTGGAAAAGCCAGCTAATCTGAAACAAGTTTTGAAAACACCCCCGCAACCGATCGCTGGGACCTTCGGATCCGATGCGGCCCTGTTCAGCGCTCAGCTTGACGGTTCCGTTTGGTGGCTCAGCAGCACGGAACAAGTTCCATTGCGAATCTTCTCTGACGCTGCTCGTCAACTGACGTGGCTGAACTCGCTCGACCGTCTATTCGTCGCTCATCCTGACGGAAGAATTTGCGTTCTCGACCGTCAAGAAATCATGTTTCGAAAAAATCTGGCATCGCTGCCGTTTCAGATTGCTGGTGGCAGCGCAAGCATCGAAGCAAACATTGCCGCAACTAGCCACGCAGACGGCTCGCTCAAAACATGGAATACAAGCACCGGAGCGCAGTTGCAAAGCGTATTGATGCACACGCAAGAACCCTTGGAGTTAGATATCAACACCAGCGGTTCCAAGCTCGCTTCGGTTGGCTTGGATCGAAAAATGCTGATCTGCGAATTGCCTGACCTCAAACTCGAGCACCGTTTGAACGTTTCGTGGGGCGTTCGTTGTACTGCATTCTCGCCAAATGGAAAATTTATTGCAGGACCATCTGATGCGGAAATCTCGAAAGGAAAACGTGAAGGCACAATCGACATTTGGGATGTGAAAACGGGAAAAGCAATTCAACGTTTGGCTGGGCATCAAAATTGGGTACTGAAAATGCAGTTCGTGCGTGAAGACGAACTTGCGTCACTTTCAGTTGACGGCACCGTAAAGATCTGGTCGGTTTCCAGCGGCGAATGCATTCAGACGATCGACTTTTCAGCATTGGGAGACGCCAGTTGCATTGCCATCAATGCAACCAACGGTGAGATTTCGCTTGGTCATTCCGACGGAGTCATCAGCGTCTGGGACCGCGACTCAGGCGAGCTACTGCGATCAACCATCGTTGCGGGTGGACCATTAGCTGGCCTATCGCTGATTGGAATTGATGGTTCAACCTTGATGGTCGCGATCGAGAACCAAAATGAATTGCTGTTGATTGATAGACAATTGAACACCATCGCGAGTTTGACTTCTGGCGTTGGACCGATTAAGGCCTTTCGTTCTCGACATAATTCCGTGCTGCTAGTCGGAAAGTCCGGCTTGACGAAGTTGCTAAGGCTTTAAGAACCACTTCTATCTCACCTAGCCCGAAGCATCGGACCGCAGTTGCCAGCCGCCTCCCTACAGCTCCGTACTTGAAGAATTGCCTCTTACAAGCTCCGTCTTGGAGTCGGTGTTTTGCCTCAGAGCGGCATGCCGACGGACAGGATTCAACGGCCGATCCTCTCCTGACGCGCGTTCTTCGGTGAGAGTTCTGAAACACGATTCAGATTCGTGCTGTTTCTCGATGCCGTGCATTGCGAACATGGAGCGGGCAAACGTGAATTCTCAACGGAAGCTTTCGGTTTTTCAGAATTCATATCGAACGGTTCTGCATTGTCAATGAAAACGAGTAGGTGGATCAATCCAACGCTCAGTGTTCTGCCAACGCTCAGTGTTCTGCCAACGCTCAGTGTTCTGCCAAAGCGTCAAAAACCTGAAAACGCAGCTGTCCCGATGCCGCCTCTTTGCCGTTCAAGTTGGCTAGAATGAATGTGCAAAACATTCCTTTTTCCCCAAAGCACCAGCCAAGAAATTTTTCGGTGTTATTGGATCAACGGAATCTAGTGAATGCATCATCCACCTGAACACGATTCGAGGCCACTTGTGACACGGACCCACAAACTGACTTGCTATTGCTTCTCAATTGCGATCGCCATGATGTTGAGCAGCAATACGATTGCGATCGCTCAAAACGCGTCGAATATTTCAGGTGAATTGAAGCAATGGCACAACGTCACATTAACGTTCGACGGACCAGAGGCTTCTGAAGACGGAGAGCCAAATCCGTTTACCGACTACAGACTGGATGTCACGTTTGTTCATCCGGAAACCGGCCTGACGTACAAAGTGCCGGGCTACTTTGCGGCCGACGGTGCCGCCGCGGATACTTCTGCGACATCCGGCAATAAATGGCGTGCCCATCTGGCTCCGGATCATGTGGGCAAATGGAAATACACCGTTTCGTTTCGCAAAGGCGAGGGTGTCGCGGTTTCCGACGATGTTGATGCTGGCGAATCTATCGCGGACGTCGATGGCCTGAAAGGTTCATTCGAGATTGCTGCGACCGACAAGAGTGGTCGAGATTTTCGTGGAAAAGGACGCCTCAATTACGTCGGCAAGCATCACTTGAAGTTCGCAGGCATTGGAGAGTTCTTCCTGAAAGCCGGCGTTGATGCTCCAGAAAACCTGTTGGCCTACCGCGATTTCGATGGCGACTTCAAATCCGATGGAAATAAGGACAACCTGGTAAAAGACTGGCAGCCGCATGTTCAGGACTGGAAAGGCGGCGATCCGTCATGGAAGGATGGCAAAGGAAAAGGACTGATCGGAGCCATCAACTACCTCGCATCGCAAGGACTCAACGTATTTTCTTTTCTGACGCTCAACATCGACGGCGATGATCGCAACGTGTTTCCGTACACGAGCTACGATGAACGAGCGAGAATCGACTGCTCGAAAATGGACCAATGGGAAATTGTTTTCTCTCACGGCGACAAACTGGGAATGTACCTGCATTTCAAGACGCTTGAATGTGAAAACGTCAACCTGCTCGACGATGGAGAAATGGGGCCGCAGCGAGCCTTGTACTATCGTGAATTGATTGCTCGATTTGGCCATCATCTCGCCATGAACTGGAACCTTGGCGAGGAGATCGGCTACGTCAACAAAGTCAGCACTGAGAAGAAAGTCGCGTGGGCGAACTACTTTGCGGAGCACGACCCTTACCATCACCATATCGTCATCCACAACGGCAACAAGCATTTCGACATGCTGGGCGATGCCTCAGCGTTGACTGGATTTTCACTCCAAACCAGTCAAGTTGATTTCAAACACGTTCATGGAAGCACACTGAACTACATCCGCCGCTCAGTGGCGGCTGGCAAGCCTTGGGTCGTTGCTTGCGATGAGCCTGGCGACGCACAACACTCGTTGGTGCCCGACGACGAAGATCCAACTCACGACAATCCGCGAAAGAATGCTCTCTGGGGCAACATCATGGCCGGTGGCGCTGGCGTTGAGTGGTACTTTGGCTACAAACATGCCCACAGTGATCTGAGTTGCGAGGATTTTCGCGTCCGCGAGAACATGTGGAAACAGAGTCGCATCGCTTTGGAGTTTTTCCGCGATCAAGCGATTCCGTTTTGGGACATGAGCAACGCCAATGATTTACTAGTGACCGAAAATGGCTACTGCCTGTCACAGGAGGGAAAGCTCTATCTTGTTTTTGCAAAACAAGCCACAGAAACTTCGCTGGACCTGATCGATGCCAACGGAGTCTTTGAAGTCCTCTGGTTCGATCCGCGAACCGCTGGGGAATTGCAGGTTGGCTCTGTCGAAGCCGTCAAAGGTGGCGGGAAATTCATGCTGGGTCAGCCCCCTACCGATGCAGAAAAGGACTGGGTTGCGATCGTGAAGCCAGCCGCGCTGGGGAAAACTTACGGCTCCTTTGGTGGTCCCGCCAAGGCAAAGCCTTCTCAACCGATGATGCTTAAGGCCATGAAGGACTTCAAAATTGTGGTCGCTGACGGTTTCGTACCCGCCTACAAGGATGACGACCGAAAGGCGTTCGCGATCAACGCTGCAGAACACCCGGACAAGTTCGCTGCTGCGGAGGCCAGGTTCAAAGGCAAGGCAGGAACTTACGATCTGGTTTTGAACGCTTTGACCGAAACCGACGGAGAGAGCACGTATCGCGCGTTGGTCGCGGGCAAGAAAGTCGGCGAAGCTCAAAACCCCGCAACGGACAAGGACTACCAAGTCGCCCCGCATCGCTTCAAAGGAGTCGCGTTAAGAACCGGCGAAACGATTCGCGTCGAATTCAATTCGGCTTCCAACGGCAAGATTCCCGAAGGCGATGCGTTTGCGTTCTCTCGCGGACGTTGGCGTTCGGTACAAGTACTCAAGCCCAATGCCAAACTATCAAGCGACGCAGCGAAGAAAAAGAAATCAGAGTTCGAATTCAACTACGATCCAACTCAAGCCAAAAAAGTTCACCAGCAGACGGATGGAATCTTGGTCATCGAAGCCGAGGACTTTGACGCCGTCAATCGCGAGGACCATCGCAAGTGGTACATCACCAGTGCCGACAAGGAACCCGGAATCAAACCCGATCCCGATCTGAATCATGCGGAAGGCTCAAGCGGCGGAGCCTACATCGAAATCCTTCCCGACACGCGAGTGACTCATACTGATCCGTTAGTCAACGGCGTCAGCTTCTCAAACAAGCCCGGTCAATGCAGCGTACTCTACTACCCTGTCAACGTTAAAGAACCAGGACGTTATTACGTTTGGGTGCGAATGTGCTGCACCGGTTCCGAAGACAATGGTTTGCACGTCGGCATCGATGGCAAGTGGCCAGAATCCGGTCAGCGTCTCCAGTTCACCGGCCATCACGGCAAGTGGCAGTGGGATTCCAGGCAGCGAACTGAAGAAGTTCACACAGGTGTGCTCGGTCAAATTTGGCTGGACATCGACAAACCGGGTTTGCACACCATCATGTTTTCGATGCGTGAAGACGGTTTTGAGTTCGACAAATTCATGCTAACCCTGAATCCAAAACCCCTGAAAAGCAAGTCGCTGGACATGGGGCCTGATGCCAGTCCCTCGCAGTAGATTCAGGGCAGTCTAACCGGGGACCCGATAGTAATCATTCGGGGAGCGAGACAGGAAGAAAGGACGAGGTTTCGAATTCATCATGAAGGTATCGTCTGGCAAAGGAGGGTCGCCCGCATCTTTGCGTGCACTGCTTGATTTTCAATCACCTGCCGCCGCTCCGCGGATTTAACGCGACGAGGGAACTTCGATTCCTCGGGTTGAAATCCGAGGCTGTCACCTACCGCCGCTCCGCGACTTTGAGGCCGACGAGTATCCCTCTGCGAAGCAATCCGGGAAGCCGATGATTCTGTTCTTCACAAGCAATTGGTGCGATCCTTGTCGAATCATGAAGCGCACCGTCTGGGCCGATGACAAGGTTGAGCCGGAGGTCAACGCAAGGTTTATTGCGGTTCTGGTAGACGTTGGTGATCCCGGCGCATCAGCGGAGATTTTGGAACAATACAAAGCCTATGTAACTCCGACCACGATCATCACCGATGCCGAAGGAAACGCGTTTTTCCTCAAATTGATTAAAAAGCCACTCCTTCCGAAGCATGCGTCCTGAATGCGGGGCAAGAATTTTCAAGGCGCTTCTTTGGTCCTTGCCTTTTACAAACGCTTCGTTGTTTCAAGTGGATGCGTCGTAGCCTAATCCAATCTCAACTCGCGTAATGATGAGCCTTGTTTCATTGGCAATCTCTGCGAATCTGACTGCTACACGCACATGTCGAGAATCCCAGTGATATTGGTTCGGGTACTTTGCACCGAAAGTCTGTTCGTTGCCAATTAGCCCTTCTAAACCCTGGTGAACCGCATAGGCTGAAGGTTTTTGCCCAACGCAAAGGATACCGTGCCTTCAAGATATCGAATTCAGTTCCCAGCAGAGCAAGAGCATGACCTCACTCAAGCTGAAGCCTACTTTAACTTGGTTGAGGAAGGCAAAACACGAAAAATTCACTTTCATGATTACGACCGGATTTTCTCGAAGCCAGGACTCTACGAACAGCTTTTCTACGAGCGGCTCAAGTGCACATCGCCAACTAAGGTTGCGGAATTACTGCAAGACAGCCTGCTTTCCGAATGTGTTTCCTGTAGCGAACTGCGGGTGCTCGACCTGGGCGCTGGCAACGGCATGATGGCTGATCAACTTCGCAAGCTGGGTGTAGCCAGGATTGTAGGAGCCGACATCTTGCCCGAGGCGCGCGATGCGGCGTTTCGCGATCGTCCAACGGCGTACGATGATTACATCGTCGCTGACTTTACGAAATTGACAAATGAACGACTGGAAGAGCTAACCGACTGGCGTTTCGACTGCCTCACGTCGGTAGCCGCCTTGGGATTTGGCGACATTCCTCCCCACGCCTTTTTTACGGCAATGAAGTTTCTCCGCACCGATGGCTGGGTTGCTTTTAACATCAAAGAGACATTCCTCGATCACTCGGACGACCAGGGTTTCTCGCGCTTCATTCGTGAATTAATCTTCTCCGAGTATTTGGACGTTTACCAGTTGGAGCGTTACAACCATCGATTATCCATGGAAGGCGTCCCGCTGAAGTATTTTGCGTTAGTGGGACGGCTGACGAAATCCATTCCGCTCGACTTCTTAAGCTCAATTGGCGTAGTCGAGTGAGCGAACTAAACAGCCGGAATGAATTCACTCAGCTGTCTAATTCCCGTCGCATTTTTGCTTTGCTCGCGTTGATTGTCGCGGGCGAATCGATATTTTTTCTGCCGTTCGTTCTGCCGCGCGTTTTCCGACCAACGATTTTGGAGGTCTTTGGACTCACCAATTTCGAACTTGGGACCGCGTTTGCTGCTTACGGTTTCGTCGCAATGGTGGCTTACGCTCTGGGGGGACCACTTGCGGACTTTTTTCGACCGCGCAAACTGATCGCAATTGCCTTGGTTAGCACTGCGCTGGGAGGGATTGTGCTTTGGCAGGTTCCTGCACTCGCGACACTCAAATCTCTCTATGCTTACTGGGGATTCACGACCATCGCGCTGTTTTGGGCGGCACTGATGCGAGCGACCCGACAATGGGGTCGCAGGCTGGCTCAGGGATCGGCTTTTGGCTTGCTTGACGGAGGCCGCGGACTACTAACGGCCGTGACGGGTTCGTGTGTCGTGGCAATCTATGCGTCATTGTTACCCATCGACGTAGCATCAGCATCGTTGGAGGTGCGTACGGATGCGTTGAAGCAAGTCATTCTCATTCTCGCCAGCATGACCTGCGTTGCTGCGATGATGATTTGGCTGCTTTTGCCAAAACGCGACGCAATGGAAAAAACAGAGACGCCTGCCTGGTCATTGCGTGGTACCTGGAAAGTCGCTTCCATGCCGGTGGTTTGGTTACAGGCGTTCATCATTATCTGTGCCTACGTGGGCTTCAAAGCGACCGATGATTTTTCGCTGTACGCCAAAGAGGTGTTGCAAGTGAATGAGGTCGAAGCGGCACGAGTCGGCACGTATTCTTTGTGGGTGCGGCCTCTGGCAGCAATTGTTGCCGGTTTCTTGGCAGACCGATTCGGTTGTGGCAAAATGATGGTTGTCAGCTTTGCATTACTGACTGCAGGAAGTGCGACGCTGGCTTCCAGCATCCTGACTGCATCGATGTACGTCCCCTACATCGTCACGATTGTTTGTGCCAGTTTGGGTATCTTTGCACTACGAGGTCTTTACTACGCCATCATGGAAGAGGGGCAAGTACCATTCGCCTACACGGGGAGTGCAGTCGGTGTCGTTTCTGTAATCGGGTATACCCCAGACATCTTCATGGGACCGTTGATGGGGTATTTGCTTGACAGTGCTCCAAGAGCGGCTGGTCACCGCAACGTTTTCATCACCGTTACCCTGTTCTCAGTTGCTGGTCTAATCGCGAGTCTGGTTTTTGTTAAGCTTTCTCGCTCAAAAAATCAGAACGCACCTGCTTCCGTCCAGTCGTCCGATAACGCTCCGTGACGAATCGTTGTGTCATTTGGACTTACTCTTTCGAGCAGGGATGAGATTTTGAATCTGCGTCGGCTTCATCGTCGGATGGCACGTAGTTTTGCTCAGTGGTTATCACAAAGTGACATAATCAAAAAGGCCTCTCTTACCTACATGCATCAGTGTCTAGATGATTCATGTGGCAAGGAGGCCTTCAGATGCGAGATCGTAACCGAGGAAGATTTCGACAACAGCTCAGGTTTTTGCGACGCCAGTTTCTCAAGGAAGAGATCTACCATTTAGTGATGTGCTTTCTGAGGAGATCGTCAAGCAAGCACTGACGGCAACCGGAATTGTCTGGAATGAACGCATCTTCCCACCACTGGTATCGCTTTGGGTATTCCTTGGCCAAGTTACCAAGAACACCGAGGTCGAGACCATCGATTTCAACTCTTCCAGCAATTGCTCAATAGCATCGCCAGCCAACGCGTTGCTGATCGGCCCAATCGGTTTGCCATTCGCTTCATGGTCCGATGCATCAAACGGCGATAATTGAGAAGCTTCGGACCGACACATCGATTTAGGATCGTCCGCAAATATGGCTTCAACTAGAATCCATCGAGCACGTTTTGCCGATCGCGCGGCCGCTCTCTTGAATCGCGTGTGCTTCGGTGAGTGTCTCGACGCTTATCGCACCGAGGTTGTTGTTCACGGTGGAAATCAGCGTTCCATCGTCGATCAGTTCTGAAACTCGGTTCAACAGTTCATTCTGTTTCCCAATGTCGTCCATCTGGAACATCGAACGAGCAAACATGAACTCCCAACTGAAACTCAGTGCCTTGGGCTTGCCCGATTTGATATCGAGGACTTTCGGATCGTCGGTAAACCCAACGTGGCCGTTTTGAAGTTGCACGCTTTGCATCAAAATTCAGATTTTATCTGGAAATAACCA
>CAYGUE010000126.1:0-1659 GCA_964352885.1 uncultured Pirellulaceae bacterium
CCCATGCCCATGCCGCCGCCGCCCATGCCCATGCCGCCGCCACCCATGCCACCCATGCCACCCATGCCACCACCGCCGCCAGTAGGGGCCGTTGGTGCATCGATATAGTTGGTACCGGTCGCTTCAAGATCGATGTTGTCCCAAAGGATGTTGTCGTAAACCAGCTCGTCGACATTTGACTGAATCAAAACCGCTTCTTCATCCAGCGACTGCGAAGCAAAACTCAAAGCGGACTCAATGAGCGAATTGATTTTCGGAGCCCCAATGCCTGTCATTGAAAGTTGTTTCAAACCGCGAATCGCCTCCAACTTGACCCACTTGGAGACCTTGCTGTCCTTGGCCAACATCGCAGTCATGCGATCAAAGTAGCCGGCGTTCTCATTCGCCAGTCCGATACGACTCATCAGCTGAACCGACTTGGTGACCTTCCACCGATTCAAATCGGTTTTCAGTTCCGGATCGTCAGCAAGAATCGTGTCCATCATCGAAGTCACTGATTGCATCAACTCATTTTTTCGGTCATTCGGAATCCGGGGGCTGTTCACCGCGCTGTCGACTTCAATATGTCGCAGGATACCGGCCAGCGCTGGAGCCTTAAGAAACTCCGGATAGTCACCACGCCAAATCGAAAACAAAGCATTGAACGCTGAAATCGATGGTTGCGGAGCAGTCTTGCTCGCTCGAATCAGTGGGGCGTCATCAAGTCGGCTCATCAGCACGACGGCGTTGACGCGAGCCGACGGCGAAAGCTTGTCATTGTCGATCAGCTTTTGCAGACCGGGCATGATCGTGTTTTCGATAAACGGTTTTCGTTGCGCTCCGACGTATTTGGTTCCGAGGTAGCTTCGATCAAAATCGTATCGCAGCCTCCCTGCGTTCATCAGGTTTTCCGCCATCGTCATCGATGGAAAGACATAGCCGTCGAAATACTCCTGGGTCGCTGGAACATTGACGTTTCCACCCGAAAGCAGAATCGCCTGAATGGCCTTTTCTCCATCTCGGGTTGCGGCTCGTGCGTCGCGATTTTTCTGGCTCAGCTCACGGCGGTTTTCCGCGCCATCGATGTCCTCTTGAGGAATCATCCGATACTTCTCGGCAATCGGCAACTCTTGGAAGTCTTGTGCTGCGGCGATTGAAACCGGCATGGCGAAAGCCGCAATCATCGCGACCAGACCCAGCGCTCGAACCAAACGGATGCGAACGACGAATTTTGAATCGTTGGAGAAACTCATGGAAACCTCAATTACCTGTATCTGACGCCGAAACGAACGGCGACCCGGGTGCATTTTTGCTAAAAATCCCCTGCTATCAAAGGATACTTGTCGAATAGTGCCCACGCCAATGGAATCGGCATCTTCCGGGCGACTTTGCAACTTACCTATGACAACACGGACTTTCAGGGAACCTGTAAGACCGAGAAACGGCTGGCAGTGCCAATTGAGCTTTCACCAAATCCGGCAGATTCCGTATATTCAGAATCGAAACTGGCACCCCATCTCTCGAAGAAGGCCCGCGATGCTCCGATTCAATCTCTTTTTTGCTGCTTGCCTCGTCATCGCAGCGATGCCACAGGACGAGGTCAAACCTCTGATTCCACCTCCGACGCAGCAAAGTCAAAATAGTTCCCAACCCAATCCCCAAGTCGCTGCCGAAGAGGCT
>CAYGUE010000126.1:1669-21532 GCA_964352885.1 uncultured Pirellulaceae bacterium
AATGGCGATGTCGCCGAGTTCATGGCGATTCGCGAGCAACTTGTGGGTGGCGTGGCGGAAACTCTTGTTGATCTTTCGCTCGACATGCTCGGGAACAAAGGACAGGGTAAAGTCAGCGTTCCAGACGGGACGAAGATAATGACTTTGGAAGAATCCTTTGCCAAAAAACTCACTGAGCAGTCGCAAAACCATGCTGCTCGGGAAATCACGCCCGGCGGCTGGATTTTGATCGACGAAAAGGCAGACGAAAATGCTAGTCCGAATCCAGAACATCGTGATACGATCCGCCACGCGGCCCGCATGCTGGAAGAAGCCGCTGCGATCCTAGAGGACGCGGAGCAGTACGGACAAGCCGATTCGGTACGAGCGACGGCAAGCGAGTTGTGGCGATCCGCCCGGAAAACTGGGGGACCTTCACGCTGAGTGCTCCAACCTGACCTCGGTTGGACCATCAACTGCTGACCTCGACAAATTTGCACTCCGCCCTGAATTCCTTGGAGTATTATTGGTTTACTTTTGCCCGCCTCCCGCAGGACCCTGAAAACCGCCGCCAAGCTGGACCAATTGGATCGTTTTTCCGATTCAAATACCTTGGCTTCAAAAACCTTGGCAATTGCGGTCGCGCAGGGTTTCATTTAGGCTCAACACGAGAGGGGTCTACTGGTTATTCCGGTCGCTGGGCAATTCTGCGCCGAGATCATTAAGTACGGCGCCGACATATTTTTGAGGGAAGACTATGGCACTCGACGCTTTTGGACAATTTCTGGTCAAAAACAAACTGATCACATCGGATCAGATTCTCGACGCTGACAGCCTTGCGCGGCAAAACAAGATCAGCCTCCCAGAAGCCATCCATACACGGGGCTACATGGATGAAACTGACGTCATTAAAGCGCTGGCCAAGCACCACCGGATGGAATTCGTCGACTTGGCCGAAGTCGAAATCCCGGAGTCGGTCATCGAATTGATGCCAGAAACGGTGGCTCGTGAAAACGCAGTTATACCGCTTTCCGAAACCGGAACAGGTGGACTTCGAGTCCTCATGAGCAATCCCAACGATGTGGATACGATCGAGAATCTTCGCTTTATCCTCAATCGCGACGTTTCCGTGGCGTTGGCTCCGAAATCAATGATCATCCTGGCGATCAACAATAGCTACGGGCAAATGGAGGGGGAATCCGCCGACTCCATCCTTCAGGAATTCACCGATACCGCGATCGACTTCACCGAAACCGTCGAAGACGGCGACGACATGAACAAGGACGAGGTCGACGAAAGCAGCAGTGCGATTGTCCGACTGGTCCAATTGATGGTGGCTGAGGCCGTTCAAGTTCGGGCCAGTGACATCCACGTCGAGCCCTTCGACGACCGGGTCAGAATCCGATATCGAATCGACGGCGTACTCCACGAGCGTGACACACTGCCAAAACGTCAGTTGGGAGCGATCATCTCCCGCATCAAGATTCTGGCCAAAATCGACATCGCCGAGCGTCGTCGTGAGCAAGATGGCCGGATCAAGGTCTCGGTCGGTGAGAAAGAGCTCGACCTACGGGTCAGCATCATCCCCACTAACAATGGACAGTCCGCCGTTCTGCGATTGCTGGACAAAGACAATATCAAGATCGGAGTCCGCCAGCTTGGGTTCTCCGAGAGAACCTACAAGCAGTTCATGGACCTAACCAAAAGGCCCAACGGAATTATCCTGGTAACCGGCCCAACCGGATCTGGCAAAACGACCACGCTCTACGCTGCCCTCAACAGCCTCAATCGTCCCGACCGCAAAATCATCACGGCAGAGGATCCGGTTGAGTACTACCTCCCAGGGATCAACCAGGTGGAGGTGAAACACAGGATCGGTCTCGACTTCGCACGCATTATTCGCTCCATGTTGCGTCAGGCACCCAACGTCATCCTTGTTGGTGAAATGCGAGATGCTGAGACTGCATCAATGGGTATTCAAGCATCCCTTACTGGACACTTGGTTTTCAGTACGTTACATACGAACGATGCGCCCACTGCGATCACACGAATGGTCGACATCGGGGTACCCGGATATCTGGTCGCGAGTAGCGTTGTGGCAATTCTGGCCCAGCGACTAGTCAGGACCATCTGCAAGAAATGTGGCGCCGCCCATACCCCGCCAGCCCACGTTATCAAAGAGGCTGGGCTGACGGAAGAGGATGTCAAGAACGCTAAATTCAGGAAGGGAAAAGGCTGCAATGCCTGCCAGAAAACCGGCTTTCGAGGCCGTCTTGGAATCTACGAGATGCTGATCATCGACGCCAAAGTTCGCCAAATGATTTTCGACAACACGCCCACAAACATCATCCGGGGGTACGCGATCAGCAAGGGAATGACTACTCTGTATCGCGATGGCTTGGACAAGGTAATGGCGGGAGTTACGACCTTCGATGAAATCCTTCGAGTCGCGAAGCGAACCGAGCAGGACTGATCGATTTAGCCCATTTCTGGCTCAGGTTGCAAATTTTGACCCCAAAACGTGATTTTGGGGCGAATTTCTTGGACCTTTGGCTCGCTCGGCAAATAATCACTGCGGTCCATCAAGGCAGGCCGCTTCCACGATTTGGCTCCCACCCGTCTTATTAACTAGGAAGACAAGCTGCATCATCCACGTCCATGTGCCTGTTTGCCCAATCGCTGGCGGTTTTCCCGACGGACCTACGATGGCTTGAGCTGTCGAACATCCAAACGATGGCTTTGGCCGTCGAACATCCTTAACACGATATAAGTATGGCCACTGTTCTTATCGACAAGTTGCTGGAAGCCTGTGTGAAGCAGGGCGCCAGCGATATTCATATCACGACCGGTCAACCTCCTGTTTTCCGTCTGCATGGACGTTTGCGAAAACTGGAGACCAAGGTCCTTGGGCCGGAAGATACCGTCGCGCTGATGAAAAGCATCGCGCCGGAGCGTTGTCAGCGTGAGCTTCAGGAAGTCGGAAGTGCTGACTTTGGTTTTGCGTACGCAGACAAGGCTCGTTTCCGCGTTTCAATTTTCAAGCAACGTGGCCACATTGCCATGGTGCTTCGCCAAATTCCAAATGAAATGATGGCTCCCGAGTTCCTCGGGGTTCCCGATATCTTTACGAAACTGGTCATGCGTCCGCGCGGTCTGATTCTGGTCACGGGCCCAACGGGTTCCGGTAAGTCGACAACGCTGGCGAGTTTGGTGAACTTCATCAACGAACGCGTTGACCACCACATCATCACGATCGAAGACCCGATCGAGTTTTATCACCATCACAAGATGTCGACGGTTAACCAACGCGAAGTTGGCGTCGACGTGCCGAGCTTTGCCGAAGCCATTCGCCGTGCTTTGCGTCAAGATCCTGATGTGATTCTCGTGGGTGAGCTTCGTGACCTTGAAACCATCGAGGCTGCGATTTCGGCTGCTGAAACCGGTCACATCGTTTTCGGAACCCTGCACACCAATAGTGCTCAAGGTACTGTCAACCGAATCATTGATGCTTTCCCTGGAAACCTTCAGGACCAAATTCGTACTCAGCTTTCAACATCGTTGATTGGCGTGTTGGCTCAGACCCTTTTGCCACGCATCGGCGGCGGTCGATGTGCGGCTTACGAATCGCTTGTGGTGACGTCTGCGATTAGCAACCTGATTCGCGAAAACAAAACGTTCCGTATTAACTCTGCGATTCAAACCGGAGCCAAGTTCGGCATGCAGCTGATGGACGATTGTCTTTTCGATCTCTGGGAAGCAGAGAAAGTCGAAATGGAAGCCGTGCTCGGCAAAGCCCACAACCCGGACATGCTTGCCAAGAGGATCGCTCAAGCCCGACGCAAAATCGGCGCCGGCGGTGACATGGACGACGACGATTACGACGAGTTCGAAGAGGACGACGATTTGTAGGAGCAGTAAGTAGACGAGTCTGTCCCAGACTCGTGCACGATTCGTTCTGGGACAGAACGGGCTAACGGGCTACACACAATACGACGAACGTTCTGCGTTCTTAAAAAAGGAATAAGATGGCCGCTAGAAGGCTAGGACAAATTTTTGTTGACCTTGGTTACATCACCGACGACCAGTTGGAGATGTTGGTTGAGGAACAATCGCAATCGCAGGGCGGTAAGCTCATCGGTCGTATCGCCATGGAGATGGGGCTCGTCACCGACGATGAACTGATCGCATCACTGGGTGAGCAATTCAGTCTTCAGACGATTGATCTCGATGGCGTTACGCCGCCGCAGGACGCTCGCGCAGCGATCTCGGATTCGATGGCTCAGCTTTACCGCGTCATTCCATTGCAGCTCAACGACAATGTTCTGACGCTGGCGACCAGTGATCCGCAGAACCTCGCCATGCAAGACGAATTGCGTCGCTTTCTGGGCCACGACATCCGCCTGTTAGTCGCATCAGAGTCTCTGATTTTGAAGCTGATCGACAAGTACTTCAATGACGAGTCTGAAAGTATCGAAAAGATCATTCAGGAACTTCAAGCCGACGAAGAACTCAAAGCCGCATCAATGGCGATGCTCGGCGATGGCCCGATTAACTTGGGTGACATGACCGAACTGGCCAACAGTGCTCCGGTTCGAAAACTACTGAACATGGTTTTGCTGCTGGCGATCAAAGACCACGCCAGCGACATTCACTTTGAGCCTTTCGAAGATGAATTCCGCATTCGCATCAAAGCGGATGGCGTTCTTTTCGAAATGGTTCCGCCGCCACGCCACCTCGCGTTCGCGATCACCACGCGGATCAAGGTGATGGCGAACCTGAACATTTCAGAGCGACGTCTTCCCCAAGACGGCCGTATCGAGCTGACCGTTGGTGGCCACCCGGTTGACCTTCGCGTCAGCGTGCTGCCAACGATGTTTGGCGAAAGCGTTGTTTGTCGAGTCCTCGACCGTAGTGTTGTTTCACTGGACCTGAACAACGTTGGCATGAATCCGGACATCATGGCGCAATTCCGCGAGGTGATTGGCAAGCCAAACGGCATCGTATTGGTTACCGGACCAACGGGCTCAGGCAAAACGACGACGCTGTACTCAGCGCTCAATGAACTGAACCACATCGAAGACAAGTTGATCACGACCGAAGATCCTGTCGAGTACGACATGGACGGCATCATTCAGATTCCGATCAACCACGACATTGGCGTTACGTTCTCGTCGGCTCTTCGTGCGATTCTCCGTCAGGATCCGGACAAGATTCTGGTTGGCGAGATTCGAGATTACGAAACGGCTGAGATCGCGATTCAGGCTTCGCTGACCGGTCACATTGTGTTTAGCACTTTGCACACCAACGACGCGCCGAGCACGGTGACGCGTTTGAAAGACATGGGCGTTCCTGCGTTCCTGATCACGGCCACGGTCGAGGCGATTTTGGCTCAACGTCTGGTCCGCCGAATTTGTCCAGAGTGTCGCGAAGAAGTCGAGGTCTCCGAAGAGCTCTTGCTGGATTTGGAAGTCGATCCGGCGGAAGCCGTTGGCAAGAAATTCTATCGCGGAGCCGGTTGCACCACGTGTTCCAACACCGGATACAAGGGTCGCATCGGATTGTTTGAACTAATGATCCTTGACGATGAGCTTCGCGAGATGATTATGGAAAACAAGACCACGGATGATCTGCGAAACAAAGCGAAGTCCAAAGGCATGGTGCTGCTTCGAGACATGGGAATCGGGTATGTCTTCGATGGCACAACCACTGCGGAAGAAATTATCCGCGAAACGGTTCTGGATGCTTAAGGAAGTCAAAAGTTAACAGGATACAGAGTACAGGTCACAGCCCGGCGCGTTAGCCAAGGGCGACTTTCCAAGACGTTCGCGTAAAACCACAAACTAAAAACTACAGAACCAATTGCCAAAACCAATTGCCAAAACCAACTGCCAAAACCAACTGCCAAAACCTTCAAATCTAATTCATATCTTCATTCTGAACACTGAACGCTCTGTTCTGCGTTCTTAATTTGTGAGACTTAAACATGCCTACCTATCAATTCGAAGCGATGGACCCACAGGGTCAGGAGATTCGGGACGTTATCGAAGCACCGACACAGGACGAGGCTCAGGCCACGATCCGCTCGATGGGCTATTTCGTCACGAAGATCGCGCCTCAGAAATCCAGCGCCAAAGCAGGCAAGACCGGTGCGGCCAGTCGCAAGACGTTTGCTCTCGGTGGTGCCGGTGGTAAGAAGATGGTGACGTTCACTCGTCAGCTTTCGATTCTTCAGGACGCGGGTCTGCCGATTCTTCGCAGCCTCAAGATCTTGGAAGATCAAGCCAACCCGGGCGCTTTGAAGAACTCGCTGATTGACGTCTGCGATGAAATCGAAAGCGGATCGTCGCTCTCGGAAGCACTCTCGAAATCACCCAAAGTCTTCGATCGACTTTACGTGAACATGATCAAGGCCGGTGAGGCCGGTGGTTCACTCGAAATCATTCTGCGGCGTCTTGCCGAGTTCAAAGAGCGGACGCAGAAACTGAAAGGTAAAGTCATCGGAGCGATGATCTATCCGATCATGGTCGTCGTTTTCACGATCGGTATTTTGACGTTCATCATGTTGTTCATCATTCCTGAATTCCAGAAAATGTTCGCGGAATTCGGAATTGAGCTTCCTGCAATGACGCAGCTGTTGATGGCGGTCTCGGATCGTGTCTGTAAGCTGTGGTTCCTGTTCCCGCTGATTCCAATCTCGATGATGCTGTTTGTTTCGCTGGTGTGTAAATTCCGCGCTGGCCGAATGGGCTGGCACCTGTTTTTGCTCAAGTTACCGGTGATCGGTAAGCTGGTTGAGAAAGCAAACCTTGCCCGAACGACACGTACGCTTGGTGCTCTGGTTGCCAGCGGTGTTCCAATCATTGAAGGCCTGACCATTACTCGCGAAACATCCGGCAACGCGATGTTCGAAAAGATTTTCGCGCGAGTGACTGATTCAATTCGCGCTGGTGACACGATCGCCAATCCGATGAAGGCCAATGCATCTCCTACTTTCCATCCGGTCACGTTGTTCTTCTTCATGGCAATCATGTCGCTGCTACCATTGGCGGTCCTGTTCGTGAAGCCGGACTTCTGGTTTTACGTGGCTTACGGCTCAGTCGGTTTGTGTTTGGTCGGATTTGCCTGGTACTTTTTGAATTACAAAAAACCTGTTGTCGAAGACCTGGTCGTGAACATGATCGACGTTGGCGAAGAGACAGGTGAACTCGACACGATGCTTTACAAGGTCGCCGACTACTACGAAGAGGAAGTCGAAACGATCACTGACGGAATGATGAAGCTGATCGAACCGTTGATGATTATCTTCCTCGGTCTGGTGGTTTTGTTCATCGTTGTTTCGTTGTTCATGCCACTGATCGCGATCATCGGAGGCCTCAGCGGCGGAAAGAAATAGAAGCAGGTTTACGTGTGCGGTTTGCGGTGTTCGGAAGAACGCGCAGCCGCTGATGACCACGGCATAAAACCACACACCGAAAACCGAAAACCGAAAACCAACTAAAACACCCTACCTGAAAAGCAACCAACGGGAGAAACCATGAGTTCTTCAATCACACATCACCGCCACGGAACACACCGCGGAATTCCGCAGAACCGCAGCGGTTTCACACGAACGCGCAGCGGTTTCACATTAACTGAACTGCTGATCGTCATCACGATCATTGGGTTGCTGGTAGGCATGCTGGCCGTCGCTGGCGGACGCGTCATCACCACGGCGCGCGAATTCGCTGTCACCACCGAAATCACGCAGATGAGCCAGGCGATCGAAAGCTTCAAGACGGAGTACGGCTTCTACCCGCCAAGCTTTGAGCAGTTCCGACGCCAAGTCGATCCTTCTGCAACAGCGCCACCAATTGCGGACATCCGATTCGAGACTAATCAACTTCTGCCGTATTTGATCCAGATTCCTCCAAATCACCAAGAACTAAGTGCTTCGCCAATTGCGAGTCGTGCATCAGCTGGGTACCGTCGTATCGACGATTGGTGGCAAAACGTTGGTGTGAAGTTGGATCAGCAGACAAGCTTGCAGTTCTGGCTCTCAGGTCTTGCCCACAACAAACAGTTCCCATTGACTGGTGGGCTGGCCCCGGCATCCGCGAGCGCCCCTTATGTTCCTGTTGGATACAACGCTCCATACCTCGCTGGATCAGCACATGTCAGCGAAAACGTTGCCCCCCCCGAAACAGGTTTGGCCCGAAAAGTTTTCTACGATTTTGACCAAGACAGATTTGCTAAGGCATTCAATGCGGATGGCACGGAAAAACTGAGCGTGTCTGCATACGACATGGCGCATGGGAAATCAAACGGCGACAAAATGTATCTCTACCGTGACTCGGGTTCTTATTTACCAGCCGTCTTCAATTCATCCGGCACGCAGATCCCACTTGATCGATTCGACGCAAGCCAACCAAGTCTTGCCTACCATTTCTGGGATGGCATGTCAGCAGTCACGAAAGAGAGCTTTGCAAACCCAAATACTTTCCAGCTGATTTCGCTTGGGTTGGACGGCGACGCAGGCATTATGAATCCGGACACCGGTGTGGAAATTGATCCTCAGTTTCGGGGTGACTTGAATTCTCAATTGCCAAAAAGCGACGACAACCTATGCAACTTTGCAGATGGTCGTCTGGACAAGTTCATCACAGATAAACAGTAGTTCACCTGCCTGCCTTCATTCAACAGGTTCCTACCATGAACAAGAATTTTCAAACCTATCCTCGATCGAGACGCAGCGCCTTCACGCTTGTGGAGTTGCTGTTGGTCATCGTGATTATCGCAATCCTTGCATCGCTGGGCGTGGGCGTCATGGCTCAAGCACAGAACGACGCAGCGATATCTGCGACGCGATCCAGAATCACTATCATTCAGAAGATTCTGGAGATTGAACTCGAAGATTACGAGGTCAAGCGATCGCCAGTTTCGTTTGGCGTGTTAAGCAGTCTTATTGATAACTCCAGCTTCACAGACCCTGCAGGACGAAAATTACTACACGCGAAAAACCTCAAACGAATGCTGATTGCAGATCTTATTCGTACCGAAATGCCCGATGGCTCAATCAGCGGCGATCAAATCGTCGGCAGATTCCCATCGCAGGCACTTACTGACCACCTCTCGGATTTTGGCATCGGCGTTAGCAACATTGGGAACAACAGTTTCACAATGAGCGCAGGCGCATCCAGTTTTTCCGTTTCAACACCGAACCATGTATTGAATTGGCGCGAATGGCTTGAGGGCTGGCTTTTTGCCAACACCGGTAGTTCGGCAGACCTGACTCAATGGCCTTTGATAAATGACTCGGATCCAACCGACGAATTCTTCGAGGATGCGGCGCATCGATCGGAACTGCTGTATCAAATTCTCCAGAACATTGACGTCGATGGTGTGCCTGCGACGGAAGTCATTGGAACAAATTCAATTGCCGACACTGATGGCAATGGGTATTTGGAAATTGTTGATGCGTGGGGTGAACCAATGTTCTTGCAATGGCAACAAGAGCAGGTCACACCTGTTGGTCCCCCGGCCAACAATATTTGGGAACCGGGAACAGGCATGGCCGGGTTATCAAAAGAGCATCCGATGGTCGGAGGAGCTTTCGATGAGTATTGTCGAACTGTGTTGCCGACTCAGATTCGTCCGTTTCTCACCTCAGAGCGTTTAAACAAAATTGACGACTTCCCGGCTGATTACCTGAACGCATACAAGTTTTGAATTTCAGGCCCCACCTTTTTGGTCTCACGATGAAAACATCCATGAAAACAACCAACCGAAAACAAGGTTTCACGCTTGTCGAAATTCTGGTCACACTGGTAATTGCAACCGTGGTGCTTACGATTGCGATTCCTCGGATTCGCGCGGTCAACAAAGAACGCAACATTCGTGAAGCCGCGCGGGCCGTTGGGTCAGCGTTTGCAAACGCGAGTCAACGCGCCAAGATCGATGGTCTTGCCGGTGTGAGAATCACTCGAAACAGCAACTTTACTCAAGGCGAATTCCAGTTCGCCGCAACGGAGATCTCTTTACTGCGAGCAGTTCCTAACTTCACGGGCGACCAAGAAGGTGCGGAGATTACAGATTCAAGTACGAACTCGGTTGAGATCGATGAACCTTTCGAGCAAGCTTCATTGAGCATCGTGAAAACTGGCGACTCAATTTCGTTCTCCAATTCCTCTGTGAAGTATCGAATTTCGAACATCACAGGTATGGGAAGTGGGTCATTGACTTTGACTTTGGATCGCGGCTACGGCAATTACATGCCGATGCCAGCTTTCGATCCCGGACCCGGGGCCACAAATCCTAGTTACGTAATCCACCGGTTGCCCAGAATCTTGCGATCCTCCAAAACGGTACTTCCAAACGGCTACATCGTTGATATGCGTTTTTCTGGATTCGAAGTTCTTGACGAATTAGCAACTTCTCAATTGACGAGAGTCTTCCAGCCAATTCTACCAGGTCCGATCACCAACAATTTCAGCGTTGATGTCATTTTTGACGAAGAAGGGTCCATCGACCGCGTTATGTACGTGGACACAGTCACAGACCCGACAAATAATCAAACAGTCGCCACAAGAACACCACTGGGACCGCTTTATTTCTTCGTGACTGAAGCTCCGAACTCAATGGACATGAGCGAACCCGTCGCATCGCAAGATGAAACCAGTCTATGGGTTACTGTCAGCAGTTTGTCGGGTTCAACCAACGTTGGCTACAACAACAGTGCACCGTCCGTCGGCCAAACTTATCAAACGATGTCAAACCTTTATAACACTGATCGCAATGCCTTCAACACCATCATTGGCGACTCTCGCGACAACACTTTATCCTCCTCTGCCAACCAGTAGTCCCTCCTGCTGCAACTACAAATCAACTGGAAATCAGATGTTCAAGATCAAACGAAAAACTCAAAAACGTAATCGCGATGGTATCTCGATCATCGAAGTATTGACTTCGATGGCCGTGGCAACCATTGGTGTCTTCGGCGTGATGGTGATGATTCCGTTTGCTGTTCAACAATCACAAATCGGACTGGACAACGATGCTGCGAACACGCTGGGACGAAACGTTATTGAGGAACTGCTGGTCGGCGGCACTATGCGAACCACCAGATCAATGGTTATTGGCACGGACGTAGACGAAGTGCTTCCGGGAATGGTCTTCGATGCTGGATCGGGTTTGTTTAACTACAACTTGGACCGCATTGGAGAAACTTTTGCCGGGGCATTCAATTTCCCAGGGGTCATTCATTTCGACCCAATTGGCTACACTGCCGACCCTGGATTCACCGAGTTTACGATCGATCCGGGCGGAGACGATATCAGGATTCTTTCTGCTAACGGAACGCGTCTGAATCATATCGATATCAACGGCAACGGAATGGTTGATGCGGGCGAACGTTTGCCGCTTCCCATTCGCGAAGCCAGCCGGCTATGCCGAAGCCGCGATGAGATGTTCTACGAGACGGAAACAGATGGCGTAGAAGAAATTGCGCCGCCTCAACCTCTCTTTGATTTCGGGGACGGCAATGAGGTCAAGCGTCAATTCAGTGGTCGAATTTCATGGTCTGCATTTTTGGTGCCGGAAAAAAGTCCGGTTTTGACAACGTCGCCTGTGAGCCGGTTTCGATCGCATACTCTCGTTTATCGAGATCGATTCATCGATCCCGATCCATCTAAGAGAGTCAGTTTCAGAACCGCTGTTCCTTTCAATCCCGAACAGAGTGCACGTTGCTACGACTATTACATAACCGACATGTCAGGGACTGGATTCATTCCTTCTGTAAGTCAAATTACTTTTGCTTCAAATGTAATTGACACAGACGAGCTTATTCGAGGCGATTGGGTCATGTTGGTCAATCGAATTCCCGAACCGACTGTGGCTGGAATTCCGGTCAACGGCGTTGTCCGAGCGGCCGACGATGGTTACCGCACTCAAATAATGTTTGCGAAAGTCAATCGAGTCAATGAAAACAACGTATCTGTCGAAGGTGGATCGTTTGACTTTGTTCCATCAGGCACAACTGGCGTAGGCTCCGGCACGCCTTCAACAGAAACCTACATGGTCCACCTTAAAGATGTCGTCAACGTTTACGAACGGTCTATGTCAGTTGAACGCTAGTTACAAACACCTCCCAACACTTCCGCCCTCCCAATTCGATTTCAGCAATAGAGACAGGTATCGCCATGAACTTTGCAACGCGAACCAATCACAACTCACGTCCGGGCGTCACGCTTCTATTCACGATCAGCATGATTGTGCTGTTCCTGTTGATGGGTACGACCTTCGTCGTGGTCGCCAATGACTACTACAAAACGGCCGTCCGCCGTAGCCGTCTGAATACATATAAAGTAGACGTCTCATCGCTGATGGACCGCGCGTTCTACGAAGCGTTTCGCGGACCTTCCTTGAATGACAACAGCTCACCATTGCGAGGGCACGACCTGCTGTCGGATGTCTACGGATATGGTTTTCGCGGCACGCTTAGCGGACCTGGATTTATTGACACGCCCGGTCCTGGGTTAGTGGTTTTGAACGTTGTCGATTTCGCGACGCAACTCCTTCGTGAAGAGAGTGGACCAATCATTTCTGACCCGGCCTATGTAGACGGACTCTACAACGGACGTTTGATCACATTTACTTCTGGTGAAGCTACTGGATACTCAACGCGAATCATCAGCCAAGCTAATGTTGGCGGTACACTACAGTTTGTTATCCCGCGAGACAGTGCTGGCATTGACTGGTCAATGGTCACCGCTGGCACCGAATACGTCGTCAACGGACGTGAGTACTCGGGTTTTGGGGCAGGTGCTTGGACTGCAGCAACGTATACCTATGATCCTGATGCGGCTGCGACGGAATGGCTTGATGTAAATTGCCTTAACCCAATTTGCACTGGCGAACACCGCGATGACCTCACCAGTGACATGGGCACGACTGGTTATCTGCGAAGTTCACAGTCGCCCAACGAACCGTACGATGCACCCGATTACCAGAACATGCTACTTGCAGGCTTGGATGGAACTGGAAACACAATCCCGAGCGGCCATCGCGACCGACTCTATCAAGACCTAGCACCTGGCACCAACGCATACGCAGCAAGAACGCTGACGATGCGACCGTTGTACTTGGCCACAAGCACAACAGATGCAACGCCGAGAGACGGTTCGACAGCAAACGCTGACTTCCCAAACAATTTCGTTAACAAGGATACTGGTGTTTTGGCAAACGCCGTTAACAGCGAAGACGGTCTCGACGTCGACAACGACAACGACGGAACCAAGGACTCGGTTTGGATTGACATTGGACTGCCGATCCAAACGGATAACCAAGGGCGTCGTTTTCGACCGTTGGTTGCCTATCACATTATTGACTTGGACGGACGGCTTAACCTAAATGCGCATGGATCGCACGGCGACGTAGCAACCGGATCCCTTAACCGTTATGGACTTGGAATGGGGCCTTCCGACATCTCGCTTAGCGTTGTAGCGGGAACAGATTACGAAAGCCTTCTCGATGATCGTTATGGTGCTGGAGAAAATTCTCCTGGAAACACCAACAATTCGTTAACCGCGGGGCAGAAGCTGTTTGGAACTCCAACAGCTCCGCAGTATTTAGGCGGCCTATATGGAACGGCCCTTCCTTTTCTCTCAGAAGGCGCATTAACATTTCCGCCGAACAGTCTTGGAACTGCAGACGATTTCCCATCGTACTTTTTAACGCCAACTGACTTGACAACCGATGTGAAACTCACGGCCAGCCCATACGCGAGTGACTTTAGTGCAGGTGGTGGTGTTGGCGACAGTCATTTCCAGGCAACGGAACTCGAAAGCATCTACCGCGGCAACGACATCGATGGCAGCCTCATGGGTGGTCGCCTGTACGATGATTTCCCCACAGTACGTAGCAATGCAAGCAGCGTAACCACCGATAGCTTTGAAGTTGCTGTTCCTGCGTCGCCGCGATCCATTGTTGAGCTGCTGCGTGAGCGTGTTCGCGACGCGGTTGGTGACGCAGCCATGAATGACGTTGTTCGTGAATTTATGTTGGGAACAATCGATCCGGCAAACAAATATATTTCCAATGAAATGTTGCTTGGCGGTCGCTTTGATTTGAACCGTCCTCTCGGTGACGGGCTTGATAACGATGGTGACGGAGTTATCGACGATGCCCAAGAGCTTGGTGCAACCGCACAGGGCACATCTGGTTACACGGCTCCTGAGCAGCGGCAATATCAGTCGCCGCCGTTCGATCTTGACAACCAAGGCGACGGCAGAGCTGGCGACCAACAAGCCAAAGTGATCATGGCTCGTCAGTTGTATATCATGGCGTTGCTTGTTGCCGGCGAAGACACCACTGGTTTGCCATCTGCATATCCAGCAGTACCGGCCGCTCCGGGTCCAGGGATGACAGCGGATCTGAGCTATCGCAAGGCAGTTGCTCAATGGGCCGTCAATGTCGTGGACTATCGCGATCCAGATTCAATCATGACCGTGTTTGAATACGACATTAATCCATTCAACGATCCACGTGTTGCAGGTAACGTCGTCGATGGCAATCCATCTACGACAAGCGAGACTGACCGTGGCATTGTGATTGGATTAGAACGCCCTGAGATCTTGATGACCGAAACGTTCGCGGCTCACGATCGACAATTGCTAGACACTAATACGGACCCGAGCGGCGAAAGAACTGTTGCAAATGGTGGTAGCGACCCCGATTGGGATAGTCCTCGTTTACCGAACACAACGGCGTTCATTGAACTCTATCACCCATGGCGACAGTCTTATGGCTCAGCAGACAGCTTTCAGGCGCTGCCGCGAGAGTTGACTAACGATCCCAGCATCGCACCAGATGGTGTTCATCTGAACAAACTTGCACCCGATGACACGCCAGTCTGGAGAATCGTGGTTCACCGTGGAGAAAATGCAACGATGCCAAGCGAGGCAGTTCGAAGTATCTATTTCGCCGATCCGTCAAGTTCAGTTGCACCAACGATTGGTGACGCGTTCTACCCAGGCGGTGCGGTCAGCACTATCGCACCCGGAGAGTACGCCGTCATTGGTTCGCCCGGCAATGTCGCAGGTCGCAACATGACGACGTTCGGTCGGCTGACAACAATGGCAGGTGATGCCCCAACGGCAGCAGAGATAAACAACACACGGTCGATTGAATTGACGAATACTGGTGTGGTTGTCCGCGGACCAGAACCAGCAACTCGATCTTGTAAAACGATCATCATCGATCGAAGCGTACCCACCGGCGGAAATGTTCGCGGACTTTCGCTCAGTGATCCAAACGGCGGCTACACAATCACTGCAGGTTTGGATGTTGAAACAGACGGAACGCTGTTGACCGATGGGGGTTTTCCTCCGATGGAACAGGCCCGGGATACACCCTACGATGCTAGTCTTGGATCTACCCCTTACCACGACGTTGACGATGTCGACGCCGTTTGGACGAACGGTGTCATGAAACAGCAACGCAGCGGCGGTTTGTCTGCTGACTATCAGTTTCGGGTCTTACGTCTTCAGCGTCTTGCGGATCCTAACTCAGCCTTTGATATTGATTCGAATCCGTATGTTACTGTTGATATCGCAAGTGTGGATCTGTTGGCGTACAACGGATTGACTAACAATCCTGACAACGGCAATTCAGCAGAAAATGGATTTGCTAGTGCGACATCAGAGTTGATCCCGTTCAATGGTGATACGCAAATGGGCGGTATTGAGCGTGGTGAGAAAATCGCTGGTGACGTTGATCGAGCTACTGCACGACGCACCCTCTTTCGCTTTGCAGATGACCGTAAAGAATTCAACGCTGATGTTGCCCCGTCGACAGGCGACGATCATACGCTCAGCTACAGTTTCCTGGACAACGTTACTGATCCGGCGAACCCTGAACGACTTGAAACGCTCGGCGGTCGCAATGATGCCTACGATGATGACACCGTGCCTTTCGGCTGGCTTGCCTGGAACAATCGTCCTTACGCGAACCACATGGAACTGGCTCAAGTCCCAATGCTTTCTGCAGAAGGCCTTGTTCGTCACTTCGGTGAATCTGAGGCGGACGCTTCTCCTCCTTCAATCGGTACCGAGGAAACATCGGACAAGGCGTTTGCCTACTTCTTTGGCGATGACCAATTCGGACATTTGCTTGGATTTGGCGGCGTCGTGCGAGGTGCCGGTGGTGCAATTGAACCAAATCGATTCGACATTTTGCTCGACTTCGTGGAAGTGCCCAATCGCTTCCTCGGATCTGAAACCTTCTTGCCTGCAGATGTTGCAGCCTCAGGACCACTTCTGATGAACCTTAACGCCCCGTTCCGATCGATTCCAAATTTCCGTTACCCTGGAAAAGTGAACATCAACACGATTTACTCGGCAGATGTTTGGGATGCTGTGAGGCGCGGCTTTGGGCCAACAGCTACTCTGGATTTCAATTCTTTTCGCACGAACCGAAGCTTTGCGGACGGCCCAACAGATATCGGTCGAGTTTATACGACAGCTCAAGGTTCCGAGTTTGTTGAAACGGGTGCTTCACCGATGGATCGCCTGCGAAAGGGCCAAGCTGGAGCCATGTTCAGAACTGGCGGTACTGGGAAATTTTTGGATAGCGAGAACGACACTACGATCCAGGGCGGCACAGACATCGAAAGTGCTGCAACATTCCGCAATGAAGTTCGGACTCGTCTTGGTGGTTTGACGACCACGCGATCATCGGTGTATGCATTCTGGATCACGATCGGCTACTTCGAAGTTGACGAGTTCGGTCGTGTTGGCGCTGAACTCGGTGCTAACGAAGGTGAAGTGAGCCGCAACCGTGCTTTCTACATGGTTGATCGCTCGATTCCTGTCGCATCTGAGCCCGGCAAGAACCACAACGTTGATCAAGCGGTACTCGTTCGAACCATCATTGAATAATCCCTCCTGCGTCTCTCCATCTGGAGCCATTTATGTTTCACATCAAATTCAATTCAGCGTCTTCGCGACGTCACGGCCTGAGCCTAATCGAGATCATGATCGCGATGGTGATGACTCTGATCGTGCTCGGTGCAATGATGGCTGCATTTTCGTATGCAAGTGCTGAAATGGCGCTAGGACGCGCTTCGATTGAACTGAACAATCGACTCGTTAACGCGGAGGAACAACTGCGACGCGACCTCGATCGAATCACCGTGGATCTGAAGCCTCACCACCGGCTTGCGGCACAACCAAAGGGCTTCGTTGAGATAGTTGACGGCGCTCAAACGGATTATGTTCCTGCCAATGAAGCGCTCGACATATCAGCCGTCAATCGTTTCGCACATGGTGGAAACCAACTGGTTTTTGGCGATCGCGATGATTATTTCGCGTGCACCATTAAATCGAATGGAAAGGCATTTCGTGGAAGATATAACGACAGAATCGTGGAATCTCATCTTGCAGAAGTCGCTTGGTTTACTGTGTTCGACTCTGCGACTGCTGATCCCGATGATGTATTGTTGGTGAGGCGTCAGTTATTAATCCTGCCAAACATCACGCCCTCTGGCGTTGTAGGCACCGCAGCCGGATACGACGACTTTTTGCAAAACAATGATATCTCTGTACACCGCACGCCTACGGGGACGTTGGTCGCAAACAATCTTGGGAATCTTGCACTTCGGGCTAACCGATACTCCCACGAACTAAACGTCGCGCTTGGGCCAATAGGCCCAGATCAGCATCGAAGCCCTGCTGAATCCACGCTTGAAATTGTACCCTTGGGAACAAGGTACAGAGATGACCATATCATGGTCTCATCGGTCGCAGCATTTGACATTCAGGTCTTTGATCCGGATGCTTATGTTCGTGTCCTTGCAAACGGCGACGTTGCCGAACCGTCTGATATCGGGACGCGAAATCAAGTTATCGCCGAACGTGTTGGCATGATTGCCAAACTCGGCGGATTTGTTGATTTGGGTAAAGGCATTATGACAACAGATACAGGTATTCCGCTAACGGATGCAGGAATTTTCGGCGGCGTCCCAGGGCCGCGTTTTCCATTTCCTCCTTCGCCAGTACCATTCAACTACGTAGAATCTGTGTACGACACCGGCACGTCTCAGTACAACCGTCGATTTGCGGATCACCCTGGTTCAAATGGAGTCGATGACGACATTGATGGCCAGATCGATGAAGGAGACGAGTTGAAATCCTTTGGGGGCACGCCCTATCGCAAAGTTGTCGCCCCCTACGACGCTCCGATTCGCGGATTGAAATTTACGATGCGTGTTCTCGAACCGATCTCAAAGCAGGTACGACAACTGACTGTCCAGAAAAGCTTTGTCGCCGAATAGTTCGCGGCACAAGACAAACAAAAAATAAGAGCGGAGTTCGATAGGGCTCCGCTTTTTCATTTGTGGCTCGACGTCAATCGCGATTCACGGCGCCGGACGCAGGTAAACCAACATTGCCAAAACGAACTGCTTCCATTGCCAAACGTTCGATTATTTAGCGTTCGTCGATTCCGACGCTCTTGATCCGTGCTCCTCATCGACATCTAAATTTGGCTTAATTAAAATCGTGTCGTGACCAACTTGGATCGCGATCCCGACTGCATGGAAAAGTCGAGGCAAATATCGAAACACACCACTGGACTTGCGGTTTTTTCCCAAGAATCGGACATTCTGACCTGCCTTGCGTCTATAATCGTTACAAGGGACCCATCTAACTGGCACGACACCAGAACTTAAGATAAATCAAATTGCGTCGGAATACCGACAAGCTAAAGTTGAAAGTCAAAAGAAATTACGCTGGCCGACGAACCGGAGACAACATGAGACGGCTTCTACTGATAACCACAATTCTGCTTTGCACGTGCACATCCGCTAGCGCAGAACTCTTGATAACTTCCATCTTTGACGGCGATGCCAATACCCCACGTGGCATTGAACTCTACGTCGGCTCAACGGGAAGCTTCGAAAACTGGTCGATTGAACTTGAGTTCAATGCCAATACGAATCCAATGGACGATGAGTTCGGCGTTGGCTACGTCTTTGATTCAACCGTCTACAACGAAGGTGACTTCATCTACGTTACTGCGACACCAGCAGACGCCACGTTGGCGGGAGCAATCGGCGCCATTATTGACGACCCGACTTTCAACATCAACGGAGACGATCGTGTCCGCTTGAAGAACGTCGGTGGAGTTGTCATCGATCAGTATGGCGTCAGTGGTGTTGATGGAACCGGAGAAGCGTGGGAATACGCTGGAGCTTTCGCTTATCGCAGCAGCGGCACAAGCGCAAGCGGAGCTTTCGTTTTGGATGATTGGTTCATCGCCCCTGTCAATTCACTTGAAACAGACGGCAATGGAGCTTTGGCAGCACGACTCGGAACATACGTTGCCGCCGTACCTGAGCCTTCAACGTTTGCCATTCTTGGCTTAGCTGGCCTGGGATTGGGCCTGAGACGCCGAAGAGCCTGATCGCTCAATCGAACAATCAAAACAAACATCAAGCCGCCATTGGTCTCCTTTGGCGGCTTTTTTCTGGCTGTCTCTAGCAGCCGATAGCCGGCGATAAGTGCAATGCCATCACCGGAATCTGTTGACACTGCACATCCGACCCGAACGGGATGGCAGCACTCCGAGGGCTGTGATCCCTCCGGGATCAATTGCCATTTCCTTACGTTACCGGTAGTGTCGCTGAGCTCAACCACCGGCTAACGGCTTGGATCCCTGCGGGATGGAAAACAGTTCACCTTTAAAAAGCGCCTGCGAGTGAATATTGCCGCGTTTCTTGACGCACTCTCTGGCGCTTTTTGAAGTTGCACTCATACAAGCCCGAAGCGCCAGCGAGTGAATAATTGCATGGAGTTTCGACTCACTCGCTGGCGCTTCGAGGCTGTGAATTTTTGCAGACATACCTGGATTAAT
>CAYGUE010000127.1:0-21320 GCA_964352885.1 uncultured Pirellulaceae bacterium
CAATTGCTGCCTCAGCATCCAGCTGTTTTTCAAACTGTTGAATTCGAATCGCTTCGGCGATCGCCAACATGCTTGGATCGGCCGCCCAGACACCACCGTCGACAAATGCGTTTTCACCAATTGTACGATGAGGAAAATAGGTCGGTGCTGCGGTAGTCGCAATAATGGCATCAGCAATTTTCAAGTCTTTGTCGTGAATCGCTTTCGGCAAGTGCGTCGAGCGAAAAACGTGCGGCTCTCCCTTGGTCAAATTCACTGCCGGCATGATAAGTCGGGTGCATTTGATGTCGCCCAAGGTATGCTCGCCAAATCCTTTCTCGAATGAAGATTCAAGTGCGTGAGGGCAGTACCGGGCACGGAAGGCAGTATCAAGACTGCCGCCGGTTCGCTTATTGAAGATCCAATTGATAGTCGGAAACAAATACCGATAAATCCCTTTAGCTTTGTACGGCTCCCGCTCGGTAAAAATGGATGCACCATAATCAACATAAAACTGGTGCATCTCTTCGGCGGAGAGCCCGAAAGCCAGTCCAGCCGCAATGATCCCGCCTGTCGACGTACCTGCGATCAAGTCAAAATGTTCTGCGATCGGGCGGCCAAGCTTTTGCTCCAACTCTTTCAAATAGCTGGTCACGAACGCGCCGCGAATACCGCCGCCGATCAGAGAGAGGATTTGAAATCGTGCCACAGTTAGCCTTTATTCTTTTCGGGGATCAGACGTTCGTCACTTTTTGGAGAAAATGCGGTTTGGGTTCTTTGATCGCAATTGTAGCTGACCTGGAGTTCATTGCGATGTGACCGAAGCGAGTTAGCCAAAAGTGGTTCGCGCAATCGGAGCGCACACGGATGTGAGGAACGCCTGTACTTTAGCCTGCTTCGGCTTCATCGTTCGAACGCAGTTTGCAAGTCTCCTCGAAGTTTCACGCCAATGCTAGTTAGCCCAAAGTCGTACACCGTCACTAGGGCAATCTCGATTGCGTTGTGGCAGTCATCGCTCGATTTCATAGGTGCGACCGTCTGCGGCTAGCAATGTGAACCCGGTCACTTCTCTAAGTGAATTACGACGGAAGATCAGATCTGTTTCGTCGTGTTCGAAAAGAAAATGGTCGCCGCCCATACAGATCAGATTCCGCTCCAACGATCCTTCCCTCCTGTAGATCAGCCCATGTTTTCCTGCCTGAATTTTGCGGATACCAAATTCGCCGATAAAGGGCGATTGTTCTTCGATACCAAGCTTTGTCGGAGTAGCAACCCAAGATCTCTGTTGAGCAGGTTCCAACCAAATTCATTGCGGCGACAAAAATGGCATTCCAACTTTGGGAATGTGCCCATGAAAAATGACATCCGGATTTGAGATCGAATAGCCACCCACCGTAACATTGGCATCCATTTTTCCGCCAACAACCGGAATGGAATTGAAAACTGTTGTCGCTACGCCGACTTGCTCCGGTTTCCCAATCAGCGGGACCTGTTCCATCATCTCTTCGGGGAACGATATCGCACTATCTTTACCAGTATCTAAAATCGCACGCATCCCCTTCTTCATCCCGTCAACAGTAATGTCGATCATGGGCAGCCCATCTTGATACGGCGTCACGTCGCTCGCGCTGAGCAGTTTCGGAGGTTCATTTCGTACGTAAACCGTTTGTCTCGGCAAATTGAGATAAATTGAACAGCCTCGAAAGAGCTCTGGACCAAAAATTCCGGCTTCGTTGTCATGGCGGTAATCGTAAACTTCGATCCCACATGTTTTGATAGGCAATCCACCGATTTCCCCCTGCTTAACGAATGCGCTGACGGTTTCCATTGTTGTGCCGCTGGCGTCGGTAGTAAAACTCTGGACATTTGGGTTCGTTTCGAGGTGAAAGGATTCAAAGACTCGTGTATCGACCATGTTCCCATTGGTTCCTGTATCAAACACCACGGGAACCGGAACGCTGTCACCATGAGAGAACATGGCGAGTGGACGACCGTTGGATACGAACAGACTGAATGCTCCCTCCGGTTGTTCTTCAATAGTTGTCAATACTGCCCCTTTCGTTTGCCGTGGGAGGCTTCCCACTTGAGAAAAAGAAGCGAGCGCCAAGCCTGCCAGCAAGCGTCTTCGTGAAAACGTTTGGTTCATATTTGCCACTATTCGTTGGATAAGGTTGACGGTTTCCTGTCACGTTAGTACGATTCGTACTAAACGTAGTTAACACAAAAAGAGGTGTCAAGTGCTGAGTGAACTTGAGGGCGCGATAATGTTGGAAGTTCAACTTCGCGGAAGAAAGACTGCTTTTCAGGTCCGGAAAGCTTTCGCCAGTTCTCCAACAGAAGGTTGGACTGCTAGCGCGGGCGCGGTGTATCCTGCGATCAAGCGGCTTGTCGAAAAGTCTTTCTTGAAGCAGGTGCGAATGGACGATGCGCGCGGCACGAACAAACTTTCAGTGACACGAAGTGGACGCGCGGCCGTGCATCGATGGGCTATCGATCCGAACCTTGCAACTAGGCTTAGTACTGATCCTTTTCGCACACGAGTGGATTATTTGGCAAGTCTACCCTCCAAGAAAAAGGATGACGTCTTGCAGAAACTTCGAGAGGAGCTGATTGGGAAAGTCGAAACGATTGACCGTCTATTGACCACGGAAACAGCATCAAAAGCCGAAGGCAATTTCTTGGCGGTACAGCTTTTAAGAACGCGACTCCAATGGCTCGAACAAGAGTCAAATGCCGCAGACTGCATTGAGTTGGCCCATGAGTGACGGACTCGCGATATTGGATTGGGCAGCTTTTTTAATCGGTGTTTCTCTTCGAACTGTTCTGGCGCTAGATATCCAAGCAAACTCTTGGATACGAATCTAAAAAGTGTGCTTTGAGAAGCGACTGCCAGCGTTTCCTGACGAACTTGCGATGTCGTAATTCACCGTGGTTTACAAGCGACAAAGCGACGATTTCCATCCGAGCACGAGCAGGAAAAAGTTACATCTGGTTTGAAATCTTTACCGCAAGCAGGCGCTTTTTCTTCAGCCAATTTCAGTAAACTTGTCGTGGCACACGGTTTGCAAATCTAAGCGAGCAGGATCCAAGCGGGCAGGATCTAACGACAGGAAGCCTATAACCCAAAATCAAAAGGAATTGAAATGCAACTCTTGCTCACCCGACTGATCACCTCATACGTGTTCTCCGCTACACTTCTCGCCCAAACTGGTTTGTCCCAAGGACAACAAGGCGACAGCTCGCCAGTCGTCGCAGTTCTTGATGTCCAAAAAGTCTTGTACTCCATGCCAGAGCTCCAAAAACATATGGAGGCAATCGATCGGGAAGAACAGGAAGCTTTAAAAGCGAAGGAGAGTAACGGAGAATCAAGTGGTAGCCGTCATTGGTAACGGGCATCCAATAGGTTCCGTCTTTCGGATCCGTCTAACACAAGGTGAAGGTCACGTTGCCCTTGTTGTCCGACTAGGCGTGAAACGCATTGTCGGCACGGATATGTTGCGACTCATGTCGGCCGGGTTAGGGAGACACAAACGTGCTCGCCCAAAACGAGTCACTGACCAAACCTGCCCCACTCCCGGCTTGTAGGGAACCGAAACTTTGACGGCTCGTTGGCACCCCCAAGCGGCATTCCATGGGAGTTCACTGGAATCTATTGGTAATAAGCATGGTAGGTTGGAAAGCCCAAGTGCCCCAGCAGCGCAGACCTTGTTCCTCCAAACGCTGAATCGTCAACTTGCCCATCGCATTCTTTTCAATCTCAATTTTACTGTCGGTTGAAAACCTGCGACGCAGGCGGCGCAGGCAAGTTGAGCGCTCGTTTGTTATTGGAGAGTTCGTGAGCGTAGTGCTTGAGCAAACCGTAGGTGGATTGGAACTCGGGATGATTAGCCAGATCTGAATATCGAGGGTCATTCCGCACCGCATCGAAGTGCATCAGGCTCTGATTGACGGCTTCGACGGACGGATGGCCGCCCACCTGAAACACCTGCGCAGGAATTCCCAGATATCGTTGCCAATTCGCGTCGAGCAACTCATACATTTCGGGAGCCAATTTGGCAAGTTGCTCGCGAAGGTGGTCAACCTCGAGCATCGAATGGTGTTGGGCGAAGATCTGTTGTCCCGTTTGTGACGAGGCTTGAATGGAAGGGACTTGCCCGGTCACCTGCGTTGGATTGGGAACGACATTGTTTCCTGCGTATTGAATTACTTGGTTTCCCAATTGCTGGGCGCTCGCAGGAATCACAACAGGTCCACCTGGCGTCGCCGACCGATAATAGGCTGCATTGCTCATTGGGTTCATCCGGATAACGGATCCATCGAACGAAACACCGGCGAACAGCCCGCGGCTCCGAGAATACGAATAGATCTGCGCACCAAGACCGCTGTCAGTCGCTAAGGCGCCTTGACGCCCGAGGGGACCAGCAGCAATGGCGGCATCGCCACCGAGAGTCATACGACCGGATAACAGCCCTTGGACACTCTTCCTGGTTTTGAAAACCAGCACGACGTCGGTGGATTGGACACCGGCTTGCCAGCCAACGTTTCCGCCGGTCAGGGTGACGAATACCGGTGCATGCCAGCCTCCCTGCTCGTCGCGTGTCATCACCACGCCGTTTCCGTGGCGGGCACCGATGACAAAACTTCCTTTGATAACGCGCGGGATGATCGCAACTGCTTGCGCATCGTTGAGCATATTCCGAGGAATGCCGTTGACTGGAATCTTCATGATCTCGTTGAGCACGTCGACCGATTCCCGCACGATTTGATCTTCTTTAAGCTGACCGGAAGCGGTGGAGCAACTCAACATTAACAAGCCCATGCAAATCCCTTGCACTACGATCGAAGAGCATTTCATCACATATTTCCTTATACGCCATTAAATTGAATCGCGGCTGACACTATTCCATCGTGACAACCGACTCCTGCGAACACAATTGGCGTTTTTTCGGGGAAATAAGACCAATGATTCGGGGAACTGGAGCGAGCAAACGTTTTAACAAATGTTTCGGACATGAGGCAACCCGAAAGAAGACCGCTCGCATTTACGCAAGAACCACTGAGTACTTTGTGACCGAAGCGATGATTTCGTTTCACGGAAGGGAATCGAGCCAGTTCCAATTGAATCAAAAGAAAACGAAGCAATTTTTAATGGGAAGACTGACTTCCCTACAATACATACCGTTGACGTCCACGCTTTGCGGCATTCATTCGGCACAATGATGTCCGCGTCCAGTGTTGCTCCGAGAGTCGCTCTGACCGCCATCAGGCACTCAGACATCAGTCTGACGATGAACGTCTATACCGATCCAATGCAGCTTCGAGTGCGAAGTGCTGTGGAAAGCTTGCCCGTTTTGACTATTCCAAATCCGAGACAGCGAACAAGACAACGGTTGTCGAAAGGAGTCTCGGTAAAGGTTCCGGCTCTGTCGAGCATCCTAAATATGGTCGAGACAAGCACGAACAGCGGAATCATCTTCCAATCCATTTGCTCCACAAATCCAAACGGTAGAAAAAGCACGAACACCCATACGAATGCGGTTGTGAAGTACGAGCAATGGCGCATCAAAGGCGTGTTTTTGATTCGCTCGACTCTTCCCTGAAGTTCAAAAAACTCTCGAACCGTTGCCATGAGTTCAAAAAGGCGGAATTGCTCGATGCGTTTGTCCTCATGCAATTCCCGAAATCGTTCGCCTAAACAGTCAAGATTTGCGTGGATTTGTTTCTAGCAATTTTGAGATTCGCAACTTCATCAGGGGAAAGCCATTCCTTAATTGGTTCGTCCAATGGAAGCTCTCTCGTTTGAAGCCGCAGCACATTGATGTAGGCCAAGTGCCTACTCACGAGTTCGCGAAGTAATTGCTCGTGCTCTGGCGAATGTTTTGCATCGCCCTTGTCGGTGTAAGTAACCAGTTGCGATGCGAAGTAACGACTTTGGTTGACGATGCCGCCCCAGATTTTCCTTGCTTCCCACCAGTGATCATACGCCGAGTTGTTTTTGAATCCGAGCAAGATCGCGACTGCAGTTCCCAACGTTGCGATAACGGACAACGGGACCTTGACGTCGAATCCAACAAAATGATGCAGCCAATAGACAGCTGTGCCGATCACGGCAAACAAGGTGATTCTTAAACCGTCTATTTTCAAAATCATCCCAAGCGGAATACGTTCATGTACAAGCATTGATTTCAATTGAGGAATTGAAACGTCTGTCGTGCAGTGAGTTTGAAATAGCCAAACTTATGTCGTATATACGCGACGTGATTTTTGACAGGATTTACAAGATGAACAGGATCTCGCGCATGCATCTTGTAAATCATGTTCATCCTGTCTAAACCACGGGCACTGCAACTTCAATTTGCTCCTACGCCCGCAAACTGGATTCCGGTGAGTTCAGCCATCTCTCTCTTCCAAGTCGTGATGTCGTTGGCATTAAACTTATTGAGATGATCGTGGCCGCAAGCGCGAGCCATGACTTTCATCAACTCGGTGGACGCAGTGAAGAACCGCCCCAATTGTTCCGCCGACTTTTGAACGTTCAGCTTCGCACGTAAATGGCCTTGCTGAGTTGCGATTCCAACCGGGCAATTGTTCGTGTTACATATTCTGGCGGCGATACATCCGATCGCCTGCATCGCTGAATTGCTGACAGCAATCCCATCGGCGCCCAAGCACATGGCTTTGATGAAATCCGATGGTGTCCGGATTCCGCCAGTGATAATCAACGTCACATCAGTGCGATTGGATTGATCGAGATGTTGCCTGGCCATGGCGAGCGCTGGAATCGTAGGGACGGAAATATTGTCACGGAAGATTAGCGGGGCCGCGCCCGTGCCGCCGCCGCGCCCGTCGAGAATGATATAGTCAGCGCCAGCGTCGAGCGCGAAGTCGATATCTTTCTTGATGTGTTGGGCGGAAAGCTTGAATCCGATCGGGACGCCGCCGGAGAGTTCTCGAACCCGATCAGCGAAATCTTTGTAATCCTTGGCTGTTGTGAACTCGGCGAATGTCGGTGGCGAAACAGCTGATTGGCCTTCCTTCAGTTGGCGAACTTTTGCAATCTTGCCTTTGACTTTATTGCCTGGAAGGTGTCCTCCAGTTCCAGTCTTGGCTCCCTGGCCACCCTTGAAATGAAAGGCTTGGACCTTGGTTAGCAAATCTTCGGAGTAACCGAATTTTGCCGAAGCAAGCTCATAAAAGTATCGAGAGTTTTCGGCTTGTTCTTCTGGAAGCATGCCACCCTCGCCGCTGCAAATTCCAGTGCCCGCAAGTTCGGCTCCACGTGCCATCGCGGTCTTGGCTTCTTCAGACAAGGCTCCATAACTCATGTCGGAAACGAAGATCGGAATTTCTAAACGCAGCGGCTTCTTCGCGTTCGGTCCAATCACCAATTCAGTCCCGACCGGTACGTCTTCCAAGAGTGGTTTTGTTGCCATCTGTGCCGTCAACATTTGAATGTCGTCCCACTTTGGAAGCGTTGCTCGCGGAACGCCCATCGCAGCCATGGGTCCATGATGTCCGGTTTTTTCCAATCCGTCACGAGCCAACGCGTGAATCAATTCCAGGGTTGGCTCTTCCGGAGTGTTCTGGCCAGCTGGTGGTCCGTCACCACTGGGAGCCGCGACATCAACCTCATCGCCCAGCTGAGCATGCGTGCCGTCACAAAACGGAGGATTCTTGGTGTGCTTACAGAGACACATGTAGGACTCTTGCGCTTCGTCGACCTTGAATTTGACTGGCGTAAATTCTGTGCCGCGATGCGAACCGTCACAAAATGGCTGGTTGCTGGATTTACCGCAGCTGCACCAATAATGCTCTCCCGGTTCGAGATTGACGGCCATTGGTTTTTTAGCTGCGACTGTAGGCTTTGCCATTTTGAGTTTCCGTTTCTCTGAATTTGGTAGGTGATTAGGTTCAGCTCTATCGAGAAGGATTGTGAAGTATCATTCTATAATTTAGGCTCGGGAAGTGTCGGCAGCCTCCGGCTGTCAGGCCGTAAGTAGTAGGAGATTCCCGCAATGCTGAGCACAACCAAAGGGATGATAATTTCCTTGGCGGAATGACCAGAGAATCCATGCGACGCCGAAGCACCCAGCAGATCAAAAACGAAACCTGCGTAGGCCCATTCCTTTAGTAGTGGCAAACCGGGAATGAAAAGTGCGATGACACCTAGAACCTTGGCGGTCCCAAGAATGATCATTAGGTATTCCGGATAACCCAGAGAAGCCATCGCTTCACGTTGTGCATCGACTTTGGCTAGATTCATCACCCCGCCGGCACCCATTGCCAAACAAAACAGAGCAGTTGCCGCCCAATATCCAATTATTCGTTTGTCCATTTCATCCTCGGGTTGTTTAGTTGACTTCAGTTTTCATCTCGTCGACGTCGGCAGATTCAATTGACAAACGTCCACTCGGACAGCTTGTTGTTTTCCTTTGTCAGGCCGTCCAACAGTTTCTGGACGTCGGCTGCCGCAACAATCTTGAACGAGCAAGTTTTCTCATCAAGGTCAGTTTCAATATTCGTGATTCCTTCGACCGCTTTTAAGTCGCTTCGCACGGAAGCTTCACAGCCGGTTCACGTCATGTTGGGCACGTTGATCGAAACCTGTTGAAGATCACTTGATGACTCAACGGACGATTGCTTCTTCTTGCCGCCATGTCCAGGCTCAGATTTTGACGGCGCCGTTTCCTGTCCGACAAAGATCTCAACTTCCACCAGCTTGTCCACGCCGCTCAACATTTGATCCATGCCGAATTGCGAACGGTCCAGTTGGAATTTTGCCGCCAGCAGCAACCCACCGTTTTCAAAACGATAGTTGGCCGGGAAGCTAATTGACTTCGAAGCGCCATGGAGTGTCAGGTTGCCAGTCATTGTGCATTTGCCATCTTCAGCGACCTTGATTTCGGTGCTGACAAACCGAGCAGCCGGGAACTTTTCGGTGTCGAAGAAATCAGCATTCTTCAAATGCCCGGTCAGTTTTTCAAACTGAGTCCACACTGAATCGACATTGATGTCAATAACGACTGACTGAATGTAGTTGTTCGCCGGATCGACAACTGCATATCCCTGGAATTCGGAGAAGCCTCCGAGTCGCGGTTTCGGGTCATCGCCTACATGAATGCCAACGAAGCTAATGCGCGAATTGCTTGGAGCCAGCATGGCCACGGATTGAACAGGGACGGGCGTGGTTGCCTGTTGTACTTCCTGTTTTGGTTGATTCTGCGTTTGTTGTGCGAACGATATGGATGTCGCGAGCAACATTGGAAAAATCACTATGGTAGCGGTTTGGAGTTTCATGGCTTGCTCTAGGTTTCGTTAGTTAGTTGAATGCATGGTTCTTGTTTGGAAATAGGTTGTTAGGAGTCGGCCCCTAATTCTTGATAAACGTGCCGTCTCTCAATTCACTAAAGGCCGCTTGTAATTCAGCCTGTGTGTTCATCACGATCGGGCCCCGCCAAGCGACAGGTTCCTTGATCGGTTCACCTGAAACCAACAGGAACCGCCCGCCTTGTTCACCTGACTCGACGCGAATCGAGTCACCCTGGTCGAAGAGGACAAGCGAACGGTTCCCGCTAAATTGTTGAAGTTGTTGGCCATGGTTCATGGGGTCTTCCATGCGGATGTCTTTGGGATCTGAGCCATCTCGAAATCGAACAGTTCCTGCAATGATGTAAGCAAACGCATGCCGAGTCGTTTCAATCGGAATCGAACGAGTCGTATTGGCGGGAAGGCTGATATCCAGATAACGCGGTTCGGCCGCGATGCCTTGAACCGGTCCAGTCTTTCCACAAAAATCTCCACAGAGAATTCGTACGCTGGTACCATCGTCGTCAACGACCGTTGGAATGTTCTTTGAGCTGACATCCTGGTACCGCGGCTTGGTCATCTTGTGTTTGGCAGGAAGGTTTGCCCACAACTGGAAGCCATGGATCTGTCCACGCTCGTCGCCTTGAGGCATTTCCTGATGCAGAATCCCGCTGCCTGATGTCATCCACTGAATGTCTCCAGCGCCAAGTGTTCCCTTGTTGCCAAGACTGTCCTGGTGTTCCACGTTACCGGCTAGAACGTAGGTGATCGTCTCGATGCCGCGATGAGGATGCCACGGAAAACCGTTCTTGAACTTTTCCGGATCGTCATTTCGAAAATCATCGAACAACAGAAATGGATCGTAGGGCGCCGTCTCACCAAATCCAAAGCCGCGATGCAGATGAACGCCTGCACCTTCGATGTGCGGTTTTGCGGTAACAATTTGCTTTGGGATTCTCATTTTGATTTTCTCCTGCAGTTGTTTAGCGGGCGGTTTTGATTCAGCTGCTTGAGGTTGCTGCATTCCTGCAGCACACCCGGGCAACGAAACGGCGAAGCCTGCCGCCAGTTGGCTTTTAACGAAATCTCTCCGATCAATTTCGCTCGACTGCTCTTCCTCTCGCATTTCCCTGGTCCTTACAATCTGAAACAACCTATTTCAACATAATATGTTTCAACATATATCTAAATAAAAAAATCAACCGCTCGTCTGGCGTGCTTTGACGAGCAGTCGATTCAAAGTTGCCAATTCTTTTTGACTGAGAGTTTCAAATTGCGACGCATGTAGTTCATCAATGGGTTTGGCTAGCTTTTTCAAAACTGCTTTTCCTTTCGAATCCAATTTGATCCAAACCACACGACCATCCTCGCCGCATCGCTGTCGTGAAATCAGTTCAGTCTTTACCAATCGTTCTATCAATCGAGAGATGTCAGTACTGGGCGCAATCATCCGTTGAGCGATTTCATAAATCTGCATCGGCCGATCTTCGCCTGCCAGGATTCGCAAAACGTTGTATTTTTCAGGCGAGAGACCCGCCGGTTTAAACAGTTTTTGCTTGAACTCACTGGAAAGCAATGACTGGGTGCGCATCATGTTCAGCAGAGTTTCCTGTTGCAAATTCGCAAAGGCTCCTCGCTTGCCAATTTCACTGGCCAAACACAATTTATTGTTTCCTTTTATCGGCATTTCGATTTTATATGTTGAAACATGTATATTGTCAAGGCCTTTATCGTGATTGCCTTGCGCTTCACCACTGCTCGCGACAAATCGTGGTCAGCCCCGAATTCCTCTGCGATCATGTGTCCATACGTTTCGCGAGTAACTTTGAGCACGGACTGGATCTGCTTCCATTCCGGCCCGCTGTTGTATTTGCGATTCCCATACACGCCGAATTTTGGAGCCAGCATGGAAACCCTTACCGCTTGCACCTTTACTGGTTGGACTAGCCTTGGCGACGTTCCCGATGGAGACCAATAGTCAGCGATTGCCTGTTTGTTTCGCTGCTGGCTTTCAGGCGTGTTGTAACCTCCGAGGTAATGCATCTTGCCTGAGATAGTTACGACCGCTTGCCCTGATCGATTGTGGAGTCAGTATTTGGGTGCCGACATAGATGCTCTGCGCTTCATGATTGCGGTTCCTTGTAGGGCAGATTGTGTACGATACACAATCTGCTTACTGGCCTTGCCACACATCTGAAATCCTCAGACGGCAGAAAATGCTGTTATTCGCGGCGAATAATTAAGTCGAGCTGACTGGACACAAGTTGAATGAACTTTTACGCCAATCGCTTCGTTTATCGCAGGCGAATGGAACTGTTTGGAAGCTTTCCAACTTGGGCCTTCCTTCATATTTTGATTTGTCGCGATCTTGGACCAAGCAGGCTAAATTGAAGAGATAGACATTTCAAAGAAGTTCAAGCTTGGCGAGCGGAAATGTCTGTACTATTTCATTTGATGGAAATGGAAACTAAAGAGCAATGGGTTAACGATCGGATTGCAATTCGTGAATAATGCAGCTCACTTGATATCCTGTATTCGAGCAGGAGGACACCAGCGGACCAGAAGTGGTTTCAGAACCTTGAAACTCGTGGATCGCTCCGTCGATCCAATGTCCAACGCATTTTCGGCGTAAGATCGCGGAGCAAGCAACGACATTGGGTTTTGAAACCGCCTCTCAATTTTTCGCAGCCGAGGCGAACACTCGCGCTTTGGGATTCGGGTTTCGTTTCTTTGACGTTGTTTATTTGAGGAGTAAGAACTTTGAATCGAAAAGCGATTGATTCGCGCGTTTGTCTCACCGAGACTCGGCGCTTTTGCGCGAGCATCCTTGTCTTTCTGGTCTTCATAACCACTTGGAATGTTACGGTTGCAGCCCAGGAAACGAAAACCTTGTCATCATCTGTGGATCGTGGATTTAGTGCGGTTGCTGATATTTTTGAAGCTCGTTGCGTTACCTGCCACAATGCCAATAACGCGAAGGGCGAATTGTCGCTCGACACACGCAACCGCGCGATGGCCGGTGGCGAGTCGGGAGTCGTGATCGAAGCTGGAAAACCGGACGACAGTATTCTGCTCGATTATGTTCGCGGCCCAGACGCATACATGCCGCCGGAGAAAGCAAAGAAAGAGCCACTGAACAAACAAGAGATCGCTGCGATTGAGACTTGGATCGCCCAAGGCGCGTGGTGGCCTGAAGACCGACAACTCGCGGAGAGCCATCTGAAAGACCGCTCGTGGTGGTCGCTGCGCCCATTGAACATCGTTGAGCCGCCCGACGTGTCTTCTGACGAAGCGGTCGTAAAACAGTGGCCGCGAAACGAGATTGATCATTTCGTCCTCAAGCGGCTATTGGCCAAAGACCTGCGACCGGCCCCCGAGGCAGCCAAGCGGACGCTGATACGTCGACTTTACTTTGACCTGATTGGTCTGCCGCCAACGCCTAGTGCCATCGAAAAATTCGTCAGCGACAATCACCCGAACGCTTATGAACGGCTCGTTGACGAGTTGCTCGACTCACAAAGATACGGCGAACGTTGGGCTCGGCATTGGCTTGACGTTGTGCACTACGGCGACACGCATGGTTACGACAAGGACAAACCTCGCCAAAACGCCTGGCCGTATCGCGATTACGTCATTCGGTCATTCAATGCGGACAAGCCCTGGTCACGCTTCGTCCGTGAACAGATCGCTGGCGATGTGCTTTACCCCAATACACGTGACGGAATTGAGGCACTTGGATTTATCTCTGCTGGGCCTTGGGATTTTGTTGGTCACGTCGAAGTAAGTGAAGACAAGACCGATGGGAAAATCGCCCGGCACCTCGATCGTGATGACATGGTTCGCACGACCATGCAATCGTTCGTGGGACTGACAGTTGGTTGCGCACAATGCCATGACCACAAGTTCGACCCCATCCTGCAGATGGATTACTACAAGTTGCACGCGGTCTTCGCCGCTCTCGATCGCGCTGACAGGACTTATGATCTGGATCCTCAGACGAGCGAACAGCGGCAGTCGCTGACGCTTTCAATCGCTGAGAGGAAACGTGAGATCGAACAACTGCGGCAGAACGCCGCGAATCGCATTCCAAAAGAACTAATATCCGTCGACGATGCCATGAGCGGCGTCGACGGACAAGCATCCAGTAAGCCGAGCGAGGCATTGGGTTATCATAGTCAAATCGCGCAGAAACAAGACGTTGAGAAGTGGGTACAGATCGACTTGGGAAAGCAGATTCCCGTCAGTCGCATCGTGCTGCGTCCTTGCAAGGACGACTTCAATGACATCGGGGCAGGATTTGGGTTCCCCGTGCGGTTCAAGATTCAATTGAGCAACGACGCGGACTTTGCATCTGCAGACGCCGCGATCACCATCGCAGACGAAACAGAACGCGACTTCACAAACCCAAAATTGGGTCCCGTCGCGTACACGGTCAACGGTGAGTCAGCTCGCTATCTGCGTATCACTGCGACGAATCTTGCCCCGCGAAAAAATGATTTCATCTTCGCGCTTGCGGAAGTCGAGATCTGCGACAATGAAGCGGTGAACCGCGCGCTTGAAGCGAAGGTCACCTCGCTCGATTCGATCGAATCGGGACTGCGCTGGAGACGGCGCAACTTGACCGACGGTGAATATCTGAGTGATCCAGAACGTCTCGATGCGTTCAGAAAGAAACGCCAGCAGTTGATTGCCGATGCGATGACTGACGGCGAACGAGTCCGTTCAGAGCAAGCTCGCGCGCGTGTTCTGGCTGACGAGAAGAAACTGGCTTCGCTGCCACCGCTATCAACTATTTACTCGGGTACGGTTCTCTCGGGCACCGGAAAATTCATCGGCACGGGGGCCAATGACGGCAAGCCTCGTTCGATTCATTTGCTAGAACGCGGTGACGTGACGCGGCCCCGCCAGTCCGTCAAAGCCGGCGCGTTAACGGTGCTTGGGCTGGAGAAGCACTTTGTTCTGGACGATTCTCACAGTGAAGCGGATCGACGCGTTGCGTTGGCGAACTGGTTGACAGATAAAGAGAACCCACTGACGTGGCGGAATGTTGTCAATCGTGTATGGCAGTATCACTTTGGTCGCGGCATTGTTGAAACGCCCAATGATTTTGGAAGGATGGGAGGGAAGCCAAGCCATCCTGAACTGTTGGATTACCTGGCCGTTCGGTTTCGGGATCAAGGTCTGTCGCTCAAGCAGCTGCATCGACTGATCTTAACCAGTGCCGCTTGGCGACAATCGTCGCGACCGCAGCCAACGAAGAAAAAGCTGGCTCTTGCTTTGGACGCCGATAACCGACTGCTTTGGAAAATGGAGCGGCACAAGCTGGAAGCGGAAGCCGTCCGGGACAGCGTGCTTTTTGTCAGCGGGAAACTCGATCTTTCGATGCACGGTCCCGGGTATCGTGATTTTGTACTCAATAATCCGGAGCACTCGCCTCACTACGAATACCATCTTCACGACCCAGAAGATTCCGCGGCTCATCGTCGATCGGTCTACCGATTTATTGTGCGTTCTCAACTCGAACCGTTAATGAGCACGCTTGACTGTGCTGATCCCTCGATCCTCGTAGGGCGACGCAATCAGAGTCTCACGCCGCTGCAGTCACTGACGATGTTGAACAATGGTTTGATGGTAACGATGGCAAGCCACTTCGCATCAAAACTTGAAAAACAACATGATCAGTTGAGCGACCAAATTCGTACGGGCTTTCAGGAAGCAATCGGACGGCAACCAACAACGTCGGAACATACGGCGATACTTGGCGTTGCTCAAAAGCACGGACTGGCCAATGCCTGCCGGCTGATTTTTAACCTCAACGAATTCAGCTTCGTTGATTGAATGGAGCGGACGGCCATCATTTGCAAAGAACCAAATTATGAATAGAGACAATTCTAATCCGTTACCTTCGCGGCGCGAGATGCTTTCAACCTGCGGGCAAGGTTTTGGAGCGATCGCCCTCGGATCAATGCTCGCTTCTGAAACTTTGGCAGCGAGATTCAATTCACCAGCGCCGGACAAGATGCCGCATCACGTGCCGCGCGCCAAACGTGTCATTCAGCTTTTTATGGCTGGAGGCGCTTCTCACATCGACCTGTTTGATTACAAGCCCACACTGCTGAAAAACGACGGAAAGCCCGCCGACTTTGGTGAAAAAGTCGAAGCGTTCCAAGGAGGACTTGGTCCCTGGAAACGGCCTGTCTGGGATTTCAAGCCTTATGGGAAATCGGGAAAGATGCTCAGCGATGTGGTCGCGCCACTTGGCAGTTGCGTGGACGACATGGCATTTGTTCACAACCTTGTCGGCAAAACGGGAGTGCATAGTCAGGGAACGCTGCTGCAGACAACCGGCTTCAACCAACCCGGCTTTCCCGGGATGGGTTGTTGGGTGAGTTACGGTTTGGGCTCGATCGGTGACAACCTACCGACCTTTGTTGTGCTGCCTGATCATCGCGGTCTGGCCAGCAACGGAGCTAAGAATTGGGATGCTGCTTTCTTACCTTCGCAGCATTCCGGTACGGTGATTCACCCAGCTCGGCGCAATCCAATCAGCGACCTGCAACCACACAAAAAAGGTAGCTACATCAGTAGACGAAGTGAGTCGGATGTGCGCTCCGTTTTGAGTCAGCTTAATCGGCAACACTCGGCCAGTCGTATTGACGACGGTCGGCTCGACGCCCGCGTCCGTTCCTATGAGCTTGCCGCGCGGATGCAGTTGGCGGCTCCCGAAGCTCTCGATATCTCGAAGGAGCCGGAATACATCTTGGATGCGTATGGCGTTGACCGAAGTACGAAGACGTGGCCCAAAAACATCAACGCACGCGAGGAAATTCATCACTTTGGTCGGCGCTGTCTGGTGGCGCGCCGACTAATCGAACGCGGCGTCCGTTTTGTGCAAGTCTTTTCAGGCAATGACAACGGCTTTCCCCGACGCAACTGGGATTCCCATGAAGATATCGGTCGCGATCACGGGCCTCTCGCGGCAGGTATGGCACACGGTGCAGCGGCACTGATCAAAGATCTCGACCAGCGAGGGCTGCTTGAAGACACCATCATTCTCTGGACGACTGAGTTTGGCCGCTTACCTTCGACACAGGGCGGCAAGGGTCGCGACCACAATCCGTTTGTGTTTACCAATTGGTTATGCGGGGGCGGCATCAAGGGCGGTTTGACTCATGGTGAAAGCGACGCCTGGGGATACAAGCCGCTTGATCGCTCAAAACCAACGCAGGTTTACGACATTCATGCCACTATCCTTCACTTGTTGGGCGTTGACCATGAACGGCTAACCTTCCGGCACAACGGGATTGATCGACGACTGACCGATGTGCATGGCCATGTTATTCACGACCTGATTGGATAGCGTGGCCAATGAAAAAGCCGTGTCGGACGAATCCAACACGGCATTCTCAACCGTCCAACAGAGAAACTGACTCGTTAGGCTCTAATAGTCGGGCTGACTGGATTTGAACCAGCGACCTCTACACCCCCAGTGTAGCGCGCTACCAACTGCGCTACAGCCCGATACGCCAAGTATACCGTTTACTGCTTGCCTCACAACTGGCTCGCATCTCCGCTAAAACCCTAGCTCAAACAGAAAATCTTGTCCTATCGGACGCTCGCACCTACCGCACCTACCATCGTCTTATTCGAAACTTGATTGCAACACAAAGGCTCCTTTCGGCCGCTAGACCGATTGCGGCCAAGTTGCGATCGGTGGTGATCATCGTAGCATTATCGTGCTCTACGATCGGACTATCATTTTTGGCCTGTGAGTGCACGAATTGCAAATGCGTAAATGATTCACTCGCATGTGATTGCTGTGCAGACGTCACGAAAAGCGAATGCTGTAACGATTCTGAAAATGCATTGTGCTATTGCGTTTGCGAGAACTGCTCCAGTGAAATCGGAATTCGGTAGAGTCAAATCACTGCCCGATCCAACAATTCTGCTAAACCGACAGTTCGTACCATGCGATTGCTGTCCACTCAACCGTGATTGCGATCTCTGCTGCTGTGAAGCTTCGCAGAAAGCCTGTGAACTTTCAGACTGCGACGTGAAATAGCGGCTCAGCTTGTATTAATTGGCTGCGAGGTAGGCAAACTATGGTCTTAAACGAATACCAACCTGCCAATCGCCAAACTCTCCGATAGGATGCCACCCACCGAGCAGTTCTTTCTCAAGCGATGGCGAGTAGTCACCAAGCTTCACGCGATCATCGTTGAGTCTGACGACGCAAATAGAATCAGCTCCCTGAGCAGCCAATTCTATTTCTTCTTGCTCAGAGTCCTGAAGCATCGCTGGCCAAAAGGTTGGGCTGATAGACGTCAGTGGCTTCTTGCCAGTCCAGAAAAAGTAACGATTGTGATTGTGAGTGTCGAAAGCAAGCCAATCCGAATCTGTCAGCCGAATGCACTCTGCAACTGCCTTTTCCTTGACAGCCCTCTCAGGTTCGATTCGGACCCATTGGCAACCTGGTTGATCCAAAGACATATTGTTGACCCACCGATACCCAAAAGTGCAAGTTGCCAGCAACATCAGCATTGCCAGAACCCAAATCGCCTTTTTACAAAACATCAATGGCAAAGTAACCGTTGGTGCATCGAGCTCGCAAGCATCAAACGATGCCACAATCAAACCCAATACGATTGGTAACGTGCCGAGATTGACTTGTGTTCCGGGTACAGGGAATGCCAACAGTGGCGAAAGGCATCCGATCATGGCAAGCGTCATGCGAAACTCATTCGACTTTTTCAACAACAGAATTGGCATCAGGATCGGTCCCGCGGTTGCCAGAAATAAGGCTGCTCCACGTGGATTCAATCCATGAACAAGCGGCTTCCAACAGTCAATTCCGATCTGAAAAATGGCGATCGCCAATACGATGGGTGGCAGCAGCATCAAGATTGAATCAACGGATCCTGAGTCAACGCTCGTGGCCTTATGAAAAAGTCGTCTCGATAGTAGAACGCCGGCAACCAACACAATCGGTATCGCAACTATGTTTACGTTGACGGGGTGATAGAAGGAATCGGCCATGAATGAGTGCTGCAGCACGACGCCATGCAGGATTTCTTGAAGGCTGTTCCCCTGAATTAGCGACCAAGCGACAATATAGATGGATCCAACAATGCCCCCGGTAGCAACGGCAAAAAATGGGCTGGTCCAAATTGGATCACCTGTTTGCCGCTCTTGTTCATTCCGCTCGCTGAATCGATCCCGCCATGCGGTGCCGCAAATCACGATCGCAGAGAGAACGATGATTGCGGGCCATGCAAGTGTCATCCAATCGCCGCTTACGAGACATTTCTTGGCAATCGCCGTAAAGATCCCCGCCGACAACCCAACAGCCAGAAAGCAGCCTACCGCGGCGATCCATCGATTGAATCGACCTGAATTGCAGCCCGAAAAGCTGGCAGCGAACAAGCAGCCAACCGCTGCTGTGGCTCCTACGTTCAGTTTCGCCATCCCCGCAAATGCGGCGCAAACTCCAACAAGAAACAACACAGAACGACTACGTGAACTCATCAAAACGAGGCAGAACATTGCGAGAACCGCGACCACCTCTTGCGGATGAGCGGGCTCTAGCCCCAGTTTCTCGAGGTATAGAACCGAAAGCAGCATCGCCGTCACGCCAGCAAGGCCTTTGCCAGTCATTCGTGCGACGACAATTCCGCAAAGCAACCCGATCAACAACCAGCTTGCTACCGTTTTCAATCGAACAATGTCATGAGTAATCGGCACGCCCAGCCAACCATGAATTGGCTGCTGTAGCATGTAGTAGGCCGGGCCATATTGCGTGTAGGTTTCTCCATAGAGCCGATCACCATCCAGAAAGGTCTTGATCGTCATCATGACATAGCTCTCGTCGTCGTAAGTCGCCATTGACGAATAGCTGTGTGACAGAGCGAAAACGACACAAAGCAAAAACGCGGCGACCCACCAGAACATACTGATGTTGCCGAAGGGCTGATTCGATTCTGGTGCCGAATCCATATCTACTTCACGGCAGAGTGTTGACGTTTTTCTTCTTTGCGAAGTTCACCTACTTCGCTCCGCAACGATTGCAACTCGGAAAGCAAATGCTGCTCCTGATCGTCGTGGCGATCTGAATCGCTCGAACCAAGATTTCGAGTTTCGTTCACGACATAGGCCGGACGATTTCTTACTTGGTCGTAGATTCGAGTGACGTACTCACCAAGGATCGCAATACCGAGAGCGTTGATCGCTCCGAAAAATGCACTGACACTTGTGATCGAAGCCCAGCCCGGGATCGCCTGGCCAGTCACCAATTTGTGATACACGGCCCAACCAATGCAGATGCATCCAATCAACGCAGAAAGCCCTGCGAGACCATAGAATGCGAGCAGTGGCAAACGGCTGAAGCTGAACATCGCCGTTTTTGCAAGTGAGATCAGCCCTTTGATCGAAACGCGAGGCGTATCGTCATAGCGTTTGAGCCGTTCAACTGGCAAAGCACATTGGCGAAAACCAACCCAAGTCCGCAAGCCTGGGAAATAACGATCGGTTTCACCAAGCGAGGCAACTTCCTTGACGACGCGTGCGTCCATCAATCCGAAATTGCCCGCATCACGAGGGATCTCAATCGAAGCCATCGCCTCCATTAAACGGTGGAACGTACTGAAAGCGGCTCGTTTGAGCAAACTTTCTTTTCGTCCAAACCGAACTGCGTAGACAACATCGAAGCCTTCTTGCCACTTGTCAATCATTCCCAAAATCGCAGTCGGATCGTCTTGGGCATCGCTATCCATGAGGATAACAGCGTCACCAGAGCAGTGGCTGAGCCCAGCATGAACGGCAGCTTGGTGACCGAAGTTACGTGAAAGATGAATAACCGAAATTCGATCGTTCGCCTCAGCCATTTGATCCAAAACTTCATCGCTGCCATCGGTGGAGCCATCGTTCACCAGTACGACACGCCATTGGCAGCCTATTTGTTCGAAGCTTTCAGAAACCTGTTCGACGACCTGCCGAATGACTGCAACTTCATTAAGCAGTGGCATCACGACGGAAATCGTACTGTCTTCTATTCTTGGGCGTCTCATTTGCTGATCACTCCGACGAGCGACAAACCAAATGGAATCGGAAGTGTCTTTGCGGCACCGGTTTCAATTTCCGCGGCGCGAATCAGTGCACTATTCGTAAAATCACTCACGCGAGGAAACTCGGTTCCTTTTTTTGACGGAAATAATTTACGAAAAGAGCGAATCGCAACTGCCGCGGGAAACGTGAATGAGTTCCAATATCGCAACTTGACGACATTTAAGCCCGCCCCCGCAATGTGCTCTCGCATCGTCGACGGCGTATACCGACGATAGTGACCAAGTCGCGTGTCCCAATCCGAAAACAGAAAAGGGAACGCGGGAACCGTAAAAATAATTTTCCCATGGTCCGTCAGTGTTTTGGCGGCTTCTTTCAAAGCGACCACTGGATCGGCAAGGTGTTCTAAGACGTCGAGCAGGACGATTCCGCCGACAGATTTTTCTTCGAAAGGCCACGGCTCGTGCAAGTCGTGTTTCTTTACGTCATCAATGCCCAAAGATTTTGCATGGGCAACCGAATGATCCATGATGTCCAGACCCGAGACTTCATAGCCGGATTTTTTCCAGTTGAGCAAATTGCCGGCAGCTCCGATGCCGCCTTCGACAATTCTCGCAGGAGAGGGAACGTAGCGATTCAGCAGTCCCGTTGCGATTTTCCGTTTGGCAACGTGCCACCAATAGCGGTCTTCAAGCTCAATCAGCTCGTCAAGGTGCGCGCTTTCCATGATGATTTTGGGGTTCGGTGAGGGGAACTATCCGGCGTTGCATTTTTGCAACACGAAACTTTAGGACGCGATTACCGAACGACCCGCAATAAATTGGAACTGGACCGAATTCAGGATTCAAGTTACCTATGCATAATTGCAGGTGCTGGTTGTAGTGAATGCGCAAGCAAACCACTGCGTTGAGCCCACTTCTTATTAGCCCGGATTATTCACGAGGCGTGGGCGTCGAACGGGAGACACTTGTTCATTG
>CAYGUE010000128.1:0-20579 GCA_964352885.1 uncultured Pirellulaceae bacterium
TTTGAATGTTCATTTGAATTCGGTTTCTGCCGTGCCAATCAAGGCGTGTGAAAGGTTGACAATTGTAAGGATTTTACTAATTGGCGGCGAGTTTGGGGGTCGATAGTTCACACGTGACAGTGAAACATTTGCTTTATTAATTTGGCCTGGGTACAGGTCAGGGGGACGAAATGAGCAAGCTTTGTCTTGGTCTGGCGACGGCATTCTTTTTGACGGCAATTTCCTTTTCGGGCTGTTGTGCTCCGATGGGTCCAATTGGACCGGGTTGTGCAAGCGTCGGCTGCAATGACTGCAGTGGCTGCGGAACGACAACACAATACATTGCCAACGGTCCATTGGATGCGTTGCGAAACGCTCGTCGTCGCATCTCGTGTGGAGCCGGTTGCGGCGAAACGTACAGAGGCGAGTGGATCAGCACCCCACCGGATTCTTATGATCCCTGCTGTGGCGATCAGTTTGTAGGTGGTGCGACGAAGTGCCAACCATTTTGCGTACAGCCCGGAATGTTGCTGCGTGGACTTTACGGAAAACGCATGTGCAGCGGGGATGCGTCGTCGACCCCATGCGGTTGTGGCGATTCGCTATGCGGTGGCGGATGCGGCACGATTGTTGGTGGCGGAATGATGGCAGCACCGGCGGCTTCCTCAAGCTGCGGCTGCTCAACGTGTGCTTCTTCTGCTCAGATGACAACCACTCAAATTGTCACAAGCAAGCCTGCTGTTGACCGTGCGACGGCGGTTGCTCAACGCACAAACTGGTCAACTCAACCTCAGCAATCTCGACGAGTCGTTCGCTAACTGGCAAGCAAGCACAATCGAATTCGATTAAACTGGGCGGTGTCTGAATCTTACAGGTGCCGCCCATGTTTCGTTTACGCTTTGTTCTGCTCTCCGCCATCCTGCTTGCCGTCAGCTTGGCGACATCGTCTGTCTGTGTTGCACAGGTCCGACAGATTGTTGGAACTTGGGATGCCAGCCTGGATTGCCCCGGTGGCTCGATTCGATTTGGGCTCACGCTGCACTGTACCAATCGGTGCGAGACATGGTCCGCCCACCTTGTCAACGGTTCGGAAGCGATTGAGATCCCCGGGATCTCTATTCCCAAAAAAGACTGCCTGACGCTTGTCATGGACCACTACGATTCTGAGTTGAATCTGCGACTCATTTCTGGCGAAAACAAGAAGAAAGATCGGTTGGTTGGCTCATGGAAGAAACGGCGTGGAACGAACAAATGGGTCGAGATGGATTTCAAAGCCGTTCGAAGTTCCGAGCTGCTGGCAGACGGTCTATCCGAGCGACCAAACCGTAACTCAAAGTTCGATGGTCGCTGGACAGTCAATTTTGAAAGCAGCGATGATCCTGCGGTTGGCATTTTTAAACCTGGAGCCAAAACCGGTTCAATCGAAGGCACGTTTCTCACAACGACCGGCGACTATCGATTCCTTGCCGGATCAGTCGTCGACAATCAACTGGAGCTGAGCTGCTTTGACGGTGCTCACGCGTTTCTTTTTAAGGCCAAGCGCCAAGCAGACGGCACGCTCGCCGGAGATTTCTGGTCTTCGAACACTTGGCACGAAACGTGGACAGCGTCGCACGACAACGAAGCCAAACTTCCTGACGGTTTCGAGCTCACAACGGCTACCGAAGCAAACATCAATTCGCTTTCCTTCCCCGATCTCGACGGCAAGGAAACGCGACTCGACGATAAACGCTTCTCCTCTCCCATTCGCATCGTGCACATCTTTGGCAGCTGGTGTCCGAACTGTCATGATGCTGCCGCGTATCTGGCTGAGTTGGAAAAGAAGTACGGAGACAAGATGTCGGTCGTTGGCATCGCATTCGAACTGACGGGCGATGCAAAACGGGACGCTGATCAAGTGCGAAAGTATCTGAAGCGTCACGAACTGAATCACCCAGTCTTGATCGGCGGCATGTCCGACAAGAAAATTGCGTCAAAGGCCGTGACCGTGATTGACGAAGTGCGGTCTTACCCGACAACGATTATCGCTGACGCATCGGGAAAGATCATCGCAGTACATCAAGGTTTTTCCGGACCCGCAACAGGCGAAGCCTACGTCGAACTGAAGAAGAAATTCGAATCGGTCATCGACGGGATTCTGGAAACAGATCCTGCAGGACCTCAAACTCAAAGGGGCAGAATTTATCAAAGCAGTGTTGTTTCGTTGGGGAGAATTTGACGACGTGGCCAAGGAAAAACTTGGTTTCAAGAAGTGGTCGGAGGTCAATCAAAAATCGCTCAAGAATAGCCCCTACGTTTACAAAGCAGTCATGGACGTAGCGCGGGAGCAAGATTTGGATATTGGAGAATTCAAAATCCTTGGTTCGAAAAATCACATTCTCGATCTATCGAACAGCGAAAACCCAAACAGTACGACAGAGGAAAAGAGAAACTTGAAAAAATGATTGTGAAGAAGAATCTCTTTGCACCAGCTAATAAACGCCGACGGTTACGTTAAACGAACAAGGCTACGCGCTGCTGCACACGCAAACTTACGAAAACACCGCACGAACTTCTGGAAGCTCAACCAGGTCTCGATTTACCATCGCCGCAACGTTTCCAATGACCGTAACCATTGGACTATCGATGCCGATCGCTTTGACGACTTCAGCGATGGATGCAACGGTGCCAGAGGTGACGCGTTGGTTCTCACACGTCGCGTTTTCGATACTTGCTGCGGGCGTATTCGGATCGAGGCCGGCTGCGACAAGCCCAACAGCGATCTCAGCTAGATTTTTGCGAGCCATCAAAAGGACGATCGTGTCCATACGGCTTAACGCTTCAAAATCGAAAGCGTAGCTGCCCAGCTTCGGATCCGTTTGGCCCGTGACGACGGCAAAAGATCTCGCGACACCACGTGAGGTCACCGGTATTCCAGCTGACGCCGGAGCGGAAATAGAACTGCTAACGCCTGGCACAATGACGCAAGTGATGCTGTGCTTGCGACAAACTTCTATCTCCTCAAATCCACGCCCGAAGACAAACGGATCGCCACCTTTGAGCCGCACAACGATTTTGCCTTTGGATGCGTGTTGCACCAGAAGCTCGTTGATCTCTTCCTGTGAAACGCGATGGTGCTCGGGATATTTCCCGACATCGATCTTTTGCACGTCTTCTCGGCACCAATCGAGCACCTCCAGCGGAATCAGCCGATCGTGAATGACGACGTCAGCTTCCGACAATAGCCGAACACCTTTCATTGTTATCAACTCTGGATCACCAGGCCCTGCCCCGACAAGATAAACGATTCCCTGCTTTGCGATCATGCGATCTCCAATTCAGGAAGTGTGATCAGTTGGTTGTTTTCAATCGCTTCTGTCGCAAGCTCGATACAGATATCCGCCATCTCCGGATAGTATGCAAGCGGTTGTTCAACGATCGCTGTTCGCTGGCCGCTGCGGGAAGGAGCTGTTTGGACAACTGGAAACTGAACTTCTGGACCAGAATGCAAGCCGAATGCTTCTGGAATGTCAACGGTTGTGTGCGGTCCACGGCTAATAAGGAATGGCATGACAATCGTGTGCCCTTCGATGATCGATGCGCCAACGAGTGGAGCTTCAGGATCCTGATCAAGGAACGCAACGCGGTTGCGAGCATCAGGAAACGCGCGCTTAATCTTTTCGAACAGTGCAAACGTTGACTTGGCGCTGTTCTTGTTTCGACGTGTCCCGTGTCCAATCAAAGCAATTGTCGTATCGGATTCGACGATTTCGTTTTCCTTCATCCGCAAGCGAATTCGATCGATCATTAAGCCGGCAATAGAAGCGTGCATGCCAGCGACAGGACTGATAAGCCATTGACATTTTTCGGCAGCTTCGTTCTCGGCCAGCTTCTTTGGAATAACGCTATTCAGATAGTAGCCAGCGCTGGTCATCAGCGGAACAACAACCACTTTCTCGGTGGTCACTTCCGTGAGGACGTTCGTCATATTCGGCTGGCCGAGCAAAAACGCAGGAGTGACTTTGGCGAACAGATCACGCGATTCGATTCGCGAGGCCAAATCCACAACGGGAGCGTTGGAATCCGAAGCGGCTTCGGAACCGTGTGCGCCAAGTATCAATGAAACGTTGTCAAACTTTGGCATGAATCAACCGATCTGTACCAACGGAGCGACGGTCTCAAGCATTTGTTCTTCTTTGCCAGTGACGCGGCGTCTTGGTGAATCACGATCAAGAATTCGCTGATAGAAGTCGCCAAGGCCTTCGCCTTCGTTGCGATCAGCAGCGAACTTCGTCAACAACGGAGTCAGAACGTCAATCGCATCTTCGATTTTGACATCACCCGCATAGAGGTCTGCCATTCGGTCTCCCGTTAGGCGGCCACCCACAAACAGGTGATACACGCCCGGACGACGTCCCACGAAAGCGATGTCGGCTGTGTAGGGTCGCGCACAGCCATTTGGACAACCCGTCATACGAATCGTCAGCGGCACATCCGCCAAACCGAGTTCAGCCAGTTTCGCTTCAACGGATCCTACGACATCTCCTGAAACGCGTTCTGATTCAGCGACCGCCAAACCACATGTCGGCATTGCCGGGCAGGCCATTGAATATCGTTTTGCATTTGAAAGCGCATCGACAGTCGGTACGTCGAATTCTTTAAGGATTGTCTCCAACTCCGCGACCTGCGATTCCTTCAAATTACTGAAGATGATGCTCTGCTGTGCCGTGAAGACTGCATCACATCCAAGTTCCTGCATGATCTTCCGAAACGCACTACGGCACTTCGTATTGTCGTTGTCGATGATTCGACCGTTTTCGACGAACACGCCGTAGAACCAATGATCGTCATCCTGTTTGTACGGCCCCAGCCAGTCTTCGATTCCAACGTTGGGAAGTTCACGCGACGGCTGAATCTCAAAGTCGGCTCGTTTGGCGAACTCTTCGCGGAACCATTCGACGCCCTTCTCGTTGATCAAGTATTTGAGTCGCGCGGCTTTTCGATCGTTTCGGTTTCCGAAATCACGATAGATCGAGCAAACGATGCGCACGGCTTCGACACCATTCTCAACATCCACGAATCCGATTTCATCGGCGATCTGAGCAAACGTGTTCGGCCGACCGTGGCTCATGCCCAGCCCGCCGCCAGCGACGACGTTGTAGCCCGCCAGCTTTCCATCTTCTACGAAACCAATGAGTCCTGCATCATATGAGTAAACATCGATCTGGTTTTCGCCAGCGAGTGTGACGCCGACTTTATATTTTCGTGGCAAGTAAGTCTCGCCGTAGAACGGTTCCGTTTCGCCAGGAATCTCTTGCTTCTTGCCGTCGATCCATAGCTGGTAATAGGCTTTGGTTGCGGGACGCAGATCGACCGCGATTTCGTCAGTGGTTTTTCGAATCTGAGTGTAAACTTCGTCCGTAAACGGAGCGGCAGAAGCCATGACATTTCGGGAGACGTCTCCGCAAGCCGCAAGCGTCGTCATCAGGGACTCATTGATCTGCCGCATCGTTTCACGCAGCTCGTCTTTGATCACTCCGTGAAACTGCACCGCTTGACGCGTCGTAATCCGAATTGAACCGTTCGCGAATTCGTCCGCCATGCGATCGAGATCGAGGTACTGCGAATTGGAAACCACTCCGCCAGGAAGCGCGATGCGGATCATGAAGCTGAACGCCTTACCAAGGCCCTCCTTGCGTCGATCGGCTCGCAAATCGCGATCGTCCTGCTGATACGTTCCGTGGAACTTCAGCAACTGCAAATCGTCGTGCTCGAAACTATCCTGAGCGGTATCGTTGAGTACTTCATCGATCGTTCCGCGCAGCAGATCACTGGCGACTTTTGCTTTTTCAACTTTGGAAGGAGCGTTTTTGTCCTTGGCCATATTCGTAACCTGAAAATCCTAGATGGAGAAATGCAATCCGCATTCGTCTTTGTCTTTGCCTTCCCAGCGACCGTCGCGGGCATCGGAATCGGGAGTGGAGCCCGGAACAGCTCGCGTGCAATGAAAGCAACTGACCGTCGGATAATTTTGCAGATGAAGCTGGTTAAAGGGAACTGCGTTTTGTTGGATATATTGCCACACCTGCGGCCGAGTCCAGGAAGCCAGCGGGCAGAATTTAAGTAGTTGATAACGCCAGTCCCAACCTAGAATGGGGATTTTCTCGCGAGCCTCCGTTTGACTGCGTCGCAATGCTGTGATCCAAATGTCGAAGCCGCCGATGTTCTCTTTCATTGGTACGACTTTTCGAATATGGCAGCAGAGGTTTGGATTGTTCCTCCAAAGCTCATCGCCGTAGGTTTCGGCCTGTTGGGCAACACTGACTTCGGTCGACCAACGAACAAAATCGATGTTCGAATACTTCGCTTCCAGCGTGTCACGAAGTTTCAGCGTTTCTGGAAAGAAGAACCCCGTATCGATCCATGCAACTTGAAGTTTTGGCAACCCGTTTTGCTCGATCGCTTTTGAGCACATGTCGATCAGAGCACAACCTTCCATGCCGAATGAGGTCGTGATGATCTTCTTTTGGTTCAGGAATCGCTTGAGGCCCCAAGCGGCCAGTTCCAGCGGTGAGCTCTCTTCCGAAATCATCGACATCGACGATTCGTCTTGCTGAAACGCGAGCTCGCTGGTGGCTTTGCTTTCAGATGAAGCTATTCTTCCGTCTGGCAACGCGGTCACAGGAACCACTGGTAGCGCAGTGGAATCTGGAAGCTGCACGCTAGCGGAATCAGAACCGCCAGTGGCTTTGGAGCCCGGGGAATTATGTTGAGATGAGTTCATATCGCGTTCGGTTGGGTCAACGGTCCGCTGGGACCACGCGTAATTTCGAGGGATGCTCAATTCACGTCAAGCGCAATGTCTCTCCCTCGCCCGAATAGCAATTGCGTGAATTGCTTGAAATAGGATCTTTAAAGGTCAAATCCGGAGCACGCTTCGACAACTAAGGCTCGCTATCGACCGCAAAAGCCTATCTTGCTACCGCGGGGAATATCGTAAAAAGCTCTCAATTTGAGAGTGGCATCACGAATTCAGACGCGTTTTGACCAGCCAATCAAAATTGATCGTCAAAAGGCCGAGACTTCGAGATGGCACGGCAGTTGCTTTTCCTAGGTTGAGATGATCAGAACTCGCAATCGCATTTTTTTGCCCGCCTTCATTTTCACAAACAGGATCCACCTTCGTTTGACACCAGAAACTTCTGTTTGTTCGGCTTCTTTCTTTTGATCGATTCCGAATGATCGTTGAAGGCGGGCGTTTGCGAACTCAATTTGCCAGCAGCCCACCCAATGCCTATCCTAGCATCCTCCTTTCACCACGAGATTTGAGAGCGGTTTGGGTTGCTGGTTTTTTTGTGCGCGTGCTGATTCCAGAGATTCGGTTACAATCTCACGTTTTGAACCGCACCTACCGCCTTCATGATTATCGTTCTCAATATCGGCTGGGTCATTCTTGGCTTGGTTGGACTCTATTACGGTGCTGAGTGGCTCGTTCGCGGTGCTGCGGGCATTGCATTGATGGCCGGCATTTCCGCCTTGGTAGTCGGGCTGACGATCGTTGCTTTCGGCACCAGCATGCCCGAATTGCTCGTCAGCATCCAAGCCAACCTGAAGGGGGACGGGGACTTCGCATTAGGGAATATCATTGGGTCGAACATCTGCAACATTGGCCTGGTGCTTGGCGTCGCCGCCGTGATGACGCCAATTTCTGTTCACGTTCAATTTATAAAGCGTGAGCTGCCATTTCTCGTCGCAGTTTCTCTTGTGTTCGTCACCATGCTTTTGGTTGACAAAAAGATTGATCGAATCGAAGGACTTATTTTCACGAGCGGAATCGTCATCTATACCGTGGCTTGCATTATGATTGCACGTCGCAACCCGGACGACCCAATTGCCGCGATTGAGGACGAATTGGAATCCGAATTGCCTGACGACAAAACGGGCGCGTCCTCAAGTCGACTACTGAAAAATGGGATGTTTATCGTTGTCGGATTGGTCGTGCTTGGGCTTGGTGCCAACCGATTGATCGCCGGTAGCGAATTCCTTGCGTTGAAGATGGGCGTTTCTAAGGCTGTCATTTCGTTAACGTTAGTTGCCTTCGGAACAAGCTTGCCTGAACTGGCAACCACCATCGTTGCCTGCATGAAGAATGAATCCGATTTGGCAGCCGGCAATGCCATCGGCTCATGCCTGTTCAACCTACTTTGTGTCGCCGGCATTACAGCGATGATTGCGCCCATCAATTCGGTTTCCATTGAGACAACCGACCTTGTCGTCATGGTCGCATTCGCAATCGCGACATTTCTGTTGATGCGAAACGGCCGCACGCTTGGACGGGGAAGCGGATTCATTTTACTGGCCGGCTATCTCGCCTACATCATTCTGCTGGTGGTACGAGAACTGAAATGAAGTTGATCATCGCCATCGTTCAGCCCCACAAACTTGACTTGATCAAGCGCCAGCTAAACCAGATTGAAGTTACGAGACTAACGATCATGGACTGCCAAGGGTTTGGCCGACAACAAGGAAAAACAGAGGTCCTCGGCGCGGATGAAGTTGAAATGAACTTGCGGCGAAAAGTTCAGCTTCAAATTGCAGTCAACGAAGAGTTCGTCGAACCAACCATCGAAGCGATTATCGCGGGGGCAAAGTCAGGCGACGGAACCATCGGTGACGGGAAAATATTTGTCGTTCCGCTAGACGATTGCATACGAGTACGAACCGGCGAACGCGGACCGGATGCGATCTAGGAAATTGGATTGGGTGGCTTGCCGTGTCGATTCCCCAACCACGAAAAAACGAGGACAATCGCGAACCCGGCGATTACGGTAAATTCCGTTTCTAGCATGAGTGACTCCTTTCAAGATGCTCTCTGCTTCCGTTGGCAGCATCGATACGGATTTCCGTCTCAAAGGTTCGCAGCGACATCACGGTTTGAAAAGAATACCGCTACCGTTCTATTCCTGAACCTGCAGTTTGAGCAACTTGCGTAGCGACCGTTGCACATATTTGAATTTCAACGGCATCGAGAGAACGACGATGAGAGAGTCCTCTTTCCACGCATCCTCAACGTTCTCCTTGAGATTGTCCGTAACAACCAATATCGCTGGAGTACGCGCAATTCGATCGGATGTAACGAATTCCTCGAACGCCATGATTCCTTGGCCGCCGAGTCCACCGCATCCGAAGATGACGCAATCGGCTGGCAATTTTTCAGCAGGATCGCGATCGCGGAAACCTTCCATTCCACGCTGCGGATCGCTGGTGATTAGAACGCGATAACCAATTTTCTTCAACTTTTCACGAAGGCTATTTTGCACTTGCTGGTTGGAATCGATGACCATCACGGTCTTGTCTTTTCCTTCTTCACGTGCTGCCATCATTTTTGCAAACTCTTCAGCTTGCTGTTTACTCATATTCTCGTCGATCGTCTCAGCATCGCCACGATCAACGGCAGCAATCACTTGTTCGATTTCGGCGTGAGTTAACTTCGGAGACTGAATCCGCTTCTCCGGATCGATCTCCATCATTCGAGATACTAACAGAACCACCCGCTGCGGCAGGTTTGGATCGTGGTTAGTGATAGGTGCAACATTCTTAAAGCGATCAGCAGAGAGTCGCTTCATCCGTTCTCGTGTTTCAATTAGCGGCGGAACACCGGTCAGCATGTGGTACAGCATGCAGCCCAGAAAGAAGATATCGCTTCTCTTGTCATCGCGTTTCACGCTTGTCGTTCGTTCGAGGCCGGCGTAATCGATACTGCGAGGTCCACCCGTCAATTCCCCGCCGTCACCAGAGACAGTTGCGAGGCCAAAGTCAACCAGCTTCGCCTGACCACGACTGGACAGCAAAACGTTGGACAACTTCATATCACGGTGGTTGATTTTTTCATCTGCCGCGTAACCCAATCCGGCAGCAATGTCTCTTACAATCCTAAGCGATCTGCCGACGGAGAGCTTCTTGTGTGCCTTTACATAGTCGCGAAGATTTTGACCTTCAACGAAATCCATCACCATATAGATGCGACCTAGATCCTCATCGACTTCGTGAATCGGCACGATGTTTGGATGGCGGAGTTTCATCACCATCCGGCCTTCACGCAAAAAGTGCTCTCGCATCTCTGCGTTGGAGCTGTGTCGTGAACGGAGAACCTTAATGGCTTTGATGTCACCTGTTTTGACATGGTAAGCGCGATAAACACGAGCAAATGTACCGACGCCAATCAGATACAGAATCTTCCAGTTGTTGTAGAAGTATCCCTTACGTTGCCCCTCCACGAGACGCGTCACCTGCCAGTTGGTGAGATGCTCGCCACGTTGCAGCAAGCTGACAAATAGCTTCACATCCGCTTGTCCACGTCCACCGGCCTTTGCCAGCAACGTTTCGATTTCACGTGTTTCCATCAAGTGGGCATCATGAATGCGCTGCGCCAGCTTGTCGGCATCAAGATTGGGAGGCAAATCCATTGAATCGGCAGGTGGAAAATTCCAGAGGTGTTAGGGACCGTCAAAAGATATTGTCCAAATACCGCGGTCGTCGTTGAGAGTCGTGATTTTATTCGATGACCTCAAGATTCACAACGATTTCTCGGCTTTATCCGCATAACCATTAGAAACACTTGGTGGTCAGTCTGGTGAAATCGGACCGAGCTTCATTCGAAGGCCAATTTTCTACTGGAAGTCGCTGCTGCCGTCTTCACGAGAGTTCTTAAACTCGTCTCGTTCACGGCGAGTCGCTTCGAGGTCAAACATCATGTATTTCATGTCCATCCGAAGCTGGCTCAATGCCTCCTGAATCAGGTTCAGGATCCGACGGCGACGACGAGTGTATTCAACAACTCGATTGAGAGGCTTTTCCAAACCTGACCGATATCGAGGTGGAAGGCTCTCGATAGCGGAGATGAGATCATTGAGGTCAATTGGGAGTTGGTCTGCGTCGGCTGATTTCATTGGCTTGGCGTTCATAAGATTTCCTGGTCTGTCGATTTCAGTTGGAGGTCGTTAACGCACACCGAGTGCCAAACTCGCAACGAATGAGGAACATTCTTTTTCATGCGGTGATTTGCGACGTTTCACATCCCTTTGAAAGCCCTGTTGTAAATATGCAACAGTTGCCAAATCAAAACGATGTCTCCCCAGAACACCACGCGTTTACAAAACGCACCATAAATCAGAAGGGGCATGCTATCAAACCGTTGCCAATTCTGGTCGTTTTTTCGCCTCAGATCGATTCCTACCCGATTGAGCTGGTGGAAAAACCCTCATTTTGCTAACAGTCCAGTTGAATCTGTGTCTGAAAGCGTCAGTCATTTCGCCATCGCAACAAATGAACCCACGATCCCCAGTTCACATACATCAAGCCTTTAAAGCGCTGGCAATCGCAATTATTGTGTTCGCCGGAAACGCATGGGCATTTCAAACGGAAGAAACCTTCGACGGATCTGAAACCGGTTGGATGACCAGTAGCACGCATATTGATTGCGCAATCGAGCCAGGTTCTTGGCAGCAAAATCGCATCGTTGATCCGGAGTCAAACGCGTCGTATGAGCAAATTGACTTTATAGCGGGCCACGGCAGCCACCTGATGCTCAGCCATCCCGTTACACCGTCGTTTGTGATCCCCGAGCTACAGGCGGCCGTTCGCATTCGATCCCCACGACATGGAGTGCGACTTCATGCTCGTGTCGTCCTTCCACACAACCAGATGTCAGATGGCCAAACGATGACCGTTGTTCTAGACGGCCCCGAATCCAAACAGCAAGGAAACCTTGAGACGCTGACTTTTTCGGGCGAGCGAAGTCTGAACAAGCTTTTGAAAGCACAACTTTGGCTCCTGCGCAGTAAGCATAACCAGGAAGTTACCCTGAGAGATGCCTACGTCGATCAGTTGATGCTGAACGTTTACACGGGACAAGGAAAATCCAGCGTCCAAATTGATCACCTCAAACTTGACGGCGTGGTCGAAGCTTCCGAAATTGCAAAAAAACAGTACACCGCTGACGATTCCGTGCGAAACATCAGGTCCGTCATCAAAGATGGCTCGGGCATCCGCCAAGCCTCCTCGACAGCAGGAAAATCGCTGGTCGTTCGTGACGGAACCGTGATTCTGGTCAACGAAAAACCCTTTTTTCCGAAGATCATTGAACACAACGGCCAGTCGTTCGAATACCTAAAGGCGATCGGATTCAATACGATCGAACTAAAATCGAACGCTACCGCAACCGAACTTGCGAAAGCGAAAAAACTTGGGCTGTGGCTGATCGTTCCGCCACCGGCGTCCGTCGGCGTCGAACCAATCGGATTTGAATATGATTGCGTGTTGGCTTGGTCGGTCGGCAGAGAGTTGACTGCTCGCCATGAATCCAGAATTCGTCAACGCATCCGGGAAATTCGCGAAACGGATTCTCGACAGGGACGACCGATTTTTGGTCACTCGGTTTCCCATTGGTCGCTGATCGCACAGCAAGTAGACATTCACTCGATTGGCCTACAAACGATCGGCAGCAGCTATTTGCTCAGCCAATACAGCGATTGGCTTTCAGCTCGATCTCAAGCGATCGGCTCCAGCAAACCAATTTGTGCAGATGTGCAAACGGAAATGAACGAAGCGGTCCTCAATCAGACAGCCGCGATTTTTGGACAGGCACCGCCGACTCCGATTGAGTTTCAACAGTTAAAAAGCATCGCGACCGAAGCAATCGTTTCGGGTGCTCGCTGTCTACGATTCCGATCACGAAACCGACTCGACGGTGACGATCCAGAATCACGCTTGCGTTCGTTGACGATCGAGTACGTCAATCGCTGGCTCGACCAGATCGAACCATGGATCAGCGGCGGCGTGGTACTTGGCAAGCTTCCAACCACGACGCGTGAAGGACAAGCCCTGGAGATCACGGCGTTGGCAACGGACAAAGCCAGATTGCTTTTGGTTCAACGTCCAACTCATCACGAACAATTCTGGGCCGGAGACTGCCCTGCCCTACCTGTCACGATCGTCGACTCCGACACGATTTACACGCACCGAGTCTATCAGCTGACCGATGCGGAACTGGCTCCCCTTTCAACACGACGAACTGCGGAGGGAACTGCAATCACGATCGACCGCGCGCCTTTCATGATGACGTTGGTCATGACGCAGGACGGAAAGCTGATCAACCAACTTACCAACAGTTTTGAAAGTAACGGCAAGCAATCGATGTTCGACATGCACATGTCGATCACGCAACAGTGGCTGGCAATCGAACAGCTACTCAGCGGGCAGATGGAGCGACTCTCAAAGAATACCGCCGGTGGCAGTGGTGCGATCAACGAAGCCGTCACGGCGCTTCAGAGCGCCCGGCAATTGAGCCAGCAAAAAAGTTACTCACAGGCGACTCCATTCCTCAATCGAGCCGACGAACGATTGGCGTTTTTCCGGCGTGACCTGCAGGCAACAGCACTAGGTACGTTTCAGTCGAAAACGTCCTCGCCGCTGACCATGCATGTCGCTTTGGTTCCGCTGCACTGGGTTCTAGCAGGACAAATACCGAGATCAGAAAGTGGCATCAATCATCTGGCGGCCGGCGATTTCGAAGATCTTGACTTAATGAAACGCAGCGGTTGGTCGAATAGCCGCGTCGAAGATCAACGACTTCGCACGCATGTCGAACTTTCCCAGGATGCCCCCAAGGATGGGAAAACCGGATTGAAGCTAACCGCCAGCGGTTCGGTCGAGATGGTCGAATCGGTTCCGCTGTGGGTCACCAGCCCGCCGATTCGTGTCAAAACAAGGCAGCTCGTTCGAATTCATGGCTGGGTTAATGTGCCACAAGTCATCGCTGGCAGCGAAGCTGGATTCCGAATCGTTGACTCAATCGGTGGGATGTCGCTCGCGGAGACGATTCCTGTCACTCAGGGCTGGCAGGAGTTCACACTGTACCGCAACGCGGTGAACGATACGCAACTAAAAATCAATTTTGAGCTGACCGGAATCGGCGAGGCGATGATCGACGAAGTGACCGTCCAGGTGATTGATCTACCGACGCCAGAACGTTCTGCCAATCGATAGACCTTGCCGTTGCCGTTGCCAAAGCCGGAACATGGGCTAGGTGGTGACGTCGATTTTTGCTTCGACTTCTTGCATGACGTGATCGAAGGGAATCTGTGTGCAGGATCCAAACGAAGTATGCCCGGTGAGTTTGGCACGTGTGAGTGCGGGTGAACGTATGCCACATAGAAATCGAGCGATTGCCCGCGATGAATTGAGCGCGGCCGGATGTGCAGCGATAAGCTGCTGAATATGCCCCAAAGTCGATTCATCCAAATCGCCGTACGACGGCTCGGCAATCGCTAACGGACCATCACCAACACAAAACGAACACTGACCGCATGGTTCATCCAGCGACTGCCCAAAATGCGCCGATAGCATTCCGGCCTGACATTCTCTGGCGGCTGCAAGTTCAAAGACTTGTCGCGTTCTTTGAACCTCCCCTTTCTCGCGTGATTCGACTTTCTCAAAGAATGATTGCGCCAATTCCTGTTTTGACTCAAACGGTTTAAGCTTTCGATAGCCGTGAACCAAACCGCTGGCCTTCAACTCAATCCAGCCTTGATCGTTGAAGTAGTCCAGTGCTTTTACGATCTTGGATCTTTCGCAATTCAACTTGGCCATTGTTTCGGCCAGGTCGATTGAAAACCAGATCTTTCGCTTCTTGCTGCAAGCCAACAATCGGCTCACAAACTCCTGTCGCTCGCCTTGAAATTTCCCGATCAACTCTGCACCCGTGATCTTCGGCTTGAACGAATAGCTGTCATATCGAGGGGAAGTCGATTCGAGATACCCATCGAGCTCCAGATACGTCAGCAGCGTTTTAGTGACAATGGTTCTGACGTCACAAGCGTTGCCAAGCTTGATGGGACTGATGAAAAACTCGTTAGGCAGTTTGTCAATTTCTTCAACGAACGATTCAATGGAAGGCAGCGATGGTGTGTCGCCAAAAACAAAATTCTCCAATGTAATTCGGTCTTCGGGCACCAACAGCATTTCACAAAAGGAAACGGCACCGTCTCGACCCGCCCGACCGATCTCCTGAGCGTAACTTTCAATCGACTTGGGTGGGTTGTAGTGATAGATGGCACGGATATCTGATTTGTCGATCCCCATCCCAAACGCGATCGTTGCAACCACGATACGGTTGTCGCCATGCATGAACCATTCCTGAATCTCGGCACGCGAATCTGAGTCCATACCGGCGTGGTAAGCCTTGGCGTCCAGCCCCGCTGATAAGAGAAGTTCAGCGACTCGTTCGGCTGTTTTTTGCTGCGTCACGTAGACGATCGTCGCGCCCAACTCGGATCGCTTCATCCTTTCGATCAACTCCTGGTCACGCGTCTCGGCCGTCAGAACTTGAGAACGCAAATGAAGATTGGGGCGAAAGAACGGTGTGCAAATGACGTCATCATCTGGAATGTCAAATGCGGCTTGAATATCCGCCTGAACTGCCGGCGTCGCGGTTGCCGTCAAACACAACACTCGTTCGACACCCAGCTTTTCCGCGATGTTGCACATTTTCAAATAGTCTGGACGAAAGTTGTGCCCCCACTGACTAATGCAGTGCGCTTCGTCGATCGCGAACAACGAAATCTTGACGCCATCCAACGAGCTGCGAAATCGCTCGTTAAAGAATCTTTCTGGTGCCACATAAAGCATTTTCGCTGTGCCGCTTCGAATCAAAGAAACGGCATCACGATACTCGTCAAACGACAGACTCGAATCGAGCCGAACGGCTGATACGCCTTTGCTGACTAATTGGTCAATCTGATCTTTCATCAACGCGATCAGCGGCGACACGACAACGGTCAGGCCATCAAACATCAGCGCCGGAAGTTGATAACAAAGCGACTTGCCGCCGCCGGTCGGAAAAACCGCCAGCACCGATTTCCCATCCAACAATCGCGTCACGACCTCTGTTTGCCCCGACTTGAAATCATCCCAACCGAAATGGTCTTTGAGCACGGAACGCGGGTCAATGTTTTCAATGGACATTTTTGCAATCGGAAAAAATTGAGGAGGTTAAAAACGTTCGTTCGTTCCCGCCCTGGCAAACCGAAACCACAAACTCTTGGACAATATAACCGATGAATGCAAACCGCTAGCAACTACTTTGGCGTACGGGCAACCACACCGCCACGCTAAAATTTAACACTTAATGAACCACACGCCGCGGATATCGTAAATGAAGCTCGAACAACGGATGCAAGGGATCCAGCTGATCCTCTCGGATGTCGACGGAGTCATGACTTGTGGCGGAATCACGTACGACAACCAGGGCGTTGAAACCAAAACATTTCATGTTCGTGATGGCATGGGAATCAAGCTTTGGCAACGAACCGGTTATCGATTCGGCGTCATTACCGCTCGCAGCTCTCACATCGTCAAACTGAGGATGGACGAACTGAACGTGGATCTCGTTCGCCAAGGAGCAGAAAAGAAACTCGATGTCGCCAGCGAAATCATGAAAGAGATATCGTTGGAACCCGAACAGGTTTGCTACATCGGCGATGACCTTACGGACATGGCATTAATGGAATCCGTCGGACTGGCAGCATCCGTTTCCGACGGTGCACCCGAAGTCAAGAAATGTGCTCAGCTGGTCACCAAAGCCGCCGGTGGACAAGGAGCAATTCGAGAACTCGTGGAAGCGATTCTCAAAAGCCAAAACCGTTGGCAAGAACTGCTACAGACGTATTCACTCGGTTGACCCCAATCAACCGTCCCTGCAATCGTTGGAAAGGAAGTCAACCGTTGCCCAATCGAATGAACCCAATTGCCCGATACCTGTTTGCACTTTCAGCAATGATTGTTGCCTACACTGCGTACGCAAAAGTGGCAGTTCCGTTTCTCGAGGGTCCGCCCAGCGTTATTCGACGACAGCAAGTTGCACTCCAACATACCGACGCCTCCGACATTCTCGACAAAAGCCACCTTCCATCGCTCGTTCCCCCAGACGCGTGGGAACTGGGATCTTGCAAGACGCTGCTAACACCGCAAGGCACCGTTTATTTTGAATATTGGGAGCCCCTCGATGATCAAGGGAATTACCAATTGATGCCGTTTACCATCGTCATGAACGACCCGATCAACAAAGTTCGAAATCATTTATCCACCGAAGTTGTAGGGACAAAGAAACCTGCGCCGATCGTTTTACGTTCGCTTGAAGGCGCAAGGCTAAAATTTTCCAAACCGTTGACCGCCCAATCCAACCAAGACGACATCGAACTGGAGTCCGCACAACTCGATGGCCAGGTGACGGTTTTCCGCCCAGCCGACGTGGCCACGGACCAAGATGAATTTCGAGTCGTCGCGCGAAACATTCAAATTAATCGCAGCCACATCTTCACCCTCAGCGACGTTTACTTTTCATTTGGTCCGCATCACGGTAGTGGCCGAAACCTCTCGATCAAACTGGCCTACAAACCGGACGTGGATTCTCCGACGAAGAGCTTTGCCAACATCGCTGGTGTTGAGCAAATGGAATTGGCTTTCGTCAGCGAACTGGTGCTGCAACCGGCGGATGCAAACTCTTTCTCTCCGTTAGGTACGGAACGAATTGCCAACACAACCGCAAAGCAACCGCTCACGCTATCGAACCAGAAGACGCCGTTGCGACTGTCCTGTGATGGACCGTTCATCTTTCGCATGGGCGAGAAAAAAGCATGGTTCCGTGACAATGTCGTTGTGACCCAACTGGATCAATACCGCGACAACCTTCGCTGCGATTCGTTGCAAATCGATTTTAAAAAAGGTGACTCCGAGGCGACGTCCGTCAAGAATCTGATCGCAATCGGATCTTCTGACAAACCAGCCACCATCGTCTCCAACTCTCAACAAACGATTATCACTGGAGAAGAGCTAAACTTTGACGTGCCAAATTCGGCCGTGAAAGCAGACGGTTCGAAGAACGTTTCAATTCGCAGCCCAAAGTTTGCCTTTGAAGCACCAAACCTTGAATATCGCATGGCCGAAAACGGAAAGCTTGGCCCGCTGGTCGCAATTGGCCCTGGAATCCTAAAGGGCGTTTCTGCGGATTCAAAACGAAGTTTTCAAGTCAAATGGGGACGTCAACTTACGACCAGCGATTTCGATTCCGAACGTGTGAGGATCGACATCGAGGGCGATGCATTCGTTAAGTTCGATCAACTAAACAGCATTGCCGCGGATCAACTTAGCTTTCTGGTATGGCAAATGCCAGCGGCTGATTCCACCATCAAAAAACAGAAGTGGCAGTACCTTCCTTCTCAGCTTGAAACAGCAGGGAACGTTCGAATCCTGACCGACAAACTTAGCGGAACGGCCAAAACCTTTGTCGCCAATTGGCCGCGCCCAACGGACGAACAACTGATGCAAGTCAAGCACACGGTTTCCTACCGCGCCGTTGCTCAACAACGGGACGATGTTCGAGCATTGCCAACATTCAAAGCCGTTGGTGATGTCGTTAAGCCTCGCGTCATGAAATTCTCAGGAGATGATGTCGTCGCCAATGTCGACGGAGACTTGGACAACATGCGTATCCGCGATCTCGTTGTCAACGGATCGCTTTCGCTGGAAAGTGAATCGACGGATCGACGACCGTTTGCGATCTCGGGGAGTTCGATGAAGCTCGTTCCGCAAGCGGAAGAACTGTATCGCGTCACCATCGAAGGAAATGCCGATCGTCCGGCGATTTTCAAGACTAGTGGCTTTGATCTCAGCGGCACGAACCTACAGCTTGATCAAGCCGCGAACACGATTTGGGTTCAGGGAGCCGGGAGTCTTGCGATCGATGCTCAGGATCAGAGCCTGCAAGGAAATGAACCGGGCAAAAAACTGCCTAAGCTCGAGAATGCCAAAGTCGGATGGGTCGGAGGCATGGTCTTCGATGGTTCGAAGATCTATTTTGAACACAACGTCGAGCTGTTTGCCAATCGTCGCCCCGACGACGAGGGGCAGCGTTCCACGATCAAGACCAACAGTGAAGCACTCACGATCGAGCTGACCGATTCGATTCGTTTCGAGAAGCTTGCCGATCCCGAGACGCAGAAACGCAGCGAACCGGAGATTCGTCGCATGGTGTTCGTGAACCGGGTTGAACGGAACAAACGCGCCTTTCGACTTGCCAGCCATCAACAAAAAGACGACTTTGACCAAAACAAAATCATTGGCGTTCAAAACGCCACCGTCGATGCCAATGGAAAAGTCGTTGCGCTGCAGAAACTGTTCGTCCCTATGGCGACCGTTGATGCCGTCACCGGAGACATCGCAACTGGCGGACCAGGCACAGCGATCTCTTATCAATACTCTAAAGGCGGAAGCCAGCTTTCAGGTTTCTCCGAAAACTACCCAACAAACATATCCAAAAAGCCGGAACTATCGTGCATCCATGTTGAGTTTGATGGACAGCTAGTTGCCAATTCGGAAAAGGGCACAATGGAGATCGATCGTAACACGCGAAGTGCTTGGGCGAACGTTAAACGGTTTGATCAAACACTCGATCCGGATCGTCCTGATCAGCTGCCTGTCGGAGCAACCGTACTACGAAGCGATGTGCTCAAGTTCGCACAGTGGACTCCACGAAACTCTGCACCGCGTCAGGAGATGCAAGCCGAAGGCAACACGAGCATCCGTAGCCAGCTTTTCGAAGCAGTCGCAGACAGGCTAACGTACGCCGACGATACGGACATACTCATCATCGAAGGCAATCGTCCTGCGATGGCGAAGCTGACGTATCGCAAGACACCAAAAGCCAAAGCTCAAACCATGTTGGCTAGCAAAGTCAAGTACCGCCTGTCTGATCAGTTGACGGAGGTGATTGACGTTCGCAGTGTTGAAGCCAACATGTCTGACCGCAAATGAGCAAGATGTGCGGCGTAGCAGCGTCTCCCCGAGACGCTGTGCGAGTCTCGGAGAGACTCGCCTGCGTAGATCACCTATACTCATTTCGAACCCGCTGCGTTTCTCGGACCCAACTCACAGGACAGAAAAATGAAGTCTATTCACCTCCTTCGATTCCTTTCAATCGCATCCGCTTTGCTACTTTGCTTCACCATTGGCTGCAGTCCACCGCCAGGCAAAGATGCCAAGAAAGAAAAAGGAGACGCAACTGGCATCATTGGAAAAACAACCACCAAAGTCTTCGAATGGGATCCAGACGCGGGAATGGAAGTCGTTGTCGAAGATGGGTCCGACATCAACATCATCAATCGCAACATGAAAGTTCTTGGGAAAGTAACTCATCAGATTGCACAAATGAAAGTCAAACAATCACTTGAATTGTTTCGTGCCACCGAAGGACGTTATCCGAAAAGCCACGAAGAATTCATGGACAAGGTTTTCAAGATTTATGTGGTAGAGCTTCCCGAACCACTCACGACTTGCGAGTATCAATACGACGTCGAGAACCACGAACTGCTGATTGTTTTAAAGAAAAAAGAGTAGGACTCGTCACGCCAAACGTCGCCGGACGATTTCGTTCACAACCCGCTGCGTAGCGGTCTGTTGATTTCATCATAACCCGACGAGGGATAACAAGAACGATTTGATCCCTCGCTCACGCTTTTTGAAGTTGCACGCTTTGCATCAAAATTCAGATTTTATCTGGAAATAAC
>CAYGUE010000129.1:0-20220 GCA_964352885.1 uncultured Pirellulaceae bacterium
GAAAAGGAACTTATCTATGTCGGCCAACCGGTTGTTTTAATCGGCGCCGAGTCCGAGACAGCACTCAAAGACGCCAAAGAACTAGTTTCGATTGAAGCCACCGAACATAAACCAATCCTCAGCATCGACGACGCCATCGATGGCGATCACTTCATCGGTCCCAAGCGACAAATCAATCGTGGTGATGCTCCAAAAGCGATTGCCAGCGCGAACCATCGACTATCTGGCGAATTTCGCATCAGCGGTCAGGAGCAATTCTATCTTGAATCACAAGCAGCTGCGGCGTATCCCGGCGAGCAAGGCCAGCTGACCGTTCATTCCTCAACCCAGAACACAACCGAGATCCAAACGATCGTTGCGGAAGTGCTTGATCTTTCGCTGCATCAAGTAGTTTGCATCTGCAAACGAATGGGGGGAGCTTTCGGGGGCAAGGAAACTCAAGCCGTCATTCCGGCATTGATGGTTTCGTTGGTGGCTCAAAAAACTGGCCGCGCGGCACGAATCGTTTACGACAAAGATACCGACATGCTGGTCACTGGAAAGCGACATCCGTATTTGTGTCGTTGGCACGTTGGCTTCGAATCCGATGGCGAGATTATCGGGCTGAAGTACGATTTTTTCTCGGACGGTGGAGCCGCGGCAGATCTTTCGACGTCCGTGATGGAGCGAACACTGCTGCACGCTGAAAATTCGTACTATATCAAAGACATCGAGATCAATGGACGGGTCTGCAAGACTAACTTCCCACCAAACACCGCGTTTCGTGGCTTCGGCGGACCGCAAGCCGTTGCCGCAATGGAAAACGTGATCGAACGAGTCGCCGAAAAACTTCGCGTCGACGCCTACGACTTGCGATTACGAAATCTGTACGGTGACTCCGATCGGAATGTGACACCTTACGGTCAACTCTACACCGGCAATCACCTCGCGGAGATCATGACCACGCTGGCAGAGACTTCAGAATATCGTGAACGGGTCGCATCGCTAAATAAGAAAAATCAAACGGACAATTTGCGACTTCACGGAATCGCGATGACGCCGGTGAAGTTTGGGATCTCATTCACGACGAAGTTTCTCAACCAAGCCAACGCCTTGATCAACGTCTACACCGACGGAACTGTGCAGGTTTCCACTGGCGGCACGGAGATGGGGCAGGGGCTCAACACAAAGATTCGGCAATTGGTCGCGGACGAGTTCGGTATTCCATTTCCAGATGTGATCGTGATGCCAACATCGACGGAAAAAAACAACAACACGTCGCCAACCGCCGCTTCTGCGGGAACGGATCTCAATGGAGCCGCTGCTGTCGATGGCTGTCGGATCATCAAAGATCGTTTGGCTGACTTCGCGGCCAGCCTATTTGCTTCTCCAAGTGACGGATTGATTCCATCGCCGGAGCACATCATATTCTCCAACGGAATGGTTCGCGACAGCCGTCAGCCCAACAGCGGCATGACGTTTGGCGAACTTACGAACAAAGCACGTCTGGAGCGGATCGATCTTGGAGCACGCGGTTTTTACAAAACGCCTGGCGTTGACTTTAATCGCGAAACAGGCCGCGGCAATCCATTTCTGTACTACACCCAGGGAGCCGCCGTCGCTGAAGTTTCAATCGATCGGTTCACAGGCGAAATGGTCGCGCCTCGAGTCGACTTGCTGATGGACATCGGAAAATCAATCAATCCTAAAGTTGACATGGGCCAGATTACCGGTGGCTTCATTCAAGGCATGGGTTGGGTCACCGCCGAATGCCTTGTTTATGATGCCGCTGGAAAACTGTTGTCACATTCTCCGACGACGTACAAGATTCCGGCAATTACCGATGTGCCGAGCGATTTCCGATGCGAGATGTTTCCCAACGATGACAACCTGCACTGCATTCGACGAAGCAAAGCCGTCGGGGAACCACCGTTGCTACTTGGCGTCGCTGTTTGGGCGGCGGTCAAGAATGCGTTGATGCGGCTTCCAGGCGATATCGATCCGAATCTGAAACTGCCAGCGACGGGTGAAGAGATCTTACGATGCATTACGGCTCAAGCTTGATATCCGATGCTCGTCATAATTCGATGAGCGACAGCCTGTTGATTTAATCAGGTTCCAATTTTATAAGCGTTGATCATAACCCGTTGCGTGAGTTTAGAAGTTGCACACTTTGCATCAAAATTCAGATTTTATCTGGAAATAACCATTGAAAACCCAAAAACGCGAAGCGTTCAATACAAGCCCGAAGCGCCAGAGCGCAAGCGAGTGAGTCGAAACTCCATGCAATTATTTACTCGCTGGCGCTTCGGGCTTGTAGTAGTGCAACTTCAAAATGCGTGAGCGAGGGATCAAATCGTTCGTATTATCCCTTGCTCACGCGGCGGGTTATGATTTTTGACACTTGAAAAACCGAATCGTGAAAAACAACCTCACACACATAGAAGCTCTCTCAAAATTCGCTGCGACCGGTTCGCCGTTTGTTAGCGTGACGATGATCGAAGCCACCGGAAGCACACCGCAAGACGCGGGCACGAAAATGCTGGTCGATGATTCGGGCTTGGTGCACGGCACCGTTGGCGGAGGAAAAGTAGAACATCGCGCGATCGAGTTCGCTAAAGCGATGCTCGTTGACGCGTCTCGCAATTGCGAATTGGTGGACTGGAATCTACAACGTGACATTGGGATGACCTGCGGTGGATTGGTCCAACTGTTCTTTGAAGTTTACAACCGAAGTACCTGGAATGTGATTGTGTTTGGCGCTGGACACGTGGCCCAGTCGCTTGTTCAACTCTTGCTAACGCTGGACTGCAAAGTGACTTGCATCGATTCGCGGCAGGAGTGGATTGATAGAATAGAAGATCGAAGGCAACTCACCAAAATTTGTGCGAAAGATTTGGCCAGCTTTGCGACGACGTTAACGCCGCACGACTACGTCATCTGCATGACGATGGGCCACTCAACAGATCGGCCGATCCTCGAGGTAATCTTCAAGAACCAAATTGAACTCGCGTACCTTGGCGTCATCGGCAGCAAGTCAAAAAAAGGGGTTCTTGTTCGAGAGCTAAAAGAGAGTGGTGTTGAACCCGAAATGGCAGGCAATTTCCTCTGCCCGATGGGGATGCCGATTGGCTCCAACGATCCAGCGGAGATCGCAATCAGCATCGTGGCTCAATTGTTGGAGTATCGCGATATGAAAAAGAGCACAAAGTTGTGAAGATTGCGTCGCGCCGTCGGCACGATGCCGCCTCCGGGCAACCAACCTTCTTTCTTGACCGGAATTATCCCTACCAATTGCCATTCTGCGCGCTGAATTCGCGACTTTGGCATCTTCGCTAAGTGGGGGGACTCTGGTAACCTTTTAGCTTCGAAATGGAACCAATTTGCCACACAAGATCACCGCGTTTGACCGGTTTGGGATTTAGTTTTTGTGACCAAACAATATGCAGCCATAGGACCGATTTCCGTACACCTTCCCGAGAAAGTGGAATCCAATGCGGAGTTGCAGCAGGACAATCCTCGTTGGGATATGGACCTGATCGCGTCCAAGACAGGCATCCACAATCGACACATCGCAGCGGAAGACGAAACATCGTCTGATCTAGGCGTTGCCGCATGCGAAAAACTTTTCGCGGAACACGACATTGATCCTGCATCGATCGACTTTTTGCTGTTCTGTACGCAGACTCCGGACTTTGCATTGCCAACAACTGCATGCCTGATGCAGTCGCGGCTGGGTTTGCGAACCAACTGTGGCGCCCTCGACTTCAATCTCGGCTGTAGTGCCTATCCGTATGGGCTTTCGATGGCCGATGGATTTATTCAGACGGGCGTTGCGAAACGAGTCCTGTTTGTCACTGCCGAAACGTATTCGAAATTCATCGACAAAAACGATCGCAGCATTCGAACGATCTTCGGTGACGGAGCAGCGGCGACGCTAGTCGAATCACATTCGGAGCAGTCGCTTGCAGGTTACCAGTTCGGAACTGACGGTACCGGAGCCAACATGCTATGTGTAACTCCCGCCAGCCCAGGTGGCTTTCGAAAAACGGCTCAGGATTTTCAGCCACAGCGTAAACGTCGCTGGAAGAGTGATCTGTATATGGACGGCCCGAACCTGATCAACTTTACATTGTCAGAGATACCGAAGCTGATCGATGAGATCCTGCGAATTTCGGAATCCACCAAAGACGAACTGGATCAATACTTGGTTCATCAGGCAACGTTCAAGATGCTGGACATGCTGCGGCAAAAACTCGAGATCGACGAATCGCAGATTCCAGTTGAGCTGGCCGACGTGGGCAACACGGTTTCGTCGACGCTGCCGATTCTCATCAATCAGCTACGCGAACAACAACGACTTTCGACTGACCGCAAGAACATGCTGATTGGCTTTGGCGTCGGTTTGTCATGGTCGGGATGCGTCTGGACTGACGTTTTACAGCCAAACTCGTAATCCTCGATTCACTCTTTTCCCATTCAAGATTCCATGCGCGTACTTTCCGGAATTCAGCCGACAGGTCGACCCCACTGGGGCAACTGGTTCGGGGCCATCCAGCAATACATTGCTCTTCAGAACGAAGATGAATCGTATTATTTCGTTGCGAACTTGCACGCACTCACGACGATTCGCGACGGCAAGCAGTTATATCAGAACGCATTAGACACGACGATGGACATGCTCGCCCTGGGACTTGATCCGGAAAGAGCGATTCTGTTTCTGCAGTCGGATGTGCCAGAAGTTTCCGAGCTCTGCTGGATTCTGATGTCAGGAACTCCGATGGGCGTTCTAGAAAGATGCGTTTCTTTCAAAGATAAAATCGCAAAAGGGCTGCCGGTCGTAACTGGCCTGTTCACGTATCCTGTTTTGCAAGCCGCCGATATTCTGGCTTACGATTCAAATATTGTTCCTGTCGGCGAAGACCAAAAACAACATATCGAACTCTGCCGCGACATTGCGAACTCGTTCAATCATCAGTACGGCGAAGTTTTTGTCGTTCCTGAACCCCGCATTCTAGACCAGAGTGCAAAGGTCCCGGGAACCGATGGCGAGAAGATGTCGAAAAGCTACGGAAACTTTATCGAAGTCTTCGAACCGGTAAAGTCGATGAAGAAGAAAGTCATGCGAATCGACACCGACTCGCGGCCGATGGAAGATCCCAAAGAACCAGAAGGCGATCATCTGTTCCAGCTGTATTCTTTGTTCGCGGACTCGGCGGAAATTGAAGAAATGGCAGCCACCTATCGCCGCGGCGGTTTCGGCTATGGCGACGTCAAGAAAGCTTTAGCCCAAGCTGCTGAAGAATACTTCGCCGAAGCAAGAGAACGGCGAACTGAACTGGAATCAGATCCTGATCGGATTCGTGACATTCTGAATGAGGGTGCGAAAAAGGCGCGTGCCAAGGCCAGCGAAGTTTTGCGTCGCGCTCAAGATGCCTGTGGACTTAAGCCCCCAAAATAATGAATAACGTCGTCGGAATTGGAACAGACATCATTGAGTGCTCGCGGATCGCGACCATGATCGAGAAGCATGATGCGCTTTTTCTGGAACGTGTTTATACAGCCTGGGAAATAGAATACTGCTCAGGCCGCAAGTCCGCGATTCAGCACTACGCGGGTCGCTGGGCTGCCAAGGAAGCCATCCTTAAGTCGATGGGAACTGGTTGGGCAAAAGGCATTGCCTGGACGGACATCGAGATCATTAACGCAATGGGCGGGAAGCCTTCAGTGACGCTTCACAACGCAGCACTTGAATGGTGTGACAAACTCGGCATCAACGAAGTGCTAATCAGCATTTCTCACTGCAATTCTCACGCGACCGCGTTCGCGACAGCCATTGGGCTAGACCAAGAAGCTGGCAACTAGATCTGGTATCCGTTACCATTTCTACATACTACATCGACTTCACTCTGAGGCTCTCATGACACGACTTGGAATTTCTTGTGCTGTTGCGCTTTCGCTGTTCAGCTGCGTTTCACATTCCCATGCCCAGGGATCATCCGAATACGAGAAAGCCGTTTCACGCTCAATTGAGTCCGGCACACAAATTTCACTTTGGGAAAACGGTGCTCCCGGCTTTGAAGAACGCAAAGACGAACCGGAAGAAGCCAAAGACTGGTGGGTGAAAAACATTCACAACCCTTCACTGACCGTCTTTTTAGCTCCAGCTGAAAAACGCACTGGAGCAGCCGTTGTCATCTGCCCAGGTGGTGGACACCGATTGTTGGTTGCGGGTGCCGAAGGCAACGAAGCCGCTGAATACTTCAATGAACTTGGCGTTGATGCGTTCGTTTTGAAGTATCGTTTGGGTCGCGAGGAGAATTCCCCATACAAGATCGATGTTCATGCGAAACAGGATGGCCAGCGTGCAATGCGTTGGGTTCGACACCACGCAGAAAAGCTTTCGATCAATTCCGATCGTATTGGCATCGTCGGCTTCAGTGCCGGCGGAGAAGTCGTCTCGATGGTTGCGTACAACAGTTCCGAAGGCGAAGCATCTGCGACGGACAAGATTGACCGAGCCAGCTGCGAACCAAACTTCCAAGTCATGATCTACGCCGGACCCCTTGGCATTCCGGAGACCATACCAGCAGGAGCTCCTCCGGCATTCATCCTTGTCGCCAATGATGATGGAGCAGCAAAAGTCTCGCTTGATCTGGCGATGAAGCTCCGAGCAGCCAAAGTGCCAATGGAACTTCATATTTACGGTCAGGGTGGCCACGCCTTCAACATGGGTAGCCGAACGAAACTTAAAACTATTATTGGTTGGCGACATCGAATGGGCGACTGGATGACAGACAGTGGCTATTTGAAGAAGTAGAACATTGATCGATGATCCATTTGGAATCATCTTGAAAGCCACTTAATCCTGCCGCTCACACACCGACATTTACTACCATGCCTAAATCATCCCGTTGTCGCTTGCAGAGCCCATTTGCATTTTTGATCCTAATGATGGTGATTGTTCAACCTAGCAAGGGCTTGGTTGCACAAGAGCCAAGCGAAAGAAAACGTCCCAACGTTCTCATCTTGATGAACGACGACATGAGCCGGCACTGCACCGGTGCTACCGGTGGTCGGCAAGCGATCACACCGAACATCGACGCAATTGCAAAACGTGGCACTGTCATGCAGAACGTCGTTCACCAAGGTGCATTCAGTGGCGCCATCTGCACTTGCAGCAGAGCGATGATGCTGACAGGTCGCCCACTTTGGTCCGTAACTCCCAATCAACTTGAGTACAAAGCCTGTTCGCAGTTGAGTACGTCTGATGTTCTTTTCCCTGAGCAGTTTCGCGATGGAGGTTGGCAGACCTTTGGAACCGGAAAGTGGCACAACGGAAACGCCGCTCTATTGCGTTCCTTTGATCACGCCGAAGCAATCACCGGCGGCATGCTTCCGTTTAACAAACGAGACCATGGTGGCGCAAGAGACAATGCAATCGAAATCGGCATGATGAATCCGAGCTGTATTCGGATCTCCGCTGACGGAACCGTCGAAAAACACAGCTCTCAAGGATGGAGCACTGATGTGTTTTACGACGCGGCTGAATCGTTCATCGATCAAACGTGGGATCGCGACAAGCCGTTCATGATGTACGTTTCAACAAACGCCCCGCACGATCCTCGCCATGTGCCGGACGACATTATTGCCCGCTTCGAGAACGTCACCGAACCACCAAATTATCGGGCGTGGCACCCGTTCGATAACGGGGACATGAAGGTACGTGACGAAATGGTATATAAACCACCGCACACACCTGAAACCGTTCGACGCGAGCGGGCAATCTATCTTGCCATGTGTGCTCAAATCGATGATCGAATTGGAAAGCTGATTGAAAAACTGGATTCGCTTGGTCAGCTTGAAAACACAATCATTCTATTTACATCGGACCACGGCTTGGCAGTTGGCGAACATGGATTGCTGGGAAAACAAAACCTATACGACGGATCTTGGCGAGTACCAATGATTCTCGCCGGCCCTGGAATCCCCAAGGGCGAATCACGGACAGGGTTAGCTTACCTGCATGGCATCTATCCAACACTTGCCGAATTTGCAGGAATTGAACCACCCGAACATAGCAAAGAATTCGGATTCGCTTCCACCATCCGAGGAGACAACGAAGGACTCTCAGCCGTCTTCGGTGCCTACATGCCCAACACAAAAGCTAAACGTGGCGTTCGAGCCGCTCGAATCGGCGAATACAAATTGCTTTATTACACCCACAATGGGCGAAAGCAACTGTTCAACGTTGCGAAGGATCCTTGGGAAACGAACGATCTGATCGGAGATCCCGCGTTTTCAGAAACGGCCCTTGAATTATTCACTGCATTGCAAGACTGGATGAAAACGAGTGGCGATCCGCTCGGGAAATAGGCAAGAAAACCCACCGACATCAGGCTAAATCGCTCGAAAATATGGCAAGGCGAATCCGGCTGCGGTCGCAATCAAGGCAAGCGACCAGTATCCTCGCCAGCAAAATACGGCGCCTAAAAGCCAAACGAGTCCCGCCACGAAAATCAGCAAGTGAGCGGGATGCGTTACGTCAATTCCGTGCACGACAACGTTTCCGTAAAACAGCACGGACACCAAGCAGCTCAACCCAAGCAGCGCGAACGTTGGGAAGATCCGCCACCGAAATCGTGGAATATTTGATTCAGACATGCATTCATTTCGCAAACCAGTTGGGAATATTGCTGACTGGTTTTCAAAATTCAAAGAAAACAACTATGCCAACAACATGCCTTTTTCATTGACCACAAACAGGTCCATAAAGTCGCAGACTCGCATGTCGTCCATTTTGTCGGCATCGGAAAAAACATCGAGAATCGCGACGATTTGCTCGTTATCGAAAACGCCGACCATGCTGTTTTTGAACTTCTGCTTCAAGACAGGAATGCCTTCATCGCGGCGATCACGATGACCAATCGGATAAGAGACTTCGACTTTTTTTGTCGAGGTTCCATCCTTGAAGAACACCTGAATGCTGTTGCCGATCGCACGCTTTTCCAAATCGTAATACTCATCGGTAAACACTGGGTTCTCTTTGACGACCATTTTGGAACGAAGAGCATCGATTCGCGGGTCTTTGGCCGTCGCGTCGGAGTAATGATGCGATGTCAGTTCGCCAAAGATCATTCCGACAGCGGCCATGTATTGAAGGCAGTGGTCGCGATCGGCGTAGTTGTCGAGGGGCCCTGTCTTGTCGATGATACGAACGCCTGGCTCTTGAGTTTCCATTTCAACTCGTTCGATTTCATCCAGTCGATCGACGATACTCGGGTGCAATGTAAGCGCACACTCAACCGCCGTCTGAGCATGGAACTCAGCCGGGAAAGAAATCTTGAATAGGATGTTCTCCATCACATAACTCTCTAGCGGCTTGGCCAGCGTAACAGGATTGCCACCGAAGAGCACGTCACTAAACCCCCAAACCGGCGCTGAGATTGCTGACTCGTATCCCATCTCTCCAGTTCCGGCGATCAACGCAAGTCGAACAGCTCGGCTGGTTGCATCACCCGCTGCCCAGCTTTTCCGTGAACCCGTGTTTGGAGCATGTCGATACGTTCGCAAGGCCCCGCCGTCGATAAAGGCATTGGAAATTGCATTTGCAGTTTGTTCCTGCGTATTGCCAAGCATGTAACTCGCGACCGCAGTGCTCGCGATGCGAACCAGCAGCACATGGTCGAGGCCGACTCGATTGAAGGAGTTATCCAATGCCAGAACACCCTGTATTTCATGGGCTTTGATCATCGCAGTCAAAACACCATGCATCGATGTTTCGTCTGCTTTGACGCCGGAATTCCAGTCTGCAACGGCGAGAATCGCACCGAGGTTGTCGGACGGATGCCCCCATTCTGCCGCCAGCCACGTATCGTTGAAGTCCAACCAACGGACGAGCGTACCGATATCGAACGCTGCTTTTACTGGATCGAGATTCAAATTCGTTCCCGGAACGCGACAACCGGCTTCCATATTAGCACCGGGCACGACTGGCCCAAGCATTTTCAAACACGATGGATGCTCGAGCGCGAGGAATCCGCAGCCAAGGCTATCCATCAGGCAATGACTTGCCGTTTCGTAAGCCAATTCGCTATCGATAGTTGCGTTGTGAACGTAGTCAGCGATTTCAGTGATCAGCGAATCCATGATGGCCTTGGGCGAGATAGAGGTAGAGCAGAAACAAAAAAAGGGCGGATGGTAAATCCGCCCTCACATAATTTAAAAGAGTTCTTACAACGCGCCCATGGCCGCATCGTAATCTGGCTCGTCCGCGATTTCTGGAACGAGCTGAGTGTATTTTACTTTGCCATCGGCACCGATGATTACAACAGCACGGCAAAGCAATCCTTGGAGCGGTCCGTCGACAATCGACGCACCGTAGTCTGAGCCAAACTGGCTGCAGCGAAATGCAGAAAGGTTGCTGATGTGTTCGAGTGACTCTGCCGTGCAGAAGCGACCTTGAGCAAACGGAAGGTCCATCGAAACGTTGACGATTACGGTGTCGCCAGCTTCTCCCGCTTTGCTGTTGAATGTTTTGGCGCTCAAAGCACAAGTGCCGGTGTCCAAACTTGGGACGATGTTCAACACAACTTGCTTGCCAGCGTAATCAGCGAGTGTTTTCTCGCTGAGGTCGCCTGCAACGAGTGTGAAAGCTGGAGCATCGCTTCCGACTGCCGGCAAATCGCCTGATGTATTGCAGTCGTTTCCTTTAAGAGTAATTTTCGCCATCTAGATTTGATCCTGATTGTGAAATTCTATTAGCTTGTATGTAAAAACTATTCCTCGATGTTTATATCGAGATCAACATTGCCTACTGGGATTTTTTCTCCATCAACATCGACTTCGATCGAATCAACTTTCCAAACACCATTAACCGGATGACCTGTAACAACGACTTCTGCGGTTCCGGACTTTTCGCTTCCATTGACAGGTAGGGTATACGTATACGTAATTTGTTCGCCGGCAACGCTTTGCTGGAGTCCAGTAAAATCACCAACGGAGACGGGAGTACCGACCGCATCGGAGACTTCCGCTGATTCCGATATTGACACCCTCGCCTGCTCATAGCCCTCGTTCTTTACGAGACCCATCCCCCAGAAGGTAGCGGCAACGACTCCACCGATGCACAGTAGAGTCAAAAGCCCAAAACAGCCGAGACCACCAATGATCCACTTTTTCGCCCCAGATTTTTTCGGAGGAACGTGTCCCATTGGAGGCATGTTTGAATTTGGATCGAAGCTCATTTTTAGTCTTTCATTGGTTCAAGTTTTGGGCCGTTGCCACTGAATTAATTGTAACAAGCTCACACGCTGGCAGGTAGTTGGGATCGTCACGGAAACTCTCGCGGTGATCAGAAATACAAACGCTCGTGTTTACCCCAAAAGGGACGCTAATAGCGGATTACGCCTTACTTGCTGTTGGGCCACGTTTCTATAATACGGGAATACCACTACAAGAGCAGCTTGGTTTCAATGGAATGCGAGTAACCGGCTGTAACTCAAGTCGCCACCAGACGCGACATTACATTTATTTGCCTGTTGGATTTCACCGACCGGCAATTCAACGGAGCCAACTGATGTCGCTCAATTTTTCTTCTATCCCCGAAGCCGTCGAAGCGATTGGACGGGGTGAAGTCGTCATTGTTCTTGATGATGAAAATCGTGAAAACGAAGGCGACTACATTTGCGCCGCCGAACTGGCCACAGCCGAATCGATCAACCTGATCATGAGCGGTCGAGGTGACTTTTGCATGCCAATCCTTCCGGACGCAGCTCAGCGACTGAAGTTGCTGCCGCTGGTTGAGCACAACGATTCGAACAACCAAACCGCATTCCTGACCCCGCTTGATCACGTCACCGCACGCACGGGTATCACGGCTGAAGAAAGGGCACTTTGCGTTAGAGCCATCGCCGATCCCAATAGCAAGCCGGACGACTTCCAACGTCCCGGCCACGTCCATCTTCTGATGGCCAAAGAAGGAGGCGTCCTCCGTCGAGCAGGACATACGGAAGCGGCTGTCGATCTTGCCAGAATGGCGGGCCTAGAACCGGCGGGCGTCCTTTGTGAAATTCTGGACGACGATGGTGAAAGAGCCACTCGCGATCAATTGCTTCAAATCGCAGCGAATAAGAACCTGAAGATCATCACGATCGAAGATCTCATCGCCTACCGGCGTGTCAGCGAGAAACTGGTTTCCCAAGTCGCGTCCGCAAAGTTACCGACCAAGTACGGTGAATTCAAGATCATCGCTTACCAAGTTCAATACGAATCGCAGGAACCGGTCGCGATCGTGATGGGCGACACGAAAAACAAGTCACAAGCTCCGCTTGTTCGAATGCATAGCAGTTGCTTCACCGGCGATTTGCTAACATCTCTTAGATGCGATTGCGGCGATCAACTTCACATGGCGCTTTCGATGATTGCTCGCGAAGGATACGGGGCATTGGTCTACCTCCCACAAGAAGGACGCGGCATTGGACTGGCAGAGAAAATCAAAGCGTACAGTCTACAAGACGAGGGCATGGACACCGTCGAAGCCAACATTTCACTCGGCCACAAAGCTGACATGAGAGACTACGGCGTCGGCATTCAGATCTTGAAGGACCTTGGCATGAGCGAAGTTCGGCTCTTGACCAACAATCCGAAAAAGACCGAAGCCTTCAACCTTCGAGGGTTCGATCTGCGAGTCGTGGATCAGGTTCCAATCTTGCCACCCGTCAACGAGCACAACGAAAAATACCTTGCGACCAAGCGAGACAAAATGGGACACGATCTGCCCATCGATTAATAGAATGAATGCTCCCGCATCAATCAAACGATCCCAGCTAGAATCGCTCAATCAGAATCTTGATGGCACCGTCGAGTTCGACTCACTGACTCGCAAGCTCTATTCGACGGACGCTTCGGTTTATCAACAGCTGCCCGCGGCCGTAGCGTTTCCAAAATCCGATTCTGACATCCAGCGGTTGATCGAATTCGCAAACACCAACGGCATTAGCTTGGTTCCACGCACGGCTGGCACTTCGCTGGCAGGACAGGTCGTTGGCAGTGGAATCATCGTCGATGTCGGGAAGCACTTCACAAAAATCGGACAGATCGACTCGGGAAACCGCACGGTCATTGTCCAGCCCGGCGTTGTTCGCGATGAACTGAATCAGGAACTGGCTCCACATAGATTGATGTTTGGGCCCGAGACATCAACATCCAATCGCGCTATGATCGGCGGCATGTTGGGCAACAACTCCTGTGGCTCAAACTCAATCGTTTACGGAACGACACGCGACCAAACGCTGGAAGTCACTGGATTTCTCAGCGACGGAAGCGTGGCGACGTTTGGGCCGCTTTCGAAAATTCAATTCGAACAGAAATGCGAGCTTCAATGTCTAGAAGGTGAAATCTATCGGGCAATCGCCGCTTTGCTCAAACCCAAGTCAAATCGCGACCTCATTTCAGATCGATTCCCGAACGCATCCATTCATCGCCGCAATACGGGATACGCGATTGACGCCTTGATGCAATGCAGTGCGTTCGAAGCCGAATCAATTGTGGATTTCAATTTCTGCAAATTGATTGCTGGATGCGAGGGCACGCTGTTCTTTGCCACGTCAATCAAACTCCAATTGCACGATTTTCCTCCGCAAGAAAATGTACTGCTTTGCGTTCATTTTAAGTCGGTCGATGAAGCACTTCGAGCCAACATCATCGCGATGCAGCATCCGATTCATGCGTCGGAGCTAATTGACCAACTGGTCCTTCAGGGTGCGGCCCGGAACATCAGCCAACGCGAAAACCTGAAGTTTGTCGAAGGAGAACCCGGGGCGATATTGGTTCTTTCGCTACGAGGAGAAACACTAAACGAAATCGAACAGCTTGCAACAACGATCAAGCGACAATTAACCAGCGTAAACCTTGGTTATGCGTTTCCGATTCTCTCTGGCAGCGACATCAAACGCATCTGGGATCTCCGCAAGGCTGGCTTGGGCGTCGTGGCCAACGTGCCCGGCGATGCGAAACCGGTCGCCGTCATTGAAGACACCGCAGTCGCGATCGAAGACTTGCCTGCTTACATCCGAGACATTGATCGATTGCTGCTTGAGAAACACAATTGCCAATGCGTCTATTATGCCCATGCGGGCAGTGGTGAAATCCACATCCGGCCGGTCGTCAATTTGAAAACGCCAGACGGAGTTAAATTATTCCGAGACATTGCCACCGATGTTGCGGCCTTGGTCAAAAAATACAACGGCTCTCTCAGTGGAGAACACGGAGACGGCCGAGCCCGAAGCGAATTCATTGAATCGATGATCGGTTCTCAATGCTATGGGCTGCTCCGCACAGTGAAGACTGCCTTCGACCCGAACGGAATTTTTAACCCTAGAAAGATTGTCGACCCGGAGCCAATGGATAGGGCACTTCGATTTGAAAACCGTCCCGACACGCGAGAGCTAGAGACCATTTTCGATTTCGATAGCACACAGGGAATCCAGCGCGCCGCCGAAATGTGCAGCGGATCTGGCGACTGTCGCAAAACGTCAAGGATTGGCGGAACGATGTGCCCAAGCTTTATGGCGACACGAAACGAGCGTGACTCGACGAGGGCCCGAGCGAACATTTTGCGCCACGTGATGGCTGATTCGGGCGACACGAAAAACCCGTTGGCCAACGCCGAGATCCACGCTGCAATGGATTTGTGCCTGTCCTGCAAAGGCTGCAAAAGCGAGTGCCCATCCAACGTTGATGTCGGCAAGATGAAAGCTGAGTTCCTGCAAGCCTGGCAAGACAAACACGGCGTCTCACGTCGCACACAACTGATCTCCAACATCGACCGGCTGAACAGATTTGGCTCAAAATTCCGTTTACTATCGAACTTCGTTGCCTCCAATTCAATAACCGGATGGCTATTAAAAAAGTCAGCGGGCTTCGCAACAAAACGAAGCTTGCCAACATTCTCCCCGCAAAACTTACGAAAATGGTTTCGCAATCATAAGCCGCACTCGAACGCAGGCAGCAAGGGCAGGGTGCTGTTCTTTTGCGATGAGTTCACCAACTACAACGAGGCTCACGTTGGCATCGCTGCGATTGAAGTGCTTGAGCGTCTCGGTTGGACCGTCGAAATGCCAGACCATCTAGAAAGCGGACGAGCCTCACTTTCCAAGGGTCTGCTGCGAAAGGCAAAGGACATCGCTTCCGAAAACGTTCGCAAGCTTGGTCCGTTGGTCAAACAAGATTGCCCGCTGATCAGCGTCGAGCCGTCGGCCATTCTGTCCTTTCGCGACGAGTACATCGATCTTTTGCGTGGAGAAGAAAAAGAAGCAGCGAAACGCCTCGCCCAGCACTGCTTAACTTTCGAAGAGTTCATTGCTCGCGAAGTCGAAGCTGCCAACATTAGCGCTGACGATTTCACCTCTGATAGCAAAACAATGCGTCTGCATGGCCACTGTCACGAAAAATCACTGATCGGACTCGTTCCTGCAATTCGGACGTTGCAACTGCCGGAAAATTACCAGGTACGGTTGATCGCATCTGGTTGCTGCGGCATGGCAGGTTCATTTGGTTACGAAGCAGAACACTTCGACATTTCCATGAAAATCGGAGAGCTGGTTCTATTCCCTACCGTGCGAGACGAACCACAGGAAAATCTGATCGCCGCTACGGGCACCAGTTGCCGACATCAAATCAAAGATGGGACGGGAAGGATCGCGATGCATCCCGCACAGATCTTACATGACGCATTGCTCCCATAACTGACGGGACTTCGTCTGAAGCCGGTAGATTAATATTGAAATCAAGCTAGCGACTGAAGTCGCCGCCCGATTTCTTTAACCCCGTTCGCGTGAATCGAGAGGTCAAAGTTCAGTCTGCCACCCAACAAGAAAACGAATTCACCCCTGAAGGTTCGCCTGAAGGCGAGGGTTTTAAACCCATTGCAAGGTCAATCAGCCGTCAGTGGTTAATAAACCTAAACTGTCGCGAAACAGATTCCACATTACGTCAATGGCTCGCGTTCAGCTTGAAAAACTAAGCGACAAAGTCGCTCCGGTTGTCCGAGCCGAAATCGTGCTTTTGGGCCACGGTTGTAAATTGGGAAAAACTCGAACGACGGAGTTTTAAGTAATGGAGCGACCGTCGTCGAAGGCCAATTGGTACTCGATGGAGTTAACGACCTTCTGAGGATCCCAAACTCCAGCGACATCAATAGCGGTGGACCATTTCCTGAGCGAACCATTCACATTGAGCTCACGCCAAACGACGTCACATCGCGGCAGGTCGTTTACAAGGAAGGCGGCGGCATTCGGGGACTCAATATTTACATCGAAAATAGTTTGCTGTATTTCGGCGGCTACAACATTCCTGAAACGGGATACCAACCGACGTTCGTGTCCGCACCGATCACAGCGGGAATTCCGATCTCTGCCAGTATTACACTCAATGGAAATCTCGTTGATCGCACACCTAACTCACAGCTTTATTCGCACGGCGGAGGCATCGGAGTTGGGGCTGCGAATGGCATTACTGTCTTCCATGACGGTGCCGGATCCGGAGGAACCCTCAGCGGCTCGATTGACAGTCTGTCGATCTACAATCGTGCTCTTTCCGATCTCGAAATCGGCGGTCTTTAGCGACTTGAAGTTTTAACGGTTGTACGAGTCATGCTGCTCGCTCACATGCCGCGCATTGTATGGAAAGCACTGGTCAAACCGGTGGGATTCGTGCTGCCAATCATTCGCGTCGATACTGTTAACCGATCGTTCTGATTTTTCTGGCAGTGGTCTACTCGGCATGTCTATCCGATTCAACTCATTTTTCGTATTGCTGACGCTGACTTGCGTCCTCGCATGCGGATGCGTTTCGAGTCAGCAAAAGGCGGTTCTGTCCGAGCAACTGTCTACTAACACCGTGTTTGCAACTCGCGTGGAAACCGTCCAAACCAGCACCTACGAAGAATCAGCCTCAATTGAGTATGCCGCGAGGCCCAGAACGACAGAAACGGAACTGCCGACTCAGTGGCTTAAACTGAGCCTCGATGAGACGATAGCACTTTCGCTTCAGAATGCCCCAATTCTTCGCAGCCTCAATGCGCAAGTGACTCGCAATCCACAGGCGGTTCGCAGCGTTCTCGACCCGGCGATCCGGAATTCTGATCCCAACTTTGGATCCCAAGCGGCACTGGCCCAGTTCGATTCAAACCTGACGGCGTCGTTGAATCACTCCAACAATGACGACGTATTCAACAACTCAATCCTCGGCGGTGGCGCTACCGAAGTCGTTCAGGATCTGAGTCAAGCTACGTTTGGGGTCAACCGAACAGCTTGGACAGGAACCCAATTTTCACTCGACGGAAACGTAACGTACGATAGCAACGACAACGTCTCGAGTACATTCCCCTCTTCGTACAATGCGTTTTGGCAAGCTCGGATGCGGCAGCCACTCCTGCAAGGACGAGGTATGGCGTTCAATCGAATTGCCGGTCCCAACGCAAGAACTGGCTTCCTAGGAACATCCGGGTTTTTGATCAGTCGAATCGACGGAGAAATTTCCACCGATGAATTTGAAAAAGGCGTCGTAGCACATATCGACGAAGTAATCCTTGCCTACTGGGATCTTTATTTCGCGGTTAAGAATTTCGAAACGACAAAGACTGCTCGTGACAGCTCTCTCGAAACATGGAATACGGTGAAAGCTCGCTTCGACAACGACCTTCCTGGCGGTGAGGCTGACGCCGAAGCACAGGCTCGAGAGCAGTACTTTGAATTCGAGGAACGTTTGTTTGCGGCAATAAACGGAGATGCTCGGTCTGCTTCGACAGGTGTTTATCAGGCAGAGGCCGACCTGCGTCGCTTGATCGGGATGCCTCAGTCAGATGACAGGTTGCTGTGGCCACGCGACGAACCTTCTCCGATTGAAACAGCATACGACTGGGATTGTCTTTCAAACCATGCCATCTCGAATCGGGTTGAAGTTCGGCAGCAAAGACGACGGATACGACAGCGTGAGCTGGAATTGTTGGCCTCAAAGAATTTCCTGCTTCCACGACTCGACGCAATCGCAACGTTTCGAAACAACGGATTTGGAGACAGATTGACTGGGGGAAACTCTCGTTTCTCGAGTGCACTGACCGACATGGTTTCGGGTGACCACAACGAATGGGAATTCGGGTTGCAGCTGGACATGCCCGTTGGATACCGCCAAGCGAATGCAGGTGTTCGCAACAGCGAATTGGAGCTGATGCGAGAGAGAGCAATTCTCAAAGAGACTCAACAACAGGTTGTGCACGAACTGGGAACTTCATTGCGGCAGACGCATCAAGCCTGGAAGTCGGCGACGCTGAACTTCAATCGCATGAAAGCAGCTTCGGACGCTTGGCAGTCTCGACTTGCAGCTTATGAAGCCGACACCGTTTCCGTGGATCGACTTTTGGAAGCCGTTCAACGCCTCGCGGACGCGGAGAGTCGATTCGAGCGATCTCAGGCAAACTTTCAAGTCTCAAGTGCCGCAATAAAACGCGACTCTGGAACGTTGCTACAAGAGTTCGGCATCTTTCTGGATCAATCACAAGTTCAGTGCGGATCGGCAGTCACCGTCGCTTCCTCGAATCAATAAGAACGAGGCTGTAGCATTGCGTCACAGCCTCGCACGAATTTGGACGCTCAAACGACTATTCTTCGCTGAAAACTTCGCCACCGTTTCGGGTCGATAAAGCTGTCCAAACAAACAGCGAAACATTGTCACTGAAAAACTTCACCGAACCGTCCGCACGACCTGCAGTCACGCCGCCGGGATGGTGGCTCCGCGAAGTTACCGCAGCATAGGTCGATACCGTGTTGCTTTTCCCTTCTTGCTGGTTGGTCCAGTCGACATCATAAATTTCGTTGGAACTGACCTCATACGGGACGAACGTATTGGGTGCGAAAGTCGCAGTGAACGACGTCTGGTGTGCGCGGCCGTCAACCCACTCTGTGTGCCCCGAACTGGACTTGAAATCACCGCCCAGTGATGCAATCGCCATCGGATCGACTGGCTTTGTGAGTTCGCCTGCAATCGCCGCGTTGCGGAAGTACGGCGTGTAGGCTTTGACTTCTCCATAGAAAAGCGTGTTGCTGGTTCCGTCAGTGAACGAACTGATCGCGTTCTCGCGGAAAGTAGTCATTGCACCGAGTCCGGTTCCCCGTGTTGCCGGATCGAAAACAAACCAGTCCCCGGCGTTGGCAGCGTAGTTTAGCGGGTAGTGATATGGGATTCCGTTGCTCAACCGAAGCTCATCACGGACTTCACTGGGACACAAATAAACTGGAACGCGAACGGATGCAAGTCGTTGATCCGAGCCAGCGATATTGATCGTGGATGCGTTGTAACTGAGAGTAAAGTCAATCTCGCTGTAAAGATTGCCCTGCTCAAGAAACGGAAGGATCTGCCCTTGGACTGACCAACCGTCGACGTTTCCTGTTTCCGGATCACCGGCCGCAGCCCATGTCGCCGGGAAAGCCATGTGTGCTGACTCGTAGTTTAGGGTCGCTAAGCCCATCTGGCGTACGTTGTTCGCACATGCGATTCGACGTGCTGCTTCACGAACAGATTGAACGGCAGGCAACAACATGCCAATCAGAATTCCGATGATCGCAATGACGACCAACAATTCGACAAGCGTAAACGCATGGCGACACTGGGCATCCGACTTGCGCAACCGAAGCGCGCAGAAATTTTTAACAACCATTAAATGGCTCCTCAAAGAATGGAATAACCACGATCGATTCAATGCTGAATCTGTTGTGGCTTTCCGAGCGTGGCTGGCTATGAGGAGAAGAAAGGCGATGCCCGTCGAACCGGTGGCTTGCTGCGTCGTCGGAAAAAACGTACAGTAAACTTGTGATGTCATGGTACTTGTAGAATATGCCGCAAACAACCGTGATTGAAACGATTCACAAATTTCATTCGATGAAGCATCGATGCCCAACGACCCGCCCAACGATCGCCCCGTTGACCCGCAAGACGAACACAACTTTGTTGCGCAACCGGCCAGCGACATGTCTGATCGTATGCCCAAGATTATTCCCTTCGAGCAACTCGCTCGATGTGGCGAAGAGATCTGGATTGAATGTGGAGGACAGATCTATCGGCTGAGACGCACACGAATGGGCAAGCTAATTCTGACGAAGTAGCACCCGCAGTCACGGTCAATACTTGGCCGCCCTTCGGCTCAAACGCTTTTTAAAAGCTGGTTCACCGCCCCCTTCTGCCGCC
>CAYGUE010000130.1:0-20089 GCA_964352885.1 uncultured Pirellulaceae bacterium
CATAGGCTTCCAGCCTGTGGATATACACATCACAGGGCAGAAGCCTATGCCACCATTTTCACTTGCGAAGATCCTTGGTGATTTCAACAAAGGCTTCTTTGACTTTGAGATTCTCAAACGGCTTTAAATCCGGCACTTTAAGGTTCGTGATCGCATCGAAGGCCCGTCGACTGGTGGCCAGAAGCGAAGCGACATCTTTGCTTAACGACGCCGTCTTGTACGTGTTGACTGCCGTCAAAATATTTCTGCGGCATTCGAGATTCGCCCCCATCATTTGATGCTTCTGATGAGCCAAACCCTGTTTGTAAAGCATCACCGCATCATAGGTAACTTGATTGCTCTCAATATTATTGTTCAAAATTTCGGAATCGCCGCCTGCCTTGATAGCCTTTTCGGCTTCTTCGATATTGGCGAGAGCTTTCTGTGCGTAAGCATCCAGCTTCGGATAGTACTCGTCGTCCACGTTGTCGATGAATTTGTTTTGCAATCGATCGACCGTTTTCAGCAGCATCAAATAGACGCCGTAATATCGTTTCGCCGCGTCGAGGTCTTCGCCTGTTTTCTCGGTGAGTTCTTCGAGTTCAAGTGCAAAATTCTTTGCGTTATCAAAAATGATCGAGACCCGAATGAATTCATCACCTGTGATCGATTCGAGCAGGATGTCGATTTGATCGGCTTCAAGTTCGAGGCCAATTTTCTTGAGCTGTCCAACAAGCTTATGTTTCTCCTCCTCGATCTGCGATTCGTACTGAGCGATTTGCTCATTGGCAGCTGTGATCCTTTTTTCGTAACCTCCCCGCGTCACCGTTAGCGGGTTGTAAGATGATTCCGGCGCGGAAATCTTTTTCCGCTCGAAGATCGTCAGGTTCTTCTGGGCTTCGCTGATCTTCGTCCGCAGTTCCGCCACAAACTGACGCTGGTCACTGATGCTGGAGATTCCGAGTGCCTCCGATGCGGCGTCGAGATACGATTCGATTTTCGTTTGCTGCTTTTCCTGGGACCGGCTCAGAAAATCGTAGAAGGCGATGTCCTTGGATTCTTTCAGGCCACCTTTCTGGTCGAACATGTCGAGCGCTTCACTGAGCGAATCATGAGCTTCCTCAAAAAAGCGACTGGTGTCACGACGCTCCTGTTCAAGAACTTCTTCCGTTTGCGCACAGAGATCGCCTTGCGTGAAAGCAACACTAAGCAATAGCGTCAACGATGAGAGGAGTCTAATATTCATTGGAATTTCTGTTGCTACTCAATTGAGCCTGATCCAAATCGGCCTTTCGCAATTATAGAACGCGACGTCAGGAAACCGAACGCATTCGAATTGGTATTCGGTTCCGTTCCATGGATCTTGTGAGTAATCATGCCAGCAATTAGCGAAATAAATGCGAAATCAGTGGCTAATTTTTCGATCGTTCAGGCGAAGCGATCTCTATCAACATGTCCTGTAGGCCTTTCATGTTGTCGCGAAGTGCTACTTTCGAATCGAGTTCATTGCGGTGGTCGATCACACCAATCGGTCCACTGTAACCCGATTTCACAACAACGGAGATCATTTCCTTCTCGTGGCTACCGGTGCCGATCGTGAGAATCTTGTTCTCCATCGATTCCTCGTTTACGAATTCGGGTTTGACCATGCCATTCAAATTCACACAGAACAAATAGGGCATCATCTTCTTGAAGCGGGCTTCAAAGTCCTCGATGTCACCGTGGCCGTGGTGAAAATTGTAGGCAATACCAACGTGGTCGGAATCGGCTTGCGTTTTACGAATGTGCTCAACGACCGCGACCATGTTTTCAGGCTCGCCCGTCCAACCGCCGTGATTGTAGAGAGCGAATTTCAAACCGAGCTCACGTGTTTTGTCGACCAGCGGTTTAACGTTCACGGCAGTTGCCGCAACCTTCTCTTCCTGAGAACCAGTCGGTTTGAACTGCATGTAATGCCAAATCTGCGGCGTGATCTTGTGCTTTCGAATCAGAGGCTCGATCGACTCGTGCCAGTTGAAGAAAACGAAGTACTCAATGCCGTTAGCCTTGTAGGCTTCGATTTCTCGTTCGAATTCTGGCAAGTGCCGCTGTCGCCACGCGTAGGCACTCCGCTTCATGCCAAGATCGACAATCATCTGAGCCCGGTCTTCCGGTGATCGCTTTTTCGAATCGAACGCAACGGTGCACCAGGACACAAGGTTTTCATTTTTAAAGTTATCACCGACCGAAACTACAGTCGGATTTTCATCAACGGCAGCGTCAGAAATTTTAAGCTTGTCGCTGGCAAAGGTTCGCCCAACCCGATCGGCAATCACCTGCTTGAGTTCAACAGGATCGATCTGGCCCTGTTTTCGATACACGATGTTCCCGCCGGGTGCGATCAAGGCAGTGTAGGGCAGCCCGCCTTCCCACTCCGGATCAAGCGTTTCGAAGAGATCATCCCGGTCACCCGAATCGAACAGTACGTTGCGGCATGACACATTGGTCCTGGAAAGCAGCCGTTGGGCGGAGTCCATCTTTTCAGCGTCGTCCGCGCTGATGGTCACCATCTCAAATTTTCTGCCGCGGTACATTCGGTTGATCGTGACGAATTCAGGCAGCTCTTCGATACAAGGAGCACACCATGTCGCCCAGACATTGACCAGACGCAGCTTCTCAGTGTCGTTGGCGGCAATCGCCTTGAGTTCATCAATATCAACCTGTTTCAGGCTGACAGGTTCTTTGTCCCACTTCGCCAAGACTTGTTGATATGAATCGCGTTTCGTAAACCACTTTGTTGAGCAACCGAAAACCTTCGTCGTCGCAACTGGAACTGGCTTACCGTCAAGCAGAGCATCGATCGCGTTTCGAGCATCATGCGATTTCGGATTCCCTTCCTCGGAGTCATCGATTCGTCCTTTGTAGCGAAGCTTGCGATCGGCATCGAAAATGAACACTTGCGGCGTCGCGAGCACACCAAACGACAGCGAAACTTTTTGGTTTTCTCCGTCGTAGAGATAGGGGAACTTAAAGCCTGCCTCCTTCGCTCGGATCTTCATATCCTCCAATGTATCGCCAAGATCGGAATATCCCAGCTCGTCGAGCTGTACTGCTTGGGGATCGTTTGGAGAGATCGCGACTACGGCAACGCCACGATTATGATAGTCGTCATAGATCTGGTTTAAGCGAGACTCATAGGCCTGAGCAGTAGGGCAATGGTTACAAGTGAAGACAACCATCATCACTTTTGCATCGGCGTAGTCACCGAGATCATGATTCTTAAGGTCCACGCCTGGCAAATCGAAGCTTGGAATAGCGTCACCGATGTTTAACTTTACAAAGCCATCCGGATTCGACGACTTTTGAGCAAACACGCAAGACGAAAGAGTCATCAAAAGCGCCAGTGAAGCGGATACGTAAACTTGCATTCGATCGATCCCGATGATGGTAGTTGAATGTTTCAACACCAATGTAACACGACTTCAACCGCGACGCAGCTTCCGGCGATGCGAACCTTACTTGGTTACTTCTTCCTTAAATTCCTGCAACATCTCAAGTGCCGCGATTGGCGTGAGATGATTCGGTTCAAGTCCACGAATTCGCTCGATGAGCGGGTGATCCGCCTGGAACAGCGTCATTTGGATGCCGCTGGCGCTTTCCGAACGACGGGAACCAGACTTGATGGCTTCGCGATTATCTTCGACCTCGTTTTTCGTCTCGAGCCGCTCAAGAATCTGCTCCGCACGGCGATTCACCCAGGCAGGCACGCCAGCCAAACGCGAAACGTGAATTCCATAGCTCTTGTCCGCACTGCCGGGAACGATCTTATGTAGGAAGACAATCTTCTCTTCCCATTCGCGAACGGAAACGTTGTAGTTGCTGACGCCGCCAAGATCCGTTTCAAGAGCAGTTAATTCATGATAGTGAGTCGCAAACAAAGACCGGCAGCCGATCTGATCGTGTAAGTACTCGACGATTGCCCAAGCAAGTGACACGCCATCGTAAGTGCTCGTACCGCGACCGATCTCGTCAAGGATCACCAGCGAACGGCTCGTTGCAGTATTGAGAATTCTCGCCGTCTCGGTCATCTCGACCATGAACGTACTCTGGCCACGCGAAAGTTCGTCGTTGGCTCCGACACGAGCGAAAATCTGATCGACGATTCCAATTTCTGCCGACTTTGCTGGCACGAAGCTTCCGATCTGAGCCATCAGCGCGATCAACGCGACTTGGCGAATGTAAGTACTCTTACCCGCCATGTTCGGACCAGTGATCAAATGCAGGAAACCGTTCTCTTCATCGACGTGCGTGTCATTGGGAACAAAAGCACCCAGTGGCTGCATGATATCGAGAACCGGATGCCGGCCCTCGGTGATCTTCACTGTCGAATCAGAAACCATCTGCGGACGGCAATAGTTTTGCTCGGCAGCCAATTGGGCCAAACCGCAAAGCGTATCCAACGTCGCGATGATCGATGCGTTTGACTTCAGGCGGGCGATTTGCGAACGAGCGAACTCACGCAAGCCGTCGAAGATCTCGAGTTCGCAGACGGAAGCCTGCTCGTCCGCCGTGAGAACTTTCTCTTCGTACTCTTTTAGCTCAGGCGTGATGTAGCGTTCGGCATTTTTCAGCGTCTGCTTGCGAATAAAGTTCACGGGCACTTTGTCTTTGTGCGTGTTGGTTACTTCCAGGTAGTAGCCAAAGACTCTCGTGTAGCCAACTTTCAGGCTGGGGATGCCCGTCGAATCACAAATCGATTGCTGATAGTTCGCAATCCATTGCTTGCCGCCCGCTGCCAGCTTACGAAGCTCATCCAACTTCTTGTCGTAGCCGTCGCGAATAAAGTTTCCGTCGCGAATGTGCGGAGGACACGCGTCGATCAAAGCTTGGTCGAGTTCTCCTCGGAGTTCAGCACAAAGGTCCAGTTCGGATTCGAGTCTGTTCAGAAGTTTGCTTTTTCGATCCGTCAGTTTGGCTTTGAGAGCAGGGACTTTGGCAAGCGTCTGCGCGATACTAGAAAGGTCACGAGGGGATACGCGACCAGTGGCCACTCTGGCGATCAAACGCTGCAAGTCAAAGACTCCTTTGAGGCTGTCACGAATGTGAGATCGCAGCGTTCCGTTTTCGACCAATTCTTCGACCGCTTCGTGTCGCGCTGTGATGTCATCGATTTCGATCAGCGGCGTCATCAACCATTGCCCAAGCAAGCGACTGCCCATCGGCGTCTGGCTACGATCAATCACGCCGAACAAAGAGCCATCGCTATTGCCCGTGCGAAGCGTTTGATTGATCTCGAGTGAACGCCATGTTGCCGAATCGATTTTGACATAGTCTGCAATGTGAAACGGACGAATCGTATCGACGTGCTCGAGCACGGACTTTTGCGTTTCACGCAGGTATTCCATAACGGCTCCCGCAGCACATATGGCAGCTGGACCGAAGCCATCGATTGCAAACCCGTCGAGCGTCGCCACGTTCAACTGTTTATGCAAAAGGTTCTCAGATGCTTCCAAACCAAACGCCCAATCTGGACGTGTGGTGCGGGATCCGACATCAAAGTTCGCCAACGTTTCGTCGAGGGTTTCGCCGACCTTATCGGGTAACAGAATCTCAGCTGGGTTAAGTCGCTGCAGCAAACCCTCGAGCCCATCTTTTGGCAAAACGGTGACGACGAATTGGCCCGTTGAAATATCAGCCCAAGCGACACCGAACTGATCGACGGACTTTTTGTCCACAAACCAAGCGGGGAAAACAGCTGCGAGATAATTACTCTGCGACGGATCTAACAAATCGGAATCAACGATCGTTCCGGGCGTGACCAACTGAGTGATCTCTCGCCTGACAAGACCCTTTGCTTTCTTCGGATCTTCGACCTGTTCACAAACAGCAACGCGAAGGCCTTTCTTGATTAATTTCGCGAGGTAAGAATCAAGCTGATGGTGAGGAAATCCCGCCATCGGAACAGTGTTCGCTTTGTCACGGCTCGTTAGCGTGAGCCCAAGAACTTTTGCGGCCGATTTGGCGTCTTCATGAAAGAGCTCATAGAAGTCCCCCATTCGAAAGAAGAGTATCGCATCACCACATGCCTTCTTGGCCTCGTGGTACTGTTTCATCATTGGAGTTGTCATGCCAAAAACTTAACAATCGCAGAGTGCTTGTTCGAGCCATAAACTCATCGCCTCGGCCTGTTTTGCCGCAAGTTTCGAGAGCGAACGAATGATTGCAGCGGTGTGACACCAAAAATGAAAAAAAACGAAGGCAAAGTCAACCAAAGCGATACAGTCTACGGGATCGATTCCGACAGTTGGTAAGATATAAGGGAATCCACGTGTCCTGCTGAATTTGCCCTCACAGTCGTACCGGTATTTCGTCCGCGTATAGTTAAATTCCAAGAAAGTGCGAAATTTGAATTCTTGAGCGTTCGATATGCTTTGATATACTGATGCGGCTTTTGTCATCTGGCGTTGCAAACATATTTGACGCCAAACCTGAGGATTCTTCAAAGTCCTTCCCGATCCGCAACGTGTCCTGAGGAGAATAGAGTGGAACCCAACAACAACCAGATTGGCCAGTATCAAAACCCCAATCAAGCGGGCGCTTCGATGGGCATGCCTCAAATCATCATGGCACAAGGGGAGCAAGAAGAATCAGCATTCGATTTCTGGGGCGTCCTCAACCGGCGTAAATGGCTTGTGTTTTTGGGACTGGTTACCGGTCTGGCAATCGGTGCACTCATTTATGCAAAGAGCGAGACGATTTACGAGAGCATCGCGTTTGTGCAAATCGAGCCAAAGAGCAAGCCCATCATTCGTGACCGTCGAGTTGAAAGCTTCGCGCCTGAAGTTCTCGAGATTGCGCACGACAAACTCATCGTACAAACGAACATGGTTGAACAGTGTCTCAACCGAGAAGGTGGCAAGCTGAGAAACCTCGAGTCGTTTGACGAAATTCCGAAGGACGACATCGCCGATGAAGTAATAGAAAACCTGACGGTTACTCCAGATCGTGACGCCAATTATATCTACGAGGTGCGGTTCACTTCGACGAACAAGGGCGATGCACCAACGATCGTCAACAACCTGCTCCAAACTTATGAAGAGTCTCTGGTTCGGCAGTATCGAGATGACCAAGGGAAATTTGTTGAAGAGCTTAGAAAATACCGCGATAATTTCGAAAACAACTTCGATGCTACGTTGAAAGCAAAGGCTGCACTCGAATTAAAATTCGATTCATTGAGACTCAACGGTGGAAGCACCATTCACTCGATCATGGTCGTTGAGTTGGGCAAAAAGATGCAGGAATATCGAACGGAACTGGCCGAAATTCAAAACGAAAGGACCAAAAACGAACGTGCGGAAGCCAGAGGGCCTGCAGGAATCAGTGACCGGATCTGGGAATTGCAGCAACAGGGCAAGATCGTCATGTTCAAGGATGCTGCTCCCAAGTTTCTACAGTCCGAATCAGTCAAGATGCGTTTACTTGAGGCAGAGGCTAATGCTGAAGTGGTCAGACAGAAGGTCGGAACAGGTCACCCAGAATATGAGGCAGCAGTCGTACAGATTCGTGTCTTTCAAAAACAGATCGCTCAACTTGAGGAGCAGCTCAAAGCTGCTTCCATGAACTCCGAAGCCCTTCCGGATGATGTCGTGTTTGAACGGAAGAATGCCGAGTTTAACCAGCGAGTGAATGACTTGTCACGCATGATTTCGGAGATAGATGCGGAATGGACGACCCACAACACCGAAGCGATGAGGCTCGGCAGAATTCAGGGTCAGATCGATGTGTTGGATGCTGAACTCGATCAAATCCTCGAATCGTTGAAGCTTGGGGAGCAGCTTTTGCTGCAGATCAGCTCAGATGGAGATCTGGCGAACGCGGGTAACGAGGGATATCGATTCTTGCGTCTCGCAGATGCTCTTGAGGGGGACGCTATTTGGCCCAACCTGCCATTGCTGCTGGGCCTTGGTGGACTGCTCGGTTCTTTTCTCGGGTTTGGCCTCGGCTGCCTCGTGGAACTCGCGGACAAGACCTTCCATAACCCTGCTGAAATCATTCGCCAGCTGAACATTCCGCTGATCGGACACGTTCCAGTCATCGGACAGAGCAAGCGTTACCTCGTGGAAGGTTCAGCAATCGAGCCAATTGTTTGCTCCTATCACCGACCGAAGTCGCAGGTCTCGGAGGCATTCCGTGCAGTTCGAACCTCACTGTTCTTCAATACACAGAATCAGGAAAACTCGGTCATTCAAATTACGAGCCCAACGCCTGGTGATGGTAAGTCGACTCTGGCTTCCAATCTGGCTGTTTCGATTGCCCAGTCGGGCAAACGAGTCCTGCTGGTCGATGCCGACATGCGTCGTCCGCGACAGCATTCGACATTTGGAATCACATCCAAAGAAGGCTTTGCTACGGTGCTTGCCGGACAATCGCACTGGAAGGATTGCGTTTTCGAAATCGCTGAGATCGAAGGCATGTCGATCATGCCATGTGGTTCCAAGCCACAAAACCCAGCCGAGCTTTGCTCGTCACCACAGGTGAAAGATCTGATCGACGAGATGAGAGTCGAATACGATTTCGTCATCATCGATACACCGCCTCTGTTGGCTGTTACCGATGCTTGCCCCATTGCGGCTCGCGTTGACGGTGTTGTTCTCTGTATTCGCATTAAAAAGAACGTTCGCATCAGTGCCGAACGCTCAACGGAGATGCTTCGCAATCTCGGTGCCAACTGTCTTGGCTTGGTCGTCAACGGCGTCGGTCAGCAATCTGGCTACGGTAGCCAATACACTTATGGTGCTTACCGAGCTGGCTACTCGTACAACGGATACGGATACGGATACGGTTACGGTTACGGATACGGACAGGGCGGCAAGTACTACGACGACGACAAAAAAGGTCGCAAAGTCGATCCAGAAGTTGCTGAGCGAATCGAGTCGCAAACGAGTTAACTTTCGTCAGAAAGTGTCAATTAAGAGCACATCAAGGCCCCGCAAGTTCGCGGGGTTTTTTTATGATGAATCCGAGGCTTAGACGAGGGTTGTTCACGAAAACAAGCGGGTTAAATGGACTCTAAGAACGAAACTTGACCCAACGAGTGGAATGGATGATTTAAGTCGAAAACAGTTCACTGCTTGAGAAAGAAGTCCAATCGCACGCTCCCCTTCACGTCTCGTGAATAACTTGGGGGCAAATGCATGCATTTTCCCATTCTGAGCTCCATTCGCGTTTTCACGTTGATGCGGATTTGCTATGGTCCGCCAAAATCCGTGCCTTTGAACATCAGGTATCCGCGTGAAGCTCCGGCAATCTACATTCTTTTTCGCATTGGTAACTCTGTTCGCATCGTTACTGCTGAGCATTTCAGGGTGCGCGGAAGGCTATTTCTGGCGCACTGGCAAATATGCACCCTGGGTACGCCAAAAATGGGAGGCGGAAGAGCAGATCGCTGACACGCTTTTCTCGCGTAAACAACGCATGACCGAAGCCGTCTCCGCTGTCGCTGGCGGGACAGTCGAATCGCAACAGGAAGTTGCCAGCAAGCTCTCAGAAGTCATCCTGCGCGATCCGATTCTGCTCATGAGACTTCATTCTCTAAGGCTGATCACATCGTTAGATTGCCCGAAAACCGCCGAAACATTGGCGATTGCCGCGAATGATCCTTCCTCCGACATTCGAATCGCGACCGTGAAAGCTCTGGAGCGAATTCCAGACGACGAATCGGTCTATCTGCTGCAGGAAATGCTGGCCAACGACACCGATGACGATGTCCGAATCGCTGCGACGCGAGCGCTTGGTAACTTTCAGGGCCAAGCTTCGGTCCGAGCGCTTTCTTTGGCTCTGGAAGATCGGAATCCTGCTTTGCAGGTTAGTGCCACCGAATCGCTGATGCGAACGACAGGACAACAATCGATCGGACGGGACGTCGCCGCATGGCAAAGATACGTACAGCAAGTCATTCCAAAATCGGACATTCCGACAATTCCCGATGGGACCGAGGCGACTCAGATTGCCGAAAAGCCTCTGGACGGCGGAACGTTTCGGTAAACGCATCGGCTAGGACACGACTGAATTTCCATGCCCTTCGCTGAATCTGTTTCACCAGAATTGGGCGATGCGTGAGGTTGTCAAAAAGTTCCTACAGCCGTAAATTAAAGGCGTAGGCAGAATGCTTTTCTCTTTCTGCTTGGACCAAATTCTTGGCACCGCTTCTGAAGGCCGCGTTCGAATGTTACCAGCGAAGGAACAGACAAACTTCTTCGCGTTCGTTGACGCGGCGGTCAAACTCGCCAAAGCGACTGATTCTGATGCGATGCTAGTGCTTCTGGAGCGAAGTATTAATTGGTCTAGGCTTGCGAAAAAAACTGAAAATATCGGCGTATTAGTGATCGCCACGCACTCTGAACAGGTGCATGAGTCAGCCCAAGAGGCGGAAGTGAATGCCGTCCTTCTCGAGTCGCCGATTATCGATCCTCACGACCAACTGGCTCAGGCTGTTCTTGCCAGCGTCTCCGAAGCCCAAATGAAAAGCGGATCGAAACTGGTCGCGCTTTACAACAACTCGGGTGGTGATGGAGATGTTGTCGATACGATCACCGCGTTCAGCCTGACTGAAAAACTTGGCCGGCTGACGGCTCGCGACCTTCGTCAGTTGAAAACGAAGGTTCCACTAGGAACCCTCAAAGTCGTCGTCGACCTCGCCGTTGCGATTGGACGTGAAGGCCGTGAAGGCAAACCAGTCGGCACGATGTTCGTTGTCGGTGACCACCGAAGAGTACTGGAACAAAGCCGTCCCGGAGGGTTCGACTTCGTTAAAGGTTACTCGCGGAAGGACCGCAGCCTTCACGATGGGAAGACACGTGAAGGACTCAAAGAGATCGCACAGCTTGACGGCACGTTTATCGTTTCGTCGGACGGCACCGTCGAAGCAGCCGCACGAATCATCGACACGCCTCCCGTCGAGATCACGATGACCAAAGGACTTGGTTCGCGACATTTTGCAGGCGCCGCAATCAGCAAAAACACAAAAGCAATTGCTGTCGTGGTGAGTCAGTCAAACGGAACGGTGCGAATTTTTCAAGACGGCGAAGTCGTACTGCGAATTGAGCCACTTCAGCGTGCCGCGATGAAGTGGAAAAAACCAGTAAAAACCTCGGCTCAAGCGCCAGATCCTCCGCCCGAGGCGTAGCCATGTCGCTGCTCTCAAAACTTGCCGACCGATTGATTCTTTGTCCTTCGACCGATCCGATCGACTCTCAAGAGAATCGGCGCGAAGTCGTTCATCGTGCCGATGGCGTTGAAGTCGAAGCCTACGTTTCTTGCCTCGGTGACTTCGACAATTGCTCGCCTAACGAAAGACTGATCGTCCTCAAGTTTCCAGGCACCGGTGGTCGCGCTGAACGAGCAACGGTTCACCCCTGTGAATTGATGATTAATTGTCATACAGAATCTCCCTTCCAGGCAGCCGAAGTTTGGACGTTGAACCATCGCGGTTATGGCAACAGCACAGGGCCTGCCTCGATGCAGAACTTTGTCACCTCTTTGGAATCCTTTTGGGAATTCATCCACGATCGGTTTCCGGCTGAAACAAAACTCGCGACCGGAAACAGCCTTGGTTGTATCTCAGCACTTTACATGTCTCGCTGGAAGAGCATCGATGCCATCCTGATTAGGAATCCCCCGCCACTTGCCCGACTGATCTCCAGTCGCCCACGATACAACGCTTGGAACTTTGGAATGGGAAAGCACATCGCTGACGAGGTGCCGCGGGAACTTGATTCTCTTGCCAACGGAAGCCTCACCAGGTGCCCTGCGCTAATGGTTTCATCCGAGAAAGATCGCGTTGTCCCATTCAAATATCAGCTCGAAATCATGGATGTCTATCTTGGAGCAGTTAGGCAGTTCGTGATTGAAGCCGCCGACCATCACCATCGCATCCCCGAGCATCAGGAATCGGAGTATCTCGCGGCAGTCGAATGGTTGCATGACAAGCTGACCGATCGTGCCGCAAAGACTCATTAGTGCCGTTTGATTGAATTGCAGGCCCTAGCAGTTCTCAGATTCGATCATAGATCTCGTGGGGAGCCCCAATGTCGATCACGCACACATCCCCCAACCATTGCAGTGCTTCCGGATTCTCGAAGCCAGTCTTTCTGGCGACGAACGTGCAAGTCAAGTCTGCTTTGAACGCCGTTTTGCATTCCCCCGTATCGCCATCTAGCCCGGTAGGAATGTCAATCGCGACACGGCTGGCCGACACTTGATTGGCGGCCTCAACAGCCGTCGAAAACGGTTCGCGCAGTTGTCCATTGGCTCCCGTCCCCAGCATCGCGTCGATGATCAGTGGACAATCGCTAACGTCTGCGAACGCAGATCGAAAATCCTCTGTCTTCCAACCTGATTTCACTCGGATCACCGAAGTGTCCATTTTCCGCAAGATGTCAAAATTTACTTTCGCGTCTCCCGAAATTTTTGCTGGGTCGACCAGCAAGAGAACAGTCACAGGAATATCGGCATTTCTTAGGTGACGAGCAATCACGAATCCATCACCACCATTATTTCCGCCTCCACAAAGCACCAGGGCAGGGCGATCCATGGATCGTTCAAAAATCTCGCGGACGCAGGCCGCCCCAGCATTTTCCATCAAGACGATTCCTGGTATCCCGTAGTCTTCGATTGCCAGTCGGTCGAACTGGCGGCATTGATGGCAACTGAGTAACATTGACGGTTCCAAATTCCAGACAAGCAGACAAGATAGATCGATGCCAATATACGAATACCAGTGCCAGAAATGCGAATCAGAATTCGAATTTCTGATTGAAGGCGAAGCGAGAGCAGCTTGTCCAAAGTGTGAAAGTAAGAAAGTCGAGCGCCAATTGAGCGTTATTTCCGCTCCGCAGGCAAGTTCGAGCTCGCAGCAATGTGGCACACCAATTCCGGGCGGTGGCTGCGACTTGCCTCGCTGTGGCAGTGGCGGCTGTGGGATGTAAGTTTCGTTTCCAGTTGTTTTATCGAGTAACTGCCATGAGCCAAGTTGTGATCATTGAGCACGAATTATCGGGCGCTCGCCTGACGATTCCGTTTACCGCCCTCGGCAAGCTTGGCCCGAAGCATCATGCGGTCATCGTTGGCGTCCACCGGATCAAACAGGAACTTTGGGTAGCCGAACTTTCACGAAAGCATGGTCATCGCCTGGTCTCGTTGGAACAGTGGATTGAAGACAACAAGAATTATCTGCCCCGGCTAACGGTCACGCCAAACAAAGGATTTCGCAGCAATTCGGAGGTCGCCCAAAGTGCCATCGACGAAGTGACGACTCAACTTGATGCAGGACCTGATTCGAAGAAATACGATCTGATTTTCAACAACTGCGAGACCTTTGTCGATCGTCATACGGATGGCGAAAGGGACAAACCAAGACTCAGTCCTCAGGTATCGAAGGCGTTACAGGCAGCCGGCGTCATTATCGCGACCGGTGCCGTGATTTTGCAAAAACGTAAAAAGTAGCTCATCCGACTCGGGTAGCTCGTTTCCAGCATGGCTACGAGAGCCGATTTTTTGAGTCCGGTTTCTGGAGCGGCGGCGTCTTTGAAAGTGGCGATCACGTCAGCAGGTGGCTTGAGGGTTCTGCTTTTGCGAGGCATGCATCATGAACACTGCACCGAGTAAAGTCACATTACACGGAGATGATTTTTGGCTTGCCCCCACTTCAACCCGGATTGTTCACGAGGCGTGGGCGTGAGTTTGCGACTGGACCTGTTTTCTCGAGCTGTCAACTATTTGGTTGACGCCGAAAACATGCCTGAGAATTTAGTTGCCTGCCTGTCGTCGTGAATAATTCCGGCTCAAATCAGGAAAACGAGATTCGATCGGAGCTCCCTCGCGAGAACTTCGATGGCGCGTCTTAACCGTTCGTGGTCATTTTGAGCGCGACGACAACGCTGTTGCTGATTGCGACCCTCCGTTCACTTTGGAATCTGGTCACGGCGTAGTCTTGTGACAGATCAACTCCAAAGCGTTGCCCTCGGGGTCGTTGAAGAAGATCGCTTTCGCGTTGAGATTTGGAAACTCAGATTTCATTGGGAGCAGGCCGAGTCCACTGAGTCTTTCGAACTCCGAATCGTAGTCTTCGGGCATGATTTCAAACGCGAGATGGTTTAGTGTCGATCGTCTCACATCGTGGCCATCAAAACGTCCTTTCGCGAAGGCGTGACGCCGGAAATCGATTAACGCTAACATCTGTGGATGCCCGTTTCGCCCCAGCGGCGTAACTGTTTCTGCGATTGTCAAAAAAGTGATCGTCGCCTCTGCGTTAGGGTCCGGATCAGTTTCACCGGTTAAACTTGCCTCACCATGCAACGGAAAGCCCAAGACTCGCATATAGAAATTGCGCATTCTTGGAAGATCGCTAACGCTAAGCACAATCTCAGACGTTCCAATGATAGCTCGATTCATCGCCGATTCCTTAAAGGGGCGCCAATGCCGGACGTTGCCCGGCTTCTTTCAGTCAGCCATGGCCAATGATATGACGCTTCAAGAACCTCAATCCATACCGCAGCACGGTAAAATGGGCCAAACAAATCGCTTGTTCTGCCCTTTGAATCTGCAAAGTTCGATCTTTCGGTTCCGGTGATGGAAATTTGGCCGCAACTGAATTATTCTGATTCTCTAATGTCCACTTAAAATCTACCGAATTTAGCCACCCAGGAAAATTCATGAGCACTGCCACCCTTCCTGACAGCGAACAACGCCCATCTCAATTGGTGTTTTGGGGCTGTTGGATTGCACTTATCACGACTGCGTTCGCATTCATTTCGCGAACCTTCATGATCAATACGCCCACGATGTGGCCGGCCGACTTTGGCATCGACAAGGTTCAAGCCCAAGAACTTTTCGGCGCTGGCATCTGGCCGTTTGCGATCAGCATCATTCTGTTTAGCCTAATCATCGACAAAATTGGATATCGCGTCGCGATGATTTTCAGCTTCGTTTGCTACGGAGTCTACGCAGCATTGGCTCTGCTTGCATACAGCACCGTCAAGGCAGAAGGACTTTCTGGAGACGACCTCCTCGCTGCACAAAAGAGCGGCCTCAACCTCTTGACGATTGGTTCGATCATTCTTGGGTTGGGCAACGGAACGGTCGAGGCATTTATCAATCCAGTCGTCGCAACGATGTATTCGAAAAACAAAACAAAGTGGCTGAACATTCTGCATGCCGGATGGCCGGGTGGTTTGGTCCTCGGAGGACTGATCACACTTGGGCTTGGCTCATGGGCGGAAGCCGATTGGCGGCTTTTGATCTACATCATCGCCATCCCGGCAGTCGTTTACCTTGTGATGCTGATTGGCGTGAAATTTCCTGTCAGCGAACGTGTCGCCGGCGGGGCAACGTACAAAGAGATGCTGGCTGAGTTCGGCGTCATCGGCGCTGCGATTGCAGCATTCATGATTTTCCGCGAAGTCGGCAACGTATTCGCATTGCCAGACATGGTGGTCTACGGTTTGATCTTCGCCGCGATTGTTGCTTACGGACTCTACTGCCAGTCGTTGGGGCGACCGCTGATGATTTTCCTATGCATCATCATGATGCCGTTGGCAACGACTGAACTGGGAACGGACGGGGCAATCACTGGCCTGATGGAGAAGCCAATGCAGGCTCTCGGAGGCAATGCACTTTGGGTTCTGATTTACACTTCGTTCATCATGATGGTCCTTCGATTCTTCGCGGGACCAGTCATCAAAGCTCTGACACCTCTGGGACTATTGGCGGTATGCTCTGCATTGGCGATTGTTGGTCTGTATTCGCTTTCGTTCACAACAACAGTGCTTGCAATTTTCGCCGCTGCAACACTCTACGGTGTCGCCAAGACATACTTCTGGCCAACGATGCTTGGCGTTGTTGCTGAGCAGTTTCCAAAAGGTGGAGCTCTGACCTTGAACGCGATTGCGGGCATTGGAATGCTGACCGTTGGAATTATCGGCGGCCCACTGATTGGAAAGATGCAAGAGGACTCTGCGATTGCTGCTCTCAATGAACAGCATTCTGCGATCGTCGAAAGCGTTGCAAGCGACAACACCTGGTTCATGGGCCAGTACAAAGCTGTAGACGCTACGAAAGTGGCCGAACTCGAAAATGCAGAAACAGTTCAGCAGACGATTGACACTGCCAAACAAGGTGCCCTCGCCAAGATGTGTATCTTCCCGGCATTCATGTTGCTGTGCTATCTGATCCTCATCGGATACTTCAAATCGAAAGGCGGCTACAAGCCCGCCACGATGGATGGTTCTGCTGCTCACTAAAGCAACTTTATCCTGTCAAAAAACATACGTAGCAATCGAAACCGGTTGCTACGTTTTTTTATGCCCGGCCGATACGGATCACTCCGGCCTGCTTCAGGCAACTAATCGCTCCGGGAAGTTGAAAGCGCGGCACATCGCCATCTTCAATGACTATTCGAGCCAGTCGATCGAGCTCCTGAAAGCCAAGCTGCGACACGGGCCACGAATTACGTCTGAACACCTCAATGAAAAGCTCACGAAGCGATACTGGCGATTCGCCACGCAAACTCTCACACTCGACCACGATCGCTTCATCGCACTGAGAAACCGATCCAAACAGAGGCAACATTTGCTCATGCAGGAACTCCTGCTGCTGAGCAGCCTGCTTCGAAAGCCTGTTGATGGCTTCGTCCACCGACGCAAATCGCGCTCGCACCATTGGAAGCACCTCGTTGCGTATGTAGTTTCGAGTAAACTTCGATTCAACATTCGATACATCGTTTCGGTATGACTGGCACCAAGATTCGAGAGCAGCCTCAATCGCGTCCCGCCCGACATCCAACATCGGACGGACGATCGTGAGTGATTCATCGACCACACGCGTTGCTGGAATCCCGCACAGCCCACTCACTCCAGTGCCGCGAAATATACGAAACAAAACCGTTTCAATCTGATCGTCGCGGTGATGTGCCGTGACGATGTAGCGACTGTTCGTCTCACGAGCGACACGGAAGAGAAACTCGTAGCGTTGTTCGCGAAATTGGTTTTCACTTTTCACGTTGGCATTTGCGGCGACGCTGCCCAAATGAAACTGCAGCCCTAGCTCGTCGGCGAGCTGACTCACGAAAGCTGCATCTCCATCCGAATCGGAACCACGTAATTTGTGATTGTAGTGAGCGACAATCAATGCTCCCTTGGACCTGTCTGTCTCACAATGGATTTCATGCAGCGATCTCAATAGCGCCACGCTATCCCCGCCACCGGAAACTGCGACGACAACATTAAACTCGTCCCAGCTTCTTACTGGCCATGCCGACAAAATCCTGTCACGTAAAATGTAAATAGAATCCGATGTCATGGTTGTTTACGAATCGTGCAATAATGAACTGCATGATGACCGTTTCGGAGGTCAAAAGGTTCCATTACCTTGCAAAACAGGAACGAATGCAATTTGAGTTTATTTGACGCTATGGTAATATAGTGACTGATGAAATGCTCCGAAGGGAGCCCTCTCATCGTAAACAGACAACATAGCGGTGCTATCCGCCTGAGTCGGTTGAGATCAAAAAAAACGTAGTTGGTATCTCCAACCATCACTGGTCCCCATAACGGCAAAACAAACATGGATCCAATTCGCCTGTTGTTGAGCCTCATTCTTGCGTTGTTTCCGCGTCTGCTGCTTTTGGCTGCCATTCCGTTGGCCGTTGTGCCCCGCATTGATTCACGGCAGAAATTGAGAGACTACGCGATCGGCCATGACTGGTTGGGTTGGTATCGAGTTACTCTTGAAGTCCGAGCCGTTGGCTGGCCAACGATTAGGGTTATTGCAGTTTCTGACTGGAGTCGCTTTCGGCCAAACCGAAAAGGCAGACATGGCGATAAAGGTCAATTTTCCTTACGCGGGTCCAAGCGAAAGCAGCGAAGCTCTTCCGTCGACTTGTCGTCCGGAAAGAAACAGCATCGATAGCCTCTTCGGATTTTTCCTGCGAACGATTTCTGCCGGTCAGCGTAAGCACTGCTCCAATATAGATGGAGAGCAGCGATGGATTACTTCTCGCTCGTAATCGGAATCCTGATTGCCGGAGCGGCTGGCGTGGCGTACACGCTATTGGCCCCGGGTGGAGCTCGCAACCGGTCAAAGTCAATTCTTGACGACGCCCAGCGCCAATCGCAAAACATGCTCAAAGACGCTGATGTCTCGATCCGGCAATTGGAGCTCGGACGGCAAAAAGAGTTTGAGAATGAGCTGAAGAACTCTCGCGACGAAATGCATCAACGCGAACGCAAGCTGGACAAGCTCGATTCGCAGCTCGGTCAGCAGTTAGCAGATCTGAAGAAACAGGAAGCCATCGTTGCGACGTCCCAAAACAGATTGAAGATCAAGCTGGAACAAATAGCGCAAACGGAATGCGACATCATTGATGTGCTTGAGAAACAGCGCAAACAACTTCATGAAGTCACTGGCCTCAGCAAGGAAGAAGCATCGAAGCGGCTTTTGAAAATTCTGGAAGACGATCTGGCGGACGAAGTTGGCGGTCGAATTCTCAAACACGAAAAGAAGATGGAAAAAGTCTGCGCAGAGCAGGCTCGCAACATCTTAACGATGACGATGCAGCGTTTGGCGTCTGATCACACAGCCAACATGACGACCAGCACGATCGACATCCCCAATGACGAAATGAAAGGTCGTATCATCGGCCGCGAAGGCCGGAACATTCGGGCTTTCGAGCAGGAAACCGGAATCGATGTCATCATCGACGATACACCCGGTGTCGTAATCATCAGCGGCTTTGATCCTGTTCGTCGCGAAATCGCGAAAGTCTCATTGGAAAAACTGATCGCAGACGGACGCATTCATCCAACGCGAATTGAAGAAGTCACGAAAGAAACCCAAACCGAGATCGAGCAGATCATCCTTCGAAAAGGAACCGAAGCTCTCGAAGAAGTCAACGTCCACGGTTTGAACAAACGCGTTGTCGAAATGCTTGGGCGATTGCACTATCGAACCAGCTACAGCCAGAACGTGCTGCGACACAGTATCGAAGTTGCTTTTCTCTCCGGCATGCTAGCTGAGATGATGGGGCTGGATCCTGATTTGGCCCGCCGAGCTGGACTGCTGCACGATATCGGCAAAGCCGCTGACCACGAAATTGAGGGAGGCCATCCCAAAGTGGGCGCCGACATGCTGAAAAGGGCAGGGGAACCGCTGGAAGTCGTTCATGCGGCTCTCGGACACCACGATCAGATTCTGGTCGAGCATCCTTATACGGTGATCGTTGCCACCGCAGACGCCTGTAGTGCGTCCCGCCCCGGTGCACGTCGCGAGTCAATGGATCGCTACATCAAGCGGATGGAAGAGCTTGAATCCTTGGCGATTGAATTTAACGGAGTTCGACAGGCTTATGCGGTGCAAGCCGGACGCGAAGTACGGGTCGTCGTGGCCTCAAAAGATGTCACGGATGAGAAAGCCGCCAAGATCTGCCGCGACATTGCTCATGCCTATCAGGAAAAGCTGTCTTTCCCCGGCGAAATCAAGGTGGTCGTCATCCGCGAGTCTCGCTTTACCGAACTTGCCAAATAAGTCCCAACTACTACCTCAGATGCCGAGCCGCACGTTCCTGAATATGCACAAACTCGTTACGATGACTGACCATTTCTTTTCAACCGAACAACACGCCACTGGTGGCGATGAAAGCTCCTGATGCGAATTCTTTTTCTAGGTGACATTGTTGGAAAACCCGGCGTCGATTTGGTATGCGATGCGATTCCCGCCTACCGCCGCGAAGCTTCAATCGACATCGTCATCGCGAACGCAGAAAACTCGGACAAGGGATCCGGGCTTTCGCCTTCCATCTACAAACGACTTTGCAACGCAGAAATTGACGCCATCACGCTGGGCGATCACATCTACCGCAAGAAAGACATCATTCCGGTTCTTGAAAGTCGAGACAACATTGTCAAGCCTTGCAACTACCCAAGCGACGCTCCGGGGAAGAATTGGGTCGTCGTAAAGTCGGCAACCGGGCGTAAGGTCGCCGTTTTCAGCGTCATCGGACGCGTGTTCATGAAGCCCGCTGATTGTCCGTTCACTGCCGTCGAAAGAACGCTGGCTGAGATCCCGGACAACGTCGTCA
>CAYGUE010000131.1:0-19931 GCA_964352885.1 uncultured Pirellulaceae bacterium
GATAGCGATTGGCGATGTTGCGACTGGCTTCGTCGCAATCGGAGGCCGTTCGTTTGGAGTCTTTTCGTTTGGCGGACTGGCTGCCGGCGTCGTCGCGATTGGCGGGTTGTCGATTGGTTTGTTTTCAATCGGCGGGCTCGCATTGGGGTGGCTTGCGTTCGGAGGAGGTGCAATCGGATACGATGCATTCGGCGGAGGAGCGATCGGATGGCATTCCGCAGCCGGCGGTGGAGCAATTGCATGGCACGTCGCGATGGGCGGAGGAGCAGTTGCTCAGGATTTCGCCGTCGGCGGTGGCGCACTTGCAAACGAGGCGAACACAGACCTTGCAAAGCACGTTGCCGACACCGAAAGCTTCGCTTGGCTTCTCAAACAGAACGTCCTGATTGTGGGAATCGCAATTTCTACAGGAGTGCTTCAAGCGTTTATCATGCCAATTTTCTACACTCGCAAGCCACAGACATCGTAGATCGTAGGCGAGTCTGTCCCAGACTCGTGTGTTGCTTCTCGGTCGGGGGACAGACCGAGCTACGACTGCAAGACAAACTCGAAAAGAACTGGTGCTTGATTTGCCAACCGATCGGAGACTCTGCAACCGTTTCAAAGCGGTCCTAGTCTGGTCGATCGTACTCAATTTCTTGACCAATCGGCGAATCGGCGAATGACTCAATGCCAGCATTGAGACTGTACGCTTCTTGGCCCATCACGATGGTCCGTACCGCCCAACCCTTCAACGTCGTTCCGTTCCATGGGCTCCAGCGGCATTTCGTTTGCTGATCTTCGTTGCGAATCGTTCGATCAAGGTCCATGTCGACTAATACTAAGTCCGCGTCAAACCCGACTTCGATGCGGCCTTTGTTCTTGATGTCCCAAACTTTTGCGGGAGCCTCGCACATCCATGAGACGACTTGCTCGATTGTGAAACGGCCATTGTTAACTTCGTTCAACAGCAACGCCAACGAATTTTCGACGGCTGGCAAACCCGACGGACACTTAGGATAAGGCAATTCTTTTTCAGCCATCGTATGCGGCGCATGATCGGTTGCGATCACGCCGATCGTCCCTTCAAGCAATCCCTCCCAAAGCCGCTCGTTATCGGACTTATCTTTGATCGAAGGATTCATCTTCACGAGCGAACCGAGCCGTTCGTAGTCATTAATGTTAAAAAACAAATGATGCGGGCAAACCTCGGCGGTGATCAAATCGCCAGCTCCAGCGATCAAGTCAACTTCGGCTGCGGTAGAAACATGCAGGACGTGAAATCGATGGTTGTGCCGATGAGCCAGATCAATCGCACGTTTGGTCGCAATCAACGCCGCTTCGTGGTCGCGAACTTTCGAATGATCGGCAACATCGGTCGAATCAGCATACTTTTCGGCATTGGCCCGCACCGTCGTTTCGTCCTCGCAATGAGCACAAATCGTGAGCGTTGTCTCTGCGAAAATCTTCTCAAGCGCGGCCTGTTCATCCACCAGCAAATTACCAGTGCTTGAACCGATGAAAATTTTGATGCCCGGCGTTCGAGTTGCTTTTTTCAATTCAACAACATTGTCTGGCGTCGCGCCAATGTAGAAACCGTAGTTGACGATGCACTTTGTGGAAGCCATCTCAAGCTTGTCTGAAAGCGACTCAACCGTAATCGTGTTCGGGATCGTGTTCGGCATCTCCAAAAAGCTCGTAACTCCACCTTTGGCACAAGCTCTCGTCGCGTGAAAGAGGTCCTCCTTTTCCGTCAAACCGGGTTCGCGAAAATGTACTTGGTCATCAATCACGCCAGGAATCAGGAATTTGCCATTCGCGTCGATCGTCGCATCGGCATCACCAAGATCTTGGCCAATCGATGCAATACGATGGCCATCAATCAACACGTCGGCCTCAATAGTCGCTTCAGGCGTTACAACTCTCGCTCCGCGAATCAGTGTCTGCATGTTTCTATGCCGGAAAGGTCGTTTTTTGGAAGCAGTCGATGGTCGCATAGACGCGTTGGATTTTCCAGTCGTCTTGGAAAATTGAGCCTCAGTGGCGATACTCTTGTTCAGATATGGCTGGGGCTTCTCGCTCCAGTAATTTCCATCGCTGCGGCGGGACGCGCGGGACGCTCCAGCCACAATCAATAGCCTTCCTACCTTTCTACAGGACCATTGTTACGATGCAGGACTACGAAAAACTTGGCGTCTTTTATCTCGGTCGCGAATACGACATTGACAAAGGGGAAAAACGCGAAGATTTGTTGCTCTATGATTCCCGCGATCTCTGCACACATGCAGTCGTCGTTGGTATGACCGGAAGTGGCAAGACGGGACTCTGTGTGGGGATGCTCGAAGAAGCCGCGATGGATCGTATTCCATCGATTATCATCGACCCCAAGGGCGACATCTCGAACCTGTTGCTGACGTTCCCGAACCTTACGCCCGAAGAGTTTCGGCCGTGGATCGATGAAGGGCAGGCCAGACGAAAAGGTGTTTCACCAGAAGTTTTTGCAACCGAGGAAGCAGACAAGTGGAAAGCCGGCCTCGAATCCTGGGGCCAAAACGCCGAGCGCATTCAACGCATGCGTGAGACAGTCGAAATGCGAGTCTACACTCCGGGAAGTACTTATGGTCGTCCGCTGACGATTCTTAAATCTTTCGACGCGCCTAACAAACAGGTCATGAACGACCCCGATTTGCTTGGCGATCGAATCAGCAGTGCAGCATCAGGCCTGCTTTCCTTGCTGGGAATCGATGCAGATCCGATTCAGTCGCGTGAACACATTCTGATATCGAATATTCTGAGCAACGCTTGGCGAGCTGGAAGAGATCTGGATCTTGGACGACTGATTGGTGAAATTCAATCGCCACCGTTCGAACGAGTTGGCATTTTGAATATCGACACATTCTACCCTTCGAAGGATCGATCCAAGCTCGCGATGCAGATCAATAATTTGCTCGCCAGCCCGACGTTCGCAAGCTGGATGGAAGGTGAACCAATCGACATTAAACGCATGTTGCATACCGAAGAAGGTAAGCCTTGTGTTTCGATCGTTTCCATTTCGCACCTTAACGATCAGGAGCGAATGTTCTTTGTGACGATCTTGCTGAATGAAATTTTGGCCTGGACACGGACTCAATCAGGAACGTCCAGCCTCCGTGCGATCCTCTACATGGACGAAGTGTTTGGTTACTTCCCACCGACAGCCAATCCGCCATCGAAAAAGCCGATGCTGACGTTGCTGAAGCAAGCCCGTGCCTTCGGTCTGGGCTGCATCTTGGCCACGCAAAACCCAGTCGATCTCGATTACAAAGGGCTCTCCAACGCTGGAACTTGGTTCCTTGGGAGATTGCAAACGGAACGCGACAAAGCCCGTGTACTCGAAGGGCTCGAAGGTGCATCCGCGCAAGCTGGATCGACATTCGATAAAGGCAAGATGGAACAACTCCTTGCTGGCCTTGGAAGTCGCAAATTCCTGATGAACAATGTGCACGATGATCAACCAACGGTTTTCGAAACGCGATGGGTGATGTCGTATCTTCGCGGTCCGCTAACGCGAAATCAAATTCAGAAATTGGTTGACTCGGATCCATCCTACGATCGCGAAGCAACGGCAGCGGCCGTCACATCGGCTAAAGTGACGCGTCCCGCAGCGGAGCCGGTTGAGAAAATGGCTCCACAGATCAATCAAACTCAATTGGTGCCGCCCGATGTTGATCAGCTATTCGTTGAGCCAAAACGTACAATCAACAAAGGTGAGCGATTGGTGTACCGGCCGTCTTTGATGGCACGGGGCCAGTTGCATTACGTTCGTTCGACTTGGAAAACTGACAAGTGGGAAGAGAAAACGTTCCTCGCTCAGATCACTGGCAATCAAACGCCGGACGAAGTCTGGGACGAAGCGGAAGAGGTTCTCGAGAACCTGGACTTCTATCATGAGGCAGATGGCGAGGCTGAGTTTGCAAAGCTACCTGCCGATATGCAGAAGGCCAAAAACTACAAACGCTGGGAAAAGGAATTTAAAGAGTATCTCTACAAGGACTTGCCAATCAAATTACAGAAGTGCGCGTCGCTGAAAATGATCAGCGAACCCGGCGAAACGCTGGGCGATTTCAAAGTCCGACTCGAACAGATGGCTTCCGAACGCCGCGATGAAGAAACCGAAAAGCTGCGCAAGCGCTACGCGAGCAAGTTCACAACGATCCGCGACCGGATTCGTCGTGCGGAAGACAAAGTCGAGAAGGAAGAGTCCGACTACAAATCCAGCCGTATGAACAGCGTCCTTTCAATGGGCACGACGTTGATGGGAGCTCTACTCGGACGCAAGACAGCCAGTGTGACAAACGCCCGTCGGGCTCAGAGTTCGATGCGTTCCTTTGGTCGATCGTCGAAGGAGAAAAGCGATGTTGGACGTGCGAAAGATAGCCTCGAAGATCTCCACATCAAGTTCGAAAACTTGGAGAATGAGTTCAATGACGAAGTTCACAGGGCAGAGGACAAATTGTCGATCGAGAATCTTGAATTTGAAGAATTGTCGCTGGCTCCCCGAAAGAGCGACCTTTCGGTTGAGCAATTTGCCGTCGTCTGGCTGCCTTGGGAAGTGGACGATTCGGGAATTGCCGAGCCTGTTTATTGACATTTAATGGTTTGGCATGCGAAACTGAGCCGCTGGTTTTGCATTGAATGATTTTGCTTCTTCAGGCGGCTAGCGCCTTGCCGCTCACCCAACACCTGCCTTGTCCATGCTTCGCGATGACGCAATAGAAATCTGGAAAGCTGGCGTTGCGGCGGTGCACGGGCGCACGCTTGTCGAAAAAGCTTTACGGATCGAAGGTAGATCGCTTTCGTTCAATGATCAGACCTTCGAATTCAATGACTTCGACAGAATTCTGGTTGTCGGCGGTGGCAAGTTCAGTCACTTCATGGCCGAAGGCTTAGAGAACATACTGGGTTCGAATCTTTGCAACGAAATGAGCCTCAGCGGACTCATCACCGTTCCCGACGGATCTAATGAACAGGTTTCATTGGGCTTTATCGAATCTGCCGAATGCCGCCCAGCCGGATTGAATTTGCCGACGCAGCGCGTGATCAATGCGACGAAACGCATGCTTGGGTTACTTGGAGAAGCGGACGAACGAACACTCGTTGTCGCATTGATTTCCGGTGGCGGTTCGGCACTGCTCGAGAATTCAACGCTTCCCCTCAAAGACATTATTGGAGCTACGAATTGGCTCAGCAAACGCGGCGCCAACATTCTTGAGCTTAACGCTGTGCGAATTGCATTGAGTGAACTTAAGGGCGGCGGACTTGCTCGAGCTATGCCAGCTGGAACCATGATTGGCTTGATCGTTTCCGATGTCCCAAACGATGATTTGCGTTACGTCTCGTCCGGGCCAACCGTTGATTTTGTAGACAACGTTTTCCAGATTGCGCGAAACGTCTTGAATTTATTTTCAGCCGCCGAGGCCGGTTCGTTTCCAAGATCGGCGGTTGATTTTCTCAATGGTGATCGAACACGAAGTCCGATTCGCGCCAACGTTTGCAACATCCTGATCGGTGACGCGAGGGTTGCTCTCGACGCGGCGGTTACCAAAGCCAATGCGCTCGGCTACTCGCTCCGACCCGACACACTTGCCGACACGATCAACTGCGAACAGATTGCAGATTCCGTAGTCGAATTTTGCAATGGCACGCTCAAATCCAAACAGTGCATCATCAACCTGGGTGAACCGATCGTTACGCCAGGCGACGGGGCAGGGCAGGGCGGACGGAACCAACATGCTGTGCTACTCAGCATTGAACGTTTGCTGACCGAATCCACTGAAGGACAGTTCTGTTTTCTCTCCGGCGGCACCGATGGAGAGGACGGCAATACATCGGTTGCTGGCGCACTGATAACAAATGATGACATGATCCGCATTGCAAACATGAAAACAGAGATCGTTGACGCGATTGAACGTTTCGACAGTCACCCATTCCTGGCATCGAATGGTCTTGTGTTCGAATCTGGAACGACGGGCACCAATGTTGCAGATTTAAGAGTTCTGCTTCGCGAATTTGGGAATTAACACGCAACCTCTCAATTTCTTCGAGGGCTAACCACTCCCCCTGTTGCCTTACATTACGAATTTCGGTTATTCCGCCATGAGCGATTCTCAACCATTTGAAGTTTTCTACGACGAGCAATGCCCGCTGTGTCGCAAAGAGATCAACTTCATTCGCAAGCGTGATAAACACGGGCGAATGAAGCTGACCGATATCTCCGCGGTTGATTTCGACGCAAGTTCAACTGGCAAATCACTTGACGTTTTGATGCGCGAGATTCATGGCCGCTATCCCGACGGTTCGCTGATCACAGGAGTCGAGGTCTTCCGAGAGATCTACCAGCGAATTGGTTTCGGCGCGTTGGTGGTTCCAACACGTTGGGTCGTCGTCCGTTGGATGATGGACCGAATGTACAACGTCTTCGCCTCGTTGCGCTACCGGCATGCAAAAAAGCGGATGAAGAAACAAGAATGTCCGTTGCCATCAAAGTAACGAACTCAGTCGCTCTCGCGGCTCTCAAGCGATGTATTTGCACGTTTTCTAATTCTGCCTCGGCGTATTGGACCGATGGCGTTTAGAGAATTCGCAACTGCAACGACTGCTGAATTCAGAAGCGCTTCATGATCGAACGAAATCGACGCGATCAGATGGAATTGCGTTTCAGGGATCGCGGCTGACTGATCGGTCATTTCTCCGTGCCTCCGCGTGAAATTTTATCAGGTCGCAGCGACGAACACATTGCCCGAAGGCCTGTAACAACACTACATCTAAACCTCTTTGGGACGCCAGATATCAGCCAGCGAGCCCTCAGCGATACTGCTCCACTCGCCTTCGTCAAACCGAAAACACGCGATTGCCGCCGTTGGCATCGAGTGATGTGCGCCGGAAAAATGCATGACCAATTCTTCGGCTCCCGGGTTATGACCAAGGAACATAACGGTACCAACTGCCTCTGGAAGCTCGACCAACCTCTCCAGCCATTCGCTGGCCGGCGCATGATAAAAACTCGATTCAATTTCTACCACCGGTTCGGCAGCAAACTTCTCGAACACGGGCAACATCAAATCCAGCGTCTCGCAAGTCCGTTTCGCATCCGAAGAAACGATCAACTCGGGCACTTCGTCGAACCCACACAGTAGCTGGGCCATCACCGGAGCGTCTTTGCGGCCACGTTTGTTTAGTGGACGTTCGTGATCCGACGCAACGCCTGAGTCCCAAGACGATTTCGCATGACGCATCATCAACAACGTTTTCATTGGCTATTCCTCAATCCGATCTGGGTCCACCACAACTGGTTTTTCTCTGACAACTTCACCATCGACGGTGTTGGCATCTCGGGGCATTCCCTGAGAAAAATCTGGTTTAATCACGTGCACCTTGAAATTCTTCTTAAGCCACTTTGTGATGATCCCTTTATAGAAGCGGCGACATACTGGTGTCAGCAATGTAAAGCCAAAACAATCCGTCAACAGGCCAGGCGTCAGCAGCAAGCCCGCCGCAAACATGATCATGGCACCATCGGTAAGCAATCCACTAGGAGACTCTTGCTTCGAAAACTGCGTCATGAGTTTCCGGCGCACTTCAGCGCCTTGCAGCTTCACCAGCCATGCTCCAATTGCGGCGGTTAAAACCACCAGCCCCACAGTCAGCGGAATGCCGGCATTATCCGAGATCTTGAATAGCAGCCAAAGATCTACAATCGGAACAATAATGAATAGGAAAAAGAGTCTAGCAAACATCTAGAAAGGCCATTTCTTTCCAATCGCAGATTTCTGCAATACAGTTAGTTCTTTGCAACCCTTTTTCGCCAACGTAATCAACGCTCCGAGTTCTTTTTCGGTGAATGTCGATTCCTCGCCAGTACCCTGCACTTCGACAAAGTTCCCTTTGCCCGTCATCACGACATTCATGTCCACAGCTGCCGCGTAATCCATCGGATAGTCGAGATCGGAAGTTGCATGACCATCGACAATTCCAACGCTGATTGCTGAAATGGAATCTCGCAGCGGAAACTTTTTGGGATCGGGCAAGTCTTTCTTGATTGAGTTAATTGCATCGACCAACGCAATCATGCCTCCAGTGATGCTCGCGGTTCGAGTTCCGCCATCTGCCTGAAGCACATCACAATCAACGGTGATCTGACGCGGCCCCAAAGCATGCAGGTCAGCGACTGCTCTCATTGAGCGCCCGATCAGCCTTTGTATCTCCGTCGTTCGCCCGTCAACCTTGTTTCGATCCCGATGTTTCCGCGGATCCGTACTGCCGGGAAGCATGTTGTATTCGGCCGTGATCCAGCCTTTGCCGCTCTCCGCCATCCATGGCGGAACCTTTTCATCGACGCTTGCGGTGCACAAGACGACGGTGTCCCCACATTGATACAGAACGCTGCCTGGCGTCTTTTTAGTGAAACCCCTCTTAATCCTGACAGGTCGGATTTCGTTGCGTTTTCTTTTCATCACCGGATCATACCAGCAAGACACTCAGTGAAAAACAGGCCAATTTACCCGAGATATTCCGAGTTACCGTCACAACACCTTCGGAAGGGGTTTTGCAGTATTTCGACCATCGCTTCCTCAGGACATTCTCGCATTCTCAACCTATTCTTCTACAAACCGGTTCCTAGTTCATTATTCCTTCGAATTCAGAAAGTCCTGCCATGAGAAAAATTCTGATTGTCGACGATTGCAGCTCAATCCGAGCCTTCCTCAAAAAGCTTGCTTGGAAATGGGACATCGAAGCGATCGCTGTAGGAAACGGCGAAGAAGCACTGGAAGAAATGAGCAAGCCAGACGCACCTCAAATTCTTTTTGTGGACTGGATCATGCCCGGCATGGATGGTCTGGAATTAATCCGACAGATCCGTGAAAAACAGGCGGACAAGGTCAACTACATCATCATGATGACCGCCAAGAATGGGGCAGAAGACATCGAAGCCGGATTTGCGGCCGGAGCTGATGACTACCTTATCAAGCCGCTCGATCAGAACGAGCTTCGAGCACGGTTCGGCGAAGGCGAAAAAGTAATCTTTCGCGCCGAGTCGATCGCTGAAGCCATCGGACAAATTCACAGCTAGTTGATTTAGGTCGAAACCGGAGACTGGATGTTCACGGTAACCACCTGCAGGTCGACGTTACCGTTGACAATGCTCTCGCCTGCTCGAGGCGTTTGTGCGACGCCGACAATGAACTCAACCGTGTTCGGACTTACGCCAAACGCTCCCGGTGTGAACGTCACCAAACCCGTGTCGATGTCGACGCTATAAGTGAAGGAATCGTCTCCATCAAAGCTCGGAAGCTGAATTCGATTTTGAGCTGCAAGGCCTGAGTTGATATTTTCGATCGCCGCGAGGTCCAAATAACGCACGCTATCGTTTTCGACATCCTGCGATGTGAGCTGATAGGTACGCTCGATATCAAAGAAGGCATCTAAATCAGGAATGTCGTCGAGGAATGGGTTACTGTCAGTGTTAACACCCGTCGGAGCGACAATATTGACCGTGATTTCACGCGTCGTTTCGTTACCATTGGCATCACGAGCCGTGATCGTCAAGGTTGTCTCTCCGGTGACTCCTTCAGGAGCAACCAACAGCAAAGCTCCTCTTTGATTGTCTTGGAAAATCTCAGCACTGGTGATTGTCATGGCTCCCGCAGGAAACTCGCGATTACCGGTATTGCTTGGATCAGTAATGGTGTCGACGTTTGCGATTGATTCACGCAGCGTCTCTCCTGACGTGAGCACTCCAAAGATTGAGTGTTGATAATCCAGAAAACGTGTTGCCGTGTCAGTAATGAAGAACTGGGAATCGTTGGTATCCTCGAGGCTCTTCGCATAAGACAACAAACCGGTTCGGTTGTGCTGCAGCAGTGTGCTGAACTGGTCGTCAAAGTCGCCTAGGTCAGAACCGCCGCTACCCGTTCCTGTTGGATCGCCACCTTGAATCACAAAGTCAGAATCAATTCGATGGAAGATCGTGCCGTCAAAGAATCCATCATTCGTCAGCGTACGGATGCGATCCGTCGCACGTGAGCCTGCCGATCCGAAAATATTCTCGAACAACTGAAAAGTTAACTCTCCAGAGATCGGAGTCGAGTCGCCGTTGGTCGTTGCATCAGGAGAGTCAATATTCAGCCGCCAGCTGTCTCCTGTTTCAAAACGCGGGGTTAAAATCGATGAATCTCCGGAAACGCCGGTGTACTGAATAGGCACATCTGCTGGGTTATCGATATCGAAGGTCACCCACAATGGCGAACCGGCCTCGACGGTTTGCAGCGAGATTGCCTCGATCGCCAACGCGTTTGCCACAACGTTTACGTCGACGACTGCCGCGGGGCTATCCTGATTGGCGCCGACAATGGCCGAGTCACTGACAACAATCGAAACAGCTCGATTCCCGGTCGTCGGCGAAGAATCTGTATTGGTGTACTGAAGCGTACGCAGGACCGACTGCCAAATGGCCACGCTTGCAGAACCGTCCAAAGTCAATGTCCCCGTTGGAGCATCATAGACTTGCGTGATTCCGCTCGTGCCGAGGACGACTGAAAGTTGGTCCTGAGATTGAGCCGTTGATTCCGTGATGGTGACCGTAGCGCCAGTGAGGTTGGCGCCGCTTGCGTGTGAAAGCGTTAGATCACTCGCGATATCTGTGCTTGAAACACCCTGAACCAATTCGGCTGTTGCGGATGTTCCGTCTGTTGCACCATTTGCATCAACCACCAGATCGTTGACAACGCCTTCAAGCGAGAACAATCGAACGTTGTCGATCAATGCACCCGAGCCATCGCCCGCGTTGCCAGCAGGTTCACGCAACTCTAGTCGCGAAAGATCTCCCTGTCCCGTGACCATAAATCCGTATGACTGCCATGAGTTGTTGCCTCTGACCGTAGCGACCCACTGATCCGTGGCGATATCTGCAGCTGGAGCTTTCCAACGAACACGAACTTCATCGGGATTAGCCGATTGCGATCCATCGGCAAACATATCGAACGTCACGAAGTAAGAACGACCTTCAACCGTCACGAAATCCGCGAAGACGTGATCGACAACAGCATTGGTCGTGTCAAGATTCAGAACGTTCGTGCCATCAGTTGCTGCAGCATTATCGTTCAGGCCGTTGGGTTGAATCTGAATCAAATTGGGGCGATCGCCTCGCTCAAGCGTTGTCCAACCCTCAACGTTTCCGTTGGCGTAGAATGGTCCGTCACCCGTGACCGTTTCAAAACTGCCGTTGGTAACGCCTGAAGTGTTGAGTGCTGTTACGACGTTGACATTGTCGAGCAAAACGCCAATCCCGTCACCTTCGAGCACATCGCCCAGTGCAGCTTCTCGGAACTCAAGCCTTGAAGTGCCGGCACTGCCGGTGACAGCAATCGCGTGCGTCGTCCAAGCACCCGACGACTCGAATGTTCCAACCAGAGCGTCGTTCCAAAACACTTCCACGTTTTCAACGACCAAACCACTTGGCGGAGCCTGGCCACGAAGGTCAAACGTTACAAGATAAGTTTCGTTCTCTGTTGTTCCCACTTCTTGGAACACATAGTCGATCTGGTCATCGGCCGAATCGAGCTTCAACATCGTGTTGGCATTGGTGCCGGTACCAAATGTGTACAGAACGATTTTTTGCCCATTGTCGTCGTTGGTTGCATTCCAACCGACAACGTCTGACGAGTTATAAAAGTTCGGGACATCGCTGGTCGTGGGAACCTGCGAAAAGTCTCCGTTGGTGAGCAGGTTCAAAGCGCCCAAATCTCCAGCCAACAATTGTCGAGGCTCGAGTTTTGCGAACTGAAATACGTTTGGTTGTGGGCGTCGTGTTCGTCGTTTCATCGATTGGCTCTGTTTCAAAGTGTGGGTCGCGGCAGCGCGGTCTCTATTAGTCTATTTAGTTGGCCGGAAGCTGGGAGCATTGCAACGCTATTGCAGCGGCAATATTGTACCCGGGGCGCCAAAAGAGTCTATTTTGCGGTTTCTATGGGCTGTGGAATGCTCAAATGTCCAACAATTTGGCCTGTTATCCGCCCCAAACGACCAGACAAAAATGTGTGAATCACAAGACAATAAATCCGCTGTCAGCGCATCGTATTGGGGAACCGCGTTGAGTAATAAGCTTTTTTGAAGGAACAACATGAGTCGTTGGCTTACGATTTTGATCGTCTTGCTGCTCGCAGGACTGTCGCAGGACACTTCGCAAGCAGAATATCCAAAAGCTCCCGAGACCAAAGCTGTCTCAAGAAAATCGACACTCGCTTACAGCCGAAACATCGACGCGATCATCGAATCGCATCTCGCTCAAAATGACCAGGCTCGCAATCCGGAAATCGATGACGCTACTTTTCTGCGACGCATCTTTCTTGATGCGATCGGGCGTATTCCCAATCTTGATGAAGCCGAAGAATTCCTTCAGTCGGATGCCAGTCAGAAACGAAGCGATTTGATCGACGAATTGTTAGACTCGTACGGATATGTCAGCCGTCAGTTTAACTTTCTGGCGGATCTGTTGCGAGTAAGGACACGTCTATCGAACAATGCTCCTGGCGAGCCTTACATCGATTTCATTAAAGACTCGCTGGAGCAAAACAAGCCTTTCGATCAGTTCGTGTATGAGCTACTTTCGGCGGACGGGCCTTTGCTCGAAAAAGGCAACGGAGCCGTCGGCTACCATCTTCGCGATCGCAACATGCCCGAAGACAACATGTCGAACACCGTCCGCGTGTTCCTTGGGACGCGACTCGAGTGCGCTCAATGTCATGACCATCCGTTTGATAAATGGACGCAGCGACAGTATTTCGAAATGGTCGCATTTACTGGTGGCATTCAGTATCGTGCTGACGAAAACGGCGCGAATTATGGTCGTCAGATACGTGAACTCAGGAAAATGACCAGCGATGGAAACAGCAAACTTGATGGCAATGTTGCTGCGGCCGTTCGACGGACTTTGCAAGCGACTAGTTCAGGTATTTCAGGTAGCGGAACGGGACTCGCTCGCCTACCAGAGAACTACGAAGGCTCTCACGGAAAAGCCAACGAGATCGTTACGGCGAAAACGATGTTCAAGAACAAAGAGATCATTGAAGTCGATATCCCAAAAGTGAACGCGAAGAGGAAACGACAGAAGAACAAGAAATTTAGAAAGGGCGTGCCGGGGGCCAAGCAAATCGGGTCTCGGGAAGCTTACGCTCAATGGTTGACAAATGTTGACAATCCTCGGTTCGCGAAAGTCATCGCAAATCGCCTGTGGAAACAGGCTTTCGGCATCGGCTTGATTGAACCGATCGACGTCATTGAAGATTCAACGATTGCATCGAATCCTGAGCTCATGGACTACCTCACGGAAGTCATGATCGAAATTGATTTCGACATGAAGCAGTTTTTGCGGATCATCTACAACACAAAAGCGTGGCAAGCCGAAGTCACTCGCACCGATGTGCTCGAAGTTCAGGATTACGGCTTCCCCGGTCCCCTGATGCGTCGTCTATCGGCGGAGCAACTCTGGGATTCGATGGTGGGACTTACTGTCGACGCGATCGACCGACGTAGCAGTTCCGAGGTTCGATTGGCTGCCGCCGGAAAAGTAGACATTTACGAATTCTACGAGAAAGTCAAAGGCAAATCGCTGAAAGAGATGTACGCGATGATGGAGGAGAAGTTTCGCGGCAGAGGCATGATGATGGGGCAGGGGGCGACTCCGAAAGAAGCGATGGCAAAAATGAAGAGCGATGCCCGCAAAGTCGCAAAAAAGAAACGCGAAGAAAGGAACAAGCAGTTGCAAAGGATCAACCAACAGGTTGTCAGAGCCAAACGTTCCGGCGATCGGGAAAAGGCTCGTGAGCTTATGATCCAACGCACCAAAATCGTTTCCAGTGCCAGATCAAAAGGCGATCAGTTCAAGCGGGCTTCTGAATTGCCATCCCCTGCTCCGGCCAAACATCTTCTTCGAGAGTTTGGACAATCGGATCGAGAAACGATTGAGAACGCAAACACGGATCCAGCGGTGACTCAAGTGCTGCGGCTGATGAACGGATTCGTCGACAGCACGATCGGACGAGATCCCAACTCCGTGCTGACTCGCAACGTGCTGTTTGCGGACAACGAAAAGGAGGCCATCCAAGCGGTCTACCTGACGATGCTGACTCGGATGCCAACCAATGCCGAATCGCGACTCTGGCACGAAGATTTTGCCAAAGATTCCAAGTCCGCTTACACCGACCTGGTGTGGACGTTGATCAACTCAAACGAATTCATATTTGTCAGATAAGAATCTTCTGTTCGAACGTGTCCGCCACCGGATGCCTCACCTCGGGGCACCACTTCCCCGGTGGCGGCACATTCGAAACAGATTCTTTCCCTCCGCAAATTCACGAAAGTCAGACAATGAAAAACATCGCCTCAAAGATGGATCCGCAAAGCCGACGAAGTTTTGTCAGTGGCGTCGCAAAGTCAGTTCTCGGACTGGGAGTTCTTTCCGTTGCCAGTCCACAGATCGCGAACGGTACGATTTTGAATCCGGGTGCGTTGCGTGCAGACCCAAAGGCGGGACGTGCGAAGTCCGTGATCTATCTGTACATGAGCGGCGGGATGAGCCACCTCGATACCTTCGACACGAAACCGGGTGCCGAAACTCAGGGGCCAGTCGAATCTCTGGATACGACGGCCGACGACGTCCAGGTTAGCGAATACTTTCCAATGATGGCCAAGCAAATGCATAACGTTGCTGTCGTCAGTTCGTTGAATTCAACGCAGGGAGCTCACGAACAGGGGCGCTACTTCATGCACACGGGCTACACGCTCCGCGGCACCGTGCGGCATCCGGACATGGGTGCATGGTCAGCATTTCATCTTGGAAAACTGAATGAAGGCCTTCCTGCCAACGTAAAAATAGGAGGCAACAGTGCCGGACTTGGCGGTGGCTTTCTCGAGTCCAAGTTCGCAGCGTTGCCAATCGGTGACGCCGAATCTGGACTGCAGAACAGCTCCCTGCCGGCTGGCGTTGATGAAAGACGATTCAAGAAACGCATGCAGCGACTGAACAAGATGAACCAGTCGTTTACGAAAACGTACGACACGAAGGAATCACGCGCTTTTGCATCGATGTACGACGAAGCCATCTCGCTGATGAAGAGCAAAGACCTCGAAACATTCGACTTGACGAAAGAATCGGTAGAAGTCCGCAATCGCTACGGCCGTAATTCATTCGGCCAAGGTTGCCTCCTCGCGCGACGAATGGTCGAAAGCGGAGTTCGCTTTATTGAAGTCGACAACGGCGGCTGGGACACTCACGGCGACAACTTTGAACAGCTAAAAGAAAAGGGTGCAGTTTTGGATAAGGCGCTCTCGGCTTTGCTGGAAGATCTGTCAAGCCGCGGATTGCTTGATTCAACACTAGTCGTTGTGGCAACCGAGTTTGGTCGCACGCCGACGATTCAGACCGATCGCAACCTCGGACGCAACCATTATCCTCAGGCATTCTCATGCTTGCTTGCGGGCGGAGGAATTCAAGGTGGAGTCCGATACGGTTCGACCGACGAAGAGGGTCGCGAAGTGATCGACAACAAGGTTTCCGTTCCAGATTTCAACGCAACGATCGGCTACGCGATGGGTGTCGATCTGAAAAAGAAAACGATGTCTCCGAGCCTGCGACCGTTTACGTTTGCTGACAAGGGCGAACCCGTGCTGGAACTCTTTTCGTAGCCGCATCAACACGCTCGCCGATTTTTCATTGCCGTCCAATCGTTGATCGTTTCTATTTCGTATAAATAGCTTAAAGTCTATGCAATGGAAACTGAAATCAAAACCGAAAGACTGACTTTGAGACCGTTAAAGATGGAAGATGCTACTTTCATCCTTGAAATCTTCAATTCGCCAACGTGGCTCAAGTTTATTGGTGACAGGGGCGTGAAGACGATCGAACAAGCAGAGGAGTTCTTGAAGAACAACGCTTTGAAGTCCTTTTCTGAACGCGGTTGGGGAACTTACCGGATCTCTTTGTCAGAGACTAGAACAGCTGTCGGCACCGTTGGTCTTTATAATCGCCCAGGACTAGATCATCCCGATTTCGGCTATGCATTGCTTCCTGAATTTGAAGGGATGGGATACGCGACAGAATCGTGTAAGGCAATGCTCGAGGAGATCGATCGAGAGCTGAGGCTGGATACTCTTTTGGCGATTGTGCTGGAAAGCAATAAGAAGTCGACGCGTCTTTTGGACCGGCTGGAATTCAAGTTCAAAGAAAACATTGAGAGGGACGGGGAACAGCTAATGCTGTATAGCCGAACTTGCATCTAGAAGTAATTCGGGTTTCAGTTCACAATACCTCGCCATGAAACTGCTCGACCTTACTCTATCACAAGCGCTTAACATCTCGCTAGACGATGCGCTTCTCGAAACGGCCGAAGCATGCGAGTCGCACGCCGAAGTCTTGCGAGTCTGGGAACCATCTTCGCCAATGGTCGTGATCGGAAGAAGTTCGCCACTGGCAACGGAAGTTGATCTCGAATTTTGTCAGCAAGCCAAAATTCCCGTCTTCCGAAGAATCAGCGGAGGCCAATCGGTCGTCACGGGAGCGGGCTGCTTGATGTACGCCGCGTTGCTCGATTATCGAAAGCGACCTGAACTTCGAATGTTGGATCAAGCTCATGAGTTCGTGATGAACCAAGTCCAATTAGCTCTACGCTCAATCAATATTGAAACCGAGATGCAAGGCACTTGCGATTTAACGTTTGGCGGCCGCAAATTCTCCGGCAATGCGCTCAGATGTCGCCGCAACTGGTTCCTCTACCACGGGACCATCATCCTTAGCGGTTTCGACTTGGACCTGATTCCACGATGTCTTGGCAAACCTAAGCGTCAGCCGGAATATCGCGAAGGACGATCGCACGAACAGTTCGTCACTTCGATTCCGGCAGGCATCATCGATGTCAAAACGGCACTCATCAAACAATGGAATGCCAACGATGCTTTTGAATCCGTGCCGCTTGAAATGGCCAAACAACTCGCAAAAGAGAAGTACAACGATCTGAAGTGGTTGAACAAGATTCCTTAGTTTCGCAGCACGCAGTTAATACCTGAGTTGCAAGGTCGTTGCTACCGTGAAGCCGAAGCACAAATGCTCACGCAAGCGTGAGACATGGCCCCCGGAACCTAAATTGATTGGCAACGTATCGCGGTGGTCTCCGCCGTTCCAAGTTTGTCAAACCTTGCCGGTTGCGCAAAGCTAACAGTCCACTGCTATCAGTTGTGCGGATTTTATCGACCAATCGTTTGAACAATGCCGCATTTTCGACAACACTGTTTGAATTATGCGGGTTTCAGCGGCTCCAATTGTGGAGACCGTTGAATCTACTGCGTAAACTAGGACTGTCGGTCTGCCTTTAGATCAAATGAGTTTCCCAATGCGCAAGATGATGAACCAAAACTGTATCGCCGCTGCACTTGTTGCCGCAAGTATGCTTTTCGCATCGCATGCGGCAGCTCAAACGCCAATGCCAGATGGATGCACACAATGGAAAACGTACACCGACACCGTTTGGGTTGAGCAGGACGTCACAGAAAACCGCGTCATCAACGAAACCAGTTACGAAACAAGGGAAGTCGCGAAATCACGACCACGTTGGAGCACCGAAGAACACGAACGAACAATCACCGAAGAGAAACCGGTAACGCAAACCAGTGATCGTGTCGTCACTCGTACCGTGCGCAAACCAGTCACGACGACCAAGACGCGAATCAAATCTCGCGTAGAAGAAACCTATGAAGACGTCACGGAAATGCGTGAGCAGACTTATACCGTTCGCAAGCCGGTCGTCGAAACGGTCATGGAAGAAGAGAGAGTTCTCGTGCGTCGACCGGTCACAAAACGAATGATTGAAAAAGAAAACGTCACCGTTTACCGTCCGCAGGAGTCGACTCAAACAACCATGGTTCAAGGCACGCTTCTGGTTCCGGGTTATCAAGGCACCACCCGGACGCGGGCAAGATGGCTTCGGCCGGGATACTACAGCGATCCTTATTCCGGCCAACCTGTCTGGCGCCGGCCTGGATTGCATTGGGTCAACGAACCACAATATGGGCAATCCGCAGTTCCCGTCACCATTCCTCAACAGCGAACTTCAACGACACTCGTTCCAGAAACGATCGTCAAAGAAAAGCCCATCGAAGTAACTTCCTACGTTGACGAATATGAGACTCGCAAAGTCCCCGTCGAAGTTGAACGATTTGTTGAGGAAACTCGAACACGAAAAGTCCCCGTCACGATCCGCGTTCCAAAACGCAGAACCATTGAAGAAGAAATTCCATACACCGAAACGACTTACGTTGATGAAACGATTACCGAGCGAGTTCCGTACACTGAAACCGTCATGCAGAGAGTGACTCGAAAAGAGCCTTACACCGTCATGAAAGAATCATGGCAAGACTACACGGAAACCGTTCGCGTCCCCACAACAGTCACCAAAAGAGTTCCCTACGTCGCAAAGTATCGCGTGCCGTACTTCGTTGAGGTTCGTGTTCCGCTTGATGCCGCCGGCCGACCTGTCGCTCGCGGCCAGCAAATCGCTGGAACTCATCGCTTGCATCCCGCTTGGAGAAAGATGATGACCAAAGCTGTCGGTGCAACTGAATCGATCAAGGATATTGTTGAAACAAGCGTCTTTGAAAACAATCGGTCAGGAGCTGTTCAATTTGATGTTCCTGACGCCGTTGATGCTCCGGCTTCTGCAAAATCCGTTCTGGGCTTGGCACCGACGGGGCTGAAATTCAGCGACCAGACGAGCCCTGTCTCCAAATCAGAAACAGCTGCCGTCATGAAGCCAATCAGCAAACCGAAGTTAATCCCCGTCCCGACGGAGCCCAAAGAAACAGAAGCTTCCAAGGAGCTATCGAAGCGAATCGAACAGCGATTTCGCAATCTTGGAATCACGCCAAACAATGAATCGGCCGAAGAAGCGGCTCAAACGCGGGAAACTTCGGCGACAGAGGCTGATCGTCCCATGGATGTCGATCCACCCGCCCCTGCCAAAGCTGACTTTAACCCTGAACCACTCGCGATCGAGGTCGAAGTCCCACCAAGTGCCGATGCTGCGGGCACGAAAGCGGCGGAACCTGCTGCGGAAAATTCGGATGATGATACAATCGAGCAGGACGTGAAACTCGCACGTCCTGAACGATCGTAACTTCAAATTTGAAAACGCAATGCCACAAGTTGCCTCGCACGCGAAACAACTCCCCGCGTCTCCCATCCGCAAACTGATGCCGTTCGCCGACGCCGCAAAGGCCGCCGGAAAGCACGTGTTCCACCTGAACATTGGGCAGCCCGACATCGCGACGCCGCCTGAGTTCTTCGATGCTGTACGCGACGCCGACTTGGAAGTCCTCGCGTACAGTCCATCCGCGGGGACGACACCGCTGCGGGATAAGATTGTCGAGTACTATGGTCGTGTCGGCCCGAAGATTTCTGTCGACAATGTCTTGGTGACGACCGGAGCCTCAGAAGCATTGCAGTTCGTCTTCAATGCAATCCTCGACCCCGGCGATGAAGTCATCGTCATGGAGCCGTTTTACGCGAACTACCTTTCGTTCTGTTTGCAGAACCTTGGCAAGATCGTTCCGGTGACCACATCCCTTGACGACAACTTTGCGTTACCTTCGGTCGAAGCTTTCGAAGAGAAAATCACTTCGAAGACTCGTGCGATCATGATTTGCAATCCGTCGAACCCAACCGGAGTTTGCTACGACGACTCTACGCTTCGGCAGCTTGAACAGATCACCAAAAAGCACAATCTGTTCCTCATCACGGACGAGGTTTATCGCGAGTTTGTCTACCGATCGGAGAAGCCACCTTCTGCGTTGATGTTGCAAGGGATGGAAGAGCCTGTGATTGTGATCGATTCCATTTCGAAACGTTTTTCTGCTTGCGGTGCAAGAAT
>CAYGUE010000132.1:0-19838 GCA_964352885.1 uncultured Pirellulaceae bacterium
GGGATCTCATATGAGATCAAGGATCGCTTGATCGTCGCAGAATTAAAGAGGGGCGATCCCGATTATCCGGTCATTCTTGATGCTGGTGTGGGTACCGCAAGCGATGCCGTTATCGCAATGCAATTGGGTTTTGACGCGGTACTTCTAAATAGTGCAGTTGCTCATGCAAAAAATCCGATAAAAATGTCCAGTGCAATGAGGCTTGCGGTGATTGCTGGGACACTGGCATTTGAGGCAGGGCGAATGGCAAAATCCGCCTATGGATCAGCCAGTAGCCCAGAATTAGGGGTGATTTCTTCCCGAAAAAGCGGTGACACTTAGCCTTTGGGCCTCAAAGCGAGGTTTGACGGTTTTACGGCCTACTAGGTGAATTACCGTCACCACTAACTATTTCCCATTTTGCCACGTTCGCCTTGTCAATTTTCTTGACCTGCCCGGAAGTGACAGCTATAAATAGGGACTAATCCGCCGGTCTACATCAGGCCGTGCTCCCAAAATTTTGTAACGCAACTTGAGCTATTTGGTGTATCAATGATTAAAAAACGAAACAAATTTCAGCTTGGCTTGATGCTCGCCGCCCTTCCTTTTATGGCAACAGCAGCAGCGTCGGCTCACCAGTGGATATCATCCACGTCTCCGATCGAAGCTCCAGGAGCTGTCGCTTCGGCACAAGTTTCTGCTGATCGCATCCACAGTATTTCTCTCAACCGCAACGGCGGTATCGAAGGTCGAATCACGACTCTCAAGAACGCTGAAGGCGAAGGCTTGTCAGACTTGAAAGTTTACTTCGTACGCAACGGAGAGATTGCACAAGAAACAGTAACTGATGCTTCAGGCATCTTCCGAATCGACAACGTAAGCGAAGGTGCTTACTCATTCGTTGCAACTGGAAAAAGCGGTTTCGCTGCATACGGCGTCAAAGTTGTTGCTCACGACGGCTCGGCTCAAGTCAACTCAATGGAAGCAGCAGCAGTTTCTCCTCGCTTCTCAGTTGTCAAAGAGATCCTCGAAAAAAATCTTCCTCAGCAGATTGCTGCTGAGATCCTTGACGGTGCTTCAAACATCACTGAAGAACTTGTTGGTGCGAATCGCATCAAGCTGCAAGACGGTAATCTTGTTGGAAGCATCGTTCCTTTGTTCGGCCAAATTTCTGCTGTCGAAGGAACTGACGTTCACATCATCCAGAACGACAAAAAAGTCGGTTTTGCTCAAGCTGACGTAAACGGTGCATTCTCCGTTGCTGACCTTGAGCCAGGCGTATACGACTTCGTTGCAGCTGGTCCAACCGGCATCGCAGCTGTTAGCTTCCAAGCTATCGACGAAGAAGGCGAAATCTCGGCTGATTCAGATGAAATTCCAGTCGCTATCCAGCCATCAGCAATCGAGCCTGCAGCAGCTGCAGCAGCTCTGCCATTCCAAGACGTTGTCAGTGCTGACATCCCTAATGCAGCATCATCGTTGAACGTATGCACAACATGCTCAAACGATTCTGGTGTTGTTGGACAGCAAGTAAGCTTCGCTGGTCAAGAAGTCGCTTACGATACTGGCTACGACGCTGGTGCTCCTATCGAGTTCGCTTCTGAAGCAGTTAGCTTAGGCGGAGCTTGCGGAGCGTCATGTGGTGCAGCGGGCGATTACAGCGGATTCGACAGCTGTAATTCATGTGGTGGTGGTGGCGGCGGTGCTGCTACAGCTGGTGGTCGAACAGGGCTTCGTCGCCTTCTTCTTCTCGGCGGAATCGGAGCAGCTATTGCGATCGGAGTCTCTTCTGACGACGACGCAAGTCCAAACTCTCCTAACTAGTTTCAAAGCGACACGAAGTTACAAAATTTGAGCCGTCTCATCGTTTGAGACGGCTTTTTTTGTGCGCGGGATTGAATCCGACTAATTTCGCCTATGCCGTCATTCATCAACGGGAACGGCCGTGAAGGGTAGGGGTGCAGGTCAAATCACTCTAGGGACCACATTTGCCAATCCATTAGCGATACCGAGCCTGGAGCCAAATGTCGCGACGACGAACGCCTGCCCACATGCATCTAGATGACGCGACACAGACGAAGCAAAGCCATCAGTCGAATGTCATTCACAATTTTCGGTGACGCGAAATACACCTTCTCGCTGACACCTCGAAATCGCTTCTTGAATTCGGCGTGCCCCGCTAGATTATAGCAATAGCGGTTGAACAGTTTTGACCGAAACACGTGCCGGAAACTGTGATGCAGAAACCAGTTTTTACGAAACCGCTCATTCTCGATTTCGGCCAACGGAGATAACCCCAGATAGAGATGCGATCGACCTTCGCTCCGGAACACATCGATCGCGTACCGCGTAATCCCAACTTCTGCGATCGCTGGCGCCGATTCGGTACGTCGCTTAAACGACGTCACATAACCTGTCGTCTTGTGATCGTCCATCACCGGATCGAAGAAGACAAATGCTTCTCGTTGACCGTTGATATTCTCCAGAAAGAAACGTCGGACCAATCCTACACTTTTTCCGGGACCAGTCCCCCACTCATTGGCTTGCAAAGGGCGATTCAGGAACACAACTTCACGTGAACGAATGATGCGAGTCTTTCGCCATTGATCTGAAATCGTCGTCGCAGCAGCGCGAGCCAGCGATTCGTTCGTCTCTTCAACGATTCGGTAATCTCTTTTTGCCAACCAATTCGACGCGTATCGCAAATGTTCTTTCCGCTTACCCGAAAAATCGTAGCCCTCCAGATCGAGTCGTGCATCGATGCCCATTTCGTTGATGTAAAAGCCGCGTGACTCAAGAAACGCTGCGGTCTCGGTGTTGATTTGATAGAAGCCCGCATTGGGATACATGTCGAGAAAGTTTTCCATCAGCTTTTCTCGATTCATTGGCGAGCAAAGGGGATCGCCAAGCACATGAACGAATCCCCACTTTCGCGCAAACGCGATCATACCGGTATCGTTGCCGAAGAACTCCAAACCATCCTGCACGGCAATTGACCAAGCCAACGAAAAATTTCCCCAACTCGCAGCAAGTTCCTTCCGTATAGACGGTGCTGGGGTGAAGCAAGCGAACTCATCGGCGCGGTCGAGCATGATGCGGGGATATTCTGGCGTAGGGTCAGCCAACATTGTCGCATCGCGACCGCAGATTTTCCATGCTCAAAATGAGGCTTCTACAAGCGGTCCATTTTCCGAAAAACGACGTTCGACAACCCAAATATGGCGTGCCTTCATCCCAATCAAGCTCGCTTCAGCATTTGCAGTGGCACGTAAAACTTGGAATACCGTTCGCCGTCCGTATACTCGGTTCCAGAAGGGTCTTTCACCAAAACCGTAGCACGTTTGGTGATCCGGTTTACGAAACCAAGATATCGATCCCCATTGATTTGGAACGCCACCTCATCCCCACATCGAATTCCCATTTGCTTGCGGGCGAAGTCTTTCGGCGTCATAAGCTGGTGATTGGATTCACGATGGCCAAAATAGTCACCAACCCACAGACGAAACTGCTTTGCCTGGCAATTGGAATCATCTGTCGCCAACAGTTCGACCAGGTGAATCACTTCGTGTTCCATGATTCGCTGCAGCGCTTCGAGCCTCGTATGGCAGACAACGCCACCAACCTTGGCACGTGATTCAACCTTGTATGTGGCGAACAGAGGCGTGGTCGCGATTGCGATCTCGAATTCAGTCTCTCCGCGTGCGGGGCCGAGACTTGTCATCGTCGTCGTGCCACCGGCTGTCGTCATTCGGGTCGACAATCGAAAAGTAAGTGGCTTGTTGAAATTGGATTCGACGAAACGCGTGATCGAACCGCCAAAGAAAAGCTCATCCGTCACTTGGAATAACATCCCAAGATCCGCAGCCGAAATGACATCGAAATTCCCGGACCGAATGTTGGACGAGTTCAGCAATAGATGTTCGAAAATCTCGCGCTGCAGCGCATCACGCCTCGCGGGTGAATAGTTGCGATTGCGAACCTGCTGCAACAGCTCGGATTGTGCCTTCGTCCGTTTCCTCATGAGTGCATTGTCGCAGAGATGCCTTGAACCAATCAAGCGAAGTGTTCTGGAACGGGAATGCGTTTCGTCGACTGACAGGCCCGTTTGCAAATCAGAAATGGATGAGTCGCTAACAATCATGATTGCTCATTGGCACCGTTCCATTTCCGTTTGCCTGGATGTGGAATCAAACGTGCTATCAAAAGTTGCTTGTACCTTCGCAAACAAGTCGCAGCATTGCCAAAACCTGTTTTTTTCCGCGTCGGAATTGCTCCCGCTTTCTAAAGCTCAAAGCACAACATTTTGTGTTGACACGGACCGCAACAACTATATATTGGGGCCGTGACGTGGCGAAAAGTTAAGATATGACAACATGAACACGGATTTTCGCAGTCATTTTCAAAGGTTTCTTTGACTTTGACGCGTCGAGCCCAAGAGAGCAGCACACAACATCTAGTGCTGGCAATCTTCGCCTCGGCCACGACTCGAACAATAACGTTTGCTTATGCCGACTGGGGAGATTTTTCGAATTCATTCGAAAGCTGGACCAGACGTGTCAAGGCAAGCGAAGACATTGTTCAAACCTAATTGGGACAGCCCAACTTAAGCAAGGATGCGATCTCCTTTAGCCCGCCGGTTCGTGCGGGCCTCGTGGATGCACCTCCCGGCTGAACGTTGACGCTTGTCATGGACTGTTTGGCCCACCCGTCAAACGAACAATTCTAAGGGAGTTCAAAGGAATGTCTGAAACACTCAACCCTCAAAGTAGAACTGCAAACAATGCAGTTGTAGTTATGAACGTCACAAAGCGTGATGGACGACAGGTTTCGTTTGATGAGCGTTTGATCACTCAAGCGTTGGAGAAGGCATTTTGCGCCGACCTCAACTTTAAAAACGTTGCTGACCTCACTCATGAACAACTGGATGGGATTCGAGAGATAACTCGTAACGTCGTCGAAACCTCAAAGCCTCTGTCTTTGACGAACGATGGCATTAACGTCGAAAAGATTCAGGATGTCGTCGAAGCTGAGTTGATGAAGAATCAGCATTTCTCAGTTGCTCGCCGCTATATCCTCTACCGTGCTGAGCACAACAAGATTCGACAGTTGCGTGCTGAAGAGCGAATGGAAAGCGAAGAAGCGTTTCCATCCATGATGGTTGACCGCGGCGGCAATATCGAGAACCTCGATTTTACTCGTCTCCGTGCTCAGATCGCTGATGCCTGCAAAGGCCTCGAAGACACCTGTTCTGCAGAGGAACTTTTCCTCGAAGTACAAAAGCAATTCTTTAACGGAATCACTCCGAAAGAAATTGCTCGCAGCATGGTTTTGGCGGCTCGTGCTCGTATCGAGAACGATCCAGACTACGACGTCGTCGCCGGCCGTCTTGTTTTAAACATCATTTATCGTGAGTCACTTGGCAAATCGAGTGCAACGCACGATGTTGTGGATCGTTACCGTGAACAGTTTTCTGGTTACGTCGCGGAGGGTATCGAAGCTAAGAGACTCTCGCCCGTCCTTGGGCAGTTCGATCTGGAACGACTAGCTTCTGTTATCGCTCCTGAGCGAGATGCATTGTTCCCGTACCTCGGCCTGCAAACAATTTACGATCGTTACTTGCTGCACATCGATGGACGTCGCTTTGAGGCACCGCAGTACTTTTGGATGCGTGTCGCGATGGGCCTCGCGATCAACGAGAAGGACAAGAACGATCGAGCGATCGAGTTTTACAACATCCTCTCGAATTTTCGCTTCACCTCAGCAACGCCGACTTTGTTCAACGCTGGAACTTTGCATCCGCAATTGAGCTCTTGCTACCTGAGTACCGTTTCTGACGATCTCGACAGCATCTTCAAGCAGATTGGCGACAACGCTCGTCTTTCGAAGTGGGCTGGCGGTCTCGGAAATGACTGGACCAACATTCGTGCAACGAATTCGCATATCAAAGGCACCAACGGTCAAAGCCAAGGCGTCATTCCGTTCTTGAAAGTCGTCAGCGACACAGCCGTCGCGGTCAATCAAGGCGGCAAGCGTAAGGGAGCGGTTTGTTCGTACCTTGAAAGTTGGCATTTGGACATCGAAGAGTTCTTGGACCTTCGCAAGAACACCGGTGACGAGCGTCGCCGTACACACGACATGCACACGGCGAACTGGATTCCTGACTTGTTCATGCGTCGCGTTCATGAGAACAAGCAATGGACGTTGTTTAGCCCAGATGAAACTCCAGATCTGCACGACCTGTACGGCAAGGCTTTCGAAGAACGCTACACCTACTACGAGCAGCAAGCGGCCGACGGAAACCTTCGTCTTTCGCGATCGATTCCGGCGGTAGACCTTTGGCGAAAGATGCTGACTCGCGTTTTCGAAACGGGCCATCCATGGATCACGTTCAAGGACCCTTCGAACGTTCGTTCGCCTCAGGATCATTGTGGCGTCGTCCACAGCAGCAACCTGTGCACGGAAATCCTGCTGAACACGTCGGCGGAAGAAACTGCGGTTTGCAACCTCGGCTCGATCAACATGCTCAACCACATCACCGATGGTGAGCTTGATCTGGCGAAGCTTGAAGAGACGATCAACACCGCTGTTCGCATGTTGGACAACGTGATCGACATCAACTTCTATCCGACAGAGGAAGCCAAGAACGCAAACCATCGTCACCGCCCGGTTGGCTTAGGCTTGATGGGCTTCCAAGACGCTGTTTCTGCGTGCGGAATCAGTTACGCCAGCGACCAAGGCGTTGAGTTCGCGGATCGCAGCATGGAAGCAATTTCTTGGTTCGCACTCATGGCGTCGAGCCGTTTGGCTGAAGAGCGTGGAACGTACTCATCTTACGAAGGTTCCAAGTGGGACCGCGGTTTGCTGCCGATTGACACCATTGCTCTTCTTGAAGAAGAGCGTGGCATGCCGATCGACATGGACAAGTCGTCAACGATGGACTGGGATGCGGTTCGGTCTCAGATCAAGAAGCACGGCATTCGCAACAGCAATGTGATGGCGATTGCTCCGACCGCAACGATCTCCACGATCATCGGCGTGACGCAGTCAATCGAGCCAACTTACAAGCACTTGTTCGTGAAGAGTAATCTTTCAGGCGAGTTTATTCAGCTAAATGTAAGGCTGGTTAACGAGTTAAAAGAACGCGACATGTGGTGTGACGAAATGCTTGAAGCGATCAAGTACTTCGATGGTTCACTTGGCGAGATTCCGGGGCTTCCAGAGGACATCAAAGGCCGTTTTGCAACGGCATTTGAGATCGAGCCGCAGTGGTTGATTAAATGTGCCAGCCGCCGCCAGAAATGGATCGACATGGGTCAGTCGCTGAACTTGTACCTCGGCGACCCAAGCGGGAAAAGGCTGGATGAAATGTACAAGTACGCGTGGAAAGCCGGCCTCAAGACGACCTATTACCTTCGCTCTTTAGGTGCGACGCAAGTTGAGAAATCAACGGTCGACATCAATAAGTTTGGAGTTCAACCTCGCTGGATGAAGAACGCAAGTGCTTCTTCTGACATTGGCGTCGAGCGTCAGCCTGAAGTTCAGGCATGTGCTATCGATGATCCGGGCTGTGAAGCCTGTCAGTAAACCAACCCAAATCCCAGCATACGAACCGCGAATTTATCGCGGTTCCGTGCGGGAGGGTTTTGCTAGAAACAACCGTTTTGAGCTGTTTAAGAACCAGTTTTGCTAACGGTTAATAACATTCTTCATATTTTTAAAATTGGATGGAGTCGCAAGCGATGGCCACGGATATTCGAGAAACAAAAACTGATGCAACAAAAGAAAAACGCGTCGACGCAAGTGAAAAGCGTTTGATCAATTGCCATCAGGTTGATGTAAACCAGTTGATGCCGCTGAAGTACAAATGGGCATGGGAACATTACGACAACGGTTGCGCCAATCACTGGATGCCGACCGAAGTTGCGATGAACAAAGACATTGAGACTTGGAAGTCCGACCTTCTGACGCCTGCTGAGCGTCACGTAATCATGCGGAACCTTGGTTTCTTTTCCACGGCTGAAAGCCTTGTCGGTAACAACCTTGTTCTGGCGATCTTCAAGCACATCACAAACGCGGAGTGTCGCCAGTACCTGCTTCGTCAGGCGTTCGAAGAAGCTGTACACTCGCACACGTTCCTTTACATCGTAGAGAGCCTTGGCCTCGACGAGGGCGAAGTCTTCAACATGTACAACGAAGTTCCTGCGATCGCTCGCAAGGATGCGTTTGAGATGGAGCTAACTCGTGAAGTACTCGATCCAGACTTTACGACCGAAACGTTCGAAGGTGCTCAGTCATTGCTGAAAAACTTGATCGGTTTCTACTTGATCATGGAAGGTATCTTCTTCTACACCGGTTTCGTGATGATCCTTTCGTTCCACCGTCGCAACCTCATGAAGGGTATCGGAGAGCAGTTCCAGTACATCCTTCGCGACGAGTCGATTCATTTGAACTTTGGCATCGACTTGATTAACGGCATCAAGGCTGAGAACCCGGAACTGTGGACGCCTGAATTCCAGCAGCAGATGGTTGATCGCGTTCGCGAGTCGGTTGAGCTAGAGCTTGAGTACGCGAAGGACTGCCTGCCGAACGGTGTGCTGGGCCTCAACGCTGAGCTTTTCCGCGACTACGTTCAGTACATTGCTGACCGACGTCTTGAGAGAATCGGTTTGCCTGTTCAGTACAACAGCCCGAACCCATTCCCATGGATGAGTGAAACCATGGACCTCGCGAAGGAGAAAAACTTCTTCGAGACACGAGTTACTGAATACCAGACTGGCGGCAAGCTGGACTGGGACTGAGTCGTCGCAATCGACCACCACTAAGAGATGGCCGCTGTGGATTGTTCCGCAGCGGCTTTTTTCGTTGCTTCACTTTTTACGGAGTAGCGAAATCAGCCACGGTTGACGCGAGGACCAAATCAGTGCATTGAACGTTCCTTTTCCATTTTGCTCAGACAAAGGAATCATGAGCCTTGTAGATCTATTCTCAGCCGTCACTACGGATTGTGCCGGATGCTCGACATTTTCCGCCATGAATGTCTGAGCTCCGTTGCCGCTACTCGCCTATTCGTAAGCTAACTTTCAGGACAACCGGATATTTGAACCGTCGCTAGCTTCGGGAAGCCATCCCGTCGATTTTCCATATAAGTCCGGACAACGAATTTCAGCTACGAGTTTACCGTGGAAACCATTTCCAATTCAGTCGAAAAAACGACGTCATCCAACGATGCGCGCTTCGAAGAAATGCTCAAACGACTCCGCGATTGCGAGGGACTCGTCGAGCATGAGCTCGAAGCTTATCGTGCTACGAATGGCCAGTCACCAGAACAAAACAGAAGCGAAACCGAACGGGACTATCTGCTTTCGATCATCATTCCTGTTTACAACGAAGAAGCAACGGTTGCTCGAGTCGTTAGCCGCGTTGCGGCGCTGCCATTGAATTCTGAGTTGGTCATCGTTGACGACTGCAGCAGTGATGGAACTCGTGAAATTCTGGAACGAGTCGCTGACCTACCTCAAGTTCAAGTAATTCTAAAAGAAAAGAACGCTGGGAAGGGTGCTGCCCTGCGAACAGGATTCGAGCACGCGACAGGCGATTTCATCATCGTCCAGGATGCCGACCTGGAATACGATCCGCGCGATATTCCTCCAATTATTCAGCCCCTCATTCGCGGTGAAGCCGATATCGTCTACGGATCGCGTTTTATCGGCGACGTTGTCCATGATGAAAGTTTCATCCACCGTCTTGGCAACTGGGTTTTGACGCAGGCCTCAAATCTGTTCAGTGGTTTGAAGTTGACGGACATGGAAACTTGTTACAAAGCCTTCACACGTGAAGCGATGGAAGCTGTCGAAATCGAGCAAGACCGTTTCGGCATTGAACCAGAGATCACTGCGAAACTCGCACGACGAGGATTCAGATTCACAGAAGTTCCGATCAGTTTCTACGAGAGTCGCGGCTACGACGAAGGCAAGAAGATCGGTATCAAAGACCTGTTCAACGCGTTTTGGTGCATTGGACGCTACGGCGTTAGCGACTGATTCGGATGAAAAAAGGCGACTTTGCAAAGGCTTAATGCGCGGTCGCGATTGAGTATGCTCCCAATGCAGCGTATCATTGGCTGGGGCTGACAGAAAGAAAACACCATGATCCAACGAACCGCTATCGTTCTAATCTTGCTGCTCTTTGTCACAAGCTCGACTTTTGCCCAGTCGTTTCGCCCACAATATGGTCAACAGGCGAAACCGGGCAACTCCAAGTCAACGACGCAAACGCAAAATCGCTTGCTCGAACTTCGCGTCCTGGTCGATCAGCGAAGTTCCATCGGGACCAGCCATGACTGGATGCAGGCCCTTGCCGAAGTAGGTGCTGATCGCGTGGTGGCAGAAACATCCCGCGCGACGAAGCCATCTTTCGAAGAATTCGGTTCCGGATCGACCAAAACACTCTCGATCGTCGGGATTGTCAAAAGTGGCAAGCTACACCTTCCCGGCGGCAAGTTCACGATTCAGCAGATCGATGCCATTCGAAATCACTTGCAAAAACTCCGCGACGATGGCGCTGAAGTGACGACCGCCGAGAAAGTTGCTTTTGGCTTGACGGCGAAACAACTGATTAGCGTCCACGACCAACTAGGGAAGAAAATCGCCTCTCCCACAGCGGGGCAAAATACTGGTGACCTAGCCCTGTCTCTGCTCAGGCAAAGTGGCTACACCTTGTCGATTGATGCAACCACCAAACTCGTGATGTCTAACTCGCAATCCAAAACAGAAGCCGAACTGGAAGGATTCTCGCTAGGCACCGGCCTTGCCTTGACTCTCCGACAGATGGGCCTTGCCTTCGAACCCGTCCGTCCGCAAGGCCAACAGATTAAGCTTCTGGTTCGTTCCGCGGATGAGAAATTAAAGAATTGGCCTGTCGGTTGGCCGATCAGCGAGTCGCTCAAGAAAGCAGCACCCAAACTTTACGTGCGAGTTCCTATTCGTGCCGAAGAGACACCCATTCTTGATCTACTCGGTGCGATCGAAGGTCGCATGGATTTTCCGTTTTTCTATGACATCGGAAAAATCGCGGCGTCCGAAGTCAACTTGAAGGAGACCAAAGTCACCTTCGTCAGGCCCGGGAAAAAAACTAGCTACGATATCGTGATCGATAAAGTCTTGAACCAGTGCAAGCCAAAGCTCAAGTCAGACTTGAGGATCGATGAAGTTGGCAAGCGTTTTCTCTGGATTACACCGCGTTAGTCTTCGCTATGCCGAATATGGCAATGCGTTACAATTGGTTTTTCAATTCGAAAAACTAATTGCTCGGCCGTTATCATGCTCAGTTCCAAAATCGCGATCAGATTCGCGTCGACTTGTATCGCCATCAGTGCCGTCGTGATTTCTTCTTCAGCCAATGCTCAAGACGCTGAGAGCGGAATGGTTTGGCCGGGATTCCGTGGGCCTGACAACAACGGCGTCTCCACAACGGCCAAGCCACCAACGATTTGGAATGAAAGCGAGAACATTGCTTGGAAACAAAAGATCCCGGGCAAGGGATCATCGTCTCCTATCATCGTCGGCAACCGAGTTTACATCACGTCGGCAATGCCGGCTGATCAAACGGCAGACGCGCCACAGGAACTAAGCTCTGAAGAGCTAATAAAGAAATTCGACAAAGACGGCGATGGACAACTCAGTCGCCCAGAACGGCGAAATGCCAGTGCTTTGCAACGCGAGTCGTTTATGCAAAAGCAAAAGTTCATGGTGTTGTGCTATGACCGTTCTTCCGGCGATCCGATTTGGCAAAAAGTTGCGACCGAAGCCATGCCGCACGAGGCTCACCATTCAGATCATGGCTATGCTTCGGCCTCGCCCGTCACCGACGGGCGGCAAATCTACATCAACTTCGGATCGTATGGTCTTTACTGCTACGACCTCCATGGCCATCTAATCTGGAAGCGTGACGACCTTGGGAAAATGACAACTCGCGGCAGCTTCGGGGAGGGCAGTTCCGTGGCGATTCACGAAGACATGGTGATCCTTCCGTGGGATCACGAAGGTCAATCGCGAATTGAAGCACTGAATCGTGACACAGGAAAGACGATTTGGAAAACCATGCGTGACGAACCAACATCGTGGAGCACCCCCTTGGTGGTGGAGATCGACGGACGAAAGCAAATCATTCATTCAGGCCAAAGCTACTCACGCGGGTATGACTTGGAAACTGGCGAGGAAATCTGGAAAGCGTCGGGACTTTCGCAGCGTCCGGTTTCATGTCCGACCGTCTTGGGCAACATTGGTTTCTTCGCGAGTGCTCGCGGTGGAGCGGTGCTGCAAGCGATTCCGCTGAACCAGAGGGGAGACGTCACAAAGAATGGCATCGCTTGGGCCATTAACAAACAAACCCCAGATGTTCCTTCTCTGTTGCTTTCGGAAAACAGGCTCTACTTCCTTGGCGGCAACAGTGGCATCTTAACCTGCGTCAACGCTGAAACGGGTGATCCATTTTTCTCCCCACAAAGACTCTCAATCGGCAGTGTTTACTCGTCACCCGTTGCCGCAAACGGAAACGTTTTCATCACTGGCCGCGACGGAAAAACGGTCGTGATTCGCGATGCGGTCACGTTTGGAGTTGTCGCAACAAACGATATCGGTGAACCCGTTGACGCGACGCTCGCTCTTGCGGACGAGGAGATTTTCATCCGCGGGCAAACTCATTTGTTCTGTGTTCGCAACAAGTAGTGAGGCTGACTGCTTTTCCAGAACCTGAGTTGACATCGCTTGGCGCCAGGCAGCGAATTACTGAATCATAACCCACCGCGTGAGCAAGGGATCAAATCGTTCGCGTCATCCTTCGCTCACGCGTTTTGACGTTGCACTACTACAAGCCCGAAGCGCCAGCGAGTGAATAATTGCATGGATTTTTGACTCAATCGCTTGCGCTTCGGGCTTCTATTGAACGCTTCGCGTTTTTGGGTTTCAATGGCTATTTCCAGATAGAATCTGAATTTTGATGCAAAGCGTGCAACTTCAAAACTCACGCGTCGGGTTATAATTAAATCAACAGACCGTTGCGCAACGAGTTATGATGTTGCCGGCAAAAAGTCACAGCTTCAACGGGTTATGACGCATTCGAAAAAATCACAGCGTCAAAGAATGAATGCTCGATTTCGGGCGGTGCGTCTAAGCAGCTCGAGAAAGCAGTTCCAATTGCAAACGTCCGCCACGCATTGTGAATAATCTAGGATATCACTAACCCTGAGTTTCGCGAAAGCGAACCGTTAGCGAATCGAATCCAACAGATCGTGTGAATTCTTGTGCCTGCTCTACATGTGGGCAAGCTTCGATCATTTCGATGGCAATCTTGCGACTGCATAGCACTTCCAGCATTGCACGAATGACCAACCGAGCATGAGCCGCCCCTTGGCAGAGATGGTCTCGGAAACCGAACGAAACGTGTGGGTTCGGGCGCCGATCAAGCACGACCTTTTGAGAGTTCTCGAAAACAGCCTCGTCATGGTTCGCGGAAGCCCAACACAAACCAATTCGTTCGCCAGGCGAGACTTGCATGCCGTGTATCTCCGCCCCCTTTGGGCAGACTCGGCCAATTTGAGTCAGCGGCATGAAGACGCGAAAGAATTCTTCACTGGCCAAAGTGATACGCTTGGTGTCTTCACGCAGAAACTCAAGTGCTTCGGGATGCTCGGCAAGCCAGGCGATGATCGAAGTAATGCTGTGAATGATGGTATCTCGGCCACCAGCAAATGCGAGATTTGCAAAGCCCATGCACTCGTTCCGCGTTAGCTTTCGACCGCGAAATTCAGCCTGCGTGAGTGCGCTGAAGAAATCATCGCCGGGATTCGACTCAGCGAGATCAAGCCTTTCGCTCAGATAGGTTTCTAGCTTGCTGCCTCGCTTCGTTTCGCCTTCCTGCGGCTGGAAAACGTGAACGCCCCACTGAATCCAAATCGTTGCTTCTGATTCAGGCATATCCAAAAGGAACGTTAACGCTCGCGACTGGATCGGCAAAGCGAATTCGGCGACCGCATCAAAGGAATCGTCGGTCGAAAGTGAGTCAACAGCCGACTCGATCATCTGTTTGACCGCAGCGATCACTTCCGGTTTCTTGGCACGAAGAAAGAAAGGTTCCGTCAGCTTTCGATAATCCTTGTGATCAGGAGGGTCCACTTCGATAGGCAATTGCCTGACCGATCGCAACTCTTCTTCCGATGGAATTGGAACGCGAAAGGGCGCGTCGGAACTGAACTGTTTCCAATCGGCTGCCGCGCGGCGAACGTCCTCATGACGAAGCAGCATCGTGATCATTTCGCCCTCGAACGGGCACTTCATCACACCCTTTTCTTCGCGAGCTTTTCGAAAGGGATCATCATTCGGTCTTTTCGACGGTTGCATTTTCGATTTCGGGAGCGGAACTCATCGGCGTTGATGCATCACATGATACTTGAACGCACAAACCTTTGGGGACGCCAACCGAGATGCTAATACAGGTGCCAAGGCAGGTGCTTACTCGCCGAATGGACACTTCCTCACTCACGCGTTTTGAAGTTGCACTACTACAAGCCCGAAGCGCCAGCGAGTGAATAATTGCACGGATTTTCGACTCACTCGCTTGCGCTTCGGGCTTGTATTGAACGCTTCGCGTTCTTGGGTTATCAATGGTTATTTCCAGATAAAATCTGAAATTTGATGCAATGCGTGCAACTTCAAAACTCACGCGTCGGGTTGTGATGGAATCAACAGACCGTAGAAGCATGGTGGTGGCCTGACGAAAAGGTTTACGCTACTTTAATTTAGGATGTTTTCAGATAGTTGGCCTGATACGAATCGCACGCTTGCGGTTCTGAGAACCGAGCGACATTGTCGCTCAGCTTTCCAAGCTGATGGCGTTTTTGTCCGCTTGGCAACAAATTGCAAACTCCCATATATTCATCCGCCCAACTTGATGGCCCGCAAGCGGAAAGCGGAAAGCAGCAAATCAAGACTTTAGTCGCCGGTGTCCGCCTAGTTCTGATTGATGCGCATCGAAACCCTAGAACCCTGTCGCAAGATCCATTCGCCCTGTTTCATCTTGTTCGTAATCTCTGCTTTAACAGTGAATTCGTTGCCCGATCCAATAATGTCCTTCGCACCGATTGAAACTATCTTACCCTCGAACTGCACTGTTTCGTCGCGAGCAAGTAGGACCGTAACAACAACATTCTTTCCAGATACCTCGGCAGGGTTGAATTGCAGATTCCTGATCAGTGCGGTCGCGTAAAGTTTGTCCATGCGTGCAATCTTTGCAACTGGTTCGCCGGCAGTAACCCACTCGCCTTGCTGTTTGTATCGATCAACAACTTGACCATCAAATCTGGCAGCAACAACATGCCGTGCGATGCGATCTTCGACTTCACTTGCACGTGCCGATTCCAATTCAGCCTCGCCCCGCGCGTCTCGCTGTTGGACAACAGCTGCACGACGCTGAAGAATGGATCTTTCGTATTCAAAGCGAGCCATCAATAGATCGTCTGGCGATTTTGCACCCTTGGCCGCAAGGCTTCTTGTTGTTTCGTAACGTTGCCGGGTCAAATCAATTTGTTTGTCAGCTGCCTCAATCGAAGTTGTGTCGGTTGCAATTCTGTTGGCGTTATTTTTCCGAATCAGAGCCTGACGAAGTTGGTGCTTGAGCAAAGTATCGTCAATTTTAGCAACGACCATTCCCGCTGGCACTGAATCGCCCTCCCTAACATTCATCTCCAAAAGTGCACCCGTTTCGAGCGCGGGGAAATCTACGACGTCGACGTACTCAATGGTACCCGAGATCACGCTATCATCTGAAGCCTCTCCCATCGATGACCGATTGGAAAATGGTTCTTGTCTGTTCAGAGTGCCCCCGGATGGCAGCAGCGTTGAAGACGCATTGCGTTCACCGAACGCCGGCCTTTTTGCAGCGGTCGACGGAGGCTCGTACCTGCTTACGCCAGGCGTCGATTGAGGAACGCTTCCATTTTTATACGCTGGTTCACCTTGCGCCGGAAAGCTACCTTGGGCGATCGCGAATGGACTTTGCATCGAGAGAAGAAGGCATGCGACGATAAGAATCGGAAGCCAGTCAGTTCGACGACTTGTTAGTACATCATTCACAGTTTATCGGCCTTGTTAGATGGATAATGCAAGTTGGAAAATGCAGGTGGCTGTATTGATATATCTTCGACAAAAATCGGCAACCTACCGCAGTTGCAGCCAGAGAAAATCGGTGGGAACCCCCTCACCAAAAGACCTGTCCCTCCTATCTTACGCCAAATGTCATCAGAGAGACGTTTGCAACCGGCTGACACTGGTAATTCGGCCAAAGTCGGCTGATGGCATCGTTACAAAAGGCCAGATCAGAACCAGAATTGCCACTTGGATTTTACCGTTTCGATCAACTCGTAAAACATGGCGTATCCTATCGATTGCGTTCCACAATGTACTTTTCCCGTTACGCGTGTGCCCGACCGAAGCAGCTCCTGCGGAATCACCTCATTCGGAAAACGGACTCGCACGAGGGCCGCATTGCCTTCGTCGGAATAGACGTCCAGTTTCTGGTCGACTGAAATTAATTCACCCTCGAATTCTTTCCCTGGCCACGAGAGCAAAGCAAACGTTACCGTCAGAAGTTCATCCGAATCTTTCATCGCACGGGACAAATGCGCCAGCCTCCGCTCGGGCATCTCCAGCTCGATCAACCACTGCGTGTCTGGCGGAACGACGGTCATCAAATGCTGTCCAAATCGTACCGGACGCCGCAGCAAATTTTGGCGTACTTGCCAGTTCACGATTTGCCCGGCAATTGGAGCTCGAACTTTTAAAAGTTCGCGATCGCGAAGTTTCACTGCCAGTTCTTTTTCAAGGTTGGCGATCGTTTGCGAGGCTCTTTCGAACTGAAACGCGTAGGCAGCTCTTTCGTCAGCGTCGTTGCCGGTGGTTTTCCCAGATTCCGAGATGCGGCGTTCGCTGATGGCTTGTGCGATGCGTCCCTGGACGTCGCCAATTTGCAGTTCCAAAGTTGAACTGGCCATCGTCGCCAAGAGTTGATCTTTCTCGACGACCGAGTCGCCTGTGTTTGAAACCTTGATGTCTGTCAGAATTCCATCAAGCTGGGCATAGATTTCCTGTCGACTTTCAGGAACAAGACTCCCTCGTGATCCAAGAGAAAATGGATACGGAAAGAGACACAGGAAACCGATGACAGCTGCGAGCACTCCCAAAATGGTCGCGCTGCGAATCAATCGGCTTCCTCGAAACTGCTGAGCTGATTTTCCGATCGCTTTCCAAAGCGGCATCAGGAAGATGCTTTGATGATCGATACTGTTGGCGAGCGCCGTTTGAGCATGCGTTGCGACGACTTCCACTCGTTCCTTCAGCAGCGACGGAATAGAGGATTCGTTAAGCTGCTCAATGATCATGGCTCCTATTGGCTTCTCGCCACCGGAAGCTTGAGCCCTTTCGAATGGATCGCCGTCCAACGGAACCGGCGGCACATCTAGCAAAGGGATCACGGCGAACATGCGAGCATGCGATTTCTCGACATGTTCATTGACCCGTTTCTCGAGCCTCGGAGGCAAACTGCTGTTGTCTCCATCGTACCAAAGCGGCGTTTTGCTTTGCACAACGGCGGTTGCAAGTCGACCGAGCGTTTTGACTTGCTCGCTGCGACGTTCAATCGCATCGAGTCCACTGACAGATTTGACGACGCAACGATTGCCTTGCATCGTGGCGACGCTGACTCGATCACATTCGATTAAGCGGCGGCCTTCGTTGGCGATCGCGTAGACCGTGTCGTTGATGTCAAGCTTCCTGTGAATCAGCTGAACAAAGCGCTCCAGCTGCGTCCACATTTTCTGCTGCTCCTGAAACGAGCGCAGACGGAGGTTTGATTGGTACTCACTGGCGACTTCGCACATTTGCAGAACGAATCGCAGGTAACCGCGTTGTGTTGAAGGCCCAGCGCCCGGTCGTTGAAAAATCTCGAGCAGCCCGACGACGTCTCCATCAACTTGAATGGGTCCAACCACCAACAAGTGATCCGTTGGGTTGCCGCCCGTATTGGCCGATTCGCTTCCAGTTCCAGGCGGGACCAAGCTTGGTTCGCCCGATTCGCAAAGCCGCTGAATTAGTTTGCCGTGCGTTTGCTGGGCCTGTGCGTTGTCGTTTAGTGACGTTTGTTTGAGGTTAACGTGGCATTGCAGCTGAATCGATTTGCTACTCGGATCGCGTAACCAGATGGCTCCTCCGACGGAAGCCAGAGCCGTGACGATTCGTGTCAGGAAACCTTCATAGAATTCATCGACATTGCAATCTTTTTGAGCAAGTTGGTGAACTTCTTGAACCAGCTCACGAATCTGAGACCGCGTTTTGTCTACCAACGCGGCATCGGAATCCGAAAGATCAACGCGTCTCCGTCCCGGGCGTTTCGGGATCGCATCAGCAGTCTCCGCTGACGTAGGCACGAACGCCATGCCCTGCACGGGATCGGATTCGCTGCTTGTTGGGTCGTGCACCATAAAAGAACCGTATATAATTGGGCGGGCCCGGAACTTTCCATGAATCAGGGGGATGTGGCAAGCTCGATTCCATTGGCCCTATCACGCCATTTCACAAGTGCTTGCACTTCACAAGTGCTTGCACTTCACAAGTGCTTGCACTTCACAAACGTTTGCACTTCGAATCCACTCGCGACAGAAAGTTACTATGAGATTGATTGGCAACTTGCCGTCAGAAACCGAAGCCCACACGTTTGCCGCGTATCTGTTGACGCAATCGATTGATTGCCACGTCGAAGCGGACGGGCACGATTCGTTTGATGTCTGGGTGAAAGACGAAGATGGGTTTGAACAAGCCAAATCTGAGATCTCCGAGTTTCGGGCCGATCCGAAGTCAGAGAAGTACCGCAAAGCGTTGACCGAGGCAAAGAAGATCGCAGAGACTACGGCCGCAAAGCAAAAGCAGTACCAGAAAAACGTTAGGGCCGGCGCAGCGACTACCAAAAAGGGGATTTTTGAAACGGCACCGTTGACGATGGTGCTGGTTGGCATCTGCGTAATTGTCTCGGTATTGACGAATTTTGGCTCCAAGGAGAAACATGATGGTGCTGTCGCAAGGGCACTTCAGTTTGTCGCGGTTGACGCACCAAGTGAAGAGTTGAAACAATCTTACAAGGAAAATCATGACTCTATGGACGTCCGCCTTGCGAGCATCTATCGAGGTGAGCTTTGGCGCACAATCACTCCGATCTTTTACCATTACGGGACACTGCACATCGTCTTCAATATGCTTTGGATGGTTCAGCTTGGACGAATGATCGAAGGCCGATATGGCACGCTTTGCCTTGCCATGATCGTCGTATTTTCCGCGGTCTTTTCCAACGTGCTACAGGGCATCGTTCCGGGAAGTATGGGTGGCTCGGTTCCAAACTTGAACAACGACTTGCTGTTTTCCACTTGTGGAGGCATGTCCGGCGTGATCTACGCGCTGTTCGGATTCATCTGGTTCCGCATGCTTTATGATCCTGGTTCACGAATGTTTCTACCGCAATCAACCGTAATCATTTTGATCGGGTATTTGTTCTACTGCATGCTTGTGCCGGAGATCGGATCACTTGGCGGCGGTGGCAGTGTCGCTAACTGGGCGCACGGAGGCGGTATAGTGATGGGCTTGCTGCTTGGGCTTTCGCCGATCGGGAAACGAATCGGGAAGTGATGATGCTCAGGACAAACACGAAGCGCCAGAGCGAAGGCAAGCGAATCGCGGGCGGATCCGGTATTCACTCGCTTGCGCTTTTTGAAGTTGCACTACTACAAGCCCGAAGAGGTTGTGAATAATTGTGTGTTTGCG
>CAYGUE010000133.1:0-17622 GCA_964352885.1 uncultured Pirellulaceae bacterium
GCAATTCAAACAATTAATCCAGGTATGTCTGCAAAAATTCACAACCTCGAAGCGCTCGTTTTGAAGTTGCACCAATACAACCTCGAAGCGCTTTTTGAAGTTGCGTTTCGGACTTGTATTAAATCCGACTTGAGTAGAAATCTTAAAACAGTCCCGAGATCTCACCATCATCCGAAATATCGATGTGCTCGGAAGAAGGAGTCGAAGGCAATCCAGGCATCCGCATCATGTCACCCGTGATTGGAACAACGAACCTTGCTCCTGCCGCGATCTCAATTTCTCGAACGGTAATCACGAAGTCCGTCGGTCGGCCTATTTTTGTTGGGTCGTCAGACAACGACTTTTGAGTCTTGGCGATACAAACCGGAAAATTCTCGAAACCAAGCGTCTTAATCTTTCGCAGATCTTTCCGTGCCTGCGCCGTATATTCAACGCCACTGGCTCCGTAAACTTTTGTGCACACGGTTTCGATCTTTGCTTCGATCGGCTGATTCCAATCGTACAACGGAGCAAACTCTTTCTCCGTGTTTTCGATCGTTTCCACGACGGCCCTAGCCAGATCTTCAGCGCCGGCTCCGCCTGCTCCCCAGACATTGGAGACAACAGCCTTGAAGCCCAGCTCTCCGCATCGGTTCCGTACGATCTCCAACTCTTCGTCACTGTCGGAAACGAAGCGATTAATTGCAACGACGGCGTCGAGGTTGTACAGGCGAGTGTTTTCGAGGTGCTTTTCCAAGTTGACCAAACCTTTGCGAAGTGCTTTGGTGTCAGGCGTGGTCAATTCTTTCAAATCGGCGCCGCCGTGGTATTTCAGGGCCCGTATCGTTGCGACCAATACCATCGCTTGTGGCTTCAACCCTGCCGAAGCACACTTGATGTCGAAGAACTTTTCAGCGCCGAGGTCGCTGCCGAATCCGGCTTCTGTGACGACGTAATCCGATAGCGACATGCCCATACGAGTCGCGATAACCGTATTCGTACCTTGAGCAATATTCGCAAAAGGTCCTCCGTGGATGATCGCCGGTGTTCCTTCGATCGTTTGCACGAGGTTCGGTTTTACGGCGTCCTTCAACAGTGCCGCCATCGCCCCTTGGGCTTTCAGGTCGCGAGCAAAAATTGGATTTCGGTCGCGAGTCATGCCAATGAAGATATCGCCGAGCCGTTTCTTTAGGTCGGAAAGGCTGTCCGAAAGGCACAAGATTGCCATGATCTCCGATGCTGCCGTGATGTCGAATCCAGTCTCTCTCGGAACGCCGCCTGTCGTACCACCGAGTCCAATCGTGACTTTTCGCAGGGCTCGATCATTAACGTCAAAAACGCGTTTCCAGACGACGGTCCGCCCGTCGATGTTTAGCGATCGTTTGCGATCTTGCAAATTGTTGTCGACTAAAGCAGCCAACAGGTTGTGAGCCTTCTCGACTGCCGAAAAGTCACCCGTGAAGTGAAGGTTGATGTCTTCCATCGGAAGGACTTGAGAATGGCCGCCGCCGGTAGCTCCTCCCTTGATGCCGAACACGGGGCCGAGCGATGGTTCTCGCAGGACAACCGTCGTCTGCTTGCCAATCCGGTTCATGCCTTGAGTCAGACCGATCGACATGGTTGTCTTGCCTTCTCCGGCGGGCGTCGGAGAAATGGCAGAGACCAGAATCAGCTTCGACGCTTTAATTCTGGCCGGATCCTGCAGGCTCAATGGAAGTTTGGCTTTGTAGCGCCCGTAGCATTCCAGTTGATCGACTGGGATCTTTAGCTGTGCTGCGATTTCGGTAATCGGTTTGAGAGTTACCGTGCGTGCAATTTCGATGTCTGTTGGCATTTTTGTTTAACGGTCTGCGGAGTTGGAGTTTTCGACAATAACTAGGATACCGCCGAAGCGACAAAACGCGTATCGGTGGTAGATTTGGCAACCGCAGGCAATGAAAAAAAATGTCTTGGCCACTGACCGAAATGCTTTTCTTCCACCAGAGCTTCGTTTTTCACACATAGGAAAAACCCGCCACATTGACGGTGTCCTCGCAACTCGAAAATTGAGAGAACCGTCTTGATTTGCGACGGCATTTTGCAAGGTTAACGAATCTTAACCTTGGAATGGCGGCAAATATCTTCGGATTCGCTATGGTACTGTTTTTGCCGCTATTTATCCGATAGCAAATGACTACAATTTGCGAGGCGCCGTGCGGCGGCTATTTTAATCATTCGATTTTAACTCTGAGGCATCGATGTATTCTCGCAATAAATTCTCTCGGCGTACCGGATTTACGCTCGTTGAGTTGCTTGTGGTAATTGCCATTATTGGCATTCTGATCGGCATGCTACTGCCGGCGGTTCAGCAGGTTCGTGAAGCGGCCCGCCGCACTCAATGTGCCAACAACATTCGACAATGTGCATTGGCATGCATGAACTACGAAAGTGCCCATATGCATTTCCCACCAGGACTGAACTGCCCGCTTGGTGGTAGCAAGAGTGGAAGCTTCTTCGCTAGTTCAACCTTCATGGATGGGAGCAGCTTTCCACGTGAGCCGCACTTCGATAAATTCGGATCTTGGATGGTTTGGATCATGCCGTTCATTGAAGCAAACAACGCCTATAATTTGCTGGATTTGAATTTTCGCGAATTTGAACTGGATAACGTGCGTGGCGCTCAAAGCGTTGGTGCTCAACAAATTCCAGCTTTCAATTGCCCATCTGACATCCATTCAGACGTACTCAATTACCGCGGCGAAGGAGAATTCTTCTTTGCCCCAAATAGTTACTTGGGTGTTGCTGGATTGCAAAGCTGGTTTATCGCCGGTGGCGTCTCTGGCGATGGCATCCTGACAGCCAATAGCTCAGTTACCTTCGGTCAAATTTCTGACGGCTCGACCAATACGCTGCTGATCGGCGAGAGATACTCCTTCGATCCAGAATGGCCTGGTTTTACAGAACGGCGTGGCTGGGCTTGGTCAAGTGCGCTTTCATTGCAGGATTGCCTCTCTGGAGTACTGGAGCCGATCAACTATCAGCTACCTGCCGGCGTTGGACCAAATCCAAGTTTTGATCTGACTGACCGAAAGCTCAATTCGTTTAGCAGCGGCCACCCCGGTGGTGCAAACTTTGCAGCCGCTGACGGATCGGTGCACTTCCTGACAAACACCAGTTCCTCTAGCCTCGAAGTGCTCGAGTTCCTTGCGGTCATCAACGACGGGAATGTAATTGGAATCCAAGATGCCAAATAACTTTGAAACTCGCTCTAGGCTCGCACTGTCAATTGTGCTTTTTACCTTTGCTAGTCTTTTAACAGGCTGTAGCGGATCCGGTATCCCTGACATTGTGCCAGTGACCGTCACAGTAAAAACTGCATCTGGCGAACCCGTCAACCATGCCTTAGTGCGATTTGTGCCAATGATCGAAGGACTCGATGGAAACTTCATTGCGTCGGGTGTGACGGACGCAACAGGAACTTGTGAGTTGAGCTTTCCAGGTAAGGAAAATGAGCCAGGATGTTGTGCTTGTGAGCATAAGGTTCAGGTGTCGGAAGGTCCTGCACCTGACGATGCTCGATCCGCCTACGGAAGTGATGGCGGTGCTTCAATCGAGAGATTCAAAAGATCGTTGATGAATCGGCCTATTCCGAAAAAATACGGGCGATTGACTACCACTCCATTGCTGTTTACGCCGTCTGCCGAGAATTCGACCTTCGACATCGTTCTTTAAGCGGCTGAAAATAATAAGAATCGAGAAGGCACGGCAGATAGCTGTGCCTTTTTTTGTTTGAACGGACGGATCTGGTTGCTCTGCGGTTCGCGTTGTTCGGTTCGCAATGTCATTTTCGCTCATGTTCTTGACATGGCCATGTTGAACATTCTTTCTGAAGTAAGTTCAGCCTGAAGCTCAATTGTTCCTCTATTTTTTGGATCAGTGGATCAGGTTCGCCTCCGCGGTGTTTGATTGCAGGGACTTCGATGGCATCGCCAACTTCAATGATCACTTTTTGTTTTCCACTGCGACGTGGCTTATCCGTCAGGTCTTCATTGATCTTTGCCGCGATATCGAGAATGCGTTCGATTGAAGGACTGCCGCTGAGGTAGTCCTTTGGGTAGCTGGCCATTTGCCAAGCCAAGTAAGTTCGTTCGAGATCACGCCACCGGACACTTCTTTCACTCTCAGACAGATCGGCTCCGTCAAGCAACTCCGGAAAAACGTTCGCCCGTATGTTACGAATGCGATTGGTGATGCTCAGCACGGAACGTTCGCCAAAGCATCGATTTTCTGCTTGTTGCATGCATGATTCTGCCAGTCGCTGACGTCGCTCGAATGGTTCAAGTTCGGGTGCTGGCGAAATGTCAAACTCCAATTCTTTAAAGCACACCAACTGCTCGAGAGTGCACTGAACTCGCGTGACAGGATCAAGCCCTCGCATCGATTTGCCAAATATTTCATCCACCGGATCCAGCAGATTGTTCAACTCCGATTCAAAGTCGCCTCTAAAAAGATATCGAATCGCAATCGGGTGTATGACGGTATTTAATCCTTTCTTGCTTCTTCGTCTGGCAGCGGATCTCGCGATGAACGTCGCCCCATCCAGAAATGGCATCAGCGAGTCATTCGTGCGACTGGTCGTACCTTCGGGAAACATCAGGATTGGCCGCAGATTTTTCTGAAGCGTCGAAACAGTAAAATTGATCGAGGCTTTATCAAGCCCTTCCCGATTAACTGAGTATCCGCCAAAAAGTCTGATCACGGCTCGATTAAACCAGTTGTGGTTGAACAGGTGCCAGCTCGCCATCGCAAAAAATGGCTTTTTGACTCGGCGCATGAGGTCGTACATCACCACCGGGTCCGAGGTTCGCGGATGATTGGGGATCAGCATGACCGCGTGACCATCATCGATGCTCTTTCTGAGCAACTCGACACGGCGGCATTCTACGGACACGATGGATTCGGTGCACCGTAGCAGCGTCGTAAGGACCAGCCGATTGTTCATCAGCCACGGAAACCAATCAGCCATGAATGGTGGTAAAAATCGGTAAGGTTTTTCAATGAATATCTTCTGCATGATCAGGTCGCAATGCGGTATTCGGCTTAGTCCGAATCTGGTGAGTTGGTGTCAGGAGTTTGAAGCGTTGCCCAGTCCCGGGATTCGCTTGCTTTCTTCTATGCGATGCAAACGATTGCGGCTGGAAGCCACAACCACGTAAAATTATTTACCACGCGTCATGCCATGACGGATTGTGTAAACGATTGCGGCTGGAAGCCACAACCACGTCGTCAGAATTCATGCCATTGTCGAACTCAAATGAGCTTCCAACTCCTCGATCTCACGCTTGAACCCGCCCGATAGAATCGGGAATCGACACCACGTCTTCGGATCGAGGTTTTTGTCGTCGAGATGGAATGATGGGGCATATCGTTCCCGTTTCCATTGATTGCGACACCAAAGCCTGAAAAATCGAATCGTCCATTGACCAAGCTGCTTTGCCTCGAAGTCTGGGAAATCGATCTTCAAATGCTCGAAAACTTCGAGCGGCACCAACTTGTCGCGGATCGCGTAGCATTCGACCACGTCCAGAATTTCGTACGGCATTAAATCGCCTTCGTCAGTTTGACCTTTCCCCGGCGGCCGAAGCTCAGCAGTCGGTTGCTGCACATTGACCAGCTTCAATTCGGGAATCGGCGCCCCTCCGACAGGACCGGTGGTCTCCATCCAACAAAGCCATTTTCGCAAGTAGGCCTTGTCGATTCCAGCAATTGGGCTCAGACCACCCGACGTATCGCCGTCCATCGTCGCGTAGCCAACCGCCGCTTCACTGCGATTGCTGGTCGATACGAGCAGTGCGTTCTTGATGTTCGCCAGCATCCACACGCTAGGCGACCGAACGCGAGCTTGAATGTTTTGCAAGGCGATATCGTGATTCTCCCAGGTCAGCGGTTCGCCGATCGCGTCGCTCACCATCACTTGATAGTCCTGAACTAATGAATCGACGTCGAATTCGTAGTGCGTCGCATTGACCGCTCTAGCGAGTTCTTTCGCCGCTGTTCGGGTAACGTCACCGCTGTTTCGAGTCGACTGATAGACGGTCGTGAGCAGCCTTTGATTTAGCTCTGCGATATTGTTCGGCAAATCGTCCTCATTTTTCTTGGGAACGCAGCACTTCAAGCGATCAAGCAGCCCATCGAATCCCAGCTCTTTCTCTGCGAGCTGTAGCATTACCGTTGCCAACGCAACGACGCTGGCCGAATCACAACCACCGCTTAGCGACACGACGAATCCTTTTGAAAATGACTTTCGCAGATAGTCAAACAACCCCAGTGCCACGGCGCGGGTAAACTCCTCTGCTTTAAAGTCTGTATTGGTTTCCCAATCGGACTTCACGACCTCCCGTCGTTCGAGTTTGCAATGTGGATAGTTGAAATCGACATCAATCACGTCCGCTTCGTCTCCGTCAACAGAAGGCTGAAAGCTACCCGTTCGAGCGCGACTCATGCGAGTCGATTCGACGTTAATGACGGCAGTGGTGAGCAAAACAGATTTGAAACTCAAGCGTTGGCCGCACGCCAACATATTGCCACCGCTGGCGATCATCGCATCGCCGTCAAAGATAGCTCGGCCAGATTCGTTTCCAGTCAAATTGCTGTAAACGTAAGACACATTAAACGCGCGGCTGCCCTCAAGCACAAAACGTTGGCGGACTTGATGCTTGCCGAACGCAAAATGGCTAGCACTTGGATTCAAGATGATGTCCGCCCCGCGAGCTGCCAGACTTCCGCCTGGTCGTGTCCCAACCCAAGCATCTTCGCAGATCTCGAAGCCGATTCGCACTCCGCCCACTTCAAAAATTAAATCGCCGATTGGGTACTCTTCGCCACCGACTTCGATTTCCCCGTGGACACCACCAGGCCAAGCTTTGAACCAACGCGGTTCGTAGTGAATTCCGTCGCCAGCAAGATGCTGCTTCGCCACCAGTCCAACCAGCTTGCCGTCGACCGCCAACGCTGCACAGTTAAAGATGCCTCCTGCGTACATCAACGGTACTCCGAACGACACGACCATCTCTTCAGTGTGCGGCAGCAACTCCAACAACATCTTTTCGGCAGTCGCTCGAATTCCGGGGCTGTGAAATTCGTCCTCGCAGCCGTAACCGGTAATGCATAGCTCAGGTAGACACAGGATGGATACGCCTTTTTCGCGAGCCTGCTCGATCGCATCGACAATGTTCGCAAAGTTGTTGTCCCAGTCGAGCGGAGTCTGGTTTAGCACACCAGCGGCGACGTTCAGAAGTTTCATATGTTCGGTTTGGGGAAGCGTTGAAGGTTTCTGGGCTTTAAGGTTACGACTCGAAACTGGAAACAACGTTCGTGAATCGCGTTGCTTGAGCCTATAATATAGACTACACCCTGCCGTTCGGTTCAGAGCAGAAGGAGAGACGTTTGGCGTCCATCGAACCCAATATCATTTTTGATTGCCCCAAGTGCGATGAATGCGTGTCCATTTCTAAAGAGAAAATGGGCAATCAGATCTATTGCCCGCATTGCAGCGATCAAATTCACGTCCCCAATCCAATGTCTGTCAGTGACAAATTGCTCGCCGGCATGATCGAGGAGGAAGACGAGTTCGCCCACCCCGGATCGCTACAGATCGATGGAATTTCCAATGCGGCGGACGATGGTTCAGCTTGGCACATCAAATGTCACGTTTGTGATTCGGTCTTGCTGGTATCCGACCAGCAGGTTGGCACTCAAGTCAAATGCAATGATTGCTACTCTATGTTGAATGTTCAACCGAAAGAGAAAGTTGCGATTCTCGAAGGTGATGTTGTCGATGGATCCGACCTGGAGTTCGCCGATGACGAGACCTCAGTTGACGATTCGCCCTCGGTAGAAAATCACAACCGAGATTCGGACGAACTGACACTTCTTCCTGCGATCGAACTGGCACCTGAGATCAAGAGTGCCCAGAAAGAAACACTGCTGGATGATTCTCTGGTTTCTGACGAACCGGTCACCGAATTAACAGAAGAGCATTTGCAGGAAGTTGAAGTTGACGAACCGATTCCGCTGATGGATCCGGTAGCCATTTCGAAAGCGGTCAACCCAATGTTTGGGCTCAGCGAGCCGGACGCGGCCGATGGCGATGAAGACGACGATTCCGATGAGATGATCGAGATGCTGGATATTGCTCCGGAGCAGCTCAATGAGCCAGAACCGCCTATTGAGTCGCCCTCTCAGTTACCTCGCATGCCGCGAACAGGAAAGCAGCAAGCTCCTGCAATTTCAGTTGAGAATGGCAACGAATCGGAAGCTCCGATTCGAGTTCACGCGAAACGAAGCCCCAAGAAACCGAACTCTGAAACTCCCGTCCATTCAAAATCAAAAAGGCAGTTTGCTTTCGACGAAGCCAGTCCCGGCGACATTCTGGACAAAGCGATGGGCGTTCTCAGATCTGCCAAAATATGGATATGGACACTGATTGCAATTGCTTTGATGGCGACAGGCGGCGCAGTCTGGCAATGGCTACAGCCACATCGCGTTGATGCTGACGCGATTTCAATGGCAGAAAAACTTTTAGGGTGGGGAGTCGGTTTGGTTTGCGGACAAGCAGTGTTTTTCGTCGGCTACATCATCTTGCTTTTCGTCGGTGGCGTCATCTTTCGGGAAACGGCACAGGGAGAAACGAAAGTCGAATCTGTTTCGGTGACCGATGCCGCTGACTTCACCAGCACGATGCTGCTGTTTGGGTTTTCGATGTTCATTGCTGCGCTGCCATGCATGTTTTTCGGATACATGTTCATTTCGTTGCCGTTCCAGTTTTTCTTTGCGGGAATTCTGCTGTTTGCGGCGTGGAAGAATCAGAGTGCGTTTTCGATTGTTTCAGGAAACGTGTTTACTTCCATCTCTAAAGATTCAGCAAGTTGGAAAAATTGGCTGATCGGAACCGGGATCGCTGCGGCAGGTGGAATCGTTGGTGGGATGTTGATGGAAGTCTACCTGCCGATCATTTCCGTTTTCACATCGATCGCGGGAGCCATCATGATCGCATTCGCAACGCTTTTGTACGCGGCGATTACTGGCTGGCATTGCGGCACGACTGTCGAAAACCTGCAGAATTCAGAATGAATCGAATCAGGGATTGGATCGAGCTTTGAAATTCACGAGAACAAAACTTCATTGGCTGCTGGCGATCGCGATCGTTTTATCCTGTGTCGCCCGTCCTACGATCGCAGCCCAATCTGATGCCGGCAGTGAACCTAGACATCCCGTCGATGAGATCAAACCACTCGATGGCGTTACCCGCGACGAAGCGATTCGGCTCATTCGTCAACTCTCAGATCCAGAATTTGAGCTACGGCAAGAGGCGACCCGAAAACTTTGGCAAATCGGCATGTCGGCGATTGAGTTGCTTCAAGGCGTTGTCGACAGTGGCACCAACAGCGAATCTCGAATGCGTGCCAAAGATCTGGTGACGCTCATCAAGGCTGGCGTAACTCCTGACACCGACGCGGAAATTGTTCGGTGTGTTGTGGGCTTTCTTGACCGCGAGATGTTGGTGCAGGGCAGGGCGATTCAGAAACTTTGCTTTCTCGAACAACGTTCGATCGCCCAAAAACTGATCGCACTGGTCCCTTCGGAATCCGACAGGACCAAACTCGAAGAATACTGCTCCGTTGCCGCCAGTGACGCTGAAGTCGCGTTGCGGTTGGGTGACCAATCAAAGTTCCTCGAATGGATCAATGCTCCATCTACACGAGAGAGCAATCGGCTCCTTTACCACTACAACCTTTGGATCGAAGGAAAACTCGACGATGAAATTGAGCGGCTCAAAAGCAAGGGAAAAGTAGAAATAAGGGAGCTCCAAAAGTACGATATCGAGAAGAAGAAAGAGAAGCTGGCAAAGAAATCCCAAACACCCGACAAAAACGACGAGGCCCCAAAACAACCAGATTTGATGAAGTTGGTTGGCTTACTCAGGTTCATGGAGCGTTGGGACGAGGCAATTCAATTCGCCGACAAAGTCTACGACCGCAAACATCGCAAAGAACTGACGCATTCGATCTTGCTGGAGAGCGGTAACTGGAATCAGGTAGCATCGCTGATCGTCGAGCCGGCCGAGGGCGATGACGGCGAATTGGAAGAAGATGACCAGCACGATGGCTTGGCGTATCCAGCCGAGGGATATCGCAAAGCTCTTATCCATTTCTATGCCGGCAACGAAGAGGAATTTATTACGACGATCGATGAACTTGAAGCAAAAATCACTGACGAAGTTCGCAAGCAGAAACAACGTGGCGGCGGTCAAACGGAAGGCAATTCGAACCACGCCCAGTTTCTTCGATACACGCTCGACTTCGATCGAGCTCTCAAATTCACGGCACTCAAGAAAAACCCTGCGACGTTTCAGCTGCTCAGCATTAGCCGCCGCTACAAAGAGCTGTTTGAAGTCTTCAAGATTGGGACTTACGAAAAACGAGCGCGGTACTTTAAAGGGCGGATACGCCATATCCGCTCGCTACAAAAACAAGTTGATTACCACATCGCACAGAATGATGAAGACCAACGAGACGTTTACCTCGAAAAACGCAACAGTGAAATTTCGTTCTATCAGACCGTTGTTAGGTTACTGGCTACACTGGGAATGGATATCGAAGCTGAAATGTACTTCCGGCAGCTATTCTTTGAGTTCTCGGATGAGGTTACCTACCTGGGTAGCATTACCGCACTGGATCTGCAATCCATGGGCGCCTATCAATCCGCCTGGGAAATTTCGGAGATTGAAAGCAAACGTGACAAGAATTTCAACTTCTGTACCGCACTTTTCAGTCCGCTAAACAGCCAAGAACATGACGTTGCAACGTTCCTCAATGCACAGTTAAAGTCGAAGATTGAAGATCCAATCGAGCGGTACCGGAAGATTGCGACACTAATCAAGTCTCCCTTGGATCTGAGCAGTGGGAAAATTGACTTCTGGAATGAGATCTCCGAAGTCGATTTTTCTGAGGAGTCCGACGCAATCAAGTACCTGTTCGCGATTTGGGGCCTCGACGGAGAAAAACTCTTCGAGGAATCCAAAAGCTCAGATGAAACGGAATTGGGTGACCAGTTGATGAAGGACGGCAATTACCTGTTGGCGGCACAGAAATTCGAAGCAACTGCGTTATCAGATGGCTATCCTGTTCACTACGCTCGCGCGTGGCACGCGTATCGAAAAGTCGGCAATGAGGAAAAGGCAAAGCAAATGCGACTTCTGTTTGCACTGAAGTTTGATCCTGAGGATGCCTACGACTATACCAGCGGTTATAGCGGGACCGACTGGCAATCGCTGCCCTTCGATGCGTATCGATTGCATGACTGCCTTGAGAACACCAAAGTTGGCGAAAATTGCTACAACATGTGGCGCATTTCAGAAAACGACTCGAAGTCAATTCTCTCTGCGCACCAGAAAATGGTCCGGACTCAAATCCTTCGCTTGCGATACATCGATTCGCCGTATTACGAAAGTAGCGAAGGCGACCATCCGAGATTCATCGCCGGAAGTCTGGACGCGGGCGACATCGAAGGAGCTCAACGGTGGTTTAGAAAGCTCTCAACCTATTCCCCTGCCGACTCCGGATTTGTAGAAAACAATTTCCCTGCGTTTCGAAAAGCTGGATACGACCCGTTTGTGGATGAGATTTTCCAGAAAGTCTCCGCTGACTTTTACGAAATCCTCGAGGCATACCCCGACAGTGCCATGTATCGAAACAACTATGCGTGGGCCTGTGCCTGTGCCAAACGCAATGTCGAAAACGGAATCGAGATTGCCAAACAGGCCGTTGACCTTCGCCCCGGAACGGCAGGTTACTATGACACGCTGGCCGAGCTGTACCACCTCAGCGGAGACAATGATTTGGCGATCAAGACCATACGTCGGGCGATCGAACTCAATCCGATGCGGGTCTACTATCGGGAACAGCTGAAGAAGTTTCAGATTGCGAAGAAGAATACCGACTAGTCCCATTTGCAGCGTTGTCCCGAGCTGCTGCCAATACTTCTGACCGTCTACTTAGTTTCGCGACATCTCAACTTGAAATTCCGCCTGACTGGCTCGTACTTCGAGCAATTCCATTTGTCGCTCGCGTCAGCCCACTAGATTTCCAACGTTGAATGTCATTTGCACTGCGGCCAATGCAACACCGAAAGCTGTAATTCCGAAAGCTGTAATTCCGAAAGCTGTAATTCCGAAAGCTGTAATACCGTTAAGCAGACTCTTCAAACTAAAGATTACTCTGGGCATCGTTCAACCGAATACAAATAAATCGAAAACAGAATTACTCTCCCGGCACCGGCTCAATCGTGGCTTTCATCGAGCCCTTGCATCGGGTGATTTGACTATCTTTTCCGAATGCATGAATCTGATCGCGTTTCAGCTCCGCATGCTCCATCGTCGTCGTCAGGCAGACTGCCCTGCCCTGTGAATCGACTTGGCGAGCGATCACAAATCCACGGTCAATCGAATGGGCAAACAGCTTGCTCATCATTCCGATTACGTAATCGTATGAGTGATCGTCATCGTCCCAAAGAATGACGCTATATCGAGGTTGCTTCTTTTGCTTCTGTTGCTCTTCGCGATCAGGAGTGACTACGGGTTCGGCAACCTCGGCATGTCCTTGCTCAGTCATCGTGCTACTGTCCTCTGTCTTATCTTTCCGCAAACGCATCCCCAATTTTCTCGTTTGGAGCCGCGTGGGCAACCCAAATTCCGGCAGGAAATCAGCAAATGCCGACAGTATTGGGTAATGAATTCCCGAGGTTCCTTAAACACTTGGCCCAAGCATGCTATTTTAATCTTCAATCGTACTATGCAAGCTCTGAAATTTTCCGAGCTGTTGCCAAAACTCAAACCTGAAACGCTTCTTCAAATCGGATTTTTTATGGACCAAATTGAATCGTGGCTGGACGCCAACCGCAGCCGTTTTCAGGAAGATTTATTCGCACTTTTGCGATTGGCAAGTATCGGAACAGACCCAGCCTACGACCCGCAGGTTCGGGAAACGGCAACGTGGATCCACGAGTTCTTTCAAACGCTATCGTTTAACAGCGAATGGATCGAAACCTGCGGACATCCAATCATCTTTGCTCAATCGCCACACGTCGAGGGTGCTCCAACCGTCCTTGTTTATGGCCACTACGATGTTCAACCACCAGATCCGCTAGAGCTCTGGAACACGCCACCCTTTGAGCCAACCGAGCGCGACGGCAACGTCTTTGCTCGAGGCGCTACCGACGACAAAGGCCAAATGCTGACCCATCTGCTCAGCTGCGAAGCCTGGATGAAAACAGTTGGCTCCCTTCCGGTCAACGTCAAGTTTCTGATCGAGGGCGAAGAAGAATCTGGAAGTAGTGGGCTAAACGAATTTCTTGCCGGCGAGTACGACGAAAAAATCGGCATGCCCGTCAAAGAAAAGCTTGCCGCAGACATCGCCGTCATTAGCGACACTTCGCAATATGGTCCTGGCAAGCCAGCGATTACCTATGGCTTGCGGGGGATCTATTATTTTGAGCTTCGCCTCAAAGGCCCCAACGTGGATTTGCACTCGGGTGCTTTCGGTGGTTCGGTCAGCAATCCTGCGAACGCAATCACCGCCATGATGGCTGCACTCATTGATGACAAAGGGCGAATTCAGGTCCCCGGTTTTTACGACGGCATCGAAGAACTCACTGCCGATGAGCAGAATCAGTTCGCCGCTTTGAATTTTGATGATGAAGCGTACAAAAAGCAGCTGGAGGTCGCAGCAATCTTTGGCGAAGAAGGCTACACGACGCTTGAGCGACGATGGGCTCGTCCAACGTTCGACATCAACGGTTTATGGAGTGGCTATCAGGGCGAAGGAGCAAAAACCGTGTTGCCTGCAGAAGCTGGAGCGAAGTTCAGTTTCCGATTGGTGCCTGGTCAGGATTTGAAAACGATCAAAACTGGCTTAGAAATGATCCTTGCCGACAACTGCCCGCCTGGAATCGAAATGGAGTTGATCGACATGCACGGCGCCAACGGAGTCGTCGTGTCGTTGGACAATCCTTACATGCAGCTTGCCGCCAACGCGGTTGAAAAAGGATTTGGCACGCGCCCCGTGTTCATACGCAGCGGCGGAAGCATCCCGGTCGTGCTGAGCTTTCGAGAGTTGCTTGGCATCGACACGATGTTGCTTGGTTGGGGACTCGACGATGACAACCCGCACAGTCCAAACGAGAAATTCTCACTGGACGACTTCTTCAAGGGAATTCGATCCAGCGCATATCTTTGGAACGAACTGGCCGGCGGCCAGCAGTATTGACGACCGAACTGAAAGGTCTAGATTTGGCTATTGAATTTAAGACGCTGCTGTGCTGGTTTAGATCTAATAGATCACAACCCGTGGCGTAACGGCCTGTTGATTTAATCATGAACCGACGCGTGAGCGAGGCATAACACGAACGATTGGATCCCTTGCTCGCGGGGCCGGTTATGATTGATTAGTCACAGCCTCGTCGGGTTGGGAATGGTACATCGGTCGGTTCGATTCAACAGCGGTTTGATCAGGAAACATCGCCGACCAACTCCACAATGACCGCATCCGCTTCATCGTGAGTCAGTTCAAATTCTGTTCCATCTAAAGATACCATCACCCAGGTTTCACCGTCGTTGCGACGCGCTGCCATCGTGACAACGTCGCCTTTTGACAACCCAAATGTCCTCGCCAGCTTTTTTACCCGAACAATTTTGGCACGATGGCCTTTCCGCAATTGGCTGGCCATCACCGGGCCATCGCGTTTGGAAACGTCCGTTGGAATATCGCTGCCGTGCGGGTCTGTTAGCGGGTGCCCCAGTTTGTCATCGAGATACTCGACGGTCGCCGGATCGGAGATGTGTTCCAGCAGATGGGCTTTTTCGTGGATTTCCGTTTTCGGCGTTCTGGTTGTGTCGAGGTACGTCTCCCAAAGGCGGTGGGCACGAATCAGACGTTTGGCATGGAATTCACCGTCCTCGGTTAGGATCACGTTGCCGTCTTCGAGTTCCAACATCCCCTGACGTGAAAGCGAATGAATCGCTTTACGGATCTTTACGTTCGAATTCTCTACGTAGCCGAAAATTTCCGACATGAGCATTGGCTCCTTCTTTCGCAAGACAGCGCCCAGCACATCTTCCATAATTTCCTGCGGAACCATGTTCCGTTTTCGAATCCAGTCGGCGACCAAACCGTAACGCGGAGCAAAAATGAGGCACAGCAAAAAAATGAGCGTCATTGTCACGACAACCGAAGCTCCTGCTGATGCTCCAACGGCACCCGCGGCGAAAAACCCGATCCAAAATCCGGCGGCACCCAACAGTGCAGAAAGTCCGATCATTCGATCAAGGCGGTCTGACAACAGATACGCACTTGCCGCTGGAGTGATGATCATCGCCACCACAAGGATAACTCCCGCGATTTGGACTCCGCAGACGACGACCAGCGACGTGCAAGTCGTCAACATATAGTCCACCGCTAGGACCGGGATTCCAATCGACGCGGCCATCACAGGGTCGAAACTGGTCAATTGGAGCGGGCGATAAAACAGAAGCACGACCGACAGAACGATCGCAGCGACGATCGCTGCCAACCAAAGCTTGGCCGCATTGGCTGAAACGATGGAGCCAATAATGTAGTGATAGATGTCGATGTGAATGTGTTGCCCGAACGAATCCAGCGAAATGATAAAAGAGCCAACAGCAAAAATGCCGGTGTACATAATCCCAATCGCCGCGTCTTCTTTGAGACGGGAAAATCGTGTCACGAAACCAACCATACCAACCGTGATGACTCCAGCGATGACCGCTCCGAGAAGCAATGCTCCTGTTTCCGCTTCGCTGCCAGTGACGAGTTTCACAATCAGATAACCGGCAATAACGCCAGCCAGCATCGAGTGCGCGATCGCATCTGCCAGAAACGCCATTCGGCGCAAAATAATGAAGCACCCAAGGACGCTACATGCGACGGACACAAGCGTGCCAGTGGCCAGCGGTTTAACGAGGTAACCGTATTCGTTGAAAAACTCAGTCATCCTTAGACTCTTCCTCCCGCTTGGAAAGTTCAGCGAAGACTCGAAGATTGCCCTCGTAAACGTCGCAAAGCAGTTCGGGATTGAGAACCATCTGCGGCGGTCCAAAACCAAACAGACGTTGTTTCAGCAAAATCAGTTTGTCGAAGTACTCAGCTGCCGTGGCAAGGTCATGGTGAACCACAACGACCGTTTTTCCTTTGGCCTTCGTCGTCTGGAGCACATCGAGAATCGCTCTTTCGGTTGCCGCGTCAACACCGGCAAACGGTTCATCAAGCAGCAAAATCTCAGCGTCTTGCGCCAACGCACGGGCCATGAAAACACGCTGTTGTTGTCCGCCAGAAAGCTGTCCGATCTGTCGCTTCGAGAAGTCGCTCATTCGAACCTGTTCCAGAGCATGATCGGCAGCCGCATAGTCGGAACGCGAAAGATCCTGCCACCAACGGCGATGACCGTACCTTCCCATCGCGGCGACTTCACGAACGGTAATAGGGAAATCCCAGTCGACGGTTCCGCGCTGCGGCACGTAGGCAACGAGCCCCTTGGTATGAGAAACCTCTTCACCAAACAAAAACACTTCGCCAACGTCCGGCTTAACGAAGCCCATCATCGATTTAAGCAGTGTTGATTTCCCGGATCCGTTTGGACCAATCACCCCGATCAACTCGCCTGAGGGAATCCGCAGCGAAATATCCAATAGCGCAGGGACCGGACCGTAGCTGACGGTCAGGTCTTCGACCTCGATCGCAATTTCAGAATCGGATTGTTCGGTAGATCGAATCATTCGAGGTCGTGACTGTCGTGTGAGTCCAAGGCGGGTATTTCAAACGAAACATCTCCACCGAGTGAAGGAGCGGATCCGTCCGCGTGAAACACTTTTTCGGCAATGACATCGTCATCGTATTTGACCCGAACAACCATTGCTCGAAGTGCAGGGCCATCGTCACCGAAAGAGTCTGGCGATATTGCATTCGCAAAAACCGTTAGTGTGTTCTTCTGGTTTTCGACGTTCGCCAACTCAAATTCAATCGGTTCGTCAGAGGGTATCGAGTTAGCTTCGTTAAGAAACACATTCTTGCCGCCGAAGGAAACTTTGATCGCAGGCTCTTCAAAATCAGCGTCGCCAAAGCACTCGAAAGTGCGATCAATCTGCACGATCGTTTTACCTTCAGCCTCACCGTAATCGATATCGCTGGATGCATATCGGATTCCGTTATCGAAATCGACATAGGCCCATGTGCCACCGATGATGAGCACGCAGAGGATGATTGTAAACAGAAGACGCATTACTGGTGACGTACTGGAGAGGCGAGGCCGATCGCGAACCGTTGAGTTCATCGCCAGCGTTACTTGTCGGCGGGTGCGTCGCTTGCCAAAGCTGAAACGATCCGCACAACGTTCTCCCGCATCATACCAATATACGTCTCAGCGGCAGAGTCCTCTGGGCCCATCGCATCGGAATAAAGTGGCTCTCCGATCGCAGTTCCGGCTTCTTTCGCGATCCCGGTCAGCAAATCTTTATTGGTCGATGTTTCAACAAAAATCGCCGGGACTCCCCGATCGCGAATGTATTTGACCAAGACCTGGCGTTCCGACAGC
>CAYGUE010000133.1:17632-19478 GCA_964352885.1 uncultured Pirellulaceae bacterium
ATCCATATCTGTCGCTGAAATAGCCAAAGGCGTCATGGTGTGTGATCAAAATGCGACGATTCTTTTTGACGCGACTCAAACTTTCTAAGATCCAGCGATCGAGTTCTTTGAGCTGCATGCGATACAGGTTCGCTCGCATACGAAATTCGTCGGCGTATTTTGGTTCCATTTCACAAACCGCATCGCGAATATTGTTGACGTACTTGACCGCATTTGCCGGGACGAACCAGGCATGCGGGTCCTTGATGATCGTTCCGTCTTCGGCGCCATGTTCTCCATCAAGCTTCCTCGGCTCAACACCTTTGATACAAGTCACAATTTTTTTGCGATTCGTATCGGCCATTTTTTTCATCCAAGAGTTCCCTTCCAAATTCCAACCATTTTGGAAACAGAGATCTGAATTCTTGCAGTCCGCCAAATCGTTGGGACCTGGAATGAACGTGTGTGGGTCTTCTCCAGCAGAAAGAACACACTTCACGATGCATCGATCGCCGACAATTTGCCTGGTGAAGTCGGCAATTTGGGTCGTTGAGCAAAGTATCATTTTCTTTTCAACATCCTGAGCGAGGGTGGAATCTGAAACGAAGCCACCTAGGGACATGAAAAGTATGAAAACGAGTGGGCGAAAGACATTCGACATAATTATTCTGAGCGTTGCCATGACTGAACCTGGGTTGGCCTGCAAAAACATTACCTACAAGCGAGTGTTGGCTGGCTGTGATGATGCCTTTCGGCACCTCTCTCTGGCTGGCTTTTCCGCTTTTAAATTGTAGGCCTGAACCTTTTGCATTCCTAGTTCATCGATCTTTTAGTGATAAATGAGGCAAACAGTCGCGATGTGGCAAATCTTCGAACTTTTTGTTTGATATGCCGTCTTAAGCCCCTTAAATTGTAGTTAAGGGAGTAGTCAACAGGAAATCTCCCAAGCTTCTCACTATTCAGGCGAAACACACTTGATGAAAGTCAGGTTGTATACACCGGGGTTCAACGTTCGTTGAACTTCGTTTTTCGTGCCACCGAAAGTCACGGCAGCTTTGAATCTGCAGTGTTGGGAGAGCGGACATGCTTGAAATCAAGCACAAGGAAACCGGCGAACGCATTATAGCAATCAAGCACGATTCGCTGCGAGGTCGTGCTCTGAATGGGCTCGACCTTACAGGCGCTGACCTGAAAGGTCTGGATCTTTCTGCGTGCAAATTTATCAGCTGTAATCTCAGTGACTGCGACTTCACCGATGCCAAACTGGTGCGGACCAAGATAAGCAACTGCGTTGCCAAACGCTCGACTTTCCAAAATGCAACGATGACCGAATGCGATTTCTCCGACAGTGTTTTCGACGTCAGCATGTTTCGACAGTGCAATGCGAAGAATGCCAAGTTCCGTCACGCTAAAATGAATTCCTCAGATTTCACGCACTCAGATTTCTCTGGAACGGACATGATGTTCGCCGAACTTGAGAACGGCGACTTCCGCTCTGCGAATCTCTCGAATAGCAACCTATTCAGTGCTGACCTTTGCAAGGCCGATTTTACACGAGCGGACTTGCAGAAGGCCAACATGACCGATGCCAAGATTTTGGGGGCCGTTTTTCAGTTTGCAAAAATGGCGGATTGCATTGCGACCAACGGCAAGCCTTGGGGATTCTCGGTGCGGAGCGACAAAGCGAACCGAAAGCCGTGGTGGAAAGTCTGGAACGGAACGGCTGCGTTGTAAGCACGTCGTGTTCCGAGCCGAGCCACTATTGAACCCGGATTATTCACGAGGCGTGGGCGTCAAACGGGAGGCACCTGCTTCATTGCGGAGGAAGTGTTCAAAGGTTGCTGTTTTGACAGTTCACCTACTAGAT
>CAYGUE010000134.1:0-19423 GCA_964352885.1 uncultured Pirellulaceae bacterium
ACCGGCCCATGCCGCCGCCACCCATGCCGCCGCCCATGCCGCCGCCACCCATGCCGCCGCCCATGCCACCTCGTTGTTGGTTGACTTTGGGGATAGCCGCAAACGTTGCGGGCATGGCAATAGCCAGATGTTTATCTGACTTGTTAGTGACAATCACGTTCGATTTCTTTTCATCAATCGTCTTGATGATGACTTCAATGGTGCCATCCTCCATCGCCTTGAACATTTCGGTTGGCTCGAAACCTTCGACTGGCGTAGCAGTCTTCCAGATTCGCTTCAACCGTTTTTCGGTGATGCGTTTTTCTTTCGTCGCCTGTTCGGCTTCTTTTTTTGCTTTTACCGCGGCAGTACGATCTGCCGTTGAAGTCGATTCCTGAGCAACGCACAGCGAACCAAATGCCATGATTGCGGTCACCGCGAGGGTGATAGTAAGTTTTGTCATCGATGTTCTCATGGAAGAAGAACTCCTAAAATTCGTCCGGTCGCACCTTGCATACGCCGGAATACACGACTTCTTAAATATATGTTCGTCGGACAGAAGCCAACGCTCAATATTCCAGAATAACTGGAAAAACGCGGATTGCACACGAATTCCCGACGCCAATCACACCGATGGCCTTTATTGTCTCTACCGGTCAAAGAATCAACGATTCTCGAGCACAATCCTGCCCTAACTGTCGGAAAAAACACAATCCTAGCGGTATCTAGGAGTATCGGACGTTGAAACGCGCCGCGACAACAACACAGATTCACCTGAGCTTGATGAGGATATTGAGGCTGGGACCGCCAATATTCGAGGAATGCCAAAGCCCCGCACGAAAGGTTGGGGGCATCCGAATCGCTACGACCTGAATCATCGCCCCGCTGGCATAAGCTGCCCTCAAGCTAATCTTCAGATCTGATCCATGTACGACTATATCAAAGTCGCAATGACCAACGCCACGACACTCATCAGCTTCAACAGAATGTTCAGCGACGGACCGGAAGTATCCTTGAATGGGTCGCCTACGGTATCACCAACAACCGCGGCCCTGTGAGCAGAACTGCCTTTTTCCAACTTTTTTCCGTCAACCTCGAAGCCTTCTTCGATCATCTTTTTGGCATTGTCCCACGCACCGCCAGCGTTCGACTGGAACAGTGCCATCAACACCCCGCTTACGGTAACGCCAGCCAACAATCCTCCGAGCATCAAGGCATTCGTGTTGCCAGTGAGTCCCGCGTACTTTGGCAGGAAACCAAAAGCGACTGGAACCGCAACGGCCACCAAGCCGGGTAAGATCATTTCGCGAATTGAGGCACGAGTCGAAATCGCAACACATTTGCCGTACTCCGGTTTGCCATCGGCAGCATCGAACGTTTCCTGATCCGCTTTCGACCAATCAGCAAAGTCTTTGCCATCGTTAGCGTTCATCACGTCCAAAGCTTTCTTGAGCTCAGGAATGTCACGGAACTGACGACGAACTTCATTGATCATGGCCATTGCAGCGCGACCAACAGCATCCATCGCCATCGCCGAAAACATGAACGGGAGCATGGCCCCAATAAAGAGAGATGCCATCACGTAGGGGTTGGTGATACTGATACCGTCAATCGGTGTCAACAGGTGCGTCGCGTTGTAAGTAGTGATGAATGCAGCAAACAGAGCCAAAGCAGTCAAGGCAGCCGAGCCAATCGCAAATCCTTTACCAATGGCAGCAGTCGTATTTCCAACAGCGTCCAGCTTGTCGGTTCGCTCGCGAACTTCCGCTGGAAGGTCCGCCATCTGTGCGATACCGCCAGCGTTGTCTGAAATCGGACCGTAAGCATCAACCGCCAACTGAATTCCCGTATTGGAAAGCATGCCAACGGCCGCGATCGCGATGCCGTAAAGACCTGCGAAGGAGTAGGCAGCAATAATCGCAATCGCAATGACCACGATTGGAAGTGCCGTCGACATCATTCCCACACCAAGGCCAGCAATGATGTTGGTCGCTTCGCCCGTCATGGATTGTCGAACGATTTTCCTGACTGGCCCAGTGCCGGTGCCTGTGTAGTGCTCAGTGATTTTTCCGATCGCCAATCCGGAACCAAGCCCGAACAGAATTGCGAAGAAGACTCCCGTACTAGTAATGGTCATAGCATCGGCACCCTCACCAAACGCCCAGCTGTCGGGCAACATGCCTTTGATGATCAAATAGGTGAGCCCAAGCAGAACCACCGCAGAAGCGAACTCGCCAAGGTTCAAGGCAAAGTGAGGGCTACCGCCTTCTTTGACTTTTACGAGAAAGGTTCCAGCGATCGATGTGAGAATTCCGACGCCGGCCAAAACCAGCGGCAACATAACTGCAGAAAGCGGGGCATCCGCGAATTCTGGCAGTGAGTAAAACGCCGTACCGAGGACCATCGTTGCAATGATCGATCCAACATAAGACTCAAACAGGTCAGCTCCCATCCCGGCGACGTCTCCAACATTGTCGCCGACGTTATCGGCGATCGTCGCCGGATTGAGCGGGTGATCCTCAGGGATACCTGCTTCGACTTTACCAACCAAGTCAGCACCAACATCGGCGGCCTTGGTGTAGATACCTCCGCCGACACGTGCAAACAGTGCGATCGATGAAGCACCGAAACTGAAACCAGTCAGCACGGTGATGATGCGAGTCAGATCTGCTTGCGAAGTGATTCCAAACATGGAAGCATAGACGATGAAAAGCACGCTCAGCCCGAGCACACCAAGTCCGACGACTCCCATGCCCATGACGCTTCCGCCGCCGAAGGCGACTTCGAGAGCCTTGCCTAATCCTGTTTGTGCTGCGTTGGTCGTCCGGACGTTGGCCTTGGTCGCGACACGCATTCCGATGAATCCAGCAAGCGCTGAGCAGAACGCACCCAGCACAAACGAAAGTGCGATCAACGGAGATGAAGTATCTCCCTGTTTGCTTCCCGCCCAACCGAGCAGCACGGCGACCGCGATCACGAACACGATCAGCACGCTGTATTCAGCTTTGAGGAACGACATCGCTCCATCGGCAATATTTTGAGCAATCCGCTGCATCTTTTCCGTGCCGGGATCTTGGCTGCTTACCCATTTTGATTTCCATAACGTAAAAGCCAGACCTACCACCCCCAACAGCGGGATCAGATAGGCGAACCATGGCAGATTTGCACCAACAGCCGCTTGTGCCGCCGATGTCCCGTCTTGCGCCCAAGCGGATTCAAAAAGGAAAAAGTTGAAAATCAGCGCCGCGAAGCATGTGATCGAGGTCTTTGTGTTGTTCATGTTTGAATTGGCAGAATGGAGTGGAACTCACCTTAAATAGGCAATTGATGACTACAAAGGGCAGAAGGATGACATTAAGGGTCAATCACTAGCGGATGAACGGACCTAAGATACCTCTAAAGGACCGAAACCGGCTATTAAACATCCTTTTATAATTGAAAGGAAGACCGGTTGGCGTTCGAATCTAATTAGTTTGTCCCAAGTTGGACATGTAAGTTTAGGCAATCGTTTTATGCGACAAAACCCGACTAATTGACAACACAACTCGGCCAAAAAGTCGCAGTTGAATGGGCCCTCAATCCATGGAAGAAGGTTTAAGAATTTAGATCTTTAGCGATGAGAACACAGTGCGATTTTTAAATCGAACCGAATTGGCTAAAATTCGGTAGAACTTGAAGACATCCATTCCCAACTTTGGAATCCAATATGCGGCCTTCGATCATGATCAGAATTACCAGTCTCCTCTTATTGCTGCTGAGCACATCATTCGCTTTTGCTCAGCAAGCGGGCGAGGAGGATTTGGAATCAGCGTTTGACCTGAAGCTGAAGGCCGAGAAGGTTGGAGACTATGAAGACGTGGTCAAGCTCTGCATATCCGCGATCGAAAAGGGGCTCGATGAAGAAGGAGAAAACGAAGCCAAATCGCTAGCCAGTTCCGCCTTGTATCAGCAAGCTGAACAACTGAAGCTTCGTCTCCGCAGTCAACGTGATCCGACTTTTTTCCGCAACAAGGCAGTAAAGTTGCTCAATGAGGCGGTGGAGTTCAACCCTGATATGGGAGAGGCTTGGCTGCTGATCGCACAACTCAACTTGCTCAAAGGCGGCGACCAAGACGAAGCCCGAACCGCGATCGACCGTGCAATCAGCTTGATGAGCGAGCAACCGAAGAAACAGTCTGAAGCCTATTTGCTGCGTTCGATGCTGGTGCAGAAAGAAGACCGTAAAAGAAGCCGCGAGGACTTGGACAAAGCGATTGAGCTTAACGACACCAGCATTGGAGCCCTTAGAACTCGTTGCACCATCTTGTTGCTGGAAGGCGAGGTCGATGAAGGCCTGAAGGACCACGAAAGAATCATCGAACTCAACGAAGGCAAAGTAGAAATCTTGCTCTCTCAAGGCATGGCGCTTTTAAGACTGGCGGATGCCAAGCAAGTCGCGGCCATGAGTCTTGAAAATGATGACCAAGATTCTGATGACGAATCCAAAGAAAACGATGAGCCAAAGCAGTCTCTTGAGGAGTTGAAAGCAGACGAAACGAAAATCCGTGAAACCGTATTGGATGTATTCACAGAGGCTGTTGAGCTGGCCCCTGAGAAAGATGCGTACTATGGATTGAAAGCCGATGCTCAGCTGGCTCTGGATCAAAAGGAAGATGCCTTGACGACGATCGACACGTTGCTGGAACGTAACGACAAGTCGATTGCTGCACTTCAAAAGAAGGCCAGAATCCTCCTGCTGGACAAGGAGAACGATGAGGAAACGATCAAGGTTCTTGAAAGAGCCATAAAGCTTGACCCCTACGACATGGACACGCGTCTGATTCGCATGCAGTTCTTCACTGCCCGTGAACAGTATTCCAGTGCCACTGAAGAAGCGGAAAAGATCCTCGAAAAAGATCCTCGAAACATAGGCGTAATGGACCGACTCGCACTGCTTTATTCACTCGATGACAAACCAAAGAAGGCGATCGAGATCTATAGTGGTCTGCTGGCGCGAATTCCTCTCAGCGCACTCGAGCAAGTTCCACCACGCAGCCGGCCAATCATTTTGGCACAAAGGATTGGAACATTGCGTTCGCGAGGCGACGCCTATCTTTCAACCAGCGAACACGAGAAAGCAATCGAGGACTACGAAGAGGCTCTGGAACACGGTGATCAAATTGAAGAAATGCAAGCTTCACTGTCAGACCCTGGTTTCGAATACACTCCTGACGATGGCGTGCTGAACAATCTAGCATGGGTTCTTTCCACGTCACCCGATGATGAACTTCGTGACGGTAGCCGAGCCGTTGAACTTGCGACATTGGCCTGCGAAGTAACTGACTTCAAGGCGCCTCACATTATAAGTACGCTTGCTTCAGCATACGCTGAGAAGGGTGATTTCGACAAGGCGATCGAGTGGATCGAAAAAGGCCTCGCAGTCAATGAAGCAAGGGAACTGACGGATCGCGTCACCAAAGCGGAAAAGAAACGACAGCGAGAGAGCCTCGAAAAGGAATTGGAATTTTACAAGGACGGGAAGCCTTGGCGGGAAAATCAGGCTGAAGAAGAGGCTGCAGAGAAGAAGGTGGAGAAAGAGAAAGCCAAGAAAAATGAGAAGGAAGATGGCTCCGGATCAGATGGCTCGGATGCCGACGCAGAGGAAACGGATGACGACAATGGAGACTCGAAAGACGGCGACAACTAGCGGTTCTTCAGAGCTGATCTTTGACGGGTGCCATGTCTCACACTGGCGCGAGCAAGTCCGCAGAATCGTGGGCAAACGTTCAACCTGCGAATTGCTTCTAACCAAACACAAGGCACTGGCGATGGACGTACAATCAGCTGACGAACTCAACACCAAGAAATGCGTTCCTTGCGAAGGCGGTGTTGATCCGTGTCCGCTTCCGTTCATCACGTCGCAACTGGAAAAACTGCCGGGCTGGTATTTGACGAACGAGAATCAGCGAATTCGCAAGGACTGGACGCTGAAGAACTTCGTTGAGGGATTGGCCTTTTTCGAAGCCGTCGGCAAGATCGCAGAAAAGGAAGCTCACCATCCAGATCTGCACCTTGAAAGCTACCGAAACGTCTCGATCGAAATCTGGACACACGCGATTGGCGGTTTGAGTGAGAATGACTTTATTCTGGCGGCCAAAATTGATGCAATCGAGATGTAGCTTTACAACGACGATCCGCAGAGTATCGATCGACGGGTCCGACGGGCGGTGGGTGAGCAGGTCACTTTCCCCCACGACCTGATCAACTGATCTATTAGTCGTCGCTGCACCGCTCGAACCAACGAGTACCACATTCGATGGAAAGGCTAGCCGTTTGCCTGCACACCATGGCGGCGTCAGGTTCAGCCCAATTCTCTTTAGCGATTACCGTCCCGGTCGCATCACTATCCCTTTCACCGTCAAATCTTAACTTCGACCTTGACGGTTCAAACGGTTCTATCTCAGAGCACGATTCTACGACTGCTCCTGCATATTCCAGTAGCGACGGTTGTTTCTGCCGATTGTCAAAGTCCGATGGATTCGATTTTGATCGTCGATACCTGACGTACGGAATGAATCTCTTGCTGGCGTTGTTTTGGAAATAACGCTTGGCAGGGAAATAGAGCCATGAGGCCAATGATGAAATCGCCAAATTCTTGCCAACTGATGATCTTGGTAGTCGCCACGATGCTGCTCACTGGTTGCTCGCTCAAGCCCCGCCAACAGCCGCAGTTACGCTTTCACAACGCCGCTGCAGGTGGCAGTTTCGATTGCTACGCCTGTGGAAACTGCGGTGGCTGTATCGAAAGCAGCGGTGAAAATTCCGCCGGATTCGATCAGAAGAATTCCGCTGCGGTTGAGACTTCTTCTCCCGTAACAGTTGAGGCAACAGCCAAATCAGTAAGGCCGCCATATCAGCTATCAGGGGTGGATGAACCAGTCGTCAAAACGGAGTCTCTCGGGTTCAAACGAGCTTCGTTGAACGCCGTTGCTGAAACTGCAGAGGCGTCAATCATTAACGAAGTGCAGCCCAAAGAAACAGGCTTGCATCTTCAAAAAATCGAAGCGAAAGTCGAACCGAAGAGGCCCGAAGGTGGCGAATTCAAGCCACCAGCATCACCGAAACTGGTTGAAGCTCCAAAGGCGACTGAAGTTCTAAAGAAAGCCGATGCCTCAAGACCTGCCGAAATTGCCAAGCCGGTAACAGCATCCAAACCAGTCGAAGTGGCCAAGCCGGCAGACATAACCAGCAGCACTTTTAAGTCGGGCAAAGAATTCCAGCCTCGCAGGACCGCAGAGAAATCTCTCGATTCGTCAGATGGGAGAGTTCCGTCGTCCGATCTTCTCTTGCCGGCCATCGAAGACACATCGAACGAGATGCCGCAAACAGTCGCCGACGATTCACTCGACTCGTTCTTTGGACGCGGAACCACAATTCCTCAGTCCAAACCGCAGCAGCAATCCGAAGCAAATGACAGAATCGTCCTTAGAGCAAACCCTGTCGATCACAACGTCGCCTTCAACCCTCCATCGAAGTCAGTTTCTTGCGGTGTCGTTCCAGCACTTAAGACCAGCTTCAAAAACGATTCGCGAGGAAACACCCTTCGCAGTTTCGTCCATACGGATCAGCCTGCGATCGAAGAGAGTACGGCGATCGTGAAAAAAGAAGCAATCGAGATTCGCTCACAAGCTACGGAGATCCAACCGCTTCCTGCAGTACCTGACGCGATGGTTCAATCTCCGTCTAAAACTATCCCAGTGCGATTACGTGCCATCCAGATGAATGATCAAATGATTAAAGGACGACAGGTCAAGTTTCGCTTCAAGACCCACGAACCGACTCAGCAGGCCATCAACCAGTGGCATATGGAAAAGTTTCCAGCGAACCAAATCCATCAGCCATTTCCAACACCGCGACTAAAGGTACTGCAACCCGAGTTGAACCTAGAGATCGCTGATCCAGATACAGACTATTCATTGCACGAGCTTACTGCCCGAGCCGACGATTCGTCGGACACGGCTACTCCGCCATGGCGAATCAAATAGCTACATGGGATGTCGGAAGTTCACCGAGGCGACGGCTTTACGCCTTCGCCGTGACAACCTTGTGCTTGATTTGCCTTAGCAGACAAAAGCCTCGGTTGAGCATCGTTGGAATCGCGGATCGCGAAACAAATCGAACGTTCTGAATTTGATTTGGAAACGCACCCCAGTATGGCTTGTAGGGCTCGTTACCGCGAAGAAAGTCAAACACTTTGTGCCCTCGCTCAATCGCACGTCGCACTGCAAACGTGATCAACAGGTGACCTGGTTCGAATTTCGATTTTGCGACCTGGATTCCGGCTTGATAGAGTCGTGCGCTGCTTGGCCCCAACAGAATCAGGTGAGCTCCAATCGGTTCGCCTTCATGGTAGGCGACAATGATCTCGGCTTGTTCATTTTGACTTAGACCGACAATGGCTTGGTGGAGAAAGTTCTTGAAGTTGTCATCTTTGAAAACTCCTGGCAGTCCCTTGCTCTCAAAACGCAGCTGGTGCAACTTGACCAGCAGATTCCAGCCTTCTTCAAGGGGCAAGTCTTCCAGTGTCGAACGAACTTCAAATTGATCGGATGCGAGACGCTTCTCAGCCTTTTTGATTTTCCGTTTGAGTGACTTTTTTGAGCCCGCAATGAACTCGGTCCATTCGTTTGGCAGATCAAGCAACCAAGTCGGCTCAAGATCAATGTTATATCGCCAGAACCGATTCCCGAAATGTTCGCCGAAGGAACCATGCGGCTCGTCACCGCCAACGCCTTCCAGCTCCAACATTGCGGTAGATTCAATGGCCAGAGCAGTGATTTTTTCGATGAAACGATCTTGCCAACGGTCTGCTACGATCAGTGCCGCGTAGTCCGTACAAGTTTTGCCACTACCGAGAAACCGAAGTCGTTTTTGTCCGTTCCAACGATCAAGGTAGAAGGGTGCAATTCCGACAACTTGACCTTCTATTTCGTAGACGAAGATTTGTAGTTGTCCAAGGTGCTGGAAATTCTTCCACCAGGCAAAGTGCCATACGAAACTTCGTAAGGGTTCGGAAGTAAGACGATCCCAATCGCTTCGAAGTCGCTCGAACTGCTCGATCGTCGAGATCGTTTTCAAGCACGGTTCGCTTGAGACCCTAGCTTCGATAATTGCATTCATGTGAAATTGCCTAGAACGGCTTAAAAAGTTGGTCGCATGGATTGGGGGAATAACGCTGCTTGTCACTAAAACCACAACGTCCCCAAGTGTTCGCCATAAATTCTTAGTTGGCGGTGGCTTCGATGAATAATCTTCTCGGAATCAGCTATTTTGACCGAATAGACCGGATCTTATTCTTGAGCAACTGGATAATTGGCATTCCAGCGACCGCCAGGTTGGGCAATCCCGGTTTCAGGGCAACGATCAGACTTTGATATGCGACTCGGTCGCTCCAGACTCGATTGATCATTGGGTGATCCGGAGCAGCACCAGAATCGACGAACTGCACGTTAGTTTCGTGAAGCCTTTCGATGTTCTCCAGCTCGAGGATCAAACCCGGCGATGACTCTCGAAGCGACTCATTAAAAGCGATTTTGAAATGGACCGCGTGTTCACAGCCAGCCGCAAGTGGCTCATGGTGGATGTCGCAAGCCATCGCAATCGGTTGCCCTGAAAGGGTGATCCTCATGAGCGTCATCTTTCCGGACGTCAACATCCGCTGAGCTGCTTCCCGGAAGAAGTGGTTCGTCACATGATTCGAAGCAAACGCAGTCTGCTGTTGTCCTTTCCAACCGGAAGCCTCCAAACGCATGAACTGCTCAATCCAGTCGATCTCGTAAGCTGTCGCAACACTGGTTTCCAAAAGCCCACGTTCAGCTAGTTTTCGTTTTGATTTCAGCGTTCCTTTACGGGTGCTTTTGCCGACGTTTGTGTTGATGTACTCATCCGCATCGTTCATCGGCTTGAAACAGGCTCGGGTGAATCGATCACGATTGAAAGAAGTTCGAGCGGAATGATGAATTTCTTCGGTGAGCAGGTTTGCGAAAGCTCCGTCGCCGGCGACCGTGTCGAGGCTCAGCAGCTTCACGCCCATGCTTTCAGCAAGCCAACTAAAAATAAAAGCGAGCGTCTCTTTCATCACGTCCGCTCGCAGCAGTGGCGTGCTGTCCGGACATTGGTCGTGCTTCCAAAATTCAACGGCCGAAAATGGCATGCCGTAGATTTTCTTTTTCTGAATCGGAACGAGTCCGCAAATCACGGCGTCTCCGTCCGGATTGACTCGTGGTTTCGATTTCACGACCAAGACTTGAACGTTCCCGTCGGCAAGATATCGCATTGCCGGTATCAGAAAATCGGGGTCGAAAAACGGGTTCGGTCGCACCGCTGTCTCGATCAATCGGCTCCATGGAGCGACCAGAGATTCCAATGTTTCAACATCGTCTACAACCTGCATCTCGAAGTCGAGGCTCGGCAAATCGACGGCCGCAACGCGATAATGGCGTTGCGTAGACATTTCGTTTTTTGTGAGTTGTTGGATCATGACCAGACATACAGCGAATGCCATGCCATCAAGAAAACACCACGAAAACGCTTCGTTTTCTGCTAAAATGTTGACCGAAGAACACGGCATGGATTTCCGTGTTTAAAAAAAGCATCATCGAACCGAATGGAGTACATCTTTTGCCTACAAGAACAATGAATCGTCGCTTTGCTTTTACCTTGGTCGAGCTTTTGGTTGTGATCGCGATCATTGGAATTCTGGTTGGCATGCTATTGCCCGCCGTACAATCTGTTCGCGAAGCGGCTCGGAAAACGTCCTGCTTGAACAACATGCGACAGTTGGGTTTGGCGTTGCTTAGCTATGAAGCTGCCTTTGAGCATTTCCCATCGAGTTTCGAAATCGAACCAGGCACCGTGCTGACTGGCAACAATGGTTCGTGGTCAATTCACGGAAGATTGTTGCCATTTCTGGAGCAAACGAATGCTCGTAAGCTGGTCGATCTGAAACTCGCCTGGGATTCGCAGATCAATACGGGCGTGCCCACGCTAAGGGTTCCCGCTTTCCTTTGCCCCAGCGAAGTCAACGACGTGGTTCGCGTCGATTCATCTGGAGCACCAAAAGTCTATCCTCAGACCTACGGATTTAATATGGGGACGTGGTTGGTTTACGATCCAGTCGCAGGACGTCGCGGCGATGGCCCCTTCTATGTTAACAGTGAGACTTCGATCGCCCAGGTCAGCGACGGAACCAGCAACTCGCTCTGCGCCGCTGAAGTCAAAGCTTTCACCAGCTACATTCGCAACACGAGCGATCCGGGACCAGAACCCCCGAGTGCGTCTGACGCATTCCTTGGGTTCTCAGGCCAACTCAAACTTGGTCCCGCAACCAACAGCAACACCGGGCACACAGAGTGGCCTGACGGACGAGTTCACCATTCGGGCATCACGACGACGTTTGCTCCGAACACCGTTGTCCCTTTCGAACACGACGGACAAACGTACGACATCGATTTCAATTCGGTGCAGGAGGGCAAGCGAATCGACCAACCCACCTATGCGGCGGTCACATCGCGCAGCTATCATCCAGGCTCGGTCAACGTTTGCTTGCTTGATGGATCGGCTCACAGTATCGATGATTCGATCGCCCCGAGCATTTGGCGATCTCTGGGCACGATCCACGGCGGCGAAATCGTTGGCGATTACTAATTCATCGACCTGAAAAACCTAGAGCGTCCGATGTCAAAAAACGAGTCCGGGAAAGCGAACCATCGCAAGTTGCGATTCGACACAATCGCCGAGTGCCTGGCAGAACTTGACCGCATCGAAGTGGCTCACCAAGAAGGCACTTTGAGAACGACCGGCAACTGGACGCCCGGCCAGATCCTTTCACATCTCGCGGCTTGGATCGAATACGGGTATGACGGATTCCCGTTGAAGGCGCCTCCGTTTTTTATTCGCTGGATGCTGAAATTCATGATGAAGCGAACACTCGCCAAAGGAGAAATGGCCGCCGGCGTCAGTATTCCGGGCGTTGAAGATGGCACAATCGGGCAAGAGGAAATGGAAACCGGTGCGGCCATTGAACGATATCGCGCAGCCATTTTCCGAATGCAATCCGAGCCGGCGATCTTCAATAGCCCTGCGTTCGGGAAAGTTCCCGATGAAACTCGCATCAAGATGATGATGATGCACGCTCAATTACATTTGGGTTTTTTCGATTACGCTTCATAGCATGGAACGAGAACCACAAAACGACGTCGTCGCGTTCAACATGGCGGCTTGGGATAAAGTCGCCGACGCTGGCGATCGCTATTACCGAGCGATGACGCCGGAACAAGTTCAGGCAGCTCGTGATGGCCATTGGCGGATTCGCATCACGCCGACGAAAGCCGTTCCCAAAGAGTGGCTTGAAGCTGTCATGGACAAAAAGATACTGCTGCTTGCAGCTGGCGGCGGGCAACAGTCTCCTATTCTGGCAGCGCTCGGTGCGAAAGTCACCGTTTTCGATTTGAGCGAGCGGCAGCTTGAACGCGATATTGAAATCGCGGCTCGCGAAGGATTCAAAATCGAAACGGCTTCGGGCGACATGGCAGACCTTTCAATGTTCGCCAACGAAACCTTCGATATTGTGCTGAACCCGTGCAGCGTTTGCTACAGCCCCAACGTTGTCCCGATCTGGCGCGAGGTCAGTCGCGTCCTGAAACACGGCGGGACGTTCATGACTGGCGTCATCAATCCGCTGTACTACGTTTTCGACGCAGCGCAGATGGATCGCGGTGAATTCAGAGTCCGCCATAAGATCCCGTACTCAGATGCGGACTTAGGCAAAGAGCAACGTGAACTCCTCGGTGACGATCGACCGCGTGAATTCGGGCATTCGTTGAGCGATTTGATCGGCAGTCAAATTGAGGCCGGTTTCCAGATGATTGGGTTCTACGAAGACGGTTGGGGCGACGGCGACAAACTGAGTACGCACATCAGCACTTTCGTGGCAACACGCTGCAGGAAACCGTGACTTTTCTCGATCTGGGAACATTGATCAACAGCAATTTCTCACAATCGTTGCTTGAACAAGAAAGAGGTTTGCAATCCACCAAGCCCATCCCAAAGACCTCCCAATACAAGTGCTTACTAACGAAAATTAGTGTTCACTTAAGGAGTCGACTGCGTATCGCTTTGCACCACCACCGATTCTGATACACAATGTTCATCACATTGAACAGTAGCCTCAGCGCACCTCCCCATGCCCGAAATCAACATCAGCAATAGCTCAGACCGAGACGCGACCGTCAGCATGGAAAGCGCTGCCGTGCTGCTGCGCGTTCGCTGGGTCGACTCACAGGCTCGGCAAGCATCCAACGTTCGCATCCTCAAAGCGACGCTCGATTACGACACGGCAGCTCTCGTCAAACAGTTCGGTAATCTCGACGAAGTCTCAAAGGCACTCATCGAAGGCGACCCGGAAATCAACTTCGAGATGACCGGCATCTCAATGCAGGGAACTTCTCGAGTCTTCGTTAATAAAGACCAAAATCTTGTCCATCGCGTGCAGCAGTTCGAAATCATCCGCGATCCGGATGGTAATGAGAAAGACCGACGCCCGAAGACGATCGTGCCACAAAACGTATCCAATGAACTGCCGCTAAAATGGACAGGCAAATTCTTGAAGCGATCCGAGGTGATTCGCAAATTCATTTTCGCCAACAAGATGCAACTAACCCACATCAACGGTTTGACGTATGACTTTCTTTACGCGATGGCCAAAGAGCTAGAAGATCGCGATTCGATGATGCTACTTGGTGCAGGACCGAAATCCAACCAACCATTGATTCTTCGCCGCGGCAGCATTCCTTATCGCGGATTTCTGGAGGGACGTACGAAAGGAGATCGTTATGTCCTGCTGCTTCATCTTTCCAATATGGAAATGAAGTCACCAGACGCACCAGAAGACTAGTCACGCATGGCGTAGCGCTGGCATCCAGCGCTTCCAGCCGCTGTCTCCTGCATATTCAACGGCTGGAAGCCGTCGGCACGATGCAAATTACTGCGGCTGGAAGCCACAGCCACGTCAACCAAAAATCACTGCGGCGAGACGCCACAGGCACGTCTACCACGAATCACTGCGGCGGGCAGCCACAGCCACGTCAACCAGCTAATCTTCGCCGCTCAACTTCGAGACGCCAATCGTCACGCCCAACCCCAGCAACACCAACGCAATCGAGCTACCGATCTGAACACCGCTTGGAGAAAAGAATTCTGTCCTCCAGTCTTCCTTGTCAATTTCAGCAATCGATTCTTCCGTAACGACTTCGCCTTTAATCGTATCGCCAACTTGTGGCTTGACGCCAAACTGAAACGGCCACAAGCCAATCGTCGAACCAAGCAACAGTCCCAGCAACGCGCCTAATGTCGGCTCTCGATGTTTCTCCAGCAACCACTTCAGCAAGTTCCCAACAACGACCACGCCAAGCACGACACCAATCCCAACTGGCAACACAACTGAAAGCCCTGGCTCCATCGCTGCCGAAATATCTCCATCTTTCAGTGCATCTTTTAGGCGATCGATCCCGCCAAGGATCGACACGTATTGGCCAAGCAACAATAACAGGTAGCCGCCCGAGACGCCTGGCAAAATCATAGCACTGGCTCCAGCGAGCCCAGCGATGACCATCATCGGAAAGCTTTCCGAACCAGATCCCGCAATGCCATACCGCTGCATCAATGCCAATCCAACCATAGCCGCAAAGGCTGCGATCCCAGCCGCGATGCTTTTTCCAGAGAGCGGCTTCACCATCTTGTAAACCAGAGGAACACCGCCCAGCGTCAATCCGATGAACAGGCTGTACATCACCCAACGTTGCTCAACCACCAAGTCTTTTAACATCCCCGCAAACAAAAGAATCGCGATTCCAGCGGCTAAAACAACGCTGCCCAGCACCACCAGTGACTGGAACCGGAAGCGAAAACGTGTCAGATCAGCGATCGCATTGATAAAACGTGGATAGATGCCTGCCGCCAAAAGCATGGTTCCGCCACTGATGCCCGGCACGAGATTCGCCAATCCCATAAGTATGCCACCGTACACAGATCGTGTAACCAAGGCAGAAGTCGATAAATCAACCGAATCTGAATGGTCAGATTCAGTATGTGCTGTCTTGGAAGGCTCTACATTTGGCGAAGAAGTTGGCTTCATGTTTTTTTATAGGTTAGAAGTCGGTCGGTCCGTTTCGTTTACTGCACGAAACCGGAAGGTGAATCAAAGTAGGACAGGTACCGTTTTTGTACGGGCAAACCCACACATTCGTAAAGCAGTCTTAGAACAAGGGCGGGATTTCTCGCTTGCGATATCGAGATCGCCCCACCACGAGGTTAATTTGGGTAAGGCATCAGCAAAGGGATCGTAACTAAAACCCAGTTTTGTTTTCGACAAAACGCTTTCAATTTGATAGGTTGCATCTAGAAGGACACTTTGAAGTTGATCGGATGCAAGCCGCATTTCGGTCAGCCTTTGTTAAACAACATGAAGATTCGGCACACAGGCCGACACGGCCGCTCAATCAGGATTGCGACTCCCGCCAAGATAAATCTGTTTTTTGAATTGCTGGGGAAGCGGAGCGATGGTTTCCATGAAATTGAAACCGTTATGTCGACTGTCTCGTTGTTCGACGAGCTTCAATTTTCGGCTCGGGATGACGGGCTGTTGCGACTGAACATCCATCTGGAAGGATGCACCGCAGCGGAATCAATTCCGACCGATCACAGCAATCTGATTCTTCGTGCAATGCTGAGGCTAAAGGAGCGTCACGGCAATGCGAATCTGGGATGTGATGTTTTTCTGAGAAAACGAATTCCGTCCGCTGCCGGACTTGGCGGCGCCTCTGGCAATGCAGCAGGTGCGCTGTGGGCAGCAAATCAAATCTGGCGGCTCGGCCTGACTCCTGAGCAGCTTGATTCGGTCGGGGCGGAAATCGGAAGTGATGTTCCTTTCTTCTTTCGTGGTGGCGCATGCCGCTGCACTGGAAGGGGAGAGATCATCGAATCGAAAAACTTTCCGGCAGGGATGGCGATCGTGATTGCCAAACCCATGGAAGGACTTTCAACCGCTGCGGTTTACGGGCAATGCACCGTTCCCCCACAGCCCGAAAGTTCAGCTGAATTGTTGCATAACCTGCAAACAGGCAGTTGGAACAAACTCGGTGAACAACTGTTCAATCGACTTGAAGAGTTTGCCATGTCGATGACTCCGGCGATTGGCAAATTGAAAGATACGTTTGATCGGCTCAATTGTGTCGGTCATCAGATGAGTGGAAGCGGCTCCAGCTATTTCGGAATTTTCCGAAATGCTGCGGATGCTCATCGCGCCGCGAAGATTGCAACAAAGGAAATTGGCAACACGGTTTTTGCCTGTGCGACATTGGGCCGGGAAAGGACATTCCGGGCACTGGTCGATGCAGGATAGCGGGAATACAGGATGGAAATTACGGAAGTCAGAATCAAACTCATGGAGTCGTCGGAAGACCGACTGCGGGGATTTTGCAGCGTCACATTCGACGGATGCTTTGTCGTTAGAGATCTGAAAATTATCGATGGCAATTCAGGTCCGTTTGTCGCGATGCCTAGTCGCAAGCTAACTTCGAATTGCGCGAAGTGCCGCACGAAGAATCACATGCGCGCAAACTTCTGCAACCAGTGCGGCCAGAAACTTCGACACGCCCGACCGCAGCAGGGGCCAGACGGCAGAGCCAAACTCTATGCAGACATTGCTCATCCGATCAATGCTCGTTGTCGCGAGATGATTCAGAACCGCGTTATCCAAGAGCTAGAGAAGGAACAGGCACTCTCTCGGGAGCCGGGCTACCATTCGCGCTACGATGAGTCGTACGACAGTGGGCCCGAAGTCAGTGCAGAAGAAATGAGTCAGGACGAGTCGAAGGTCGAATCGGCTCCGCCAGAGCAGAAGATTCGCTCCGACGCGTCTCACGAAACGCCTCCGATTCCACACCAAAACGAGGATGCAACAACCCCGCCGCCTGCAAACTCCAACAATTCCGATACGGCACCCAAAAAATCTGATGCGGCACCCAAGGTCGAAGACGATTTCGGCGAAGGTATTTTTGAGTGATTCAGATGGGCAGAACTGACCGAAGACAGCCTCGGAACCGTTGTCTTTTGTCTGACTTTCTACGAATCGAGAAGCGAATGGGCTGCAAAATCACCGTGTTTTGTGATTATTGTCCGCCCGACATATAGATTGTTGCTGATTCGGAGGACCACCGGACTTGCTGATCACGTAGACCTGTCGGGTCTGTGACGATTGGCTCGATTGGCTTCGTTCCGTTTTTGCGGAAAACTGGCGGTCAAGTTTGACCATTCTAGCGATGGTACGACTTTATTTTCTTCGCCATTTGACGCCGCAACTATACTTGAGACGCCGATCCTTTAATTAAGCGCTTTCATCAACGACAGCGGCTACCGTTACAAACTGACCATCCGAATTTGGGCAGCTCTATGCAAATTGCAAAACTCCATCGTTTCAACACTCTCCTTCTAACCGTTGCCGCGTTATCTCTGGCTTTCGCCGGCATCGCGGTTGCTCAGGAGGCCGAGTCTCGCAAAGTCACCTACCGCAAATTCGCTCCTGGAGTCCTGCACGAGATTAGCAGTGATCTCGACGTACGAGATAGCTACTCGAATCCGATGATTCTGCCTGGCATCAATGCCGAGCAATACGAACTCGAAACAGACTCTGCCGACCGAACACTTTATGGGATGAGCAGACGAGTCATCCTGTTCCGCGACGTCTACCAATACGATTTTGCTTTCACGGGCCTTCGCCAAATTCGCGTCGCCGGCACTGACAGCAACGGAGTCGCGGTCAGCAAGAACTACTGGTACATGATTTATCGTGTACGCGATTTGGGCGAAACGCTGTCCTACGAAGAAGTTAGAAGTGATCCTGCCCTCAACCAAGTCGCTCATGAATTGAAAAAAGGTGAGCCGCTGGAAGATACCGAACGTCTCTTCTTGCCAAGGTTTTCACTTGAAGGATGGGTCTTCAATCCAGCCAAGAAACAATACGAAAAGGTCGCCGCTCGCGATGTGATCAGCCCTTCAATCGCTCGTTCCATTCGGGCTCAGGAAGATCCTCGCATGCCGCTGCTCGACGGCGTTCAAATGTCGAAAGTCGATATTCCTAAAGTGAAACCGGATTCCGACGTCGGAGTTTGGGGCGTCGCGATCTGGGAAAACATCAACCCGAATATTGACTATGTCAGTGTGATGGTCAGCGGATTGACCAACGCACACCGCATCAAACAAGGCGACGATGGCTCGATCAGTTTCAAACGCAAGACACTTCAGTTGAATTTCTGGCGCCCCGGCGATGACCTTGAAGAACACAAGGATCGTATCCAGTTCGGCATTCCATTGGTCGATTCTCCTAAAGAGCAAGTTTTGATCACGCGTCGATACGCTCTTCCCGGTCCAGTCATCCGGGCTTATGAGAAAGACCGCACCGCGGATCGGAAGGTTTTGATCATGGAAACAGATGCGATGGTCAACATGAAAGACTTCAAATCAGCCCTTTCTCCGACGCTCGACAAAGGTAATCTGCCCGAAGCGGTCGCCAAAGCCTTCGCGGACGCTGGAATCTCAGTCAGCCGCGATGCTGGCGTTGATACGCTGATTGAGGGCAAAAAGTGGGCGTTTAAGCAAGGCAAGTCGGATATTGAGCTCGTTCTAGAGCCTCAGTTCTGGGAACCTGACTTTGAAGGCATTCGTTTCATTAAAAGCCTTGATTCCATGTGGATTTACCGATAGTATTTCCCGACTAAACCAATGTCGCCCGGCCGTACGGGCCGACACTGAATGACAAGAGTTCGAGAACTAACCTTATATATTTAGGCAGAGAAGACAATGGCTCATAAGAAGGGACAAGGCTCCAGCCGTAACGGTCGCGATTCAAACGCACAAAGTCGCGGAGTCAAGAAGTTCGGCGGTGAGTCCGTTATCGCTGGCAATATCTTGATCCGTCAGGTTGGAAACAAGTGGCATCCTGGCAAAGGCGTCGGCCAAGGCAATGACTACACATTGTTTGCATTGATTGACGGTCATGTCATGTTTGACCGCAAAGGTCGTCGAATCAACGTCGTTACCGAAACCGCATAGCACTTGTAGGCATTCGCCTTCAATCGAGTGAACATCAGGATGCCCTCGGGCATCCTTTTTTTTTTGAAATCATCACCCGTTGGGGCTGTGACTTTTTGCCGAAAACATCATAACCCGTTGCGTAACGGTCTGTTGATTTAAACAAGTTTCAAATTTTAGAGCGCTGATCATAACCCGACGCGTGAGTTTTGAAGTTGCACTACCACAAGCCCGAAGCGCCAGCGAGTGAATCATTGCATGGAATTTCGACTCACTCGCTTGCGCTTCGGGCTTGTATTGAACGCTTCGCGTTTTTGGG
>CAYGUE010000135.1:0-19322 GCA_964352885.1 uncultured Pirellulaceae bacterium
GGTCGGTGGCAAGCACCGACGGGGTTTGCCAGCTTCGCTGGGCAAACAAAAAAGCGGCCGCAGAAAACTGCCACCGCCAGATCACGCTCGTTCACAACTTCATCTATCGTTGTCGGCGTCGAATGGAAAAACCGACGATTCCAAACAAGGCAAGAATCGACGCTGCGGCAGGTTCAGGCACGGCACTTAAACTGCTAATCGATCCGCCGCCAGTGACGGTGAAGTTACCGGTTCCTGTGTTGAAAGCGTCAGTAATCGCGCCCGCGCGACCCGCGTAGGTTTGCAGTCCGGTAACAAGGTAGAAAACGTCACCGGGGTTAGCGTCAAACGAGATCGTTCCTGACTCGTCAATCGTTCCAGCATCGCCCTGTGTGAATGAAAACCAATCTTCACGCGTGGCTGTCGATTCGGAAAAGTCGTTCTGGCTCGTGGTGAAAAAATCGGCGCCGGTGACGAGTGCTCCGTTGTAGCGAATGAAAGCAGCGGTATCGTCGGGTTCGGTGAGGATTGCATCGAGCGCCCAGTTGTAGGAAACGGTTCCTGACGTCGCCCCGTCATACTGGTAAGTTGCCATCATACCAACATAGTTGTAGACACCTTCGTTTCCAAAACCGGTTGACTTCGCTTTAAGAACTGGTGCCACGTGCAAACCTTCAACCGATTTCCGGATGTACGCTTCGGCTCGCTCGTAATCTTTTACGCGAACTCGCAAGTGCCGACCAGTCTCGTTGCGGATATAGCAAAGTCGATAGCGGCAATCGAACTTCGATTCTGGATTGGCTGCGATCGCCATGAATCGTCGCTCCGCCTCTTCGAGGCGCTCCAGCGAAAGCATCCAGTCTTTGCTATTTTGATCGAGGTGTCCCATGTCCGAGAAGCACATCGCAGCATTGAATTGAGCCTGTTCACTTTCGGGATCAAGTTCCAGCGGCTCGGTTGCACATTGGGCTGCGAGTTCAAATGCAGCTCTCCCTAATCTTTCATTGCGGGAGAGTTCGGTGAAAGCCCAATTCCGGTAAACTCGAAAGCCTTTTTCAAGCCAAGCAATTCGATCCGAATGTGCTTCAGACGCCCGGAGAAATTCGACACTCTTCCTGTAAGCACTCGCTTGGGCTTCCCTGTCACCTGTTTCGTCCGCAACGAGTCCTCGTTGCAAGAAAACTTCGGTGGCACAAAGTCCAAACTTTTTTCTTCCATCCACGGTCTTAAAGCAACGCTCGACCATCCTATCGGCCTGATCGCAAATCGCATTGGCTTTGTCATACCGAGCGGTGTCCCGGTAGATCCTGGCTAGCCTTTCGTAGCACTCAAACGTTTCGGTTGTAATCTCGACTTGTTCGGCCTCTTCGTCAATCAACCGCTTGTGAGCCAGCATCAGCTCATCAAGCACTTGCTGTTGCGAAACCGATATTTTTGGATCTTTATCAAGCGAGTCGAGCGAAATCTCGAGCGCTTTGACGAGCGTGCCATGAAGTTGTTCGGCATTCTTTTCCGCCCGCAATCGCTATTGATTCGACTGCTTGAGGTTCGCTTGGGCATGATTCCACTGCGAAACGCTGAACAGCAAGCCCGCTGTCAAACTAACAATCCCAAACGTTACCGCGGAAGCAACGAGCGGATTTCGCATTAGCCAGCGGCGGAAGTTTTCTGGCTGTGATAGTTTCCGAACTGACACAGCACGGCCATCGAGCCACCGTAGCAAATCGCGGCGGAATTCATGGGAAGACGCATAACGCGAATCCGGTGCTTTTGCCAACGTTTTCAAACAAATCGCTTCCAAATCACGATCAATTTTTGGGTTGATGCTACGCGGCGACGGAACGAATTCGTTAATGACAGCCGCAATCGAAGCCGCATGATTCATCCGCTTGAAAGGCACCGTGCCCGTCAACAACTCGTACAACAGCATTCCCAGCGAGTGAATATCGGTGCGATGATCGACTTCACTGACCCCTTTCGTGTGTTCCCACGAAAGTCTTCGATCCCGTCGACCATTCGAATCAGCGTATGCTGGACAATATCCGACGGATTCACGTTTGGACGAATTGATGTATTTAGCTTCCGATCCGCCATCATTGTCAGGTAACTTTGCACCTGTGTCGCCAAATCTGATTTTGCATGCATATCTCCATCCCGAGCCTGCTCGACGAGCAACCTGACGGTATCGAGTTCAAATTCATCCTGTTCGTCCAAGGCTTATCCTATTAGGAGCCCATACCGCAAACCGATCGGACGCGGAATTTTCAAAAAGTCCCGCAATCAGTTTACTCAGATTTGTCATCTTTTCTCGTGATTTCCCCATCCTCTGCTGTTTTCCCGTTTGGCTTCTGGACGAAATACGGGCAATGACAACAATGAGGGCCAGCTGGTGGAGATTCACCGGCAAATTCAATTCGGACGAAATGACGTTTGGCTTCTGGCCAGACCATTTGGAGAGAAAATGACACCAGAGATTTTGGCGATCGAACGTGAAGTCGATCAACTCAAAGCAGACGGTAAGATTCCCGAAGCAATCGACAAGATGAAAGAGGCGTTGGCGATCGACGACAGCTTCGCTCGCGGGCACCTTACGATTTCGGTGCTTTACGGGAAAGTCGACGAGTTCTTGAAGTCAGTCGAGCATGCCGAGCGTGTGATCGAACTTGAGCCTAACGACAAGTTTAACTTCGTCGCGTTGAGCGAAACCTATCGACGAGCCTTCGAAGGAACTCGAGACGAGACATTCATCCAGAAAGCGGAAGATGCGAAAGCTCGTGCCGCGACTGGTGGCTGAGGCTGTTAACCCAAGAGTTCAGTTTGAACTCATTTGACACGCTACCGGATAACCTGCATGTTTCGCGACTTTGACAAAAAGCTGACGTTTCATGCAGGATTTTGCACAAATCCTCCGGATTCGGAACACACTGGGCCGATCCGTGTTTAATGATACCCGAGGCAAGTGCCTCTGGATCGCATCGATTTTCCAAGGAACAGAAATCAATGAATTTGCTGAAACGAATATTGACTACCGCAGCAGGCGCCTGTTTCGTATGCCTGCTTTTGAATAACACCGTCGCTGCTCATGACTTCCTCAAGGATCCGCTCAAGGAACGATACGAACTAAAGTCAGTGGCCTGCACGGCTTGCCATCCCGGCAGCAACAAAGCGATCAACAATGCTTTTGGGCTGAAGTTTAAAGAAGCCTTCAAAGGCAAGGACTACACCAAACGAGTTCACGACGCCAAAGACCTTAAGAAGAAGGACAAGGCAGCGGGCACCAAGGCGTTGGACGAAGTCGGCGTCGAGATGATCGCTCAATTCAACGTGGTGGTCGTCGACATCGAAAAGACCTCAATGACGTTTGCCGAGATGGCCAAGGCGGGAATCCTCAATGGTACGAAGCTAGAAAAAGCTGCGATCGCTGAAATGGGCAAAGCTCAAGGCGTCGAAGAGTAAAGAAACTCGAACATCAGCTTCGATTTCGAAACTTTAGAGCCCGTTCGCGTTTGCGAGCGGGCTTTTTTCTTTCCAATTGGGCCAGCGGCTGAGCCGAGTCCGCGCTGTGGTCAATCATTTTCGATACAATCAGATGCGAAACTGTTGAATCATTGACTTTTCGAATTCGAATATGAACTCTGAATCAAACGACGAACATCCGGAACCGCAGGACGCCGAAGAATTCGTCGCAGAGCTTGTCATTGAGGCATCCAATTCTGACGTGCCATTCGCTGTTACAGAAGTCGCTGCCGTTCCCGCCGTCGCGTACAACCCAAGCATTCTGATTGCGCCGAAGGCGACTGCCGCAAGGCTGCCTCCGTCGCCAATGACGCATCTTGCTGCCAAGGGTGGAGCTGTCGGGGCGATGGTCTTGGGCGTGCTCGCGTTTGTCGGATCGTTTATCACTTCTTACGCAATTCTCAACTCGATAATGGGACTTGCCTTGGGGCTGTGGGGATTGAAATCCGATCATCGCCGAACTGCCATGTTAGGAATGGCACTGTGTCTGATCGCCGCCTTTTTTTGCGTCGTCGAGATTTCCTCGTGGCTACAAACGCTGTGGCCGAGTGAGGAACCATTTTAGAAACACAGCCAATGGATTTTCGATTGTCTTGGCACCCCGAGACTTGGCAAGCCAACACTACTTGCTGCTCATCTCGATAGTGCCGTTGAATCCCATTGGAGATTTCGAATCAGGGTGCTCTCGGATGTAGCCGAGCAAAAACTGGCCGCAAGGCTCTTCACCCATCGCCTCAAGCAATTCAACGGCCTTGCCCCAATCTCCTGACTCAAAGCTCTCGAGTGCGGTCGCATATTTCTCCAGCATCGAACCATCGGCCTCCAAGCGTTCATCGGGAACAACCCGATGAACGACCGCGGGAACTCGCAAACCGTAAGGCAAGAAACTACCCAGCCGCTGAAGCGTAAACTGATGTGGCTGATCAAGGACCTGATTCACTGTTTCCTCATCCAGCAAAATCGATCCACCGAACCATTTCGTCATTCCCTCAAGCCGTGACGCCAAATTAACGACCGGACCAAAAGCCGTCACCTTAACCTGATCGCTCGTTCCAATTTTCCCGGCTACCGCAGACCCCGTCGCGATCCCAATCCCCATCTGAAAATCCCGCAACGGATGATCGGGATCAGAATGAATCTCTGCGAACTCATCTTTAATTTGAATCGAAGCTTCAATCGCACGGACGGCTCGATCGCTCTGATTCAGTGGCCAGCCCCAGAATCCCATCGCGGCGTCACCGTGAAAGTCTCCGATCACGCCGCCAAAATCGAGTATCGAACGCGTCATGATGCCCAGCGAATTGCTCACGCGAGAGAGTAACTCCAACAAGTCGCCCGCCATTTGTTCCGAGGCCTTCGAAAAACCACGAAGATCACAAAACAACACGGAGACATCACATTCCTTCGGAGTCAAGACATCTTCGGGATCGCGATCCGAGAACGCTTCCAGCACAACGGGAGAAAAAAACGAACGCAAACTCGCCTGACGTCGTTCAAGTCGCTGTGCCTCGACAAGGTTCTGAAGCGTTGACGCAATCAGCTCGCAAAACTTGATGTCGCCTTGCAGGTCCAGCTCGCCTGAACCCGATGATGGATCGGAACCGGAAACGGCCGACACGCGATTTTTGCCCGTGACGTAGATCCCCCAACCTTTTGTAACCGAACCTGTCATCGGACAAACGAACGCCCAGTCGTTGTCCATGTCCATCGTGTATTCTGGACCGTCTGCACGCTTCTTGTGCCAGATGTGTTGGACGACTTGACCTTCCGTTACGGCTTGGCGAATCAATCGTTCGCTCGGCGAAAAATCGCCGCTGGTCAGTCGCCGCCGGTCCCAGTGAATGACTTCCGTGCCATGGCTTTCATCTTTATTCTCAGCTTGTCGAAAGATCGCCACCGATGTCGCAGAAGAAATGCCTTCCATCAACACGTTGACGAATCGCGTATAAAGCTCGCGTTCACTTCCAGAATTGGAAATTAGATCCGGCAACCGGTTCAGGACCTTGATACGACGGTCAGAGTCAACATACTCTACGTTGCTGCGCAAGAATTCCGCCGTGTAACTTCGTTGCGTCACCGGCTTCGGAACGTCTAACGTCGGCAGTGCACGCTCATTGGTCATCATGAACGTCGTGCCGCCAATAACAAAGTGTTCACCGGGTTTGAGCCGAATTGAATCACGCTCAGTTCCGCCAAAGAACATCGGATTGCGAGCCGCTGCAAGTCGCTCAATGAGCACTTCATCTTCGATTAGTGTCACGATTGCGTGACGTCTCGATATCTGGCCGTCCCAGTCCGTTTTCAACGGATGCGCGTCACGGCCAAGCTCCATGGGCTGATCTGGCTTCAGCTCGACGCGCCAGCGATTGTCGATATTGGGTCCCTGTGCAATCAGTTCAAACATTAATTTCGCCGAACCTATAGATGATCCAAGTGTCCTTTCCCAACAACTTCACATACTGTTGTCAGAATCCTGATTGTGCTCTATTCTGATGGTTGATCGTCATTTCTGACACCACCGATCATGACTCAAACTACACCAAAATTCACTTTCGCCGCGTTGATGTTCGATTCCTAGCCGGATTTGCGTCTGCGATATCTTTGTGTGATTTTTTAGTGTGACGTGTCAGCCGATTCTGCGCTGGCCTTCTTTAGAACAGGATTCTCCAATGCGTGAAATGTTGGACCAAAAGCTGAACCGTTATCTTGAGCTTGAAGAACAGATGGCAGACCCGGAAGTACAGGGGAATCCGTTAAAGATGGCGGCCGTTGCCCGAGAGCACGGTTCGCTTGCGAAACTAGCTGGAAAGTATCGACGCTTTAAAGCCGTGATTGCTGAACTGGATGAGTTGCGAGAGATGTCGCAAAGCGATGATTCGGACGAGCGTGAAATGGCAGAGATGGAGATCACATCGCTAACCGAAGTACGCGAAGAGATCTGGGCAGGCCTGCTGGACATGACCATTGGTGGTGAAGATGCCAACCGAACAAAATGCGTGATGGAAATTCGCGCCGGCACCGGCGGCGACGAAGCAGCCCTGTTCGCAGGCAACCTTTTGACCATGTATCAAAAGCACTGTGAGACCAAAAAGTGGAAGTTTGAGACAATGAGCTCAAGTCCCAACGAGATCGGCGGCTTCAAGGAAGTCACGATCGGCATCGAAGGCGAAGGCGTCTATCGCGAACTTCAATACGAAAGTGGTGGGCACCGCGTTCAACGAGTTCCCGAAACGGAAACCAAGGGACGCATTCACACTTCGGCGGCGACGGTTGCTGTTCTGCCTGAGCCGGAAGATGTTGAAGTTGATCTGAAACCGGATGACTATCGGCGTGACAACTATCGCGCCAGCGGTCCTGGTGGTCAGAAGGTCAATAAGACCGATTCCGCAGTTCGATTGACACACTATGCAACGGGTCTCGTGGTTGCCATTCAGGATGAAAAGAGCCAGCACAAGAATCTGGCGAAGGCGATTCGTATCCTGAAGTCGCGAATCTACGAGCACTTGCAACGTGCGGAAAACGAAAAGCGAGCCGATGAACGCAAGTCACTTGTTGGATCGGGGGACCGAAGTCAGCGAATCCGAACGTATAACTTTCCGGACAACCGCGTCACTGATCACCGAATCGGGCTGACGATTTACAAGCTTGATCAAATTATCGCTGGCAATGTTAGTTTGCTGACCGATGCACTGATTGATCACGATCGCCAGACGCTTCGTGATTCGATGAAGGAGTAAGGCACTTTCGAGTAGTCGTTTTAAGGCAAGCCGTTGAACGAGGGAATCCGAGACGCGGCCAAAACAGCGACGCTCACCCAACCCATCATGCACGCGACCCACGCTCCCCAGCCGCGATAGTTGGTCGTACGCGGCAGCGGCACTCGAACATCACAGATCAACTCAGCTTCCTCGCGCCGCGGCCCAATTTGCACGTGTCGCCCGAACTCGTCAATGTGAGCGGAAAAGCCCGTATTTGCACTGACCAACATTGGCTTTCGCATCTCAACCGCTCGCAAAGTATTGCAAGCCAAATGCAAATCAAGGCAACTGGAGCCGAAGAACCAGCCATCGTTCGTAATATTTGCCAAAACGTCAACTTCTGACGAAGAAGCGGCTAGTGCATTGATCTGTCGACGAATCAAATGAGGTACCGTCGTCTCGAAACAGATGTTCGGTGCGATCGAAACGTCCTTGACCCTCATCAGAGTAAATTCAGTCCCCGCATTGCATGAACGAAAACCCTTGATGAAATCTTTCAGGATCGGAACCGAATGAACGACAGGAAAATACTCACCAAACATAACCAAGTGGTGCTTGTAGTATCGACTTTGAATTGCCCCATTATCATCGAACAGTAGGGCGCTGTTGAAAATCTCATCACGCTTAGGATCAATCGTCGTTGAGCCAACGAGCATTGGAACGGCATCAGGAAACGGCGCGAACTTGCCAATCGCTGCTTGCCAGGCCATTCGCTGCTGCTGCTGCCGATCCTCTTTTGTATCCGCTTCACTTACGTCGGAGAGAAAATCACCATAGTAAGAATGCAAACTCGATTCCGGCCACACGATCAATTCAAGTTCGTTTGAGAGCAAGCGAACCGCGTGTGTCAAATCGCGTCGAACCATAAACTCTTTTTCCACTTCTTCATATGACTTCGTCACTAGAATCGTATCGATGGAAGTCTGAATCAGGGCCACATTCAAATGCTTGTGGGGCTCAGCCGTCTTTCGAATTTTTGCGTCAACGGCCAACTGCTGCGTGCCATAACCCACGACTCCAATGAAAGCGACAACCGCAACGAGCACGTGAACGAGACGAACCGGCAAATTGGAATTCGAGTTCATGCCTTTCCAAGAAAACCCGGTTGCGACACCAACTGCGGCGGCAACCAACATGATGGCGAACGTAATACCGTAAGCACCGAAAAATTCTGCGATCTGCATGCTCGCAGGAGTTTGATACTGCGAATGGCTCACGCAGCCGAGTCCGAATCCGCTCAAAAAGTTGACCCGAACCCACTCCAGACCGGTGAACACAATCGGCACCGCGATCACCGTGGGAATGCGAAATCGATGCACGAGAGTACGGCTAATCGAAACGAAAAGTGGCCCGTAGATCGAAAGATAAGCCGCCAACGCGAACCAACCAAACCAGAGCGGCCAAAACGGTAGCCGGACGAAATGCAACATCATCAGCCAGTACAACAGCGTGGCGATCCAAACCTGTCGTAGCACCTTGTGGGGTAGGCTAGGGGAATGAACGAGCCACACCATGGGAACCATCGCGATCCACGCCACCGAGGCAAAGTTCCTGCCAGGCATCGCAAGCCAGAGCAAAAAGTACGAAACGAGCGCTAGAACAAACGCCGTAAAGTCTCGCTGCGATATTGCGGCCGCAGTCGCTTGAGCTTTTGCCTTACGATCCTTTATCTTTCGTTTCCTACGTTTCGCCATGTTCCTTCCTAGTCAACATTATTGCAGCAACCATTATGGCGACGACAACGCACTGTAGCGATGCCAATCCGTTGGGTTCTATCCTTGGCCATGAAGAAATTTGTTTGCCGGAATATTCGGAAACAGCCAAAAAAGGATCGCGATGACGAAGCCGAATGGCGATGATTTGTTGGCAGAGCAAATTAGCCTGACAAATACATCGCCCGAAGCAGGGCAACAATTTTCTTTCGTGCACGATCGCGTCACCAACCCGATGCGGAATTGCACTTCAGAACGCGGTTCGACAACCACAACGTCGGCCGCGTTTTTTTTTGAATTTTGCTTAGCTGTCGCCGAGGTGACGCTTCCAGCGATCCATGATCCCACGCTTCTTTTCAGCACCTGAGGCAGAACCGCCATTTTTCTTGACTTGTTCAAGTTTCGCTTCTATCGCGGTCTCACGACGTTCCAGATCCGCCTGCATTTGCTCGATCGAGGCTCGTTGTTGGCTCAGTTTCGCGCGATTGATCGAAAGCTCGATTTCGGCTTCACGCAACTTCGACGTCAGCTGCGCTCTGAGTGCGTCAATCTTGGTAATCTCGACAGGGGCTTCTGCAAGACCTTCATCGCCGCCAGCATCACTGTCAGCAGTGTCAACGCTTTTCTCGATGCAAATCTGCTCTTCGGGACGGCCTTTCATCTCCGTGGCCGGAACTCCGACCGAGCTGAGTTCGTCAAGTCGTGCGTCGATCGACCGGAACATACCGCCAATCACATCTTCCAGCTGACGCAACCTGCTCGACATAAAAGTTTCTAGTTCGGAAACGCGATCCTCGACAATATCAACTGATGACGTGGGTCTAATCGATGGCGTTGCTTCCAAAGCACTGGCCTCGTCAACTGAGCTTTCAATTGTCTGGAGAGTGGATTCCACATTGTTGACAGACGACTGTTCGGCCAGTGGATCCTCCACCTGTACTCTGGAAACGTTTTCGTTTTCGGAAGCGACTTTCTCAACTTGATCCGACGGGGAATCCTCGGAAGCTCCGACGTTTTCACCCAACCAGTTTTCGACGCTGATCTCGCGCTCTTCGTCGGTCGAAGCGGGCGTCACTGGTTTAATCGGCTCCTCTCGGGTTTCTTCGGTCGATGCCAAATCGTCCGCAGAATCATCTTCGAACTCTCTCTTAAACTCGTCCAGATAATTGTCGACGGCAGGGTCTTCTGAATCTGATGCCTCAGATACACTGTCCATTGCCGATGAAGATTCTTTAGCAATGCTTTCATCGACGTGATCTTCTGCAGCAGCGTCTTTTTCTTTAGCTTCAGCGACTTCGATAGCAATTTCCTCCCGAATTGCGTCATTCGGCATAAAAGAGAGTTCAGTCGACATCGAGTTTTCAGAAGACTCGGTGTCCATCACGTTGTCGTCGAAAGCGCACTTCAAGGCTCCGATGTCGAATCCAGATTCAGTATCATCATCAACGGCGTCGCTCGAATCCTGAGCTACAGGCTCTTCGCAAACTGAATCTTCGCTGCCCAGTTTCATGTAGGGCATTGACTCCGAAATTTCGGCTTCGTCAGATTTCGCTTCGGCGTCAGACTCTGACTCGCGATGGCATTCTAGCGTACCGAGGAAACCTTTGAGCTTCTCCGATTCGCTCGCGACCTTTTTAGCGTCGTCATCTACTTTGGCTCCTGCAGTGGACGTCCCCCCCGTTCCCAGCAATTGATTGACCTCATCAATTAGCTTCTGAGTGCTATCCACCAACCCGTCATCGGAATCAATGGCAGAAATGCACAACTCCTCGGCATCGGTTTCGGTGGATCCGGCTGGAGAACCTTCATGAATTGGGCAATTTTGTGACATTGTGATCGAGGTAAAACCAGAATTCATGGACGCGGTTTCGTCCGCGATTTGGAGCTTGGGCACCCGTAAACATAGGTTGCCAATCGTTAAGATGTTTGCGAAATATCCAATTGTGAATAATAGAATGGAACGAATGTGTCGATTTTGAGGGTCGGTGCCAAGTCCGAGATTCCAATCCAATCCATCGCTTGGTACGATCGGTCCAACCACCTATTAGAACTATTGCGATGCTGATATGGACAAGAATGAATCTTCCGCCATCCGATCCCGAATCCCAAAGTGGTTTTGGGTTGTATCTGGCGTTTCGCTGCTCTGGAATCTGATGGGCTTGCTTGCTTTCGTCGCTGGCATCATGACTCCCGCGGAAAAGATGTCGACTGACCCCGAAGTTCAAAAGCTGTTCAGCAATCTGCCCGCCTGGTACTACGTTGTGTTCGCGGTTGCAGTTGTGGCTGGAACGCTCGGTTGTGTCGGACTTCTGATGCGAGCCAAATGGGCGCTGCCAGTCCTGATCATTTCATTGCTAGGTGTGATTGCACAACAGTGCTACATGTATTTCATGAGCGACACACTCAACGTCATGGGCAGCAGCGCAGCGATCATGCCAACAGTGGTCCTGATTATTGGGATCGCGTTGATATGCTTTTCCAGAATGGCGACGAGCAAAGGCTGGTTGCACTAGAACGCAGTAAATTTCTGGAAGCCAACAACTTCGAGATCGGCTGACAAGTAAATTTTTTGTTGCAGGTAGACGCTAGTCGCCTCTCTCGGAAACCATCGCTTTGGCGATTTCTTCTGAGAAGTCGATACCTGAATAACTCTCAGCATCAAACAATCCGCCAGTGCTAAAGACATTGAATTCAATGATCCTATCGCCGATCAGGTCGACGCCAGCGAGACGGATACCGTAATCGAAAAGCAAACTCGCAGCGTACTCCGCGGTCAATCTGGCCGAATCGGAAAGCGTCAAAGGATGCGCCGTTCCACCGACGTGAAGGTTGGCTCGGAAGTCCTTCCCCGCAGGACGGCGCTCAATACCAGCCAAATGACCATCGATCTCCAGAATCTTGCCGTCAAGCACAACAACTCGCTTGTCACCCGGATGGTCGGCTTCGACAAAGTGCTGAGCGACCACACATTCTGTGCCGAAAATGGAAGGGATCAGCGACTCAAGCCCTTCCTCATCATGTCGAACTCGAACCACAGATTGCCCTCGAGATCCGACCAATGGTTTGATCACGCAATTCTTCTTTGACTGGCGAACGAAATCAACAATTGACCCTACCTGTGTCGACACCAGCAACGGAGGCCGATATTGCGGAGCGACTGAAACCAAGGATGCCTTGCTGGCAAAAAACATCATGTGCGTCGGATCATTCTCGACCCGAATCCCACTTGTTTGGGCGGCATGACAAAGATTCATGAAAGCATCGTGAACGCTGCTTCGTTCTTTGTCTCGCCCCGGATTGGTACGTATGAAGATCAGATCGCCGCGTACAACTTCCTTATCCAGAAGCGGTTCTTTTGACGCAGCGAAATCTTCTACAGCGTTGAAATCAAAGGCTTCATTTGCGGGAAGCGATTTGCACGCAACCAGAAAACGCGACTCCCTCGTTCCGCCTGGATCGAACGATGCATCAACCGAAAAACCATCGACGCCCGCAAGTGAAACTTCATGACCAAGCTTGGCAAATGCTGCGATCAGCAAGGCCGTTGTTTGGCGATAGCCAATTTCATGAACCTGGTTAACGACGACAAAGATTTTCATTTTTCACTCATGCCCTTGCGAACAGCGATGACGAACTTGTTGCTCTCAGTTTTTGTTCAGCTGACGCAAAGGCTTCGGCAAAGGAAAGTGGACATTTTCTTCGCGAACGACGACTGGCTCAACTTCGGCATCGAACTTTTCGCAGATCCAATCGATGCATTCCTCGACAACCGTCTCCGGAGCACTGGCTCCCGCGGTGATCAAAACGTTCTCCACACCTTCGAACCAGGACTCCTGCATCTCTCCCTTGCCGTCGATCAGGTGAGCCGGAATTCCCGATTCGGCCGCAAGCTCGCGGAGTCGTTGACTGTTGGAGCTGTTTTGGCTGCCAAGTACGAGACATAGGTCAGCCCTTGAAGAGATCAGACGAACTGCTTCTTGGCGATTCTGCGTTGCATAGCAAATGTCTTCCTTCGGCGGATTCACCAAGTTTGGAAAACGCTCACGAAGACGTTTGATGATTCGGTTCGCATCGTCAACCGAAAGCGTCGTTTGCGTCAAATAGGCCAATTTCGAGTCAGGGTCGACTTCGAGATTGTCGACGTCTTCTTCCGACTCAACCAGAATCATCACTTCCGGCGCTTCCCCCATCGTGCCGATCACTTCATCGTGACCCTCATGGCCGATCAGAAAAATCTGGTAGCCTTCACGAGCATACTTGAGTGCTTCGAGATGGACTTTCGTTACCAGAGGACAAGTCGCATCAATCGCATTGAGATTTCGCTGCTTGGCAAGTTGGCGGACTTCAGGTGACACACCATGAGCCGAAAATAGGAGCACTGAACCCGGTGGCACTTCTTCGAGCTGCTCTACAAAGACCGCTCCTTTCGCTTTGAACGACTCAACAACATATTTATTGTGAACAATCTCGTGGTAGACGTAGACGGGAGCCCCAAACTCACGCAGCGTAATGTCAAGGCTCTCAATGGCCATATTCACACCTGCACAGAATCCGCGCGGATTTGCCAACAATATTTTCATAATTACTCCAAGGTCGCACGAACGGATGACAATATTTGAACCGGGTACGCGACCACGGCGCAACCGTTCACTACGTTTCGGTATTGATTCCATATTCTAGAACGATCGGGCGATTCGAATATGGGTCAAATTGAATCTGTTTAATTACTGCTTTCTTCATTTCTATAGAACACGTAAAATTGGAGCTCAGAACAGAAAGTAATCATGGCAATCGCAAACCCAACTTCCGCAATAACTCGTGAAGAAACTCTCGAACGAGGCTTCAAAAGTGCCCGGTCGGCTGTTCGGAGTCTCTTCAAAGACGGAGTCTGGGTCACCAACAACCTTCCGGGCGAGAAACGCAAGGAGTTGGATGCTCTTGGAAGCCACCTAGTTCGATGCCTTGACATGCTGGATCTGGAAAGTTCGGAAGGGCTGCCGCTGGACGTCTGGAAGGAGATTCGGGATGAATTGAGCGACGCGTTCTGCGGAAATTGGCAGACGCCAGAACACGCTGCTCTTGCGAACGTTGTCGAAAAGCACCAAGTGCCAAAACAGTTCATCTTCGACATGGTTAACGGCGCTGACTATTGGATTCGGTTCCGCAAATTTGACACGTGGGAACAACTCGATACGTTTGCCTCCAACCTCGGCGGCAGCGCGATGGTCGCGGCGGCGAAAGTCATGGGAGTGGTGAAACCCGGATTCGAAATTCCAGCTTTAAACTGTGGCAAGGCGATCTTTCTGACTCAACGACTCGCAAGCTGTGTCGCTGATCTGAAGGCCAATCGCAACTTCCTTGCTGGCGAAGATTTTGATCGATTCAAACTTGAAATTCATCGCGTAAAGATGCGGCAAGAATGTCCACAGCTCAAGCACTTCATCCGCTTCAACGTTTCGAGGTTGGAAAAGATGTTTATCGAAGCCGGCAAGCTCGTCTCTTTTCTTGATTATGGCGGGGCCCGTTCTGTGACTTCTCTATTATGCATGCATTGGCGAATGCTGACTCGTTTGAGACTGCAACCAGAAAGCGTCTATTGCCCTGAGGGCATCTTGACCCGGCGAGATCTGCTCAGCCTTAAGTCGCGACACTTGCTGGGCATCGAAGGGGGTATTCCGATTATTCCTATAGATAAACCGAACCAATAGACCAACACGAACCTAAAGCCGCTTTCTCTCATTGCTCAGCAAATGGCCCGCATAAACGGCGTCGTCACCAACACGTTGGAAATCGAAGAAGAGTCGGATACGCGACTGCTGGACATTTCCACGGGACGCCTGTCAGTAACGTCAACGGGTTCGATCAATACCCGAAGCGGAATCCGATGCACTGGCGGATTTTCTCAAGAGATTGCTTACCAACAAACTCAGTGATCGAATCGAACGAAACGTTTGATTATCGGACCACGGACTTCATCTAGTATCTAGTCTAACTAGCTGAAAACAGAGGAACTCGACTTCACTTCGCGACACTCCGCTCTGACCCTTGACCGCTCACTTGGCTGCCGGGCAATTCTTCGCTGGCATTGAAAAGCACATTGTCCGAACCGTTCCGAACGTGAACGTCCTGTTGCGGGAATGCAATTTCAATGCCGGCCTCAGCAAATCGCTTGTCGATCTCCGTATGCAGTTCCGTGATTGTGCCGATACGGTTTTCGAGGTCGGGAAGGTAGGCGCGAAGCACGAGGTTCAGCGAGCTATCGGCGAACTGTTCGAAGCTGGCCGTCGGTGCCGGATCCTCGAGCACGCGAGGGTGATCTGTGGCTACATCGACGAGGATTTGGCGGGCTTTGTTCGTGTCACTGCCATACGCCACGCCCACTGGAATCATGATCCGATTTAACGATGCGCTGAGCGTCCAGTTGAGAATGTTTCCGGTGATCAGTGTCTTGTTGGGTATCACCAAGTCCTGACGATCCATGTTGGTGATCGTCACTGCCCGCAACTGGATTTTGGTCACGGTACCCATCATGCCATCCACCGTGACAATATCACCAATCCGAATTGGACGTTCAACGAGCAGGATCAGACCGCACACGAAATTGGCGACAACTTCCTGCATACCGAAGCCAATTCCGACGCTAAGACCACCGGCAATCCAGCCGAATTTCGCCCAATCCAGATTGACAACGTTAAAAAACAGCACAATGCCAGTCGCCAAAACCGCATATTGACAGATGGTGGCAATCGCATGGCGCGTCCCGGCGTCAATCGACTTCGTCCGCAACACAGCGAGTTCCAACATACCGGGCAGGTTTTTCGTTACCAGCCAGGTGACGCCCACAACCAAAATCGCTTTCGCCAGATCAAGCAGCGAGAAATCCTCGGTCAACGGTATCTTGATCGTATCCAGGTACGGGATCAAGGGAAGAGTCTCGGACCATAAAGCAAAAACTGCAGCCGCGATTCCGATGCCAAATATCAGCCGCAGCAGATAGCGCGCCTGGGCTCCAACGGAAACCAGATCCAGTTCTTGTTCGTCTTCATCGACGGAAATCAGCTCTACGGATTCCCCCCCTTCGCTAGCTTCGGCTGCTTTGCGTGCCTGCCGTCGTTCAGCTGCCTCCGCAACCGCCAGCTTTCGAAACTCGACCTTGAACCAACGCAACACCAGCGAATAAAAAATCACACCGCTGATGACGATGATTGACGTGAACACAAATTCCAGGCTTAAGTCAATCGCCGTCAACGTATATCCGAGGATGGCAACCACGATCAAACCGACTGGGCAGCCGATGAGCAGGAGCGACCACGTATGGCGCGCGCGGGCGGCGGCGAGGGTCGTATGCTCTCGAAACAACGAGGCATAAACGCCGTTCTTCGCATAAAACAATCGGGCCAGGATGACCAACATCCAGGCCTGTACAAACAGGAAAGCGACTCGACCAAAACTATGGAGGAACCGACCTGACTCTGAAGAAAGTGTGCTGTAGGCCAGTAGCGTGATCGGAAGATAAATCAGAGCCACCCAAAGGCTACCTCGTCGGAGCCAGGAAAGCTGTTCTTTTCTCCACCCGAAGTGAGCCGCTGCCAGTCCCCCCGGGTGGCAGCAGGCGATCGTCGCCGAAGCGGCGGTCATGCCGAGCAGCAGGAACGGCATTCCGCGATTGATATCGTTTAACCAATTGCTTGGTTTCCCGGCTTGCGCTAGCATCGCAGTCAGGAGACCCACCAACAGTGGAATGGGAAGGGCCAGCAACGCGGTCCAAAACACGGCTTGAAGCGTCAAGCCGAATCGGTCGGTTGAGACTCGGCGAACTCCTTCGCCCGTTCTCCGGAGTGCCGCTCCAATTCGAAAACGCAGGGTCAACAGCACCGCCGCGAACAGCAGGATGCCACCCACGGCGGCGGGTGCTCGTTTCATTGCGGATTTCACGGCGCCCCAGGCTTCCGACCAGTGAGCTCGGCTAAACACCCAGCTCAGTCCGCTCGGCAGCTCCTCAAATGTACTGACATTCAGGGTTGGCGAGCTGCGGATCCAGAACAACTGCTGCGCCATGCCGGTTTGAATTTCGCTGGCCGTGTCAAGATACATGTTTGTATTTGTTTCGAGCGATGCGAGCGTGGGAATCAGAACCAAATACTGCTTTTGCAGTTTATCGAGCACTTCGCGGCGAGCCACGACAAGGTCCTGGATAGCTTGCGACGGTCGATCAGCAAATCGTTTCTGAACTTCACTCTGCTCTTCGATTTTGAATTCAACCTGAACGGAATCCAGACGCGCCTCACCAAGCGTCGGCCATTGACGCATTTCGATGACTTCCTGCACCCGCGTGAGCAGAAGGGTGCGCAGCCCGATCAGCACTCGCGCCATCTGGCCATCTCGTGGATTTAACTCAATCTGTTTTTCGATGCTCCCGAATCTCTGGGTCAGCTGCGTCAGCTTGGATGTTATGTCGGCCTTGGCCGCGGCTATCTTTTTTTGGTCCTGAATGACGCCTGTTAACTGGATTCCCAGATCCTTGACTTCCGCCGCCAGATCGACAGCTTCCTGATCATCCTGGGGCACCGCCAGTTCCGATTCTTCTGCACGGGCAACGAGTTCCTGCGCCGCCTCGGTATCTCTTTTGGTCACCAACGCTTCATAGGCAGTCACGGTCTCCGTTGCGTTCTCGATTTGACGAGTCAGCAACTCTTCCTGAACTTGTTGCAGATTGCGTCGAACCGGCTGGCTGAGCTGGTCTTGCTCAAGCATTTCCAATTCACTCAGTAGGCTCAATTCGTGAGCTCGTTGCAGGAATCGCTCTGCGACGAGATCGGACGTAGGATCGTCTTGCGATGGAGCGGGTGACTCCAGGAGCTTACGAACGTCAGCCAGTTCGCGCTCAGCCTCTGGAATTCGCTCGCTAATTTCAGCAGGTCGTTCTTCGGAGAGGCTCGGATCCGCCGTGACCTTTGATAACTGCTCGTCGAGGGCCGCCAGGGCGGCTCGCTGGGTATCGACTTCTTGCTGAAGATCGTCTGGATTGGTTGGAGCTTTAACGACGCTCGCAGCTGCGAGTGAAGGGAGTTCTTTTAACTGGGCTCGTAGCCTCGCCACAGAATCTGGGGCTGTTATCAGCGACTCCCGGTACTCCACTGCTTTGGCAGCATCGGCGGCGGCATCCTTCAGCACCTCGATTGCTTGTTCGTATTTCGGACGCAGCGCCTCTTTCACCGAATCCTCAATCGCCGTATCCGAGCTGATTTCGGCCAGAGCAGACTCCACCTTCAGGCGCAGCTGCTTGATCAGATCTTCTGAACCGGGCGAAGCAACTTTTTCAACGGCTGGTGACTCAGAATCCTGTGCGAAAACTCCAGCTGGCATCAGCAGGCCCGCGCTGGCGACTACTACCAAGACAGCCAATTTCGCAATTTGAGGCATTGCCATTTCCAGTGATCTTATTCGATAGTACACGATTGTTTTCCAAATCCGCGTGCGGTCCAGTAACTAGCGTACTCGTTGGGACTCCCGTCTCACATGTACGGCACACTTGATTGGCCATTTGCCTGTTTACTCGCTAGCCAGATATCCATTGGTTCCTGCTCATTGTCAGGCTTGCCCATGGAGACGAAACGGGGAAAAGATGAATTCCACGGCGTTCGAATTCTCGTAAATTCAGGAATTTCAACTTCGAATTGCGACCTGGGAATGGCGGCGATTACCCATTTCAAAAAACCACCCAATGGTTTAACAACTCGACCAATATAGCTTACGGTAGGTATTCGGGATTCCTTAGGAAGTGTTTTTCGAATCCCCACGACGGCAACGCAAGTTCGGCACAAACACATCCCTAACTGGACCACAGCGTTCCGACTGAATCACGAAGCCCTGCCCACAATCGACCATTTAGTCGCGCAATGGGGCTGTTCCGTTGGTAGGGATCGTATGAACTGACCGTGCGGGCCCCATCAGCCTTCGCTGCTTTGCTTCCCATGCAAGGGGCAACCAGCACGGCAAAGTGATCATGATGACGATTGCTCCTATGCTAGCGATGAGGAACTGCCTTGTTGGGCCAAAATGATTCTTCTACAAGAGAACAGTTTCCGCAAGCAATCGGGTAGGTTCCTCAGTCTTGCGTCAATCATCAAATCACGATCGAGACAATGGTGGCAGGTTGATTACACCAATCACAAGAATCTTGGTGGTTATCGTCGGTTTCACTTGCATCAGTTCGCTGGCGTTTGCCCAGGACAAATGGGAGTTCCCCAATCCAGCCCCGGGCCTTAACAAAGACGAATCCTTTCAGTCCGGAATTGGCGAATTTCCGGTCGAAAATTCGCAGTCCGTTCCAGCAAGCGGCTTGCCACAACCCGGG
>CAYGUE010000136.1:0-19318 GCA_964352885.1 uncultured Pirellulaceae bacterium
GCAATTCAAACAATTAATCCAGGTATGTCTGCAAAAATTCACAACCTCGAAGCGCAAGAGCGCAAGCGAGTGAATACGAAAATCCATGCATTATTCACTCGCTAGCGCCCTGGCGCTTCGAGGCTTGTATCCGTGCAACTTCAAAACTTGCGTTTCGAAGTCGTCTTGAAACGAATTGATACACAGAGCCTAGCCAATCTCATAACTCAACTCGAGTTCATCAACGCGCAAACCTAGATCGATGCAATGTAGGACGGCATCCGGATCTGGATCGTAGGAGAAGTCGATATTCACTTCCACTTGTTCGCCGGCCTGCACCAGTCGTGGCGAAAAGGACATATAAGTTTGTGCCCAGTGAGTCTCCGGACTGTAGGGGCCCGTGTCCAAAGTGACACTCGGTGACAGATCCGTTTCGAACCATAAGCAGAAGCCGTTTAGGACGCCGTCGCGGACAGGAACAAAATCGAGTTGGCCTTTGAACCGCACGTCTTCAACCGAGGCGGTGAGGAGATCGAGGTCGACAATTTCCTGACCCGGTGCCAACAGTGCTGCCGGTTCGACGCTAAGTTGCGCAACACGTGCCTGCAACAACTCAATGGTTTGCAAGCTGCTGAAATCAAGACCATGGATGTTGTCGCGCCAGAAACCGGGGCCTTCGCCGTTATAAAGGATCGGATCATCCAACGGCGCGATGAATAGGCGAACTCTTGACGGCAGCATGCGGCCGGTCGGCGATAGATTTTGATCGCGAGCATCCAGTACCGCGGGTAGCATGCTCTCGGTGAAGGCGGCGTGACCAAGCCACTCGCTAATGATCAAGTCTACCTTTTGATCCAGTTGTAATTCATCTGCTCGACCATGGATGACGTCAATCCGGTCCGACATGCCGTTGGCTTCGACTAGCCTAGTTGCGGTCTCCGAGATACCGGTTGCATCAATCGCGTAAACCTTTTTTGCTCCCGCTTGGGCAGCAAACATCGCAAGGATACCAGTGCCCGTGCCCACGTCCAGAACGACATCACCCGGTTGGACGGTTTCATGGATTGCGGCGTGGAAAGCGTTCGTACGGTGACTGTCACTCACCATCCGCCGTTGCAGTTCGATGTCACCATATGACTTCAAATAATTATCCACGATTCGACCTTACCTCGAAGGAGAGAGAACAAAACATCCGTTGAGTCGACACGCTACCAACCACCGCCGAGCAACACAATCCGAGTGGGTCGGGCACGAGCCAAACTCACCTTCGCAGTTCAAGTATCAATACGGTGGATAAATCCAGCGGGCGTTTTACTTTGATTTCCCCAAAAAAGAGCACGAAAGGAGCCAAACTCCCCTGACACTTTTCCATTGTTTTCATGTCGTCATGTTCAACGAAGTCGTGGCGGAATGCTGACAGAGCTGACCTCGAAAGCATTCGTTGATGGATTTTTTCATTGGCTCCTGCCGTTTCAAGTTCTTGGGAAACCACCTGTCAGTGTTAAGTTGTCAGCCTAGGAGCAAAAGAGAACCTTGGTTTCTTAACCGCTTCACAACTATTTCGCGGGTCCCGACTCGACGGGATTCTTTCGGTCGTTGCTCCACCCAATCCAACCATCGCTATACAGTGTCGTTCGGTCGAGCCCCATGACACGCGCATATGTCAACACCTCAGCAGCTCGCCATCCTCCGCCACACATGAAACAAAGATGATCGCTGGTATCAATTCCGGCATCCTTCCAAAGAGTCACGATCTCATTAGCGTTTCGCATCGTCCCATCGATGTTTCGATAAGGATCAAGCGAATTCGATCCTTTGAAATTCGACTGGCCGTAGATCGAACCGGGAATGCGACCTTTGTGTGTGTGATAACTGTATCCTGATTTTTCACCAACAAACTCAGCCCACGTGCGTGTATCAACCAACGCAAATTTGTCACGGTTGCGAAGCTCTTTTTTGACGGCGTCAGTACTCAGAATCAATGCCGGATTTCCAGGCAGCTTTGCACCAAAGACGTTCGAAGTGGGTGGGGTATGCCGCTTGACCTCAACCGGATAGCCTGCGCGTTTCCAAACCGCCAGGCCTCCATTCAAAACACGCACGTCGGCGACACCCATGTAATCGAGGACCACGGCCAAACGATAGCTGGCCATGACATCCTCGCTGGAGATGACGACGGTGTCGTCTGCTTGGAACCCATAGTCTGACGCAAATTTCGCAAGCACCTTCTGGTCTCCCAGATACCATTTCGGCGGCGGCTCGAAGTGATCCGTATTCACATGGAAACTGCCGGGCAGATGACCCTTTGCATAAGAGGATTTCTCATCTCCCCACGACACCTCCACGAATTTGACCCGCTTAGAATTTCTGAATGTTTCAGGCGTTTCGCCGTTGAGTAATTGCTTCACAATCGCTGGGGGCAATACCAACTGATACTGCGGGTAACGTACTAGCTTGCGTTTGCTTTTTTGCCAATCGCCAAGATCAAAAGAATAGAGTTCTTGGTAATTTCGCTGTCGGAGAAATTCGGCGACGCGTTGCCGGTCAACTTTTTGAGAACTGTAAACAACGACTTTTTTGGGAGCAGAAATTTTTTTGGTATGAAGGATTTTTGCGAGCTGTTCTGCTCGCTGCGGAACGTCAACTTCAAGCCATTCGGCGGGGAAATCCACCGCTCCTGCGATGTGCCCACCCTGCTCAATTTCGTCCAACGCCCAACCGTTGTACTCATCGGTGGAACGAGCATCGACAACAACCCAGTTGTCATTTGCCAACGCTGCAACGAGTTCTTCGACGGAAAGCTGTTGCTCAAAGGGAGACTGTTTGGCAAGCCCCGAACTGCCAACCGCAACGCACATGGCACACCCAAGCGAAACTAACAATCCGTAATGGTTCATGATTCTTAGATAGTGGCTACGTTTCGATGATGTTCTGGCAGGGTATCCATTTGGAAACGACCCAAATGAATTTAACGTGTCCTATTGTAGCAGGTTGGAAAGGAGCTAGACACTCAAAGCCCTTGTCCGTGTCTCCGGCATGTAAGCGACGAATCGCCAACCCGGCATCAATTAAAATCGTCTGTTCATGATTCAAGCCAACGTTTTCACTAGCCCCTCAAGTGCAGCTTCAAAAAGTTCAGTGGCTCGGCCAACCAAGGCAAACACTCTGTCGATATCAAAGCTCAATAGCACGTTCCGCTACCGTACACCTGCGTCACGTCCGCAAAGGTGGCACGGCAGGCTATCCGTCTAACATGGAAGCAGCCATAATGTCGTTCTTGTATTCGCGCGACGCGTGACGCAAGCTTCTTTCACGACTCGAAACGAGATGCCATTGAATCAAGATAAAAACTCGCTGCCTGTTGGCGGTCCTACGCCTAACGTGCCAACGTTTACCTGTTTGGTTTACCTTTCGCAGGATGAATCGGGGGCCTCGATCGCTCGCGTGGCCAATCTGGATTCCTTACTTGCCAGCGGCGCTTCGCCCCGTGATGCCATGGCTCGCGTCTGTCGCGAGTTCAAAGATCGCGTCCGGACAGCCTATGCAGCGGGAGAAACGATTCCGTGGATTGATCCGCCGGAGGAACCAATGCCAGGCGAACAGATTCGCGCGATCCCCGTTCACTTGTAACCGCCGGATTCCAGAGCATTGAATATCATTCTGTTTGAGCAACATGAAATTGGTTCTCCGTTGTGCCGAAGCGATCGCCGAGTCATCCACATTTTAGATGTGCTGCGGCGGCAGATCGGCGATTCGACGGACGTTGGATTGCTCAACGGCCCACGCGGCAAAGCGATTCTACAATCAGTTGATCAGCAGGAAGCGGTTTTCGAATTCGTTTGGGGCGCGCCATCGGCTGCACTGTTGCCAATCGATTTGATCGTCGGGTTATCTCGGCCGCAAACCGGTCGAAAAATTCTTCAGGAAGCGACCAGTTTGGGCGTTCGCCGTATCTTTTTTGTTGCCACCGATCGCGGCGAACCATCTTACGCAACTTCGAAACTTTGGACGACCGACGAATGGCGACGCTTGATACGCATCGGCGTTGAACAAGCATTTTCAACTCGGCTTCCTGATGTTCAAGTGGATGTCACGCTCGCCGAGGCCTTCAACGTCTTGGCTGCGACCCACCCCACTGGGACTCGAATCTGCTTGGACAACTACGAATCCACGCTTGGATTGTGGGACGCCGTCGGATCGGCGAGTTCGGTCGTGTTAGCCGTCGGATCGGAACGCGGTTGGACTCAGGGCGAGCGAACTCAATTTCGAGAACATGGTTTTATGTTGGCCCAAATAGGCGATCGACCGTTAAGAACTGAGACGGCCACAATCGCTGCGATTAGCATCGCCATCGCTAGGTTGCCGGGATGAATGGTCATTCGAAAAGAAGAACACGCAAAATCCCCAGCCGTTTTTGGAACAAGTAATGCAAAAACCCACAGCCCCATTCCGTTTTGGCAACAGTTACGCTGAGCAATTGCCAGGCTTCTACATCGAGTGTAGTCCGATGCCTGTCGAAACGCCGGAATTGTTGCAATTCAACAGTGCGTTTGCCAATGAGCTTGGGCTGGGTGTTGCTGGCCTACCGTCACAAGACTTGGCGCAAATTTTCTCTGGGCAGAAATTGCTTCATGGCTCTCGCCCACTGGCACAAGCTTACGCCGGGCATCAGTTTGGTGGATTCAGCCCTCAATTGGGAGACGGACGCGCCTTGCTGTTGGGCGAGGTGACTGATCCACACGGATGTCTCCGCGATATCGCGTTGAAAGGTTCTGGCCGAACCTCGTTTTCTCGCGGTGGTGACGGCAAAGCGGCGGTAGGACCTGTACTGCGTGAATACCTGCTGGGCGAAGCGATGCACGCACTTGGCGTCCCGACGACCCGCGCGTTAGCGGCCGTTGCGACTGGAGAATTGGTGCAGCGTGAACGCGCGTTGCCAGGTGCCATCCTGACTCGCGTCGCCGCCAGTCATATTCGCGTTGGAACTTTTCAATTCTTTGCGGCACGACAGCAGTGGGATCAAGTCCGTCAACTGGCCGACTATGTCATCGAGCGTCACTATCCGCAACTTGCCAACGACGACGAGCGCTATCTATCGCTACTAAAGACGGTGGTTCAGCGACAAGCCTCTTTGATGGCCAGTTGGATGCTGATCGGGTTCATCCACGGCGTCATGAATACAGACAACATGACGATTTCTGGCGAGACGATCGACTATGGTCCTTGCGCTTTTATGGAATCGTACAATCCGCGAGCGGTATTCAGTTCGATCGACAGATCCGGGCGTTACGCGTACGAGAATCAACCGCGGATAGCACAATGGAACCTGATTCGCTTGGCCGAAACATTGATTCCGGTGATCGCCGGGGACGATCCCGAGCGGGCCATTGCGAAAGTGGAAGCAATCACCAACGGCTTCCTGCCTCGTTATGAAGCACTTTGGTTGTCCGGAGCACAAGCGAAGCTGGGACTGGAAAATCCAACAGCAGACATCGACGCTGACAAGCAGCTCGCTATGGATTGGCTCCATCTGCTGGAAGAGCATTCGATTGACTATACGCTCGCTTGGCGGCGACTGGCGGACGCAGCTGACGGCAATCAGGAATCTCTGGAAGCGTTGTTTCCTTCCGCCGAGATCGTGGCAGCTTGGCTTAAGCGATGGCGTCAACGGATCACGCATCAGTCGGCAACCGCGACCGGCACAAGGATGCGTTCCGTCAACCCAATCTATCTTCCGCGAAACCACTTGGTGGAAGAAGCATTGGCCGCCGCAACGAACAAAGCCGACTTAAAACCGTTCGTGCGGTTACTTGCTGTGACCACACGTCCCTACGATGAGAGTCCGGATCTTGCGAGTTACGCTGATCCTGCATCGAAAGATTTCACGGCCTGCTATAAGACATTTTGTGGCACGTAGCCTCAGTTTCTGAGCAGCCCAAACCCAATACCGATAGCTTACTTGATTATTTTTTCGATTGGACAGCTACAACTGCTGGTGAGGAACTGGAACATTTAATGATCGGCAAGATCGATGACGGCGCCGCAGGCAAGTCGTTAAGGTTGTGCGACTTCTCCGCCACGAATGGTTGACAGGGCCTGCCATGCATCAATGTTTATTGACTCATTGAAGAATCCGACACTCCCGTCTGCTCGCAAAACATTCACGCCTCCCGGATGCCAACTGCGGGCACCGCGCCAACCGAACGGTGTATAAATTGTGTCGGGGCCGCCGCCAAGTTTGACTCCAATAACATCCGCCTCCAATGAGTTCGGAACCATATAATGGTTGTAAAGCGTCGTGCGGTATTCTCCGTTAGCCCAAGAAAAACCTCTGGGGTCTGTGTAATTCCAAGTGACGGCCACATTTACAGCAGCCTGCGAAATTGGCGTCGAGAAAGTGAAACGATACGCCGTTTGAGGGTCATGAGCTTCAGGTCCTGATTCGCCCAAAACACTTTCCGACATTGCCACGGTGTTTGATGAACCGTCTCGAATATCGGTGACGCGTGTTTTCGAATTTACGAAGTAGGCTCCATCGGTTTCAAACGGCGTGCCTCCACCGATGCCAGAGCCGGTGCAAGTCGCGTAGTTCGTCGGGCCAAATTCGGAGTGCACACGTTCGCCAGTATCGCTCGGGCAAAGAAAAAGGGGCACCACCAGCTTTGCTCCATTCGCGTTTTCAGGGGTTACTGAAAACGTGATGCCGTACAGCGGTTTGTCGAGTTCGAGCGAGTTGTAGACATTCGATTGTTCAACGAACGGCGTCAACTGGGCCAGTGTTGACCAGCGATAAAAGGTCCATGGCGTCGCAGGAAAATCGCGATACTCCTTGGCAACCGATCCCGACGGAAGCCTGTCATTGGCAGCATGATAGTTGTGCATCGCCAAACCGAGTTGACGCAGATTATTACCGCACGAGATTCGCCGCGCGGCTTCGCGGACTTGCTGAACCGCAGGAAGCAACATCGCAATCAGAATGCTGATGATCGCAATGACCACCAGCAATTCAACAAGCGTCCAGCCGGCACGCCGAAATACATTCGCCGAAACACGATCGCGGCTACGAAGATTGACGACCCTACGTTTTGGCAATTTCATCACGTTCAAATGTTCCTTGTCGTTTCCAGTCGCTTGCGACGGCGTGCCAACGCACTCAATCCGATTACGGATATAAGAGCCATTGATCCCGGTTCGGGAACCGCCGTGAGCGACGTGACACTGCTAAATGGAGTCAGGTTGGTACCGAATGTCTGCAGCAACGTCCCGTCTGGTGCAAACTTCCACATTCCACCATTGCTCTGAAAATTATCGCCTGCCGCAGTTGGGTTCGTTCGCCCCAAAGCCGAAACGATCAAGTTTCCGTCAGCGTCAATGGTGACACCGCTGGGGCTGGTGAAGTCTGGACTTGCGTAGCCAAGATCGGGTTGGGGTAAAAGCGTATCGTCGATTGTCAAAAACGGTGCGTCAATTGGCGTACCGTCTTCAGCGAATTTGAGAACGTCATTGGAGAACGCAGCGCCACCAACGAAAATTTCACCAAGCCCACTGATTGCAACCTGGCCATTTGCGACCGGGACCGACGAAAGCGATGAAACAGAACTGTCTGTTGGGTCAAAGCGGAATAGTCCAGCACCGGCAAACGTAGAGATGACAAGCCTTCCTTGCTGGTCAAATGCAAGGCCATTCGGAAGGTTGTCGCCTAGTGCACTGGTCGGCAAACTGATGGAACCAGATTGAGAACCGCCAGTATCAAAAATGCTAATCGTATTTCCGCCGTTATTGGCGACGTACAGATTGCCAGCTCCATCCAATGCTAAACCGGCTGGTGAGCTCCCCGCGTCAAGCTGAGTGAAACCGAGGACCGCTCCGCTAGTCGCATCAACCCGATAGACTCGATTTGAAATTCGGGCAGAAGCATAGAGTATGCCTCCAATGGGGTCGTGAACGATTCCCGCAAGTCCCGGAAACTGATCGTCCGCCGAAGCAACCATTGCAAGAGTCGACTGCTGCCCCGTCGTGCTATCGAAATGCTCGATCGTGCCAGAGAAGAAACCCGTCGCGACGAAATCCGCTTTGACGGAAGCAGCCGTTAAGGCGATCAACAAAAATGTGAAAACAAGGGATCGCATGGTGCGGAAGAGCATGGTGTATATCCGGTATCAAAATCAAAGGTGAAGCTAATAGGTATAGTTTCAAGTTGGTATGAACGTCTGTCAACACTGCAAACGTGTCTCGTTAGACCTTTGTCACAAACCACACAGTTTCAGCTGAGTTTGTGCTGCCAGTCCGGACAAATGTAGCCCCATCATCTCTCACCCCGAGAGACTCGCCATGGGGAAAATCACCGCGTCGCGTCTCAGGCGACCGCATTCCCTCCCCGAATGTAACAAAGGATTAAAGGAAGTCAGGCTACTTTATTGATGGTGAGTCGCTGTTTCCTGACGATGGATCGCCACCACCGGGATGCCCCGGGATGCCAAATGCAACTGACCGGGGATTACTGTCTAAGTCGGTAGATTCATATGAATTCAAGTTGACGACTGAAGCCGCCGCCCGATTTCTTTAACATCATTCGCGTGCATCGGGAGGTCAAGGCTCCTGCCGAGACATGTGTGCAACCCAACTATGTTTCGGCAGCAGCCTTAACATCCCTAAATTCAAAACTCAGTCTTCCCCAAGAAGACAACGGATTTACCCCTGAAAAAACGTTGGCCCGGGCTCAGACAATACGTGTGGCTAGACAAATCGCTTGCCGCTTCGAAAGCAGCGTGGAAAATCGTCGCGCATCATCATCCGCCCTATTCTTCTAACGAAAACGATTACGGAGATCTTTGGAAAACCAATACGTCAACTCGTGGCGACGCGCGAGTCCGACAACTCACCAAACTTTACGATCAACACAACGTCGATGTCGTTTGGTGCGGGCACATTCACTCTTACGAAAGAACCTGGTGCTTGGAAAACGAAAAAGTCGTGCCTGAAAACGACGGGCCGTTTTATATGATTACCGGCGGATGTGGCGGACATCTCGAAACCGCCGGGCCTATCAAGCCAAACTTCCAGAACAACGTGCGGAACGGATACCACTACTGCATGGTTGCTATTAACGGAGGCACGCTTGAATTCAAGGCCTTTGACATCGAGAACCGATTGTTTGACTACTTGAAAATCAAGAAACCAAATCTCGGCAAGTGAGACGTTTTGTAAAGCTTGGCCAACGGCGCTTCACCCTGTATTCCCTCCAGCTCTGACCCTTATTCGCTTGGGAGTACGGCCTATCACCTTGAAGACGTAATCTTCGACAGCACGAATGCTGAACTCACGATGATGAACGCTGCAACAGGAACCGGTTTGGGTATCCGCACCGTCTCAGGCATCGAGCGAAGCATTCTTCTCGACTTAGGTTTCACTATCAATGCCGTTCCAGAGCCAGGTTCAGCCATCTTGCTGATGGCGGGAATGATAGGATCGGTTGCACGGCAATGGGCATACATGCACCTCCGACATTTTTTGCGCGAACTAATTACACCTCTGTTTTTCTGAGGAATTTGTAATTCTCTCACCTTTCCTTAATGCGGTGTAACGGAGCTTCGTTAGTAATAGCGTCAGCAATGATTACGGTTTTCTGACATTGGTGTTCTTTGAACTTACAACCGCTTTTGAGCTTAAGACGAACACCGATCTGAGCTGGTGTAGTACTTGTATGGGAGTTTCGAATGCAAAAATACGATGCGAAGAAGAATAGTCGGCGAAATTTTCTCCGAGCTTCGGCGATTGGAACCGTTGGCACATTGGCGATGCCGGCCGTCTCGGCAAGCGAATGTGAACTCGCCGCAAATTTGAACGACGAGGAAAACGCGGCCGACAGATCAATCCATCGAATCCAGAAACTGTCTTTGAAAACGGCGTCGCCGCTTCCCGAAATGGCTGTCTTCTATCGTGACATCCTTGAGATGCAGGTCCAGTTGACCGAAGAAAGATTGGTTGTCGAAGCTGGTGGAACACAAATCACATTTACGCCAGCCAGAGAAGGGCGGCCGTTTTACCATTTCGCATTCAATATACCGGAGAACAAAATTCTCTCCGCGCGGAAATGGCTTGGCGAACGAACGAAGCTTTCAACAACGCCAGTCAAAGCGAGGGAGAAAGGACTTCCCAATGATGTGAGGCCGTTTGGCTTTTGGAATTCGCATTCGATTTTCTTCAGGGATCCCGCTGGAAACATTCTTGAGTTGATCTGCCGCCATGACCTTAATAATGGCACCAAGGGTGATTTTCGCCGCGACGAAATTCTTTATGCCAGTGAAATTGGATTGGTGACTTCAGGAACCGTCAACGAATTGGCTGGGCAAATTAAGTCCACCTATCAACTTGCTCAATATCGCGGCGGTGGAGATAGTTTCCGAGCGATCGGCGACGAAACGGGCTTGATCATTCTGTTCCAACAAGGCGGAACACCGGTGGGCGCAAAAGCGGGTCAAAGCTGGACTATCTTTCCTACGGATGTGACGGTTCGGCCAGAGATAAAACTTGAGAACAAGAAGTGGCCGCATTCCATTGGCACGAGCTAACTCTCAACAATCCGTCGATTCCAATATCCTCACTGTCGTTCGCCCGCCGTTCCCTTGGAACCGGTCGCAACATTTCTTCATTGAATCTCTGATCGAAGCAGGTCTCCCGTGTTCAAATCGATTCTCGTTTTTCTTGCATGTGCCTCGCTGGCCATCACCAACTGCCACGCCCAAGTGCAGGCAGACCCGCCAACCGACGGTGTCGTCGCACAGAAATTGACGGCAGGAACTGGAGCAGAAATTGACTTCGAGAAGAAGATTTTGCCTCTTCTGGAACGATACTGCATCGATTGCCATGCCACTGGCAACATGGAAGGGCTCGACTTCTTGGCTGTCGAAAACGGTGCCGAAGTTGCCAATCACAGGAACCTTTATGCAGGAGTTTTTCTGGCAATGAAAGAGGGTTCTATGCCGCCGAAAGACTTCGATCAACCGAGTGATCGTGAACTTGAACTGGTCACCGACTGGATCGAACAGACGCTGGAACTGAAGCCAAAAGATACTGACCGAATTGCCCAGTACGTCGTCGAAGCCTACGAAGACAGAGAAGGCAATCGTTGGTTTGGAACCATGCACAAGGGCGCCGTTCGATACGATGGCAAAGGCCTCAGCTACTTTTCTGAAAAGGATGGATTGCCCAGCAATACGGTGACAAGTTTTGCAGAGGACGCCGACGGGAATCTTTGGGTCGGCACCCATCAAGGTGTCGCCAAGTTTCGCGATAACGCATTTATACGTGCCGAGGGGCTTGTCGGACTGGGCGGTTCGTCCCCAACGGCATGGGCGGGCGTGAAGGCTGACAGGGAGAGGAACATCTGGGTCAGTATGGGAATGAGACTTTTTCGGCAAGATGGCAAGTCATTCAAGGAATTCAAACTACCCATTGCGGAAGAGGAAATCTCTTCCTTCGCCATTCTTGCTGGTGATGTTTCATTGCAGTTGCAAGACAAGGCCGGCAACTTTTGGCTTGGCACCGACGGCAGTGGGGCTTACAAGTTCGATGGAAAATCATTCACCCATTTCACGCAACGTGATGGACTATGTAGCAACAACATCACGAGCATCCTGGAGGACAAGCAGGGCAGGATCTGGTTCACTTGCATTCAATCATACCAACCCAAGATGACAGGGGACGGTGGCGTATGTCGCTACGATGGCACTTCGTTCACACGCTTCCCTCAGGTCAAAGGGTTGAGCAACAACGACATCTATACAATTCATGAAACCAGAAGCGGTGACATTTGGATCGGAGCGACAGGAGTCGGAGCCTATCGTTATGACGGAGATTCGTTCAAGCTCTTTGGCGAAACAAACCGCTCGATGTGGACTCGAAATTTTGGCGTTCAAAGCATCCTGGAAGATAGAGATGGGACGCTCTGGTTTGGCTTTTCGGGAGGTCTCTTCCGTTTCAATGGACAGTCTTTTTTCAATGTCACGAAAGAAGGTCCTTGGATGGGAATGTATTCTGCCATGGCAATCGCTGCTAATGGTGGCGAGGTCGAGCCTGAGGTGTTGCCGGAGGAAACGACCGCAGGCATGTCGATTTTGGCGAAACGTCAATTCGATCGTGCCAAAGATCTTCTATTGAAGCTGCAACTTGATGATCCAGACGAGCCCACGATTCAGGAGTTTGCCGTCAACCAAGTCGGGTATCGATTGGTGTTTTCGGATCGTCTCGATTTGGCGATCGACGTTTTCAAACTCAACACGCATTTGTATCCGCATGTCGCAAACACGTACGACAGTTTGGCCGAGGCGTATCTCAGAAACGGAGATGAACAACTCGCGCTCGAAAACTACGAAACGTCGCTTGAATTGAACCCCAAGAACACAGCCGCAAAGATTGAGATCGACAAGATTGCCGCCCGTAGAAATTACGAAAAAGTATTGGTAGCGCCTGACAACTGGCTAGAAGAGGTGCTCATTGTTCCGACGAGTTTTGCACCAACGATGTCGCTCAGAGGAGTGGAACACTTGCGACTACCTCCTGAGTTCCGCGATCCAGATTCGGAATGGTTTCTCTCTTACCTGTTTGCGATCGAGCTGATGGAACCGGCTGAACTCAACGGAAAAATGATTGGTGAACAGTTACTGATTTACTTCCGAGGCCTGGCGTCGGGCGGCTCGGATCAAGATGGAAACAAGATTGACACGGACACGTTTTCCATCGAGGCACAAAACGGGAACCGAGGACAGACCGGCGAGTACTTGTACACTTTGAATTGGCAGGAGCCATTCGCCAACGCAACACCCTTAAAGCAAAACATCCGAGTCAAAGTCATCAACGGCAAGAACAAGCATGGCGTCGTGTTTATTTGCGGCTCTCCACAACAGTACGAATCCGCTGTTTGGACCGAACTGTTAAAAATTCGCGAGGCCTTCGAATCTGCAGCAGTTCCTAGCGAATCAAATCCAGCCGAAATTAAACGGTCCGATGAATACCTGCCTCCGACTACTGAGCACCGAAAGACCATCGAATAACAACGTACGACCACTGGCTATGGAGTCGGCGATGTCGTTGCTAATGGCTTGATGGATAAATCTGGACATCAGTGGTTCACGACGTCCAAAGAAGGCGTCTATCGCTACGACGGAAACACATTCGTTAACTTCTCGAAGAGCGACGGGCTCAACAGCAATGAAGTTGGTCGATCATTGAAGACAAGGACGGTGTGATCTGGTTTGGGACGGCGGACGGGCTCTGCAAATACGACGGCACAACCTTCACCCACACTCCAATCCCTGGTGACGAGGGTGATTCGGAAATGGTTCTCAGTTTGTTAGAGGACCAGCGTGGGAACCTCTGGCTGGGCACTTGCGGAAGCGGCGCCTATCGCTAAAACGCTGACCGATTTCACAACGAAGAAACGCGAAAGTCGATAAGACGCAACTCAGATGGATCCAGACAACCGTCACTCCTGCGGTGGCTGAGCTGGCTGTTTTACAACCAGAAACTCATTCGTTACGGCATCAATAATCAAAGTGCTTTCGGTCAGGCTCTTATTACCAAAAAAGCCGCCACCGATAACGCGGCCAACAGTTGTTTGCAAGAAATTGTACAACTCGGCATAGCTTACCCGCTTCAGCGGGAGCTCGGTTGCTCCAAGACTTATCGACCGATCACTCGATTTGTGATGGATCGGGACGGAATCTCCATGTCGGTTCGCACCGTATGCAATTTCCTTTTCATTCGGATCCGTGAGCCGGTCGTAGTGATACTTGGAAGTCAACAACCCAAACGCACTGCAACCTGAATCATAAAATAGTTCCACATCAGAGCCGTCGATGCTGGCCGGCAGCATGATTCGCCTACCCTTGAATTTGAACGGTGTAAACGAACCAAGTTCATTGAGCGATTCAGGGCGGTTATGGTGAAGGCGAATTTCCTGAGCAGGAAAGTCGATCTCGCAAATCTTTTGATCAAGAAAGTCGGCGCCAAAGCTACCAATCACGTTTTTCGCGTCAGGGTTGTCCCAGTCAATGGCGATGTCGCGGGTTCTAGTAACTCCCGATTTCATCAAAACGCGATTACCAGCGACATTGAGTTCAAACTGCTTGACATAGGTGTGCTTCTCTTTTTCAAAAAGCTCGAATTCGACGCCATGATTTTTCAACGACTTGAGCGAGCCGGTACGAAGCCATGTATCCGGTGATCCAGTATCAAACTGCATGTAGAACTTGTTAGCAATTCCGGGAACCGAAACTGGAATCAAAATCGCCCCATGCGGTTCACTGTAAGATTCCATTTCATGAGCACTCCACTCGAACGGCACCGAATGTAAATCACCTTCAAATGCGAGCCTATTAGGTGTGTCTTGAAACAAGCGATACTTCGCGTATTCGACAGCTCCAAAAACACCAACCGCCCCGAGCAAAATCAAGAACAGAAGCCCATACAAAAGTCGTCTGAGGAGTCGTTTTGGCTTCTTCGGTTTCTTTGTATCGCTGTTGGTTTTTGGTTGCTGAAATTCGGCTGGTTGAGTCTCGGAATCATCAGGCATGGTTATTTTTCTATCAAGGCAAGGCCGGTCTTTTCGTTGGGCAATTGCATAATGATTTAGTTGCTTGAGTCGTTGCAAAAGCTCTTTGAACCGTGGGACACTTCGCAAAGAATTGAGATTGTCGTCCGTTCGAAAAAGCTTGGCTTGTCCAAATCCGTTATCAATCACCACGAACAGTGCATTGAGTGCATTCCCGTGATCTCCTTGCATGTCCAAACGCAACCAATGTTATCGCCGGCGAGTCCAGCTTGACCCGGAAACTTGTTAGCTTCCTGATTCGATTCGATTGCTTCATCGTATCTTTACTTAGCCATGAAAATGAAACCGGAGAAAACCGGAGTTGATTCGCTTTCTCAGCACCGGAACCGCAATCAGACCGAGCCAAAACAAGGTGCGGTGAAGCGAACCCCGGAAATTCGAGGGGGCACTAAATTTATACCTGATCACTTGAATATCCCCCTGACTCACGATATTTATTGGGACAATTTATTGCTGGGCGCGGTGTTGAGGTACCCGTCAAACGTGCAACCGAGCTTATAATGGGAGAACACTCAGGGTATTGATTCACGAAACGGAATTGCAAAGCATGATTCAGCTCAAGACCATTTGCCTTATTCTATGCTGCAGCGCAGGATTGCTTGCGAGGCATGAAACTGCGTTCGGATTTCAAGAAACCAAATCTGCAGATCAAACCGCAGCGTTAGCCGATGCGAATTTTGATACTTGGAGAAACTACATTCGAGCCAAAGAATCGGAGCTAGTCTGGCAGGAACTTCCTTGGGAGACCACTTACCGTGACGGACTACTTCGTGCATCCGCCGACGAAAAGCCTTTGCTGTTGTGGGTGATGAACGGACATCCGATGGGATGTACCTGAGGCAACGGCAACGTTGGCCGACGGTCTGTCTGGTCTGATGCTGAGATTCGTAAAATGACGGAAAAGTTTGTGCTTGCCACCGATGAAGTCTGGCGACTTCAAGGAGGTAATGACTTCAACAAATATAGAGCCGCTGGGGGTAGCGATCCTGAATGTATTTCATTTCAAGACATGGCCGCCAAAGGCCACTATGGCGCCGGCGGTGGAACCAAACAAGGAATCTACGTTTGTACGCCCAGCGGAGAATTACTGGCCGCAATCAATTCGTTATCACCCAAAGCGGTGAAGGAAATGCTGGAGCGAGGCCTGGCCGCTTGGAATAAACTGCCGGAAAAATCACGTCGAGCAAAGCCGCCAAACTGGAAGCCTGACCATCGTTGGGAATGGAGCTATCCAGAAAAAGGACTCGTCCTTAAACAGACATCGCGATACCTTCCCGAGGAACTTATCAAAGATCAGCAACCAGATCCTCGATTCAACTTCGATTTCGCTTGGTTTAGCGCCGATGAAGCGGCACAGCTGATTCCCAAAACGCCAATCGTCGGACAACAACATCGGGTTCCAGACAATCTTTATCGTCGTTTGGCGCGGTATAACTTGCTCAACAATGCCCACGGCGAAACAGGTACGTATTATGCCGATGACGTATTGGGAAAGCTGATGGTCAAAGTTCTCAGCGTGGACGATCAAACGGTGCGGATTCGTATATCGGGAACCAGTCAGGCAACGGCTGGCGATTCCAATTACTTTGGACTTTCGCCAGCGCGTAGGATTCAGGCAACGCTGTTGGGATTTGCGGACTTCGGTCGAGTGGAACAGCAATTTCGCAGCTTTGAATTGGTTGGAAAAGGCAAGATCTACAAATCGTCGAATCCCGCACCCGATGAAAAGCACACTCGCCTGATCGGATGGTATTTCACGTTGGCCGATCCGGACCGCTCGGTTGATCGACTTTTCCCAACGCATCTCCGAGCGTACGACGCAGACTGGGTGAAAAAACCTACCCTCCAGTTGTCAGACTTAGGTCGCGCCCCGTCCGAACGAAAGAAAATGAACAAGGTCAAATAATCAACTCCAACCTTTTGGCATTGGATCCGAGGGCGTAGACACAGGCTAGGTCTTTCTCGATGCCGATGGCACGTACAGCCTGAGAAGGATTTGAAGAACGTCCAATTCAGAAGACTTAAGCCAGGAACTTGTTGCACAGAACCGACGCCGTAAGCCCCGGATTCTTTCAATTTGGACTTGTGGGCAAAAGTTCTACAAATCGTACTTACGCTGCCAGATTCGTTGCACAACGGTGAACAGCAACGCCGTGCTCCAGCCGAAAACCAGCAAGCCTGTCATTGCCTGAAACGCGCTTAGCATTCTCCACGACCCAATCAATACGATGTCTCCGTAGCCCAACGAGGCAAACGTCACTGTCGAAAAGTAGGCCGCGTCTTCGAAGCTGCTTAGCTGTTGGCGGTCAACGACTAGGTAGTACGTCACCGCCCAGAGCAAGACTTCGGCAGTGTGAATCAATAGCAGTACAACGGCGGTCAGCGTAAGCGCCTTGATCTCGCCAAAGCGGCTTTGTATCTGATTCTCGTCATAGCGCGTACGCATATAGTCGATCCAGCTGGACGTGCAGACCGCATGCATGGCGATCGTGGCGATTGCCAGGACGATCCCAACAAGAATTGAAGTGAGCATTGGCGTGTTTCAATCGTTAGTCTGACAAAGTCTCGCGTCCATGAAAATCCGATTATTGGTCTGAATGCTTGCGGTGTCATTCCCAGTTCCTTTTAGCCCGGATTATTCACGAGGCGTGGGCGTCGAACCAGAGAACACCTATTTTATTAACGCACGAATTCCATGTTTGCGGTTTTGGCAATTCAACTGCTGCGTGAATTTCTCAAATCGAAATATTGTTCACGTTACCCTTAAATAGTTCAAAATGGTAAACGCGACGCCCGTCGTCGTGAATAATTCCGGTTTAGATTACCGAACGATGTTCGTCGGTTGGGCAAAACCCAGAGCTTCCGCAATCGCATTCACCGGGCCTGTACTGTAAGTCAGGATCGGCTTGGCTTCAATCACAACACGGGTTTGTCAAAATGGTCCTTTGCAGGCTTGCCCGCCGTTTCCTGATCATCCCGAATGAGTATACGCTCCTGAAATTCCAATTGCGGTGCATGCCACTAAATGCCACGCCGATTCGTGAAAGGATCTTCGCGACTTGAACGATCTTTTCGGACTTTGACGCGGTCTCATTGCCGAGGATTGGATCATTGTCGCTGGCATCCAAACAACGAAGACGATATTGCGACTTGACGCAAATGCATGGCGGACCTTTCAGGAATCGCCTACGCCGGCGTTGGAGGCATTCTCAATTCTACCCACTGCTCCCCTGATTAATGACAAACTCTTAACTTCCAAACGATGTGCTGTTTTTCAAACGGTGACCAGCGAGTTGAGTTCAGCGTCGTTTGGATCTCGGTTGCCCATCGCGTACCAAATCCTCGGACGCGGAACCCTTTTATTAGTCCACCAAAACTGGAGCGTGCCAGGCTACAATGTATGATCCAACAGCTGCGAGCAACGACCGCTGCTCCGCCGTAAAAGCTGGTGATCTTCGGCCCGCGTTGTTTCCTTTACAGCAAGAAAATTTTGAAAGCTCCTAAGCGTATTGAGTCCCTGATCGAAGAAGGTCTGGTAGATGACGTCCTTCGTTCCCTGATGAGTGGCAAAGAGGCGCAAGTTTATCTTGTGCGGTGTGGACAGGAAATTCGCTGCGCGAAGGTCTACAAAGACGCGGCCGATCGCAGTTTCAAACACGCGGTGCAGTATCAGGAAGGCCGGAAAGCCCGCAACAGCCGCCGCTCTCGAGCGATGTCGAAGCGTTCTAAATTCGGTCGTGAGCAACAAGAGGTCGTTTGGCAAACGGCCGAAGTCGACGCGCTCTACGCCCTAGCCGAAGCGGGCGTACGTGTGCCCAAACCTTACGGGCTCTTTGACGGTGTGTTGCTGATGGAGCTGATTACCGGAGCCGACGGCGAAGTAGCTCCGCGTCTCAATGACATCAGCATGTCTGCGGAACAAGCGGTGAAGGATCACGCCAAGGTCATGAATTATGTCTTGCGGATGCTGTGCGTCGGACTGGTGCACGGCGATCTGTCAGAATTCAATGTCCTTCAGAATCAAGCGGGGCCCGTCATCATTGACTTCCCGCAAGTCGTCAATGCGGCAGCAAACAATCACGCCGAAAGGATGTTGCAGCGTGATGTCGGCAACATCACCCAATACTACGCACAGTTTGCTCCCGAGTTGGCCGATTCTCACTACGCAGAAGAAATCTGGGAGCTGTACGAAAAGGGTTTGCTCAAACCTGACTTGAAACTAACGGGCGAGTTTGAGTTTTCGACGGAGGCAGCCGATGTCGAGGGTGTGTTGCATCTCATTGACGTTGCCTACCAAGAAGAGCAGGAACGACTACGACTGCTCAATGAGTGACACACCGTGCTGGAGTCTGGGCCACCTCCGTCAACACTCAGCTTTGTTGTAAATACCTTGAAGACCATCGACACCCAAACTGTCATGAGTTGATCTAGGTTGGTGCTTTTTTTTTGAAACGAGAATGCCCATGCCTTCATTTCTCAACATCGCTTCTGTCGTAAACCTTGATTGTGCCAGTTGAGAAGTTCCTCAGTTTCAGGTCATCAATATACTGTTGTCTCAGCGGAGTCATCGGAGCACCTTTCCAGACGAACTAATGGCGTCCAGGAAAGATGGCTCACAAATCTACAAAGCGCAAATCGGAATAATCGCTTTATTCGTTAACCGGCCAAATCGTCGCTCAACTCCACTTCCCCCGCGCAGCGGTTTAGTTCAACGACCGATTTTTACTC
>CAYGUE010000137.1:0-18791 GCA_964352885.1 uncultured Pirellulaceae bacterium
TCCGGAGTCAAGCAAGGCATTCGTTGACGGCATGTTTGCTCGTGACGGTGAGATCGATGCCGCTACTGAAGATACGGCTCAACCGATATTTGCCCTGCAACCTCTCCCTCAAACGCAACCAACGCAGGAATTTCAGTCTTCGAACTTCGAGGCCGTCACGCAAAATCGTTCGTTTCGAACGGCTAGTCATTCGTCTGTCCGCATCGGTGACGGCAAGCCAGTGCCGAAGATGTATGAGTTGCGAACTGCGAGCAATCGTCGGCAAGTTCTTGAATCTCGCGGCGGTTCGCTCGAAACAGAACAATCGGTCGAGTCTGCTTTGCTCTGGCTGGCCAATCATCAGGAAGTTGACGGTCGATGGAATTCGAGCAAGTACGGTGGCGGCACCGAAACAAAAGTCTTCGGCCACAACCGCGACGGGGCAGGGGCAAATGCGGATTCTGGAGTCACTGGCTTGGCGTTGCTGGCCTTCCTCGCAGGTGGTCATTCGCACATGGATGGCCCGTGGCAAAAGACCGTTCGCAACGGAATTGGTTTCTTGATCAGCCAACAAGACGAATCCGGATCGCTGGCTGGCGAGTCGAGACTGTTCGCAAGAATGTACTGTCATTCGATGGGTCTGCTGGCACTCAGTGAAGCTTGGGCGATGACGGGCGATCAAAAACTTCGCGACGCAGTTCAACGCGGCGTCGATTACTCGATTCGATCCCAGAATCGTTTCGACGGTGGCTGGCGTTACCAACCCGGAGACGAAGGTGACATGAGCCAGTTCGGCTGGCAGGCTTTGGCACTTCACAGCGCCGAGATTGGTGGCATCGATATTCCCGCTGATACAACCGCAAAGATGCACGCCTTCATCGATCGTTGTGCGGTGAAAAAAGGCGGAGGAGTCGCGGCATACCGCCCTGGCCATCGACCGAGCACGACGATGACCGCCGAGTCTTTGGTTGCCCGGTATGTGCTTGGGCAGTCGGTTTCGGATCGCGTGATCCGAGAAGCAAAATTTGAGATCACCGGAGACATGCCTTCGGCGCGGAAACCGAATCTTTACTATTGGTATTACGGCACGATGGCGATGTATTTTGCTGGCGGGCCGGAATGGGAACAGTGGAACGAAAACGTGAAATCTGTTTTGCTTTCCAGCCAAGAACATACAGGGGAAAATCGTGGCAGCTGGAAGCCTAATGGTTTGTGGGCCAGCTACGGAGGGCGCGTTTACTCGACCGCGGTGTCCGCACTCATCCTCGAAGTCTACTATCGCTATTTGCCGACGACTCAGCAGCCCAACGAAAGGTTCGCGGCTCATGAAGAATTGTCGCGGTAAAGGAATACAAGCCCGAAGCCTAATAGCGCAAGCGAGTGAATCGGGAACGTCGAAATTCACTCGCTTGCGCACTTGCGCTTCGGGCTTGTATTTATCGCACCTCGCTTGCGCTCCGGGTTGGGATTATACTGGCCGGCTTTCCAAAAACCCCTGCCTCAGGAACCTGCGATGTCGAACGATGCCCAGATCAACCTCAATGATTTCATCCGGGACGTTCCAGACTTTCCCAAACCGGGAATCCTATTCAAAGACATCACGCCGCTACTCCTGGACAGCGAGGCTTTTCAAGAGTGCATTGATCAAATGGCAGAGAAAGTCAGCGGCCTGAAAATCGACGTCCTCGCGGCGGCCGAGGCTCGCGGCTTTTTGTTTGCGGCTCCATTGGCACTCAAGCTTGGGTTGGGAATGGTTCCAATTCGCAAGCCAGGAAAGCTTCCCTACGAGAAACATTCCTATAGTTATGAACTTGAGTACGGGGCCGACACGTTGGAGATGCATGTCGATGGAGTCACGAAAGGACAGAACGTTCTGGTCGTCGATGACTTGCTGGCCACAGGCGGAACCGTTGAAGCCTGCTGCCGGATGATTGAAAAATGCGAAGCGAACGTCGTTGGCTGTCTGTTCATGATCAACCTGTCATTTCTGAACGGCGCGGAAAAGCTAAAACCGTATCCAGTCATCAGCTTGTTGGACTACTAAGCCAAGCTAAGGGTCGGAGAATGAATCGTAGGTTGGGCACTCTTGCCCGACAATCAGGATTTCGCAGGACGTTTCTTTCCGGCGCGAACGATGAATTTGTCCTTCGTAGCCACCAAGCAGATTTCTTGGCGATTGAAAGCCAGTTGCCGAGTCCTCACGTGTTTGAAACCGAGGTCTTTGACACGCTGAACCCATTTGGGGACTGAGGCCAACATTTCCCAATTGGAAAGCTTGAGCGTTAAAGCCATTCCCTTGATGTCAACGGACTCGTGCGCTACGATTTCAGAAACGGTGTCGAGCGTATAGTTCGGCACCATGCTGATGTCGGCGAACAGCCACCGTACGTCACGAAAATCACGCCTCTTAACTTCGTGACCGCGGCGACGGATGTGAGTCAGGTTTGGATGTTCCAAAACATCAGACTCGAGTTCAGCGGGATCGATTGCGATCACTTTCGCGCCCATCTCAAGTAGTAGTTGGCATGATCCGCCAGGTGCACTTCCGAGCTCTGCACAAACGTCGCCCTTGGAAACGGGAAGCCCCGCCCAAAGGATCGCCTCTTTCAGTTTAAAGTAAGCGCGACTGATGGGATCCGAATCGGTGTCGAACATAGGCACTCCGCCAGGCCAGCGACCAGCGGTTGTGTTAGCTTCATGGAATCCGTACCACCACTGATTCGGCTCGACGATACAAACATCGAAAACTACGGCATCCGGCTTGGCTGACTCGTTTAGGCCTGGTGCTTTCTTGAACATTTCCGGCATGGTCTTCATCGCGGCGATCAGTTGATGGCCAGCCTCCTCGGCCAAAACAGAAACGCCGGGCTCAAAGCCGCCCGATCCCGGAACCTTACGGTCACGTTCCCAAACATGAATCACGTCAGCTCGAGCCAACGCATCGCCCGCGTTCTCAATGATGGCTGCAATGATCTCGGTGCTGATTTCAGATTCCGCGCGGCCCAACGACCAACCGCTTGTACGAGCCAAGGTTGACTTGAGCGTGTATCGATCCGAAAGTCGATTCTCCGCGTCGACTTTGAACGTTACGAAGCCCGGTCTTGAGAAGGCGAGTTTGAGTTCCGGGTGGTTTGCGGGAATTTCCTTACGGAGTGCTGCCTCGGCGCCGGCCTGACAGGATGCGAATATGAAGTTGGCTGAGTTGGTCATGGCGGTATGCTAGCAAGGATAAGGGTTCAGGGACATGCTCTTTCTTCCTCGCACATTAATACAAGCACGAAGCGGACGAGCACAAGCGAGTGTATTTCGGTATTCACTCGCTTGGGCTCGTCCGCTTCGTGCTTGATCCCTGATCCAGTTATCGCCAATGCAAGAAGCCGCCCCCGATACGACTGGTGTTTGTGCAGTTGCGGGGATTGGGTAAACTTCGCTTTTACACATGCATGCAGGCGCAAGGAGGCCACCTGATGTCCGACTCAATCAAGTTCGTCCACGCTTCCGATTTCCATCTCGACCGCCCCATCACCGGGCTCACGGAAATCCCCAAGCACCTCATCAAAACGCTGGCGTCTGCTCCCTACGAGGCAGCTCAACGAGTGTTCGACTTTGCGCTAACCGAACGCGTCGATTTCGTGCTACTCTCGGGAGACCTATTCGATCACGACGCAGGTTCTGCTCGAGCACCATCCTTCTTACTGAACAACTTTCAGAAACTGGCTGAGCACGGCATTCACGTCTACTGGTGTGCTGGCAAATTCGATCACCCGGACCGTTGGCCAAGCTCAATTGAACTTCCTGAAACGGTCGTGACGTTTTCGTCGACGGTCGTTGAAGAGGTCGAGCATCTTCGAGGGGGAAAGCGAATCGCCACGATTCTTGCAGCAGGCTATGACACAAAAAGGCGCAATGGCGATGCGTTCGCCGCACCGGCAGGCGAAGGCCTGAACATTGCGTTGACGCATGGCGATTTTGAATCGAGCAACCTCAACGCCGACAACATTCACTACTGGGCGATGGGTGGCAGACACAAAACGACGCGCCTTGATCGAAGCGCTTCTGTTGTTGCGTGGCCGGGCACAACTCAAGCTCGCAACCCAAAAGAGTCTGGTATTCACGGTTTCAATTTCGTTCGCATTGATGCTTCTGGTAAGATCAAAGTCCAGACAGTCAGCTGCGATCGCGTTCGTTGGCTTCCGCAGAAGATTGCGATCACCGAAAACGTTGGCATGCAAGAACTGAAAGACGTCCTTGCCGAACGTGCTCTGAAGATCATCTCCGACACGACGGATCAGATTGTTCTTTCTCGTTGGTTCTTGAACACCGAAGGCGACTTCAACCCGCGAATCCGTCAGGAAGAGTGGAGTAGCGAAATCCTAGAATGGCTTCGCGATGAGTTCGGAAACGGAGACAAAGGACTCTGGTCGACCAAGGTCGATGTCGAAACACCAAAGTCGCTGCCAATCGAGTGGTACGAAGAAGACACAATCCTCGGTGAATACTTAAGAGCTGTCGGACGTTACCAGAGCGACGACTCGCTAAAACTGGCTTTGCATGAGTACATGCCTGAGACCGTCAAGGGCGACACGATGGCATCCGTGGCTCATGTGACTCGGGAACGACGCGACATTACGCTCAGGCGTGCCGCGATGATCGGCGTCAATTATCTGGCCGGCCACAAGCATGTCCAAGAAGTTTCACATGCTGAAACAATTGATGATGCTGATGAATTACGTGAGGCTTCGTAGCGATACGAAGCGGATTAGAGATACACCGTGCTGCGGCTGGAAGCCACAGCCACCAATGACAGGGAGCGTGCAGTGAAAATTACTGATTTGCAAGTCGATGGATTCGGCGTCTGGAAAGGACTCGATGTAAATTCGCTGTCCGGCGACATGACGATTTTCCACGGATACAACGAAGCCGGCAAAACAACGCTGATGCAGTTCGTCCGTTCGATGATGTTCGGATTCTCTCCAGGGCGGCTCGACAAGTACACGCCTCCTGTATATGGCGGACTTGCCGGCGGTGGCATGAGCATCAAGACTGGCAATGGCGAGTGGGACATCGTCCGACACGTCGATCCAAACCGGCATTCAGATCCAATCGGTGATCTCTCTGTGACTGACGAGCACGATGGCTCCGTCCACGGAAGTGCTCAATTGGCCAGCTTGATGGCCGATGTCGATGAGTCCATCTTCAACAACGTGTTTGCCATTGGCCTTCGCGAGATTCAGGAACTAGGTGCCCTCAATAGCACGGCAGCGTCTGAATACCTCTATCGTCTGACCAGCGGCCTCGATCGAGTTTCTCTGATCGACGTAATGCGAGACTTGAAGAATCGACGCGAAAAGATTTGGTCAGCCAACCCGAAAGCCGATTCTCGACTGCAAACGCTATCCGATCGCCGCCAGAAACTCTTGCGCGAAATCGATGAACTCAAACAGAACGCGAAGCGTTGGTCACGAATCGCTTCCGAGACAACGGATGTCAACCATCTACTGAATGACCTGAAAATCAAGCTCAAGAAAACTGAGCGCGAAGCTCGGATGGTCGAGATCGCAATCCAAATCGCGGAACGCTGGCAAAGCCGCACGGTCGTTCGCGATCAGATTTCAGCCTACGCGAAACTGCCTGACCAACGTGACGTGTCGGTAAAAAAACTAGACGAAGTCAACGAAAAACTTGCTCAACAAAAGGAACGTATCGAACAGGTGCGTACTCAGCGTCGCGCTATCAAGACGGAAGCGATGGCATTGCCGATCAATCGGCATCTCTGGTCACAGAAATCTCGCATCGAGGCAATCAGTGAACATGCGCCCTGGATCCAGTCACTTGAGCGTCAAACGAAAAACATTCTCGATGAAGTCAATCGCGTTGAGACGACACTGGCTAGCGAAGTCAACAGTCTTGGCCCCCAGATGAAACTCCGTGCGAAAGACATTCGCGAAATTGGTGGGGCAGGGTTCAAGCAGCTCGAAGCAGTCGGCGATCGCTTGCTTGATAGCCGTGAGGAATTGGAAGAGACCAAGCAGGACCTCGACAAACGCCAGTTCGACCTCGGCCAACACAATCAGCGATTGACCAAGTCGCGCTCTGAACTGGGTGTTTCGGAATCACTAGAGGAAACGAGTGCCTACGTAAATCGACTCAAACGCCGCGTTGAACTCGAAGAGAAAATCGAAAAACTGAATCGCTCGCGCTCGGGTTTGGAGCGGGAAATTGATTCCGTCGTTGCCGAGCAAGTCCTGCCGGTTGAGAAACTGGCCATCATTGGCGGCGTCTTCATTCTCGGCTTTATTCTGATAGGCTTCGGAATCCTGTCAGAAAGTTATGGACTGACTGGGATTAGCGATAGCGGCCGGAGCAGCGGCGTACTCGTGCTGTTCCTTGGAGCGGGAGCATTGGCTCTATCGATGGGCATCAAGTACCATTGGGAAAAAATCGCCAAAGAACAACTCGACGATTACCGTCACCAGATCGACATCGTGCGTCAGCAACTCAAGCGAGCCAAGTACGAACGTGACGAAATCGAAAAACATCTGCCCGCTGATTCCATTACTCAATACGATTTGGAACTGGAAACAGCAACCAGTCGCCTCAACCGCCTCACGGATCTAGTGCCACTTGAGCATCGCGTTGAGAACACCAAAATGTCAATGGAAGATGCACGTCGCAATCTGCTAATCAAGGAACGCGAACTCGAATCGGCTGACAAGACATGGCGTTCCGCACTTCGATCAGCGGGCTTACCGGAGGCACTTGAGCCGGAACAGCTCAAGGAGATCATAAGTCGTAGCGATCGGATTTCTGGATTCAACTCGAGACTGGATCAGCTTCGTGTGGAGCAGGAACTCAAGCAAAAAGAGATCTCCACAATTCAACAGCGTATCGAATCAACGCTACATGAAACGGGCCTGCCTTTCGAAGAAGCCGGACTTTCCGAGCGCCTTGAACTAATTTCGCGAGCCATCAACGAGCAACGCATTCACGTCTCAGCGCGTAAAGAATTAGCAACGAAGTACAAATTACTTCGTGCACGATTGAACAAGACCAAACGCGAACTCGATCGTCAGCTGGGAATCAAGCAACGATTACTTGCAGCGGTCGGTGCTGAATCGGAAGAAGCTTACCGGAGTATCGCCGCGAAACACGTTCTACGTCGCAAGCTTGAAAAGAAACGTGCGGAGCTTGACGATCAAATTCGACTTTCGATCGGGAAGCAATTCAAGCATGAAGAGCTTCAGGAAATCTTCGCGAATTTTGGCGCGGGTGGCTTAGACAAACGATGGGAAGCCTTGCAGGCCGAAGTAGAACTCGATCGCGAAGAGCAAAATCGCATGATGCAGCTTCGTGGCGAGCTGATGCAAGAAGTCAAAGCACTCGGCGATGACTCGCGATTGGACGAAGTTCGACTCGAACTCAATTCAATCGAAACTGAAATCGGTAAGCTGAAACTCAAATGGCAGGAACTCGGCGCGAGCACACAAATGCTCGAGATGATTCGCGAATCATACGAATCGAAACGCCAGCCTGAAACACTCATGGAAGCCTCTGGCTATCTTGAAAAACTGAGTGACCGCAAGTACACCCGAATTTGGACGCGGATGACCGGTGAAGAACTACTGGTCGACAACGTGAACGGCGAATCGATCGCAGTCGATAAACTCAGCCGTGGAACTCGGGAAGCGGTATTCTTGAGCCTTCGACTTGCGTTGGTTGGAGCTTACGCACGACGCGGAGCTTTGATTCCGATGGTTCTCGATGACGTACTGGTCAACTTCGATGGGCAACGAGCTCGAAATGCTGCGGAAGTCCTCTACGACTTCTCGCGGAACGGATATCAGATTTTGATGTTCACGTGCCACGATCACATTCGTGACATTTTCCATTCACTGGGAGCCGACGTTCGCATTCTTCCTGCTCACAAGGATGTCTTTGAGTCACAAGTCAAGCCCACACTGTATGACGGCGACGGACCACGAATTCAGTTTCCAGTCCGCCAACGAGAGATCACGGTTGAGCCAGAAGCCGTTCCAACTGCCATGCCAGCTGCCGCCCCGGTGACCGAATCAGCACCAATTGTTGATCCCCTTTCTATCCCAGTAGAGTACGTCGCACCGGTTTCGAACCTGGACCTGCAGCCCGAAAGTTATGACCAAGCGTTGGCCTACGAGCTTTCAGCGATTGAGTCGGATCAACGCGAAGAACAACGCTTGCGGCATGAACTCGTTTTTATCTCACCGATGAATCAGGACCGCGAAATCCTGCTTGGTGGAAACGATCCAATCTGGTGGCAAAACGATGCGGTGATGCGATAACACACTGGCGTCACCCGATACTCTGCGCAACCGAAAGACTTTAACATCGGCGACGCGTGAGGCTTGCTCTGTCGGCACCAATTTACAATGCGGATTGATCGGAATACGCGGAAAATTCGATACTACTCGGTAGCTAGGCGATTCGCTCTCTACCGAGTTTCTGATGACATTGCATCGCAATCTGACCCCGATTTCAATCTGCGCTGTTGCCTGCGCGTTGATGGTCGTTTTGTTCGGTTTGGTCGGTTGCCGCGCGACTCAGCGAGGGCCAAAGCTACTCTCATTCGCTGCGCCCGCCGAATTGGGAATTGACCAAGCCAACACTCCAGTCCGCCATTCGGAACTGAGACAGGTCGCATTTCAGACGGAAGAAGACAATGATGTTGCGCCCGTTGGTTTGATCCCGCTATCAATAGAGTCTGACATCTCCAACAGATGGGTCGAGACCGCGGCACCGGAGTTTGGCGGAAACGTGACGCTGAACGAACTTGAGCAACTTCTTCTCTCAAGGCACCCGGAGATCCTGAAGGCTGAATCACAAATATCGGGGCTGACCGGTAAGAAGCTTCAGGCTGGACTGCCGCCGAACCCGAACGTCGGCATCATCGCTGACGACATCAACGCGAACGATGGCTTTGGTAGATATGGAGTCTTTTACGGACAGAAAGTTGTTCGTGGTGGCAAGCTTGGACTCGCTCAATCCGTGGTTTGCTCTGAGTTGGATGTTGCCAACAATCGCCTTGATGCCATAAAGCAAAGGTTGCTAATCGATCTGCGGCAGCGATACTACGAAGTTCTGCTGGCTCAGGAATCCGTGCGGCAAACTCGTGAATTGGCCGATGTCCTCGAGAAATCTGTCGATACGTCCGAGAAACTCTTTGCAGCAGAAGAAATTGCGAAAGCACCTGTATTGCGATCACAAGTCGAATTTCAGAACGCGAGCATGATGGTCCGTCAGGCGGCGAATCGACGGACAGCAACGATTCGAAGCCTTGCAGCGTTGATTGGCGAATCAGAAATGAGACTCGAATCGCTTGCCGGTGATGTTCGTGACGTACCACCGATGGAAGACTTTGAAACGGCCTTCGATCAGATGCTTGAAAACCATCCAGAATTATCGGCGACGTTCGCAGGCATCGAACAGGCACGGCGCGAACTTGCGCAGCAAACGGCGGTCCCAATTCCCGATGTGACGTGGCAGACAAGTTTACAGTATGACTTTACGGTGGACGAAATCGTCGGCGGATTCCAGATTGGACTACCGCTTCCGAAATACAACCGTAATCAGGGAGCCATTTTTCAGGCTCAACAAAACGTTCAGTCTTCGATCAACGCTGCGGATCAAAAGGTGCTCGAACTTCGCGATCGCTTGACGACCGCCTGGGCGAACTATGTCGACGCAAGGATCCAACTGGAGAGTCTCGACGCTCAACTGTTGCCCAAAGCTGCAAAAGTATTGGAACTGGCTAACGAGGGATATCGCCAAGGTGAAACACCGTACCTAGAATTGCTATCTGCTCAACAACTATTTGCCAAGACTAAGCTTGGCTATATCCAAAAGCTCCGCCAGCGATGGCAGTATCATGTCGAGATCCGTGGGCTCATCGCAAATTTCTCAGAGACCAGCTGCAACTAACGCCTACGCAACAAATCGTTTTCAATACCAGTCCACTCCCAGCCATTGCCAATTGAACTAGCGACCCTCCCAATCGGGCTCGATCTTGAGCTCAACTCGCTGATCATCGATCGGATGATCGAATTCGATCTGCCAAGCATGCAAGGCAATCTGCCGTTGTCGCTGATCCACCGTTTGCTCGCCAAATGGAAAATTGGATCCGTAGAGAGCATCGCCAAGCACCGCGTGCCCGCGCGAAGCAAATTGTAACCGAATCTGATGCGTCCGCCCGGTGAGCAATTCAATCTCAACGAGTGTCGCGTTCGGCTTCCGTTCTTTTATGGCGAAACGCAAAGCTGCCTTTTTCGCATCTTCTTGATCCTCCGCGACGATCTCGGATTTGGCTTCGTCAGGAATCTTCCGCATCATGTCTTCCAACAAGCCGTCATCCGACTCAATCCCCCCTTCAATCCAGGCAAGATATTTCTTGGTGACCGAACGCTGCTGAAACTGGTTTGAAACTCGTTTTGCGGCTCGAACGTTTCTGGCGAAAACGATGACACCTGAAACGGGCCGGTCCAATCGATGGATGGGCGTCAAATAGATTTTTGATTGAACGTCTTCGCGAGCCATTAGGAACTGCCTCGCGCGCAGTTCCAAACTGTCAATGCCTGGTGGGGCCTGAGTTAGCAACCCTGGCGGCTTGTTGAAAATAATAATTCCACGTTGCTCATAGACGATTTTGGGGGCTGGGAGTGAAGTCATGGATCCGATTGTATCGAATCTGCAGGTTCTCCGCCTGTCGCACAAGCAGCACTTCGGTTTTCTGGCCGTATCGCTTGCGCATCTTCATCGTAAGCTACTTTTCAAAAGAGCATTCGGTTCCATTTGGAACCAAAAAAACATACTTACTCGGCAGATCGAACCATGTTCACCAACCAATTTCAACCGTCGCCAAAATCGCTCACGGAAATGGTCCTTTTTGTGATCGGAACATGCCTTACATTCTTCACGTTTGCAGCCGTTTCGCAGGGGCAGATCGAAGGATTTACGGAACCCTTCCGTAGCATCGACCTCTCCAGCGACGAAGCAGGCGCAATCGCCGAACTCAAAGTCGACGAGGGAAACGGCGTTGCTGAAGGCGACGTGATTGCACGTCTGGACGACCGACTGCAAAAAGTTCAGCTTGAGATTGCGTCAGAAATGGCGAACGCGTCCAGTCAACTTAATGCAGCACGAAAGACATTGGAAAAACGTCGCATGATCGGTGAACGATTGCGTCGCATGCAAGCCAACGGCCACGCAAGCGAAAGTGAACTGATCCGCAGCGAAATGGAACTTTCTATCGCAGAAGCAAAATTTAATTCAGCTCGAGAAGAAGCAGCCATCCGAACAATTGAAAAACAACGTGCCGAAATCAAGCTCTCACGCCGATCAATCACGGCACCGATGAGCGGTATCGTCTCAAAAGTACATTGTCGCGAAGGAGAGTTCCTTTCGCCGCTTCGTCCTGAAATCGTCACGATTATCCAAGTCGATCGCCTCCTTTCAACATTTAACATCCCTGTTTCGCAAGCCAATGAGTTTCGTGTCGGCAAAGAATTTGAATTGAGATTCGAGAGCGGCAAGGCGGTTGTCGCAACCGTGTACTCGGTCAGCGTAAGCACCGATGCTCAAAGCCAGACTGTTGAAGTGAAGCTCGTGTTTGAAAATCGTGGCGGAACTTTCCGCGCCGGAGAAATCTGCACTCTAAACATCTAAGGCCAGATGCCGAAAACGGGCGTCGCTTCAATTCTCCGCGACCCACCCCATAGCTGCTCCCCTAACCCATCGGCCAACATGTCCGAGTCAACTCAAACGCCGCCTCCTCATGTTTCGGGGGCATTGCCGTGCCTCCCTCAGCCTGCCGAAATCGAAACGAATTCGATTGGTTCGGAGCTTCGTCAATTGGCAATGAAATCTGAACAGCTCACCCCTTTGATTCGGGGCGTTGCGGAAATCATCTGTCGCGAAACAGAATGTCTTGTGGTTTGGATTGGACAACGGGAACCACAGGCCGGTGAATTGCATGTTCATCCATTGACTGACGAAATCGCAGGCTCTGTCGCAGAAATCGCTGGACTAAAACTTCGGAAATTGCTTGAGCAAACGCTTGCGACTGGCGAGCTGGGAATGGTCCGAATTAGCGACAATCATTCCATCTCCGCATCCGCGATTGGCATTCGTGTCGATCAGTTCGACATGGTCCTTGCCGGTTGCTTCGTCGATTCGAATCAATCCACCACGCGCCATCAATGGATATTGACGATGGGCACACAAGCCATTGAGCAATGGATTGTGCGGAATGAGCTACAACGGAGCCAGAAGCAAGCAAAGCTCACAGGCGATGCACTTTCTCTTTGCGGAATGCTTGATCGATCAACCTCAAAACAAGAAGCAGCAAACTACGTCGTCAATCACCTTAGACGGTTGCTCGGCATGAGTCAGGCCGCATATTGTGACGGTGCCATACCAGAAAAATCGAAGCTGCTTGCGATCTCTGAAGTCGAGCAATTCGACGTTCATAGCGAATCATCCCGAGTCATATTATCAGCAGCCAGCCTCGGCATCGGCCGAGCAGAACCCCTTGTTTTTTCGCCGACAGGCATATCGGCAGACGCATCGCAAGCGCGAGCCTTGGAGGCCTACTGTAAGGCGAATCGGTTCAATTCCTGCGTCTGTGTTCCGACACAAGACCTTGACGGCAACCCAACCGGATCCATTCTTGTCGCCAGTAACGGTGACGCGATCTCCGAACTTCAACCAAATCAACTGCAACAATTCGCTGCGATCAACGGAGCTCATCTGGACGTCGTCCGACGGGCAAACTTGAAAGCGACCGATCTGGTGGCCGAACGTGTCAGGCGAATCCCATCTAAAACATGGTTTCGTTTCGGATTGAAAGCAGCTGCCGCATTAGGATTGCTGATGTGCATTCCGGTTCCATATCGCGTCGTCTGCGACTGCGAGATCCAACCCGTCAATCGGCGATTCGTTGCGGCACCATACAGCGGGTCCGCTTGAGCGTGCTGTTGTCCGGCCCGGTGAATTCGTCGCGAAGGATCAGATTTTGGCCTACATGGACGGGCAACAATTGCGCCTTGAACTGACGGGCGTCCAAGCTGAACATCAAGCTGCTCGTCGTCGTCATTCGTCAGCGTTGGCTCAGGGAGAGGTCGCTCAATCACAGATCGCACGAAGCGAAATGCGAAAGCTGGACACAAAACTAAAGTCACTCAACGATCAACTTTCGCGTTTGGAGATTCGCAGCCCCTACGATGGCATCGTGATCAGCGGTGATCTCGATAAAGCTCAGGGTACCACCATGGAGATCGGACAAACGCTCTTCGAAGTCGCACCCTTGGATGCGATGCTGGCCGAAGTTTCGATTCCAGAATCGGAAATTCAATACGTCGAGAATTCAAATAGCGTCGCGATCAAGCTAAACGCGTTCCCGTATCGGACTTTCTACGGCGAAGTCAACACAATTCACCCAAGTGCAGAAGTGCTCAATGATGACTCCGTGTTTGTTGCTGACGTAAAACTCACGGACGACGAATCAGTGATTCGCCCGGGAATGAAGGGCACTGCCAAAGTCAAAACTTCATGGCGGCCCATCGGCTGGAACCTGTTTCACAACGCATGGGAATCCGTTCGCTGTTGGATGGTCTGGTAGGACCAAATCATGAATACTCCCGCAAAACAACAGATGGGTGACCCGAAAACGCAGTGGATTGGTGCCGTTTTGACGTTGCGGCAGGAACTGCGTTTTGAAACGAGGTCTCAAAATGGCAAAAGCTTTGTCATCGTCGAAGATCCGGTTCGGAGTAAATTTTTCCAAATCGGCATCAATGAATTCACTTTGATTTCCAGCATCGACGGAAAACGAACGGTGGGAGAACTGGCTGAGGCCATCGACGATCAAAATATTCGTGAGCCGTTTGTGATTCAGGTTTGTCAGTGGCTGATCCAATCGAATCTGGCTTTCTGCGATTCGATTGACAGTAGTAAACGCATCAACGCACAAGTTCAGTCGATGCAAAAAGCCAGCTTGATTGGAAAATTGAATCCGATCTCCTTCAAAGTCACACTCTTTAATCCCACATCGGCGCTCAGCAAGATCTTCCCGGTCGCAAAGTTGGCATTCTCAAAAACCTTCTTTGTCGTTTGGTGCATCACCGCGATCATAGGTCTGAAAACAATTTGGTCGAACTGGGACGCGATGGCGGGAGCCTCAACTGGCATCCTCTCGGGTTACGGTTGGGCTTGGCTGTTGGGTTTCTGGCTGCTGCTGAAAGTTGTTCACGAGGCGGCTCACGGAATCGCTTGCAGAAAATACGGCGGCGAAGTCCCCGAAGCGGGCGTTTTGTTCCTGCTGTTTACTCCGATGGCTTACGTGAATGTTACTTCGATGTGGCGCTTCGCAAGTCGCTGGCAACGCATCGTGGTTGCGGCCGCGGGTATGTACGTTGAGCTATTTATCTCGTTCATTTCAGTCATCGTCTGGAGTCAATCAACTGGACTCGTCGCTGACACGGCATTCCAACTGTTCATCATGTCCAGCGTGACAACGATCCTGTTCAACGCAAACCCCCTGATGCGATTCGACGGCTACTTTATCCTGTCGGACTTGCTTGGCGTCGCGAACCTATATCCCAAAGGTACGAAATGGTTTGGTAATCGGATAAAGAGTCTGATTTTCGGTACTCCAATGACTCCTAATCAAATTCCTCGCGGTGAGTTTTGGCACTGTTCAATCTACGGAACGATGGCTTTCTTCTGGAAGATCCTGATTTCAATCAGTTTGACAATTGGAGCCAGCGTCCTACTACCGAACTTCGGCGTGTTCCTCGCTGCAATTGGAGCGACTCTCTGGATTGCGATGCCGCTTTACCAGCAGTACCAACAAACGATCGGAAGCAAAGCATCCTGTTTCATTGAGGCGACTGGCGATTAGCTTTGGCACCATCGCCTGCATCGCCGGTTTGTTGGTCTTCGTGCTGAGCGCTCCGGCTACGAAGTCAGCACCCGCTGTTGTGCAGTTTGCCACCGAGACCATTGTGCGGGCCGAATCGCCAGGCTTTATCGACGAAGTATTAGTGTCCTCGGGTGACAAAGTCAAACAAGGCGACTTATTGATTCGACTTCGAAACAGAGAACTGTTGGATGAGCTAATCGTGCTAATGTGTGAAGTCGACGGATCTCGCATTCAGGTTCGGATTCACCATCAAGCCGATGAGCTTGGCCTAGCGACGATCGAAGAAGAAAATCTGGCCGGTCTTGAGAAACAGTTTAAAGAGAAAACGAGGATGGCGAAGTCCTTGGAGATTCGTGCTCCGTTTGACGGATTCGTTTTCCAGCGTCACCTGCACAACATGCAGGGTCAGTTCGTGTCGCCGGGGGATCCGGTGCTCAATGTGGCAAAGCATCGTTCGAAAGAAGTCATTGTCTCAATCGATCAGCGTGATCTCGATTCGATCAAGGAAAATCACGGGCAGGAAATTCGAGTTGCGATTTCTGGCATGCCAGTGTTTCGTTCGCGATTCAGAGGCGTGAACCCACGGGCCTCGACAGTTCCGACTCATCCAAGCCTGTGTGCTTTCGCCGGCGGTTCACTTCCCGTGAAGCGAGTCGCGTCTGAATCAATGAATGAACCATCGTTCGAACTCTTGGCTCCACGTTTCACCGCGGAACTTTCTCTCGAAGACGACGTCAGCCAATCACTGCACAGCGGACAACGCGGCTTGGCGTTCTTTAAGACCAGCCGCCAATCGATGGGCAGCTATCTCTATCTCGCATCCCGCGACTGGCTGCGAAACAAGATCGAACTGGCGATGCAGGTTTCTCAGTGATGGCGTTGACTTACCCACTCGCTTGCGCTTTTTGAAGTTGCACTGGTTAAGCCAATCCCGACTGGATTTCAGCCATTAGCTGGTGATAAGCGCTGCGTCATCACCGGAATCTGTTGACACGACAAATCCATTCGGACGGGATAGCAGCACACCGACCGCTGTGATCCCTCCGGGATCAATTGCCTATTCGTTACGTTACCGGGGATGGTCGCTCCGCTCGACCCTAGGCTAATGGCTTGATTCCCTGCGCGATGAAAAACAGTGCAACTTCTAATCGTGCGTTTCGGGCTTGTATTAGGGATCTAAATTGGACAGCTCAGTCCTCGCCCAAACCTACCAACTCCAGCAACTTCAAGGCATTCGTCGATTGAGCAATTCCCTGCTTCATCCGATAGTCGAAAGTCATCTTCTCTTTGCCATCTTCTGTAACGAACTGCTCACTGAAGTGCACAGTTCGACAGGCATCAGCCAGATCCTCTGTTTTAGCAAGGTCCAAATCATGAGTCGAAATACAACCAATCGCTTTGCTGTCGATCAACTTTCGCACGACGCGACTGACGGCAACCTGACGTTCGCGAGAATTGGTGCCTTGAAGGATCTCATCCAGCAAAAACAGCATCGTTTTATCGTCGCCGGCAGAAACCTCTTTCGATGTATCGACAATCTGCTTAAGGCGATTGAGTTCGGCCATAAAGAACGATACACCATCGGCCAACGAATCGGCGATTCGCATACTGGTCTCAATTCGCAGCGGCGGAAGACTCATTGCTTCGGCACACACCACGGTGCCCATCTGAGCCAAGATAACATTCGCGCCAATGCTTCGCAAAATCGTGCTCTTGCCAGACATGTTCGAGCCCGTGACCAGCAAGACGGTGCCCGGCGGCCCGACTTCGGCATCGTTGGCGACACGTTCCTGACCGAGCAGCGGATGAGCCAACTGCTTTGTCTTGATAACTTTTGCGGCATCACTTTTAGGATGCTTTACGGTTGGCCATGTCCAAGTTGGTTCGTCCGCGACAAGTTTTGCCAACGCACAGAGCGATTCCCAATGCCCCAGGTCGGCAAACCAACCATGAACCTTCGCACCGTGTTTTGCTTTCCAGCGTTCAAGCAAATCCAGAACATGGGCGTCCCAGAAAAAGAGAAACTCAAGAACTAGATACAACAGAAAACCGGATCCGCGGCGAATCATGGCCAATGACGTTAGCCCGCCAAGTCGCCCGATCGCCTTCTGGGCTCCGCTTCCTGAATCGCGAAAGCCTTTTTGCAACTCCTGAAGTCGTGTCGAACTGGCATCGAAATTTGCAACGCGATTAAAAAGCTCAACGTAACCCTTGGCTTCATTGGCTTGCGTCGAAATCTGGTTGAACTCCTCGTGGATCGATCCAGAAAAGAAGACTGCAAGGCCGAAGTTGATCGCCATCACAATCATGATCGCTGGCCCGGCTATGGTCAGCGGCAATAACTGAAACAGCAGACTTACGATCAAGGCGATGGAAAAAACAGAAGTCAGCCGAGCCAGCATCAACAACCAACCACGATTCGCAAACCAGCTTCCGCTTTTCGCCCAATCGACGAAACTTGTTGGATTCGCATGACTTCCGGAAAGTTGTTCGCAGAGCAGTTGAAATTCTTCGCGCCACTGAAGCTTCGGAGCGAGTTCCTTCACGGCTTCTTGTCGAACGGCCACTTCATCGGCCGAGGCACCTGACCGAATCCATGATGCCAACGTTTCTGTCCCAAGTGGCGTACGCGTGATCCCGAGCAGTTTGAAGATGGAACTGTTGGTGAACATGTCGAGATCCGTCGAAACGGCGGTGAGTTCTGCCGGAACCTTCACGTCGGAAACTTCGATGTCATTCCACTGTCGCAAACATCGGGCGATCGATTCGCGTTGCATCTTTGCGGTCATGCGGGACCGCCGCAGTGTTACTTCGAGCGTTTCCACTTTCCACGCGACGACCGTGAATACAACAAACACGAAAGCCGCAAGATAGTACGGCCAGCGAGACGGCTCCCAGGCTCCGTTGAATGCCAGAAAAAGCACAATCAGAAACAGAATCAGCACTCCGCCACGCGCGTAGGCGAACGTGCTCCACTGGCGATTGCACTGATCGACGATCAACTGTTGCTCAAGCAACTTCTCCTGATAGCGATCGACGACTTCTTGATGATTCTGCGGGTTGTTTGGTTCGGCCACGATTGGATATTTGAAGTGCGAGATGCTGAAATGAGGCTGCGAAGGATCAGTTTGAACGAATCCACGACTTCCGGCAAGTTGAGAAGAACCAATCTACTCGTCAACCAACCTGAAAATCCGTACGAACCAACTCGCGATGAAGAATTCTGGCAGTTCAAACTGCCCAGTCCAAGGAGAGGATTTCCCAAAAAACGCGTCTGAGCAACGCATCCTGCCGACTAACTCATATTTACGCGGCACAGCTCGACAATCCTGGACTTGTTTGACAACTGGTTTTAGTCGTACATTACCGATTCGATTGACCTACCCGTAACCCGAGACTGTTCATGGACGAACAACCGAAAATCCTCATCACGCGGCTCAGCCATATCGGTGACTGCGTACTCACACTGCCAATGGTAAACCGGATCAAGGATCTGTTTCCAAAATCAGTGATCTCGTGGGCGATCGAATCTCCGACGCAAAAGCTGTTGGACGGTCAAAGCTCCGTCGACGAATTCATCGTTGTGCCGAAAGCCTGGATGAAAAAGCCATTCGCGTGGCACGATCTTCGAAACCAGTTCAAGAAACGGCAATTTGACATCACAATCGACCCACAAGGAATCACCAAGAGTGCCATGCTGGGTTGGCTTTCGGGCGCCAAAATTCGCATCGGAATCAAAGGGCAGTGGGGACGAGAGCTTTCTCCTTGGCTAAACAATCGACTGGTTGAGACTCCAGCGACTCATCTGGTCGATCGTTCGTTGGAACTGCTGAAGGCGATACCCTGTGGAAACATTCTAGGG
>CAYGUE010000138.1:0-12249 GCA_964352885.1 uncultured Pirellulaceae bacterium
GTCAAAAACGAAACTCGAGAACGTCGCTATCGTAAGTTTCGATTGGCATCATCCACATGCGGAAGGAGTTGATGCTCGCATTCGATGCGTTGAACACTTAAATGATTCGACGGTGACAACGACTCAAGTTGTCGGCCATCGATATTCGGCGGGACCGTGCAAGGCGATGTTTCGCGTCGACCATGGCAGTCAGGAAATCTGTTTCGAATTTGAAAATGCATTTCACGATTCGACCGCAATGATTCGCAATCTTTCCGTTGATCTTTTTTGCGTTCCAGATGCAGACGCCGTTCCCCTAGGTCGCGTTGGGTTGATTTTTTCAGGAGATGACTCAATCGGAGCTTCGGTCATTGAAATGATGGAGCACTTGGTGCATTATCAACGGACTGCTGACCAGTTTTCGCATGCGTGGTGGAGAGCCCATGATCCGTCCCGGACTCTCGAATTTTTGGTCGGTGATTCATCGATTGGTCGGCGGGCTGCGTAGCCAAATATCGCAAAGCCAGATTTACCCTTTCGTGTTGTTGACTCTATGAACGTACTTGTTATCGGCGGCGCGGGTTACATTGGATCGCACATGGTGCGTTTTCTGGATAAGGCCGGGCATAAAACCTGGGTGTTGGACAATCTGTCGACCGGTTTTATGCAGGCCGTAACGGCTGGTGAACTTGTTGTCGGAGATATGAACGACTCGGCCTTGGTCAAAAGCATTCTCGGTGACAACAAGATTGACATTGTGATGCATTTTGCTGCCTGTGCCCTCGTTGGAGAATCTTGCGAAAATCCTGCAAAGTACTATCAGAACAACGTCGTCAATACGCTGCTGATGCTCGAAGCGATGCGTGAAACGAACGTGCGCAAGATCGTTTTCTCGAGCACCTGTGCGACTTACGGTGTCCCCAAAAATATGCCCATCTCTGAATCGACGCCACAGCAGCCAGTGAATCCATACGGGTTTACGAAGCTGGTGATCGAAAGAGCTCTTCGTGACTATTCAAAGGCGCATCATTTTGGATATGCAGCACTGCGATATTTTAATGCGGCGGGCGCTTCACCTATTGGCGGCATCGGCGAGGATCATACTCCCGAGTCGCATTTGATACCGATCGTTCTGCAGGTTGCTCTAGGGCAGCGGGAGAAGGTGACAGTGTTTGGCTCGGATTGGCCGACTCCGGATGGCAGTTGCGTACGAGATTACATTCACGTTGATGACTTGGCGGACGCACATCTGCGCGCGATGGAACGTTTGCAACACGGCAAAGGAATCGAAGTGAACCTCGGGACGGGAACAGGATTCAGTGTTCGACAGATTATTGAAACATGTCGAGAGGTTTCTGGTATCGACATTGCGAGTGTGGACGGCGAACGTCGAGCAGGCGATCCACCTGAACTTGTGGCTGACGCGTCAAAGGCAAAAGATGTTCTCGGCTGGGAACCGAAATACACTTCACCGCAACCTATTATCAAAACTGCATGGGAGTGGCATCGGAACAATCCGAAAGGCTACGCGAATAAGTCGCTGGCCGAAACGAGTCTCGAATAGAGTCTTTCTGGAGGGTTACCCTTTCGTTGCTGAGTCGGCCTTCTTGGATGCCAGTCGCGCCTGCTTCTTTCTTTTCGCGTTGATCGGTAAGTACCAGAGATACATTCCCGTCAGCCACAATACGAAAAGTATGAGGCCGTTAGGGAAGAAAACGTAGAGTTTGGCATAGTTGGAAAAAAAGGATCCGTCGTGGAGCGACTCGATGAAGTCGCTTCGCCGATACGACGACGATAGGACGCTTGCATCTGCGGAATCCAACTGCACTTCCCAGTTGTTCTTGCAGCGTACCTTAATGACTCCTTTCGACGGTCGCACATCGAGCCGATCGATATCGTCCCATGAACTGACTTCCGTCTGCTCAATGGTCATTGTCGATTCGAGGATGGCCTGCCAATCGACGGTGAGACGGGCGGTTAAACCGCGTTTCGTCGGCGGTTGGATCCAGGAAACCTCTTTCTTTAATTGTAAAAGCAAACCGGTGGCGATCACCAGCAGGGTCGGAATCGCGATCAGGATAGCGCCCCATCGGTGCAGTTTTCTCGACCATCGGTTCATTTCGAGCTCTTGTTATCTGAATCGAATAGGTTTGTTCGAAGCTGTCCAGCTAGTGTCTCCAACAGTTGCTGGGCGATGCGTTTGTAAGTCGTCGAAGCGGACTATCCAACTCCAGTTTTCCGGTTCGAATCTGGAATGATACGCTGGTCTGGTGGACAGGGCGGGTGATGGGCTGTGCGCAGTCCGCGATGTAAATTCCGGTTATTTCCCAAAACTACGATCTAAACCGTAGTAAAGCAGGGGCACTAGGTTAAGTTATAGCTGAAATTGGCGGAGTTTACGGGTCAAGTTGCGATCAACTTTTGCGCAAGCTGCGGGAGATACGCACAAACGTGTCTGATTGACAGGCCTTTGGGCCTCGCTAGAATCTGCCGCGCAGAGGACTGGGATCAATCTCCTTGTTTATGCGTATCACCGCAAGATTGGCTAAAGTCGGTCTTGCCCGTTGTTTTGAATTCATGATGTCACATCGTGGTGATATCGTCTGAAACTTTTTTGTTCAAGTCTCGTTCGAGGAGGACCTTTTATGTCGAAGCGTTTTTTCGGCATGTTGGTAGCTTGTTGCGTCGCATTTGCGTCCACGGCAGCCAACGCTGACACACCATGTGGTTGCGGCCAAGTTGTTGCACCATGTGGAGATTGCTACGGAAGCTCTGTAGTTGACCCGTATAGCGCGGGTGGAATGGTTGACGGTGGAGAAGTTGTGGGCGCTGCTTCAGGCGCTTGCTGTGGCCAAACAGTTCGTTACGAAACTCGTACGATCTATCAGAGCCAAATGACGACTCAAATGCGAACAGTTACGCGTAGTCGTATGCGAACTGAAACTCGTACACAAAATTACACTGTGAACGTTCAAGTTCCAGTTGAACAGACTCAGGATTACACCGTCATGGTTTCTGAGCCACGCACACGAACTGAGTCTTACAGCGTTCAAGTGCCTTACACCGAAAACGTAACTCAGGAGTACAATGTAACGGTTCCTGTTCAGCAGACTCGTGAAGAATCGTACTCGGTAAGCGTTCCTTACACTGAGCCTGTTTCTCAGGACTACGTGGTTATGGTTCCCTATACTGAGAACGTAACTCAAAACTACACGGTTCAGGTCCCTTACACTGAGAACACGACTCAGTCGTTCCAGGTTCAGGTTCCTTACACTGAGATGACTACACAGTCATACGACGTTCAGGTTCCTTACACTGAAAACATCACTCAGAACTACCAAGTAAGTGTTCCTTATCAGGAAATGACCACTCAGAACTACTCAGTTCAGGTGCCATACACTGAGAACGTAACACAGTCTTACCAGGTATGCGTTCCTTATCAGGAAATGACCACTCAGAACTACACAGTTCAGGTGCCATACACTGAGGACATCACTCAGACTTATCAGGTTACGATTCCTTACCAGGAAATGGTTGCCCAGAACTACTCAGTTCAGGTTCCTTACACTGAGAACATCACTCAGTCTTTCCAAGTTTGCGTGCCTTACACTGAGGACGTTACTTCAAACTACTCGGTTCAAATTCCTTACACTGAGCAAGTTGCACAGCCTTACACTGTTCAAATTCCTGTTACGACTCAAGTCGCACAAAACTACACAGTTATGGTTCCAACGATTCAGCAGCGAACTGCGACTCGCATGGTTTGCCAGCCTTACACCGTTACTCGTTACCGTACACAGTGCGTCGATGCTGGTTCATTCCAGAACGTAACTCGCACTGTTCCTGTCAGCAATGGCTGCTGTGGAGCGATGGCTGGTGGCGCTGTTTACGGTGGTTCTGGTGGTGGCATTCTCGGCGGCGGTGGCCTTCTTGGTGGATGTGGCTGCAAAGCTCGTTCAAGCTGTGGATCGTCTAGCTGTGGTTGTGCAAGCAGCTGCGGTGGTTGCGGTTCAGCTTGTGGTGGTGGATGCGGTACAGCTGTAGCTGCTGCACCTGGTTGCGGTTGTGGTCCTTCTTACCAAACCGTTACTACTCGCGTTTACGTTCCACGTCGCGTTCAGCAGCAAGTCCCTTACCAAGTGACAATGAATCGTCAGGTTCCTCAGCAGTACACAACTAATGTGACTGTTAACGTTCCACAGACTCAGACTCGCATGGTTAATCAGACTTCTTACCGTACTGAGACTCGTGAACGTATGGTTGCTGTTCAAAGATGTCGCACTGAAACTCGTACTCGTACGACTCCAGTAACACGTACTCGTATGGAAACTCGTACTCGTGAGGTTCCAGTTCAGCGTTGCCGCACTGAAACTCGTACTCGTACTATTGCTGTTACAAAGATGAAGACAGAAGCTCGTACTCGTGAGATTCCAGTTCAGCGTTGCCGCACTGAAACTCGTACTCGTACGGTTCCTGTAACAATGTCACGTACAGAGTCACGTCAACGGACTGTTGCTGTTCAGAAGCAACGCTCTGAAACACGTACTCGTACATGCAACGTTACTAAGACTCGTCTTGAAACTCGTAGCCGTACGGTTCCTTTCACAACCTGCAAGACTGAAACTAGGTCTCGTACGGTTGCTGTTCAGAAATCACGAATGGAAACTCGCCAACGCGAAGTTGCTTACACGGTTCAAGTTCCACAGACTCGCACACGTACCGTTACAACGATGACTTGCCAGCCACAGACTCGTACTCGTACTATCACAGTACAAGTTCCTGAGACTTACACTGAGCAAGTTCCTTACCAGGTATGTACTCAAGTTCCTAAGACGATCACTGTTCCAGTAACTACAAACAACGCTTGCGGTGGTTGTGGTTCATGTGGTGCTGCTGCTCCTGCAGTCATGAACGGCGGTTGTGGTTCATGTGGTGCAGTCATGGACGGCGCTTCTTACGCTGCTCCTGTCTCTGATTCAGGCTGCGGTTGCGGTTCTGACTCTTCGTCAGGCTGTGGCACGGGTTCATGTCTCGGTGGCGGATGCCGCGCGTTCAAAGGTTGCCGCCTTGGTAGCCGTCGTTCACGCTGCGGTTGCAACTAAGTGCGAATTTGATGTAAATGCATCAGATGATCATTGATAAATAAAGGGCGTGTCCACATGGACACGCCCTTTTCTTTTTGATCAGTCTCTACTTCCAATCAGACTAACGACGGATCAGCATCGTTCCGTTGTCGGCAACGGGTAGCAACGGTCGATCGTACGATCGGTAGTATGACAGTCCCTGCGGTCGAAATGCAAATCCGACGTACAGGTTGAAGGCGTCATCAATCCGCGTCGATCCAAGGTTGCTGTTCGGCGCCTCAAGATCGCTGAAGTAGTAAGCGACGCCAGCCTCAAGTGCCATAAATTGAGCAACCGGAATATCGAAGTCAGCACCAACAGCGAAGTGTTCTGCGCTGGTCCAGCCTAAGAATAGCTCTTCCCAACCACCGTTGGTAAGAACTTTTCGTAAGAAAAAACGGTAGTTTTCATCTGTCGTTGTGGCGAAGTCAGTGAACCGCGTTCCATTGAAAACGCCCTCGCTTGTGTCGCTTTGCTGGCTGCTGGTGAATCGAAATCCAACGGCGGCTCCGCTTGGATATGCCCAGCTGACTTCGCCGCGAAGTTGAGCAATGCTGGATGAGGTGAAATATTCTTCAGCCAAGATGTCGACGACCAGGCCAGCTTGCAATCCGTAGTCGACCCGGCGGTAGAGTCCAGCTGTAACGAAAGTTTGGTCGCGGCTTGCATCCGTCACTTCGTTGCCACCGAAGTTGGTCTGAACGCTTCGCATGCCGAATTGTCCCGATATTCGTCCGCAGAAAAGTCGACAAAGTGGAATGCCCAAGTTGAATCCGGCGTAGGCTCCAAAGTTGCAATCATGCTCTAGATCGTTGCCAACAGGACTCGTGTAGGCAGGATGGCGAAAAGCCGATGCTCCAAAGAAGTAGCTTCCATTTCGCAAGGCTTTTCCCAACGGACCAGTCCAGCAAGGAGTGCCATCAGGGCAACCACCGCGTCCACAGCAGTCATCTTGAAAATAGCTGCCTGAATCTCCGCATGAATCGCATCCGCTGGTAACCACCTCGTTTTCGTAGACCATCTCCGAAGAGATTGGACCATTGACAATGGACTGTCCCATGACGATTTCACTTGAGGTCATTGGCTGCGAAAGCACGGTCTCACCCATGATTGGCGAACCGCCACCGACGATGGATTCTTCCGTGAGCAGTTGAGCTGTGCGAGTGTGCATGGGTTGGTAATTTTGGCTTGCCGTCCGCGCGGCGGGTGCTACCGCTTGGCCAGGAATCATCTGTCGCGGTACACGTTGCTGAGTGTTGGTTGCAACGCGAACTGGCTGAGATTCAACCGTCTGCATTTGAGCTTGGCCTCGTGCTTGAGCTTGCTGCATCGCTGCCACTCGAGCTTGATACTGCGCCGAGGCAGTGCCCTGAGCTCTTGCTTCAGTGGAGAATGCTGCTGCTGCAGCGAGAGTCAAAATGAATAAAGTGTGTTTTGTTTTTGGGGAAAACATCGGATCATCCTGTCCTATTACTGGTTCACGCATCGAAAGCGCATTCGCCGCGTCTGCAGAATTATCGGGATCCTCAAGCCTTACTCTTTCGTCAAAATTCGTATAATCGGAAAAATCACGAATGCTTTCCCTGCTTAACAAGAGTGATAGCATCTGGCAAAGTTCGAAATCAGAACAATGTATATATTTTAAATTGAGCCCACGAAAGCTGTAGCGATTAGCCAAGTTTTCCCAAACAGAAAATCCAGTTCGATTACGATGTCGCTTGGGCTTTGGACGATTATTCAACAGCAGATGTTCGGCATGCGACGAAGTTAACGATAGTACGCAAACAACTTGTTGATTTGGTCACGTAGACTCTGCCATGTATTCGAAATTCGCCGTCTGTTTTCTTGTTTGTCTTGCTCTTGGTTTCAGTGATTCACTGGTCAGCGGGCAAGTGACTTACTCTCTTGGGGACGGCGAGATTTCGTCAGTCGCCCAGCCTGTACGAAACGGTCCGGTCCGTCGCGTGGCGACACGAGCCCGTGGAGCGGTATCCCGGATAGTTCCAACTTGGGACCGAAACGGCAAGTTCAATCGAGAGGCAGCCTACGCGTACAACGAGGGGCGACCGCTGGCGGGGTTGTTTGCACCTGACTTTGAGCTTACCGCAAGCGCGTTTGGTGGCTGGAATCGAATTGTCGGGTTCGGTGCAGACTCGGACGGAGACGATATCTTCGATGACGATTTCGCAGTCGGAATCGCCTACGGCCGCCGACACAACAAGCGTCTGCGAAGCGAGTTCGAGTTCACTTACCGCTCAAACGAATCCAGCGCTGATTTAATCGCTGCGGTTATCCCGGCGCCTTTGCTTGGTGAGGTTCAAGTTTTCTCGATCATGAAGAACTTCATTGTCGATATCGAAGTGCCATCCGAATTTATGAGGCCTTACGTCGGCATTGGAATTGGATACGCCAACGTCGATGTGGACTTCAACCGAAACAGTGGTGTTGCGTTGGCCAATTCATCAAGTTTCGCGTGGCAGCCGATTGGTGGCGTTTCAATTCAACTGACAGAGATTGCACACTTCTACGTTGAGTACCGATACTTCTCGACGACCGATTTGGAAATAACTCAGTTTGGCGAACTGCAAGAAAATAGTACTTACAATGCTCATGATATGTTCATGGGCATGCGATTCGAATTTTAGGCATTGTGAACCGCGACGGGGGTTCTGCAAATTTGCAAAATTGGCTGATGTTGATCCGATAATCCGGGGAGCCGCAAGTCTGGCTTGACCAGTTTTCGTGGGTGCCATGATTCAAGCTTGCGTGAGCATGATTAGCGAGTTTCAGGCATCGCGCCCATCAAAATCAGCTTGGATGAAGCACTAGGCTTTTTCTTCGTAAGCTGACCAACCCTTCTTGATGTTGTCGGTCTTCAACTGCTCAAACAGTTCATTGATCTGTTCTTCTGAATTTGAAATTCGCACTTCGCGATCCATGGGTACTTTGCGTCCCGGGCTGTAGTCCGTGTAGTGAATCACATACGTAGGGTACTCAGAACCTTCGTTTTCCTTGTTGGTTTTCCACATCAGGAACTTGCGTACCATCAGCTTTCCCTTGAGCGTCTTAGTGTAGACCTCGCGTTTCATTATGGACGACTTCGATAGTTGCAGTTCCGTAGCGTTGACGTCGACTTTTTGAACAGGCACAACTTTGGTGATTTGTGCGATTCGAACATCGTCTTTGTTGAACGACTTATCTTCGCGAACCCGAACAAACTGTGGCGATATCACACTGACCAAAGGCAAACGCCTGACGACCTCATAGCAATCAGTGTCTCTGTTCCAGTTCAGCACCATGCGGTTGATTGGACCGCCACGAGTGTTTTGCGAAATGATGTCGAGGCAGGTAATCTCGATCACCCACTCGGGCTTCACCATTTGATAAGCGACATGGTCTGAGTTCACTTCTGCGTACTCGCTCTCGACAACCATGTCCTTCAGGTCGCTAAGCATCTCGCGTCTGACTTCATCGGAAAACCCGCCACCAACACGGCACATGACGTGAATGGCTCTGTCTTCGCGCACGATTCCCAGCAGGAGGTCGTGCATCATTCCCGCGCGATCGTCTGTTGATTCCGTAAATCCGAGCACCAGAGCATCCAGCGTATGGAGCGGTTTGATCTTAAAGTTGCCAGCCACATCGCTGCGAACAACGATGCCCTCTGATTTCTCGGTGTCGACCCATTGGTCAAATTTGTGCTGCACTTCTTTGCGGCCTTTGACCTTCACCGTTTCGACCGGCTTGATCTTTTCGCCGCTTGAAAACAACGCATTGATTTTTGCCCAAGTCTGTACGTAGGGCTGGTCAATCATGTCTCCGTCAATCGAGATCAGATCGAAGACTGCAAAGTGCATGCGTTGAAGGTCGTCTTCAGACTTGGGTTGCCGGACAGAACTCACGACGTCATGAACTCGGCAACGCCGATCTTCCTCGACGTCCTTGTGGAGTTCGCCAGCGATCAAAGCGGACTTTACGTTGGCGGCTTTCAGAATCGCGAGCGCCTCGTCTTGCCAGGGCATGCCTGTTCGAACGGTGCCGCCCGGGTTGACGCTGTAAAGCTGTTCGTCGCTGAAGACGCAAACAGTAAATTCACCGTCGATTTTTCGACTGACAAGATATTCGGCATCGGCAACTTTGCGATCAATGTCTTGCCTGCCTAGCGGAAGCATTCGAGATGCGATTTGACGTTTGTAATTTTGTACTGTCGGAACGATCTTTGGGTCCTTGATCGAGGTGCCCGCACCAACGCCATAGGAGCCAAGTTTAATCCCGATCAAACCGGGTTCGAGCAAAGACTGATTCATTGGAAGGGACCTGCAGGCTGACGTTTTTTCTCGGAACGGATCACGAACCAGTATATCCAATAAACTGTCTGCACGATTCGCTTTGCGTTCTCGGCCTTCGATCCATCAGTGGTGCTAGGGTCCCGTCCTCCTATTCCCGGGAACCTATTCAAGATCTGCCAGCATACGCGTCCAATCACATCTGGGACAATCGATCGATGTGGATTCCGCTAGGCTCGCTGAATCAACACTTTCCAAATCTCACGCACGCCCGGCGGCTTGCCACGCATCAAAGTTCCGGCACGGAAAAGCCTCGCTGCAACCTTGATCGCGAACCATGTAGAAATGGTCAGGATCAGAAAAGATAGAGCCACTTCCCACAGCGCGATGTCGCCCGATCCGAGCCGTAACGTCATGCCGATCGGCGAGAAGAAAGGAATCATCGAGAGGACTCGAGGCACGATTGAATTTGGGTCCGAAATGAAAACATGAAATAGCATCATCGGCACACAAGCACAGACGATGACGGCGGCAGAAAGCTGCTGGCAATCTTTGTAAGTTGACCCAAGCGATCCCATGCCTGCCAACAGGCTGCCGTAGAACATGAAGCCCATCACCATGAAGATACCGCTGATCATGAGTTGTCCTAGATTGACGTCATAGTCAACGAATTCGTTCATCGCCGTTTGCAAGATGATCGGAATGATAGAAACCATCGCCATCCAAATCGCGATCTGCAACATTCCCGCGCAAACGATCCCCAGAACTTTGCCAAACAATAGATGGTCCGCGGACACGGATGAAATAATGACCTCCATGACCTTGTTCTCTTTTTCCTCAGCGATTGAAGCCAGCAAGGCACTGGCGTTCATCATCAATGCCAAAACCAAAAGTCCTGCGACGACCAAGGGAATTCCCAGCGACAGTCCCTTGGAAAGCATGTTGACTTCTTCGAATTTGCCTTCCTTGTTGATTTCAAATTCGGTTGCAGTAGCGTAGTTGCGAATTCGATTCATTTCGTTTTCGGACAATGAAGTTTTCTTGAGGATCTCTCTGCGAAGCATTCGCGAGAGCCATCCCGTTTTCATCGAGGATCCAAACAGGTCGCTGCGGCGAGTAAAAACTTCGACCTTCCCAGTTTCAATATAATCCGCCGGGATGACCACGATTCCTTTCCACGATTTATCCTCCAGCTTCGAACGACCCATTTCGATGCTTTTCAGGAGAACAATGTTTTGTTGAACAAGACTGCTCATATCGGTATCGCCCGTGAGGTTTTTGAGCTCTTCCGGGATGTCGCCGGAATCATTACTCGGCTGTTCGATTTCGAATTCTTCACCCTCCACAGCCTCAGCAAGCGGAGCGCCAGGAGCGGTCAGCATTCCTGTTTGATCCACAATGCCCATCGGTTTACTCAATCGGCTAATCTCGCCGGGAACCGTCATGACGATGATCAGCGCGATGATTCCCAGATAACCCAACACCAATAACGGCATTCCAAGCGTCACCAGATAGTAAGACTTTTTACGAATCGTGAACCAGAACTCATGCCATGCAACTGTGCGGATCACGATGAAGCTCCTGCGGTTGCCTTTTCGGCTTGAGGTGACTTGCGGACGACTTCGACAAAGATGTCTTCGATCGGCATGCGTGCTTCTTCGAATTTGCGAAAGGTTCGCTTATCTGCCGCCAACTCAGCCATCAAGTCATGCACCGAGCATCCGTCTTTCAGGTGAATACACTGGCCCTGAGCCGAATGCGTGATTGATTCAATGCAATTGAGGTCTCGCGTTTGAGCATCATGATCCATCAGAACTTCGTAGCGCGTGTAGGACTTTCTGATTTCGTCCAACGATCCATACAGAACCTGTTTCCCGTGGTTGATCATGAAGATTCGATCGCAAAGAGCTTCGACTTCCGCCATCATGTGCGTCGAAAGAAAAACCAGTTTACCCGCGGCACGTAAATCGAGGATCGTCTCGCGAATCAATCGCGTGTTCACCGGGTCGAGCCCGGAAAACGGTTCGTCAAGGACAACCAAATCAGGGTTATGCAATACGCAGGAAGCGATTTGAATTTTCTGTCCCATACCTTTGGACAGATCGTGGATCTTCTTGTTGGCACAGTCTGCCAATTCGAATCGATCGAGCAATTCCATGGCTTTGATTTTTGCGGCCTTGCGATCGAATCCTTTGAGCGCTGCAAAATACAACAGCACGTCCATGACTTTGCGTTTTTGATACAGCCCGCGTTCTTCCGGGAGATATCCGATGCGACGTTTAAATTCAATCGTCCTGTTCGCGGTCGAGTCACCGTTGAGTAATATCTGGCCTTGGTCCGGCCGGATGATGTCGAGCATCATTCGAATCATTGTGGTCTTGCCGGCTCCGTTAGGGCCCAGCAATCCAAAGATTTCTCCTCCGCCAGACTTCCACGATACGTTGTCGACCGCGACTTTTACATCGGTCCCTCGACCGTAGGTCTTGCAGACATTTTGCAGCTCAATTTCCATTCGGGTTTCCAATGCAGGTGCGCTTGATTAGTTCTTACGCTCAGTTCGCCGAAAGGTTTCAAATATCGGACAGCAAACATCATGGCTGGGGCGTCTCGCCCCAGTAATATTGGCGCCTACTGCGGCCAGACGCCACAGCCACAGGTTTTGCAGCTCAAATTTCATTCAGGCTTCCAATGCAGGTTCGCGCTTGATGAGTTCTTATGCTCAGTTCGCCGTAAGGTTTCAAATATCGGACAGCAAACATCACGGCTGTGGCGTCTCGCCCCAGTAATACTGGCGCTTACTGCGGCGAGACGCCACAGCCACAGGTTTTGCAGCTCAAATTTCATTCAGGCTTCCAATGCAG
>CAYGUE010000138.1:12349-15207 GCA_964352885.1 uncultured Pirellulaceae bacterium
GTTCGCGCTTGATGAGTTCATTTGCTCAGTTCGCCGTAAGGTTTCAAGAATCGGACAGCAAACATCGTGGCTGGGGCGTCTCGCCCCAGTAATACTGGCGCCTACTGCGGCGAGACGCCACAGCCACAGGTTTTTTGCAGCAGGCTTTACTTTCCAACTAGCCAATCCAGAAACTGAAGTAGCCATAGATGCAAATGACACAAAGCAGAACGATGCCAGTCGTAACAAGATCGATCGCTGACCAACTATCCCGAACCATCTTCTTGTCGATCGTATACCAAGTTAGGCCTTTCAGGTTTTCTTCCTTCGGCGTCGCCGTCATGTGAGAAACCAAAACGACCAGCAGCACCGTCAGGGCAAACAGGACTCCGGATGCGTAGAGGAAATTGAAGTCGGCGATATGGTTCAACAGCGTTTTTTGCTCGGCGTCCGTCTTGTAGAGCAATTGAATCGTCAGCTTGCCCATCCCCAGCAGGAATCCAACGACCAACCCTGTGATGGCTCCTGCGGAATTCGTTCGAGTATAAAACAAACCTAGAAGGAATACGGCCGTGATTGATGGCGCCAAATAACCCTGTACGGACTGCAAGTAACTATACAGCCCCGAGTCTTCCGACAGACTTCGAAGGATTGGGATCCAGAGGATTCCAAGTACAACGACAACGGTTGTTGCAATTCGACCGATTCGAACAAGTTGCGTTTGGGAGGCGTTCGGTTTGAGTTTTTGATAGATGTCGATTGTGAAAAGCGTTGCGCAGGAATTAAACAGCGAAGAGAGTGAACTCATCAGTGCCGCCAGCAATCCACCGATTACGAGTCCTCTCAGACCAATCGGCAACATCTCTGTCACCATCGTCGCGAAGACTTTATCGCCATCGATTGTGCCGTTACCCGTCAACGGGAGTTGAATGATTCCTTTCTCGTGCAAAGCCGCTGCGATCAATCCCGGCACCAAGAAAATCATGACAGGCCAGACTTTAAGAAACGCTCCCCAGATCGTTCCCCGTCGAGCCGTCGCGAGGTTCTTTGCCGCGAGGGTTCTTTGAACGATGTATTGATCCGTGCACCAATACCAAATGCCAACGATCGGCGAAGCCATCAGAATTCCAAGCCAGGGGAAATCGGGATCGCCCATGGGCCTCCAAAGTGCGTAGTCAGCGACGTTGGTTTGAGCGAAAGCTTGAAGCTCTCCCCATCCGCTAAGGTCTCCTGTAGCCCCAAGTTTTCCCAAACCAATCCATGTGATCAACGCGGAGCCAATGATCAGAATGAATGCTTGAGCGGTGTCGGTGTACAAAACTGCTCGAAATCCACCGAAGACCGTATAGATTCCGGTCAGGATCACGGTCGTCAGGGCACCCACCCAAAACGCTGCCGCTGGCGAACCGAATGTCGTCGGCAAAAGCGTTTCAAAAACGATGGCTCCGGCGTAAACGTTTACGGAGACTTTCGTCAGCACGTAGGCGGCAAGCGAAACGATCGAAAGAATCCACCGAGTGGCTGAGCCGAATCGTTTCTCCAAGAACTCCGGCATCGTCGAAACGGACGACGTATAATAGAACGGCACGAATATCCATCCAAGCATGATCAGGATGTAGGCATGCAGTTCCCAGTGCGCCATCCCCATGCCCTGTGTCGCTCCGGATCCGGCAAGGCCAACAATGTGCTCGGAGCCAACGTTCGACGCAAAAAGTGAGCAACCGATTACAAACCATCCGACATTACGGCCCGCTAGGAAATACTCATCCGTCGAATCCTGTTTTCGTGATGTGAGCCAAACAATGAGGACCAGCAAAACGAAATAAATCAGGACGATGGCCCAATCGATTGGTCCGAGCATTTGGGATCTCCGAAGGTGGTGACAGAACCCAAAGAATGTCGTCTGCGCGAGGGTATTTGTCAACTGAGTGAGCGTTTGTCAGCGCTATGCGGTCGCCGCGTGCTCCGACGAAAGCCGAAGGATTTCTTCGTACTCTTGCGCCGCAAACGCTGCTTCGAGATAGCGAATCGAAATCACATGGTTGGCCGGGCCCGCAGCGGCTGTATCAACCGACAGAGTGCTCATACCCCAGCGTCGATCGAATGGAGACTGGGAAACACTGGCTCCTTGGATCTTTTCGAAAAACGTGATGCTGGTTTTTTTGGTGAATACGCCGCTGCGATAGATGACTCCATTGTGAAGTCTCGCGTATTTCGTACTGCGACTACGTTTGATCCAATACAAAATGATGCCTGGACTCAAAACAAATCCGGGCAACCAGCCCCATGGTCGCGACGCAGCAATTCCAACGACAATCAACAGAACCGACAGAACAATTCCGATTCGAATGAATCGCGAAGTGGCTCGCGGAGCAAGTGGCTTCCAGTCGAAGCCGTCTTCAACCCAATCAAGCTCCGGGCGAATGACGCTCATCAATCCCGCGACTTCCGATTCAGGCACGACAGGGATGAACCATCGTTTCGAAACAGTCGTCGTCGCGTTTTCTGCGTTCTTGCCGGCGCCTCCTGCGGTTTCAATTCGAATGGATGCGAGACCTAGCCAACGCATGATTAACGAACGATGAATGGAGATGAATTGAATGCGACGAATCGGAACCGTCGCGCTGACTTTCGTGAACAAGCCGCATGAAATCTTGAAGTCTTCGCCCTGTCGCGAAAGTCGATAGCCAAAGAATCGAAGTACGAACCAACCGATTCCCAGCAGGCGAATTAGAACCAAAAGAACAAGGGTGGCCCCAATCGCTGTCAACCAGAGCTGCCAGCCTTGTCCCATGTCAGGCAAGTAGCCAGAAAGTCCACGCAACTGCTCGCGAACATTGCGGAAGTCCCGTCCGTCATCGGGTAAGTTTTGATAATAG
>CAYGUE010000138.1:15217-18714 GCA_964352885.1 uncultured Pirellulaceae bacterium
TAATAGAGTCCTAACGCGAATCCAATCAAAACCATCCCGCGGTTACTTGCGAGGCCGGCTTTTATAAGCCAAGAAGTCGGGATTCGCAAAATCTCTCGTGTGCTTGTTGGCCCATGCTCCGCCGCAAATTCGAAAGAGGACTCCCTCCCGGGCTGGACCACGTTCTTTCGAACGGCAGACTGGACCTTGGCCCGCAGATTTTCGACTTGTGATAAAGACAAAACCCGCAGGATTGCTTCTGGTTCTGTGCCGCTGGCTGTTTCGACGCGAACTTCTGCGACGCGAAACAAGCGATGCAAAACGTTCTGTACGAGGTCAATGTTTTGAATCTGCGACGTGGGAACCTTTCGCAACCGACGGAAAATCAAACCCGATTGAACCGTTAGCTCTCCGTTCTGAATGCTGTAGCGAAGTGTCAGATATCGAACGGTCGCAGCAATGATCGACAGAACGAAAATGGCAGCGGCAATTCCGATGAAGATGTAGTTTCCTTTGGCGGCCCCAAAGAGAGCGATGATCGCCGGGATCAGGTTTTGGCGAAGTTGTGCGATCACCGTGAAGACAAGAGAACTTGGGTGTAGAAAGCTGGTCTCGAGTTCCACTGACGCATTCATCGGAATTTCGTCCGCTTCTTCGATCAGTTCTGGCTCGACGAGATACAAGGCTTCGTCGTCAGGGACTTCTTTGCCGGAGCTCCCAAACTCATTTGGCTCAAACGACATCGCCTGCCGTCCTTTGTCGAATGATTTCATCGCGCAGGCTGATTGCTTCATCGTGCGAAAGCCCGCCAAGATTGACGGACGAGTTGCTCGTGCCTGCGGTGTGAACTGTTAGCGTCCCGACACGATACATTCGTTGCAGCGGGCCTTGAGAAACGTCCGCATGTTGAACGCGAGCCCAAGGAATCGCCTGCATGTGTTTCCACCAGACGCCGCTGCGAACTTCCAAGCCGACATCGGTGAGCCGCCAGGTGCGATGACGATGTTCGATTCCTGGCCAGACGATCGTTGAATACAAAAGCAAGCCGAACAGAACCATACCGGCAGCGAGAATGCTGAAGAAAATCCATCCGAGGCCAACGCCGAAATACAGAAATGCGAGGCCAACCATTGCACTAATTCCAATCACTAGCGTAAAAATACCTCCGGCAATTCTCTCGACCGAAATGTTTCGTGGGTCGAAGTGCTGGAAACCCGGTTCGGCTGAAGGCGAATCAATCGAAGATTTCGAATTGAACGTGGAGGCTTCGATTTTGGGTGCGGCAACGTTTTGCGTTTGACGGGTTTCGCCCAAACTCGGATCCGGATTCGGCTTTGGGATATCGGTATTTTCCATTCAATAAAATAGCTCTCGTGAGCTTCAAGAAATGTGGACTCGTGCAGGCCAATCGACCCTTGCCTGAATATACACAGTCTTACTTGAAATCCAGAATTTGGTTTCAAAACGGTATCTTGTCAGAGGGTGTTGTTACCTGTGGCTCAAGTCAATCGTTTGGCTCCGGCGGTCTATCGGCTTAGTAGAGTTGCCCGATGTTGGATTGTCGTACAGATCGAAGTCACCGAGTCCCCAGTTTTCCATGATCTTCCTCAAATGGGTGATGCAAACGGCTATTTAAGGGGTAACTGGTCAATTGCTGTCCTTACGGGTGCCAATCTTCCTTCAGGAATCAAACGATGCGGGTTTGTTTTACGCTGATGCATGTTTCGGACAATTGTGAACTTTGGCTGAAAGTACCCATTTTAATGCGTTGAAATCCTCGGAATCCCACGTTTTATTGGTTTCTATACGTCGTCCCGGGCGTTGTTTTTTGTTAACCAACGCCATTCGGAAAAATTTAGGTGAAATTGAACCCCATCTTCTAGCTATTGTCCGACGGTTTCAGTACATTTGAAATTAAGAGGATTTAACACATCTTCCTTATCTTTTTGTTTTCTTACTATCTCTGGAGTGATTTATGAAACTTTCACTAAAACGCGGGGCGTTCACCCTCGTGGAGCTACTGGTCGTCATTGCCATCATCGGCATTCTGATCGGGATGCTCTTGCCTGCTGTTCAGCAAGTTCGCGAGGCAGCTCGCCGCACACAATGTATGAACAACATGCGTCAGATTGCTTTGGCTGGACTCAACTATGAGTCAGCCCACATGAATTTCCCGCCGCGATTGCAGTACATCAATGACGGTAATGGTGGCGAGGTTCTGAAGGCAAGTCAGGCGATGGACCTGATGCCGTTCTACGAGCAAAACAATCTCCAAAAAGAAATCTTGAATCGTGTGACGACTTCTACGCTTCTCGGTTCAAGTATTTGGATGGACGAGGTGATTTTAGCTAAAACGCCTTTCGACTTGGGTGCGATTCCGGCCATGAAGTGTCCTTCGATGCAAGAGCCTGCGGGACTCTACTTCGACTTCACTCCAGATGGAGCGCCTTTATCTGTAGGTGTTGATTACGCGGCATGTTGGGGCTGGTGGCGATACGAGTTACCTACCGACCTGCCAGGCGGGGAAGTCCAGTTGGGAATATATACAAACCGCGACTTCAATGCGGGCACTGGAAGTAGTTACGACGGTGTGACGCTCGGTCAAGTCAGTGACGGAACGTCAAACACGATCTTCTTCGGCGAGACGCTTGGCGAAACAGAGGACAATGTACGTCTCGAAGCTCAGCACTACCTGTTTGTCTGGCAAGGAATCTTTATCAATGACGCTGAGGATCCGGACACAGGCTCTTGGGGACCTGATTTCCAGCCATACCTGAATCCTTTGCGAGGATCTGATGGAGTTGAGCATTACAGTATCGACCAGTACAGCTCGACCCACCCAGGAACTGTTAACTTCGCGTTTGCCGATGGTTCTGCTCACGCAGTCGATCGCAACGCAGATGGTCCTGGCGTTCTTGGGCCTTTGGCTTCAAGGAGCGGCGGTGAAGTTCAAAGTCACGACTTTTAATCTTAGAATCTGAATTCGCAATTCAGTGGGGGAGTGCAATTTTGGCTCTCCCCCTTTTTTTTTTGGAGATTGCAATTATGAAAAAATATTTTTCTGTTCTCGTTCTTGTTTTGTTCTCTGTAACTTTGATGGGTTGCGGCAAAGGAAGACCATCGGATGTTAAGCCTGTAACCGCGACTGGTAATTCGCCTGTTATTGATAAGATAGAAAGAGGCACAAACAATAAGAAAGCACCTGGCGCCCAAGGACGTGGAGAAGGTGCCATGGAAGACAAGATCAAAAGAGGCTCTCGTGGCGGTCGAGGGGCAAAGTAGTCGATCGCAGCCAAGCCGATAGCGAGACTGAAGAGGGCTGAATGGTTGCCGTGCTTTGAACCAACTCTTTATTATCTTTGTTAATTTCAGCCAACGCTGGAAATGATTTCGAATCTTCCGTCCTCAGAAGCAATTGCTTCTTAATTCAATAGCTCGAGAACCTCTCATTTTGGGAGGTTCTTTTTTTGTTTGCCCAGCGAAGCTGGCAAACCCCGTCGGTGCTTGCCACCGACCTC
>CAYGUE010000139.1:0-15048 GCA_964352885.1 uncultured Pirellulaceae bacterium
ACCCAGAACATTGCGAAGCTGAAAGCCCTCTTTCCCGCCGGCGTCGAATTTGAATTCACTCGCGATCGTCCGTCGCCGCCAGAAGACTTTCAGCGTTTCGAAACAAAGAGGAAATCGCAAATCCTGGAAAAGCATGGATACGAATGAATGATCGCTCGACCTCGAAACATGCGCCAAATTCATCGGGTACAATGAGTAATGACTGACTCGGCCATTCAATTCAAGGTGTGACATGTTTTGCGGACGGTTTTTCCACACTGAGCGAGGAGAGTTTCCTCGGCTTACATGGACCATGCTTGCGATTGTCTTACTTTGCGGCTCGCAAGCGACTGCTCAAGAGGCTGCGCAAACGTTGACCGCTTCTGTGCCCACAACAGACCAGCGATCGCCAGCGGCTTCGTTTGAGATTGCGTTGACTCCGGCAGACGATGCGGAAATCGTGACACTGACCGTCGAAGCCACAATCGCTGACGGCTGGCACATTTACCCACTCCTCGAAGCCGGCCTAAACACGCCAACTAAAATCACGTTCGAGCCAATTGGACTCGAGGCAGTCGATCCTGCTTTTCAGTTTGCCCGGGAACCAGGACACAAAAAGGAACTCTCAGGAACTTTCTCTTGGACGCGACAATACAAAGTCGCCAAAGTATCAGAGTCTTACTCGGGCTCGGGAAGCATTCGATTCCAGGCCTGTGATGCCACGATGTGCCTACCGCCGCAGACGCTGGCATTCGACCTCAGCGAGACCGGTAACTCGGACACACTAAGCACAAAAGCTGAAACCGACAACGGCGACGTCATTGAACTCAAAACCGAAGCCTGTTCCGCGACTCGTCCACCTTCGACGTTCTCAATGTCGTCAATTTTTGCGGGACGGAAAGACGAAACTCTCAATCGTAAATGTTGCATCGAAGTGGAAGGTCAGAAGATCGACATCTATCTGCCAAAAGCTGACCAGTACACGATCGAAAACTCCAGCCCGGACAACACGATGATCAGTAACACGTCGACCTACATCTCGATTGACCAGAATGGAGACGGCAAACTCGAAGACCATGAGGCCATGCCAACGAACCTGCCGATTCGTATTCTCGATTCGATGTATCAAGTCACCGGAATCGCAGACGACGCCAGTAGCATCTCTTTGGTCAAATCAGATGGGCCGTTGTTCGGCACGGTGCTAAATCGAAAGTGCCCTGAGTTTTCATTTCAAACCGTTGACGGCGATCGAACGATCTCGGACAAGTCAATTCTTGGCAAAGTGACGCTGCTCGATATTTGGGCAGTCACCTGACACAATTGTTATGAAAAATTTCCGCTGGTTCAGCGGATTCAGGAACGATACTCATCAAATAAACTCGAAGTCGTGCTGCTCAGCACCGATGCCACTCGCAAAATGTATGACCGCGGCGCACCTCCGTTGTTCAAAAACTATGGCGGCGGTAATTGGCCCAGCGTTCTACTTCCCAATGGATTCAATTCCGTGGATCGATTCGGTGGCTTTGGATATGGCATCGTTGTGGTCGATGAAGCTGGCATCGTTCGCAGCATCAACGAATACGAGGTCGAGGACACGATCGACAAAATGTTCCTCATTGGAACCAGAGACGCAAAAGACAAAGATGAAGCCAATGCGATCGGTGGTTACTGGCACAACAACAAGTGTTGGCGACACTTCGAGGAAGTAGGAATTTCCGTCGAAGACATCGACCAGATCGTTGCCGATCGATTGCGATTGCTAGACGAATCAAAGGTTGCGATCAATGACCAGGATTGGAAACTGGATTCGCTGTTGATCGAAGAACAAGCCAACACATTCGAGCTCACCGCATTTTTCAATGGCGGTGAAAAGATCAAACTGAAATGCAATAAGCCCGGCGAAGACCATGGCAATATGTCTGGCATCGTTCGGGCTCATCTTCGAACGGTCTCCGATTCAGGAGTGACCAAGATTGGCTACGCGAAAAAAGGCCGTGCTACGATCCGCTTTGAAGATGACGGAAAAATGCTTGTTAAAGGAAAACTGCGACCCAAGGCAGGGAAGGGCGAGAATTTCGCGTTCACGATCCAATCGCATGAGTCCTCCCTCAATCTGGGATCAAGCGAACTCGAGATCAAAGGCACCGAAGCATTCCTGTCTGGCGAACTGGGCGCGAAAACGTACCAGCAGATCAAGGACATGATCGCCAATCATCCGGAAGTCAAAACGTTGACATTGACCAACATCGCAGGATCGATCGACGACGAAGTAAACATGCACACCGGACGAATCATTCGCGAGGCTGGACTGACGACGAAAGTGCTGGCCGACAGAGAAGTCTCCTGGGGTGGCGTCGACCTATTTTGCGCGGGCACGAACCGGATTGTCGAAACTGGTGCCAGACTAGGCGTTCATTCATGGAGCGATGGATCGCTTGACGGAATTGACTACCCGCGTGACCATCCGGCCCATCAATATCAATTGGCCTACTTCGAAAAGATGCTGGGCAAAGAAATCGGGGCGGAATTTTACTTCTTCACCCTTCAGTCGGCACCGGCGAACGACATTCACGTCATGTCGCTTGATGAAATCAAAAAATGGAAACTGGCGACCGAGTAAAACACCCCATCGAACGTCAACCTCGCGAATCGCGAACCCTTTTGGCTGCCTCCCAAGGGGATTCCTTGGGGCTGGAATCTTCGATCGGGTTTTCAACTTCCGGCCGCGCTACATCGTCTTGCGGTGCGACGTCGTCATCCTCTCGCCGATCAACATCGCCTAGCGGTGCCATATGGGCTCGCGGCGATACATCCTTTGGCGGTTGGCGTTTTCCGATCGATCGCAAGTACAGCCGTTCAACTTTTTCGCGAGCCCAAGGCGTTTTCCGCAAAAACCCCAAGCTCGACTTAACCGACGGATTGGTGTTGAAACAGTTGATATTGATCTTGGCACCCAACTCCTCCCAGCCATACTTCTCCACCAAATGGTCGAGGATCTTGGCGAGCGTGACGCCATGAAGTGGATTGTTGGGTTGATGGTCCATGCGGAGTGACTGGTCTGTTGGATCTGAAACGAAAAATGATAACGCACATTTTCTTAGGCAATGACTTTATCCGGAATTATTTACAACGACGGGCGGGTCATGAAGATGGTGCGGTTTTGACTTGCTGAGTAGATACTTTAGCTTGCGTGTGTCCCTCCGGGGAGTCACGTTGTTTACCAATATCTGTATTGCCAAATGACTCGTCACGAAAATCTTCCGGGATGCATCCCGGCTTTCGCTCGTGGTAGAATTGGAAACTCCCGATTCACCTCACGGCCAATTGAATGATCAGACTTACCAACTTCGCGTTCCTGTTCCTGCTGCTCTTTGGCTTTGACTCATTGCTGGCCGATGAGCGCCCTCCCAATATTGTCGTCATCATGGCGGACGACCTTGGCTACGGCGACCTTTCATGCTACGGAGCCACCGAGCTTTCCACGCCTAATATCGATCAGCTGGCCAGCGAAGGCTTACGTTTCACTCGTGGCTACTGCAGTGCCTCGACATGCACGCCGACGCGATACTCGTTCCTGACCGGCCGTTACGCATTTCGAAAGAAGGGCACTGGGATCGCACCGCCAAATGGTCCTGCGATCATCCAACCAGGTGTCGAGACATTGCCGTCAATTCTAAAACGAGCCGGATACAAGACCGCCGTTATCGGAAAGTGGCACTTGGGGTTGGGTGAGAAAGGCACAGGGCCTGACTGGAATGGTGACCTGAAACCGGGTCCGCTGGAGATTGGCTTTGACCAGTGTTTTCTCTTGCCAACAACGAACGATCGTGTTCCACAGGTGTACGTTCAGGATCACAACGTCCTAAATCTTGATCCGGCTGATCCGCTCTGGGTTGGTAGCAAGAAACCCTCGGACGACCATCCAACTGGGCTCACACATCGCGACACGTTGAAGATGGATTGGTCGCACGGACACAACTCAACCATCCATAACGGCATCAGTCGAATCGGCTTTTACACAGGAGGCCATGCGGCTCGTTTTCGCGACGAAGATCTGGCTGACAAGTGGGTTGAGAAAACCGAAGAATTTGTCGCGACGAACAAAGAGAAACCGTTCTTTCTATTTTTCTCTTCTCACGACATTCACGTTCCACGAATCCCACATGAACGCTTTCAAGGTAAGACAAAGCTTGGCTATCGCGGTGACGCGATCGTTCAGCTCGATTGGTGCGTAGGTGAAGTCATGAAGACGCTAGACAAACATGGGCTGACTGAAAACACGATGGTCATTTTCTGCAGCGACAATGGTCCGGTGATGGACGACGGTTACAAAGACGACGCCTTGGAAAAGCTTGGCGAACACAAAGCCGGTGGCCCGTACACCGGTGGCAAGTACAGCGTTTACGAAGGCGGATGTCGAACTCCATTCATCACTCGCTGGCCCGGCAAAATTGCACCCGGCACAAGCGATAAGATGGTTTGCACCATCGACATTGCGGCGAGCGTGGCAGCCATGACGAACCAACCCTTGGCTGACGACGCTTGCATCGACAGCTTCAATGTATCGGACGCGTTGATCGGCGACCCAAACGCCGAAGGTCGTAAGAGCCTAATCTTGCAGGACAATGGAGGGTCAGGAACATGGTCCTACATCAAGCTGATCGACGACAAAGCTTGGAAACTTCATCGCTACGACAAGCAGAAGGCCTTTAACGTCACGGTCGAACAAAACCTCAGGCGAGACAAAGCCGACAAACTTGCGTTGTACGAAATCAATTCTGACCCTCAGGAAAAAAACAAGATCGCGATCACTTCCGCCAATCCACTTCCCTTGGAAATGGCAGGTGAGTTGCAAACCGTAATCAACGAAGGCGATACGGGGCAGGGCACTCGGCCGCGAGAACCCAAATTGGAAAAGTAACTTTCCAGGCCGTCCACCAATACAAGCCCGAAGCGCAAGAGCGCAAGCGAGTGAATCGAATCTGTAGACCAGATCACCGGCGCCACGATATTATTGATCTCGTTCGGATTGGGCGAACCAATGACGATGGATTGGTCAGTCGTATCGGCCAAGTCGCTTTGGTCGTTGGCATATCTGATCGTCGTCGGAGGTTCGTTGAAGTTTCATGACTCTTCCCACGAGAATGATAATGCAGCTCGAAAAACCAGACATATCACCATCGGCGGAAATTATTTGCAACCTCTCCATGGAAAGGGAGAGGTCGACGCGAAGCGTCCAGAGACTTCGTACTTGGTAGTTGAGCCAATATTTGGCGGCACCATTTGTCAGTTTGGTTTGACCTCGTCGAGACCTGCGTCTGTCATTAACTTGCCGACGTCGACACCTTTTTTGTTGAGCTGCTGAGCAATGACACGTACGGCTTGAGACGCTTCGGCCTTCAAACCGGGTATTTCCATGGCTTTAATAGCAAGTTTCAACCCGTCCGTACTCGGCTTCAGCTGCAACAGATCCAGAACCAGTTTGTGTTCGGTGGGACGACGGGTTGCATCGATCGCATTTCTGCACATATCGGCTCGCTGAGTGTCCGGCATAGCGAATTTTCGGGCCAGACCGATGTATCCACGAAGAGCGCGCACTCGGTACTTTTCAGCCGGGGCGTTCTTTGCCAGATCTAGCAGAACCGGCGCGGCATCCACACCGTTCCATTTGCCGAGCAGGCGGCTACTGGTGTCTTGAAGTTGATCCTCGCTGCTCTTCGCCGATGCAGCAAGTGTCTGCAGCGCTGTCGGTCCGCCCACTTCACTGAGGATTTCCAGCAAAGTCGCTTGGTAATCAGCCGTAGCGCCATCCAATGCTTTCGTCAAACTTGCGGCACAGGACTCACGGTCGGCCATTCGGACGGCGGCCGTTTTCAAAGCGAGCTGTGCCACCTCAGCATCTTCAGCATGCTGCGGAGCAACCACCTGTGAAACAAGAATGGACAGCTTATTGAGCGGAACTATCTCCCCCAACGCGATCAATGCGGCGCTGCGCACGGATTTGTCAGAATGATCCAGCGCTTTGGCAACGTCGTCGACGACATCGATGCGCCTCTGGCCAACCAACTGAAGCAGCATCGGATACATATCGCCGTCCGCCGACTGAAGGAGTCTGACGATCTCTCCGTCAACCCGGTTACCTGGAAGACCAGCCAATGTATTTTGCGCAGCCTGCGCCAAGTCCTCGTCGTTTTCGATCGCAATCAGCATCAAAGTCGCGAGACACGAATCGTCGCCCACGCGGCGGAGTGCGTCGATGGCAGATATTCGAACCGATTTGTCACCCTGTTTGGCAGCGGTGAGGACTGCCTCCAGCACGACCGTGTCAGATCGATCGGCCATGGCCTGAATCATCAACGCGGCTCGTTGAGGTGTCGCGCTGACCATCTCGTCCGCCAAAACCTTGTCGATTTCGCCGCCCGGAAACTCGCGTACGGTTCCCAACGCCAGCTGAAACAACTTGTTGTCCTGCGAACGAAATGTTTCCAGCAAAAGCGGAATGCCGTCCTGTTTGCGAGCGAGTATCGCACCGCGAGTGGCTTCGATGATTCTCTGCTTGGGAACATCGGCGGTACGGACATCGTCGTAGATCTTTGTGGCCGCGACGGAATCACCTTTGGCGTACAATCGCTCGGCACACAGGACGCATCCTTCGGCAACCGCCGAACGCACGCTTGCCGGGGCAGAAACGAGCGCGCTTCGAAGTGATTCAGTTGCCGCTGCATCACCGATATTTCCTAACGCAACCGCAGCGGCCGACGCAACGTCGCCGTCAGAATCCTGCAGTTTCGCGGTCAGCAAATCGACCGCCATTGCATCGCGGCGGAAACCGATCGAATTGATCGTGCCGATCAACAGCTTACCCTTGAGCGAACCGGCTGCCGTTCGCAATGCTTCGTCGGATTCCGAACCCGGAATGGCTTCTAATGCGATGCGCGCCCACGACGACAGCTGCGGATCGGGGAGTAGTCTTGCCAGGTCCGCAACGGCCGTACTTGATCCGTGGATCGCGAGGTTTTTGCAGGCAAGGGCTTTTTCCGCGTCCGGAGCGGTCGAACGCAGAACCGCCAGCAATTTCGTTTCTTGCTCGGATGAAGTTTGCTGACCGTCAAACGCTCGTACCGATGTGGCGGCTCCGGCGATCAACGCGGTCAACAAACCAATCCGCAAAGTGAGACAACGAAGGGTGTGTATCGCAAATCTGTCCATCGTAAAAATGTCCATCGTAAGTTTGGGCATCGGCAATTCCGAATCTAGATTGGTGTGTGTGAATTCAATCGTTGTTGACGCCATCGGCGTGCCAGTCAGTCACTCGCGGGTTTACAACCTCCACGGTTCACGTAATGCTTCGGACCTCAAACGATTGGCTGGTTCGTCGTTGATAAACGAATGCGTCGCGTTGTCGTAATTAACCTGACGGTCCAAGTGAAGGGCGATATTGGCCGCATGGCAGGCAATGTGAGCGTTGCAGGCCGCGTCAGCATTGCCCTTGGGCTGGCTGCGAGTTTTCACGCAGTCTAGAAAGTCACGCACGTGGAACGTCGCGGGATAACCGCCGATTTCCTCGACCTTTCTTCCCGCCAACAATTCCGGCGAACTCAACACCATCTTGCCGCTATCGCCCGCTTCGACCCAACCGTTTTCTCCTTCGAACCGCACGGGACACGAGCCCAACGGAATCCAGCCTGTCTCGCGGAAGATCAGCTCAGTGCCGTTCTCGTATTTCGCAACCAGCTGGCCGTCCTTAGGTGGATTGTATTGAACAGGCGGCAGACAATCGTTTACGGCCCATTGGCAAAGGTCTACGCAGTGCGAGCCCCATTCCAAGACTCCACCTCCGACAAGGCCGCCCCCTTTTTCAAAATTGAATCCGTCCAGGAGCTTTTTGTTGTACGGCCGCCAGGCGGCGGGGCCGAGGTACATGTCCCAATCGACGACATCCGGATCCGCATCGGTTTGCGGCGCCAGCCAGCCACACATCTTGGCATGCATTCCCGCCGGGTGAGCAAAGACTCTTTTGAGTTTGCCAAGTTTCCCCGTGCGAGCCAGCTCGCAAGCGAACGCAAAGTGCGGCAGGTTACGTCGCTGAGTCCCGGCTTGAAAAACGCGACCCGTTCGCCGCATGGTATCTGCGAGAATCAGACTCTGGCTGATATTTTTGGTGCACGGTTTTTCACAATACATGTCCTTGCCGGCTTTGGCAGCGGTCATCGCGGCCGTCGCATGCCAGTTCGGTCCGGTGGCGATCAACACCGCATCGATATCGCTTCGGTCCAACAATTCTCGAAAGTCGCGATAGGTTTCGCATTTGTCATTGCCGTAGTGTTTGTCGACGATTTGCTTGACTTCACCGCGCCGTTTTTTCTTGATGTCGGCAACCGCGACAAACTGCACATCCTTTTGTGGCAGAAAGCAGCTGAGGTCGTATCCGCCACGTCGTCCGATCCCAATGCCCCCGACGATGATTCGTTCGCTGGGCGCGGTGAAACCGTCTCGACCTAGCGCCGAGCTGGGGATAAACATCGGCGCCGCTACGGCACCTGCGGTTTGCAAAAAACGGCGTCGAGGAACTTGTGTTGCCTGTTTCGACATCCATGGTCTCCTGGGTAAGTGAGTCGTAAATTGTTTTCTTACTGTTCTGTCGGATCAATACTCTTGCGTTCTCGCCAACAATGATGATGGCCAAGTTGGCGTTTTCGTCAATGAACTGCCCCTTCAATGCACTGCCCCTAAGCAGAAATTCTACTCCACCAAGGTGGTAGCTACAAATGTGCCTGAACCATCATAAATCATCATCCATTGCACTTACTTCCCTTGCCTTGGCATCAATGTTGTGTCGTCGTCGACGCAGACACATTTAATTAAGCCTTCCTGGCAGCAAATCAGATTCGCGTCTGATTTGGCATTAATTCGAATGAAACGAAAAAGCGTCAGCAATGGCCTGATCGCATAATCGACCGATTCGGATGGGATGTCCGTGCTGATCGCCAGAAAGAATTATCGTAGCCCCGGTACTCCAGTCGGAATTTTTCCGCAGATTGCATACGCAGTCCACGCGACCACGGCTCAGCGCAACGGACAATCTATCCGTCTCCTCCTGAGCCGGATAGATTGCGATTGGGTACACATTCATGGCTTGTTAATGCAGAAAAAGGTTGGGGAATTGGTTTGCAAAGCCCGCAATTCGCCTTTGCTATCTCTTGTCAGTTTCCTCCGCCGCGTTGCACCTAACAACACTTCGTTCGCGCCGAGCCTGCTCCGCGGCAAATACCATTCGGTGAGACTCTAGTGTTTCATGCGGCCCCGATAGCAGGTGATTTGAATCACCAGTCGCAACAGCATTGAGAAAGGCTTTCATTAAGGCTTCGTCGCCAAGGCTATGCTGGCCAAGTTGTAATTCGTCAGAAGACTCTGCCTCAATGACTCTTGTTTCATCGTTTAGAAAATTCGTGATTTCAATCGTCGAACCATTCCCCCGAATTTCGCCATTGGTTCCAAAAATAGAAGTTCGGCGCGGCCCCGCGGCAGTAAATGCAGTCATCGTCAAGGTCGCTGTAGCACCGTTTTCGAACTCCATGCACACAACTTGATTGTCGACGACATCGTTGTCGCACTCGTAAACGCAACGTCCATAGTCGCCGTCTTCAAGTGCCCGTTTGACGCCGCTTTCTGTCGTGTCAAAAGTAATCACGTCGACCGGCCAGCCTCGTTTCCCCGCTTGGATTCGATCAAGGTAAATTTTTTTGGCTGAGTAAGCGCATTTGCGTTCGTAGCAGCAGTCGCTGCATCTAGTTGCCGCCCCGGCCTCAACCGGTTTTTCTTCTCGTCGAAAATGATTCAAACTTCCAAATGACGAGACTGCAACACATGGCTGCCCGACAACATGGCGAATCCAGTCAAGATCGTGGCAGGATTTTGCCAACAGCATTGGGGACGACTCACTCTCATTCCGCCAGTTGCCGCGAACGAAGGAATGCGCCTGATGCCAGTAGCCAACGGGCTCTAAGTGTTGGACTGAAACGATCTTTCCAATTGCTCCCTCGGCAATGATCTGACGAAGTACTCGCGTGTAATTCGTGTACAACAGGACGTGCCCGACCGCCATGATCACTCCCGTCTCTTTCACACATTCAACAATGCGCTCACAATCAGGGAGAGTGGTTGCCATTGGTTTTTCAATGAGCAAATGATAGCCCTTCTTGGCAAGCATTAAAGCCGGTTCACAATGCATTGCATCCAAGGTTGAAATTACTACCGCGTCCGCAATTTTTTCTCGGAAAGCGAGCTCTCGCCAGTCTTTGAATACATTCTTAGCGGGTACACCGTGCTGTTTAGCGTAGCGATTCCGCAATGTTTCACGGGGTTCAGCCAGACCGACCAAGGTTGCGGCATCGGGATGCTTCAAAGCAAAGTCAGCGTAGCAGGCGCCTCGACTTCCCGCTCCAACGACAACAAACTCAACGGGCTTCATGATTTTTGGCTGGGGAGAATTCAAGGCTATTCAACGATCTTGTTTTCGATGGCGAATCTGACATCTTCACCGGTCGAACTCAATGGTAGTTTCTGCAATATTCGACTTCGGAAAGTAGAAACACTGCGAACGCTAATATCTAATTGATGGGCACAATCTTACAGGCTTGCTCCTTCGTCAATAAAACGCAAGACTTCAAATTCCCGTTGAGACAATCCTTCGATCCGCTCTCGCGATCCTTTGGGACATCTCAAATGGGCCCAAACATCAGGGCCGCGGCTTCGCGATTGGAGCCTCATTTGGTGCTCAACATGTCGGCAGAGCACTTCGGATTTCCAAAGTACTCAACCGTTTCTTGGGAAGTGTAGGAAACAACCGTTTGACGATCACCGTTTGACGATCACCGTTTGGCGGCGTTATCAGTTTCACCAATGCCCGAGTTATTGAAACGGCCGGTGCTTATTTGTCGGTCTCGCGGACGAAGGCATCTCCGAACCTAATCAGTACAGTACTAGCGACGCCGTCCTTGCCGATCGTGACAATGTACAATCGGTCGTACTCCTTTTCTTGGATCTTCGAGCCAGGCTCACCACCGAGCAGTTCAACGAGTTTGGGCGTCGTATTGCTGTGGCCGACTACCAGATGTCGGCCGCCGTTGCTTTTCAGTCGTCCAACCAAAGCGGGCAAGTCCCCAGCCTCGTACTGGCCAATCTTCACGCCGCACTTGGTCGCAACCGGCGATGCAGTCTTCCTCGTACGGATGAAGTCGGTACTATGCACATATTGAATATCAGCATCGTGCAGGGATGTGGCGAGCGCTGTCGCCCGTGTGTTGCCCGCAGTCGAGAGCTTCGGATTTTTGCTGTTATCAACCTTTTCAGCGTGACGTACAAGAAACACGACAAGTGGCTGCTGACAGAATGCAGGTACCGAGCAACACGTCAAAAGAACGATCGGCAAGAACAACTTCAACAATCGCGACATCGAGTGGGGTCTGAGCATAATTAGATTCTGTTGGAGCCTACATTGAAAGCACCATGATAAACGAAGCGACGCTGGTGCAGGCGATCCATTAATCGTACCAAGAAAGAGGATTTTGTGTTTGTTGCGTGACGATCGACGATCGACGGCCAGAGGGTAAAAAGGCAACAAATGAATCGCCAACGAGCAACAGCGACTTTCTGAATTTACGACACCTTTTCTGTTCCTTTCAAGAAACCAACCGCTTCCGGAAATCTGTTTTTCATTACCAGTAACTCGCCTCTGGCTACGCGTGATACTGCGTCGCAGTTAAATCGGTCGGACCCGCTGGGCATGGAGTCGAACGCAACGCCTAGAGCGTCGTCATCTTCTCCGTCCATGCGTCTCTCATCCTTATCCAAACCAATGGCTCACGCTCGACTTAAGGTGGAGGCCGTAGGAGGTATTTCTTCACGTTCGGATCTGTGCGGGGGCGGCGGGGAACAGCGGTCCCTACCGCGATTCATTAATCGAAGCAAATGACCTACGTCCGGTCAGGCTCTTTGATCTCGTCCAAGTCATATCTTAACGGCACTGAATGAGTATTACCGTCAATCAACTCTTACGATTCTTGGAGACTCCAACAATCGACCGTTTTCCGAATAGGTGTTTTCACCAACGCAGATTCGAAGAAAAGTCCGGCAGTACCGCTCGTTAGTAGATACAACAGCGATGGTTCTAACTTGCTTTCTCGTTTTGCTATTGATTGAAATCGGTGTCCGTTTCGGCCAAGTCAAGTTCTTTGATCCAGATGTTTCGGTAAAGCACTTCGTGGCCTTCGCATTGGAGCTTGAGGCCGGCGGGCGTATCGGTAATTCCCTTGCCACCGTCGTTGCCGCCATCGATCCCCGAGTTGATGCCGCCCCAGACCTGATTGATGGTCTGGTTGGTGTAGGCATGCTTCCCATTGAAGAACATTGAAACCATCGCCTTTTCGGATCGCTTGCCGTCTTTGAATCGAGCCGCACGGAAAATGATGTCGTAGGCGTTCCAATTGCCAACGCCGTTGTAGAGTTCGTACGGCGATTCCGTTTCGTTGATGACGGCACCCATGCCGTGCTTGGTTTTGTCGCCATCGAGAATCTGGATTTCGTAACGGTTCTGAAGATAGACGCCGCTATTGCCCTGTTCTTTTGAAACAAAAAATTCGATATGCAGGCGGAAGTCGCGGAACTTCTGCTTGGTCACCACATCAGCCGTTCCGTATTTCCCGCCTTTGGCAGCCGGGTCATCGGTCATCATGACGGTGCCCTGATCAACCGGATCGTTGACGATCTTCCATTTGATCGGCAGTGCGGAATCGAACCGTGGGCCTTGCCAGTAGGTCCATTTCTCGTCAAGCATCTCGCGGCTGCCATCGAACAAGACTTCCGCACCCTCGATCGGTTTCGCGCCGACGCCGATTTCGAACTGCGCGATTTCGGATTGCGAGTCGCTGTCTACTTCCTTGGCTGTCAACTCGGATAACTTCCAAGTCTTGTCGTCATGCGTTTTTCCGTCTCCATGGACAATTCGCACGCGGACAGTCGGATCGTCGGCGGTGGTGTCAAAATCGACCGTCGCGTAGCTTAGTGTTTTGCTATTCGCGACACCGGACGAGACAACCTCAATGAACGGATATCCGACTCGGTCGCTTTCAGGGTGAGTCCAAACATGCGAGCGATGAACGTCGCCCGACATATAGAGCACGCCGCTGATCTTGTTCTCTTTAATCGCGTCGAACAACCGGTGTCGCGAAAATGTGTAGATCCGCCAGCCGTCGCTTTTGCTATCCGCCAATGTCGAACCAGAAGCGATCACTTTGAACTTCGCTTTGGAATTCCTCAGGCCGTCGAGCAGCCAGGCGAATTGCCCATCACCAAGCATACGTTTCTTGTCATCGTCTGGCGCATCGTCGGGCGACCGGTGGTAACGGCCGTCGACCATAAATACATCAACGTCGCCCCAATTGAATTTGTAAAACGCGCCTGGAGTATCTTTCGTGCCCGAAGCCGGATTCCCCCAAAATTGATTCCAGCCGATTAGCGACTTCTCCTTGCCCTCTGCCGTGCCGTCGGAATTGTTCGGCCCATAATCGTGATCGTCCCACATGGCGTAGTTTGGCATCTTACCCAAAACCGCAATGAATTCAGGCACAGCGCGATAACGGAGATGATGTTTCCACTGCCTCGTTGGATCGGTTGAGTCGCCGTAATGGGTATCGCCCAACGTAACATGCAGATCCGGCTTATCAGCCAACAGCAATTCCCAGGACTTCTGCGGCTCGCCAATTTTCATGCAGGAAGTGACCGCCATACGAAACTTGGAGCTCTCTCCAACGTCGGGCGCAGTTCTAAAGGATCCCTCGCGCGATGAATCGAACTTGCCATTGACTTTCACCTGAAAGCTGTAACTCGTATTCGGTTTGAGGTTCTGAGCTGTAGCCTTGTACGGCACGCCACCCAATTTTCCGGCCGGATCTGGCACGGCAACAAACGCTACCTGCACCGCTTTGCTGTTGTCGGCATCTTCCTGAATGATCAGCTCAACCTTTGAATTCATCGACGCGTACATCCAGATCGTCACGGATGATTGGGTCGTGTGCCCGACAAGAGGCCCTGAAACATCAGGCAAATCTTGCGCGTAGGTAGGGGCGATGGCAATCGCCAACAGGATTGTGGCAATGGTCGGCCACAAGGATTTGGCAGGTGTCATGTCGTAGGCTCCGAGGAAGTATAGACCGGGGTTTCCCTTACGGGTTGACTGAATTGAGGTTGAAACTACTCCAGATACTTGGCCAACTTGTTGGAAATCAACAATCGCGAACCTGATCCTTCAGCCCCGGCATCTCACTGAAACAATCATAGCAGGTACCGCGTAACCCCGCCGCATGGCAAAAAGTAGCTCGGTCTGTCCCAGACCGTGAAAATCAGAATCTGCGAGTCTGGGACAGACTCGCCTACTTCTTGCATCGAATATTGCTGACCGCCATATAGGGTTATGATTGGCGACGGCTTGAACTCAAACCCGATTGATCTGACGACCCATGAAACCTGTTTCCGTATCTGTCCTGACTGACGCGATCCGTCACACGATGTCCCAGAAGTTTGGACGCGTGTTTGTCCAAGCTGAGATTTCGGGAATCACCAAACCGCGTTCGGGTCATATCTACCTGACGCTCAAGGATGAATTGGCGCAAATCAGCGGTGTCGTCTGGCGAACGACTGCTGAACAACTCAAGTTCGAACTTGAAGACGGACAGAAAGTTGTCTGTGGAGGATACGTTGACCTCTATCCACAACGCGGCACCTACCAGCTAATCATTCAGCAGGTCCAACCGGTCGGCATCGGCGAGATCGAGCTCGCCTATCGTCAGCTACACGCAAAGCTTCAGGCCGAAGGACTTTTCAATCCCGCCATCAAGAAGTCTTTGCCGCGTTATCCGAAACACGTCGCCGTCGTCACCAGTCCAACCGGGGCTGCAATTCGCGACTTCCTACAGGTCCTCGATCGTCGCTGGAAGAACATCGAAGTCACGGTGCTTCCGGTCAAAGTTCAGGGCCCGGGCTCGGGCAACGAAATTGCAAAGGCCATTGAAT
>CAYGUE010000139.1:15058-18656 GCA_964352885.1 uncultured Pirellulaceae bacterium
CAAGTTTGCGGACTTGCCCGATGTCGTCGTGGTCACTCGTGGCGGCGGCAGCAAAGAGGACCTGTGGAGTTTTAGCGAAGAAGCCGTTTGCCGCGCCGTTCACGCTTGTCCAATTCCCGTGATCAGTGCCGTCGGTCACGAAGTCGACGTGTCGCTCTCCGATTTGGTCGCTGACGTTCGTGCGCTCACTCCTTCGGAGGCCGCCGAGCGTCTGGTCCCGGACCGAACCGAGTTCGTTAAACAACTCCAGAACGTTCGCGATCGCATGACTCGAGCTTTGCGCGACAGAATGGAATCCGCGACAGCGGAACTGAATCAGATCGCGGCTCGTCCGGTTTTCGCACGACCGATGGTTCTTGTTGAGCGAAACGTGGAACGGGTCAACGACATTCAGCACAGAATGAATCGTGTCATCGACCAGAAAACCAAACTCGCCGAAGGTGAAATCAAGGCTCTCGCTGGCCGGCTGGAATCGATCAATCCGTTGGCGGTACTGGCGCGTGGATATAGTCTGACATCACAAGTCGATGGTGAAGAACGAACGCTCGTTACTGACAGTGTGGCTCTGCAAGTTGGTGACGAAGTCGAAACGCGTTTGGACAGAGGAAGTTTCAAAAGCGCTGTAACCGAGGTGCGTCTTTCTGAAAGCGAATGATTTCAGCGGCATGTCGTGGCTGTGGCGTCCCGCCGCAGCATTTTAGTCTAGCACTGGGGGGGGACGCCACAGCCACACGAACGGCAGCGGGACGCAACGGTCACACGAACTGCGGCGGGACGCCACAGCCACATGAGTTAAAACCGACTCTGCCTGGCCGCAAGCGAAGTTGAAAGTTGAATCGCCGCAAGGGAATTGTGGAATTACAACCATCCCCTAATACTAACCGCGGTAGTCCTTTCAATTCTTGTTCTTGTTTCCGGAAAACTGTTCGCCGACGAGTCAGAAGATGCCAACGCCAAGCAGCTTATTGCAAACATCGAGTCTAAAAATGAAGTCGTGTCAGAAATCGCGAAAGATGAAGATCCACGAGCCCGAGCGTCACTCGCCGATCTGCGGAAGCTTCCTGACCGCTAAGCATGTTCAATGTCTCCAGCTGACACGCTGCTTTTGTAAAGTTGACATAAACCACCTTAGCTTCCAGAATGTCCGCTGCTAATTTTCCACCACTCGAGCCCGGCAGGCTTCCAGGAGACCAATCATGGCCACAATGTACTTCGAAAAAGACGTCAACTCAAAATCACTCGACGGCAAATGCATTGCTGTTATTGGCTACGGAAGCCAAGGACGCGGCCAGTCGCTCAACCTCCGTGACAGTGGACTCAACGTGATTCTTGGTCTACGCAAAGACGGCAAGAGCTGGGAAGTAGCCAAAACCGATGGCTGGGAACCCCTTACGATTGAAGACGCCTGCAAAGAAGCGGACATCGTTTGCTTGTTGACTCCCGACTTGTCTCAGCCGGGCACATATAAAGAATGCGTTGAGCCAAACCTGAAAGATGGCGGCACCGTTCTGTTTTCTCACGGCTTCAATATTCGCTATGAAGGCATCGTCGTTCCCGAAAAGAACAATGTCATCATGGTGGCTCCAAAGGGGCCAGGCGGGCTGGTCCGAAGCCAGTACGAAGAAGGCTGCGGTGTTCCGGCTTTGATCGCAATCCATCAAGACGCGACCGGCGACGCCAAGGATTTGGCACTCGGCTACGCATGGGGCATTGGTGCTGCTCGTGCGGGAATCATCGAAACAACGTTCGCGGAAGAAACCGAAACGGATCTCTTCGGCGAACAAGCAGTTCTTTGCGGCGGCTTGAGCGAGCTGATCGTTGCGGGCTGGGAAACGCTTGTTGAAGCTGGCTATCAGCCAGAGGTCGCCTATTTTGAGTGTTTGCACGAAGTCAAGTTGATCGTGGACTTGATCTACGAGGGCGGCATCGCCCGCATGCTTGAGTTCGTCAGCGACACCGCGGCATGGGGCGACTTCGTTGCCGGCAAACGCGTTATCGGCCCAGAGTCACGTGCAGCCATGAAAGAACTGTTGGCTGAAATTCAGGACGGCCGTTTCGCAAAACGTTGGCAAGAAGAAGATGCGGCGGGCTACCCTGAGTTCAAGAAGCAGTATGACACTGACTGTGCTCACGACATTGAGACCTGCGGGCAGGAATTGCGTAAGCATTTCTCTTGGTTGCAACCCAAAGAAGAAGTCGCCAGCTAGTTTTGGTGGCATAGGCTTCTAGCCTGTGAATGTATTTTCGTGGTGGTGGCATCCAGCCACCGCATTCATACAGTGCGACGGCTAGAAGCCGTCACCACGAGCATGAAGACGATTGCGCCGAAGCATTGAACACGGGCTTGCCATGAATACCAACGCCACCAACCAAGAACTCTGTGCGTTGTCGGATCACGAATTGCTGACTCGGCTTTCTCTTGAGACCCAAGCAGCAAGGCGGATCTACGAAGTCGAAGGGCAAACTCGCTGCGATTCCGTAACGTTGGATAGTGGTTGCGAACTGCTGCTCAAACGTGAAGACCTTTCACAAGTACACAGCTACAAATGGCGCGGCTCTTACAATAAGATCGCTTCCATCGTTGAAAAGGGATTTGGTGGTAATCTCGTTTGTGCTTCCGCTGGCAATCATGCCCAAGGCGTGGCACTTTCGGCAGCAAGGCTGCACCTCAAAGCCACCATCTTCATGCCACTGTCGACGCCATTGGTCAAGCAACGTGCGGTGCGAAAGCTGGGCGGACCATTCATTGAGATTCGACTTTGCGGTGACTCTTTTGATGAAGCCTCAATCGAAGCCTATCGTTTCGCTGCAGAATTTGACGCAACTTTAATCGCGCCTTACGATGACATCAAAGTCGTGGCCGGTCAGTCAATGATCGGAGTCGAGCTAAGCAATGCGATCCGACGGACGCCCTCTCATGCATTTCTGGAAATCGGCGGCGGAGGAATGGCATCCGGCGTGGCTTCTGTTCTGCGAAAGAAGTATCCGGCGATCAAGCTGATCGGTGTCGAGGCTGCGGGGCAGAACAGCATGGGCGTATCGGTCGCGGCAGGTTCGCGGCAGACGCTTGAGGAGCTCGATCGATTCTGCGATGGAACGGCCGTCGCAACGCCGGGCGAGCTACCGTTTCGTTTGTGCAGCATGTTACTGGACGAGTTCACCACCGCGTCAAACGACGAAGTCTGCCAAGCGATTCAATTCCTTTGGCAAAAGAATAGAATCATGGTTGAGCCTTCCGCGGCACTCGGTGTCGCAGCCGCTCAGAAGTACGGACTGACCGAAGATGACTATGCGTTGACGGTGCTTTCAGGATCAAACGTTGACTTCATGGCGTTGCCGAAGATCGCCAAGCGTGGACAACTCGATCGGCCTGAAGAACGGTTCTTCTGTTTCGAAATTGGAGAAGAACCGGGCGCGCTGATCGGATTGCTGGATCAGTTCTTTCTAAACATGAACATTGTCGATTTCCAGTACGGCAAAGTCGCCAAAGGAGTGGCTCGGCCAGTCATCGGCGTCCAAGTCCCATCAGCCGACGCGGCCGCACTAGATATTTTCTTTCAACGTGACGACTTGCCGCCACACGAAGAAGTCACCGGTC
>CAYGUE010000140.1:0-18616 GCA_964352885.1 uncultured Pirellulaceae bacterium
ATCATCTTGCTCCCCTCTCCCCGAAATTCGGTCAACATTTGATCCTGATGACAATACTTTGAGCTCCGAATCGTCGGGGAGAGGGGAGCAAGATGATTTTTCGCGGGCGAAGATTTCCACCGCGCCACAGAGCTTACTGAGTGCTTCCTTTCCAATCGTGAACGCAGGCGCAAGGTAAACCGTGTCGCGAATCGGTCGAATCCAGACGCCTTGCGCCACAAAGCCGGTCACCGCTTTCTGCACGTCAACATCCTCTTTCATCCGCACTGCACCAACCGCACCAAGACAATGCACTGACTCAACGGATTCGCAATCCGCCAGTGGTTCCAATCGCTCGCACATGACACGCTCGATTTCGGATACTTGATCCAGCCGCGACTCTTCTTCAAACAGATCCAACGAGGCATTCGCCGCGGCACAAGCAATCGGATTTCCCATAAACGTTGGCCCGTGCATCAACGCCGATTCCCAGCGATCGGAATGAAAAGGTTCATAGACTCTGGCCGTTGCGATTGTTGCCGCCAAACCAATACTGCAACCTGTCAATCCTTTGCCAACGCACATGATGTCCGGAAGAATTCCTGGCGGCTGATGAGCAAACATGCTTCCCGTGCGTCCGAAGCCTGTCGCGACTTCGTCGGCAATCAAAAGCAGATCATGCTTCCGGCAGACGCGCTCAATTCGCTTCAATGCCGACGCAGAATGGAAACGCATTCCGGCAGCCATCTGAATCAGTGGTTCGATGATGACAGCCGCCAATTGCTCTTTTCGTGATTCGACAAATGAATCGAATGCCAACTCAAGTTCATCCGTATCAGGGATCGGCTGTGGAAATTGCTCCAACAAAAAACCTTTGAAATTCGCATGCATGCTGTCATCGGGATCGCAGATGCTCATCGCGCCCGTCGTGTCACCATGGTACGCATTTTGAAAACTGATGAACTTGTTGCGAGGCGTCTTCCCAGTTGGCGACTGGTTCGCCCAAAACTGAACTGCCATCTTCATGGCGACCTCCACCGCTACCGAACCCGAGTCACTCAAAAAGACACGGTTGCCATCTCCATCAAGACACGTCGCGAGTCTCTCCGCCAACCGGATTGCCTGTTCGTGCACAATACCGCCCATCATCACATGCGGCATCGCTTGCGCCTGCTCAATCATCGCTGCGACGATTTTTGGATGCCGATAACCATGGCAAGCGGTCCACCAGGAGGAAATTCCATCGATCAGTTCGCGGCCATCTTTCAAATGGAGCATAACGCCCTCAGTCGCAACCACTTCGATCGGCGGCGGCGCCGTTTTCATCTGGCAATACGGGCGCCAAAGTGAATCCAAAGGTCGGAGGTTGGAATTGGGGATTTTGGAATCACGCGTCATTCAGAGCAATCGCTATGGCAATCAATTGAAACAAGCCTGATAATATTCGAGTAAATGTTTGTTGGATAGCGTTAGCGCCTCATTGCCGCATTAGCGGAACCGTTTTGGTAGTTCAACCGGCGACTAACGCCTTGCCGCTCAGCATTCAAGATTCCCGACCTCCGAATCCCGTCCTTTCAAACGCTAGATGCTCAAAGCCTGTCATTGCTGTGGTTTGATCCACGAAATCCCAACGCTCGAACCAGAGCAGTCAGCTGCATGCACGCGTTGCGGCAGCGGCTTTACCGAACCAGCTAGTCGCGACATCTCAGCCAGCCGAACAGCGGCCGCCGCCATCGGGTCGTTCATTTTGTTCTGGCCGGCGATCCTTTTGCCGATCCTGCGTATCGATCAGCTAGGGCTAACGCACCAAAGCAGTATCTTGGGCGGAACGATTGAACTATTCCATCACGGCAGCTGGTTTGTCGGCGCGATTGTCCTGCTGTTCTCCGTCATTTTCCCACTGACGAAAATTGTATTGCTGATTGAGCTTAGCTGGCTAGAACTACTCCATCGCAAACACAAGGCATTCACGCTTCGAATGATGGAACACCTTGGCAAATGGAGCATGATGGATGTGATGCTGCTCGCCTTTCTCGTGATGTTGGTCAAGCTTGGCGACATGGTCGAATTCCATTTCGGTCCGGCGATTATTGCGTTTACATTTTGCGTCGCGATGAGCATGTTGGCATCGCTGAGTTTTGATCCACATGCGATTTGGGAAGAGTAGAAAACGTGGTTGTGGCTTCCAGCCGCAATCATTTAGATACAAAACGATTGCGGCTAGAAGCCAGAACCACGAGTCAACCAATGAACAACCCACCTGTTGCCGAAATCCGAGAACGCAACTCAACCGCTCATAAACTTTTTGGTGGTTCGAGGCTGTGGATACTGACGCTGCTATGTCTTTTGATTTCGGCAGGGCTTTTGTGGTGGTCGATGCCGCAGCGCGGGACCACGATTCACATTCAGTTTCCCGAAGGGCATGGGCTAAAGCAAGAAGATACCGTTCGTTACCGTGGAATTGAAGTCGGAACAGTTGAGTCGGTTCATCTTGGCAATTCGCTTGACGGCGTCGAAGTCGACGTGTTGCTCAAGCCGTCGGCATCGAAGTTGGCGAAAGAAGGATCACGGTTCTGGATCGTGCGACCGGAACTTAGCTTGACCAGAATTTCAGGGCTCGAGACGGCGATCGGCCACAAGTACATTGGCGTCTCACCAAATCCAAACACGGAAGACGTAAGCCTGCAAACCGAATATAAATTTCAAGGACTTGCCGACGTTCCCGTCGATACGCTTTCTGATTCCGGCATTGAACTGATCCTTCGCGGTGACAAACGCTACAGCGTCAGCAAGGGATCAACCGTCACGTTCCGAGGCGTTGAAGTCGGCACGGTTTTGGATGTCGCACTTTCACAGGAAGCTCGTCACGTCGACGTACGAGTTCGCATTTTTGATCAGCACGCAGCTCTACTGACTTCCAAATCAAAGTTCTGGGCCAGCTCTGGCTTGGATCTCGATTTCAAGTTTGGATTCAACGGCGGCTTCAACCTTGACACCGAATCGCTTGAAACGCTGGCGCGAGGTGGCGTTTCGATGATCACGACCGGACAGGGCAAGGCAGTTTCGCCGGGCGATGTATTTACGCTGCATTCCTCCGCAGAAGATGATTGGTTTGCGAAAGCAGAAAGCTACCAAACGACTAACATCGCGCTTCGCGGAGCCGTTTCGTTTAAGGCGTCCTGGATAGCTCGCGGGATATTCGGCGGCAAACAAAAAGTGGCTCAGTTCAACGGTGTCGCCATCAATCAAGGTGGCTCGCAACGAGTCCTTGTGCCAGCAGACATTCTGGAATCAGCCGAGGACAACGAGTCGTTCAAACTTTCCGTGAGTGGAGCAGAGATCTCCAAAGAGAATTTCATATCAGGAAATGCCGAAAGCTTACCGCTACGGCAGATCAACCTCGAAGGCAGTTTCAATGCATTCGACCTTCCGGACGACGGCATATCGCTGGAAGAGCCAGTCGATTGCTTGGTTGTCCGACAATCCGATGACCAGAGCGCCAGTTTTCATCTTGCGATTCGTGCAGACGCCATCAAGCCAGATGCCAAGCAAAGTCAACTGTGGGACGTGATTGATTTCAACGGCGACCGAAACGTTTGGCATGGTGCTCCCGTCGTTTCGGCCAGCAATGGAAAGCTAGTCGGCATCCTGCTGATTTACGCTCGTAAGACGCAAATTCTTTCGCTGTCAGGGATGGGCTTGTAGGCCGGCAATTGCCCTGACTGGTAGAATATTGAACAGACCGGCCCGGAACTGGTGTCTTATCGCCCTCCCTGATGATGGATCATTGAAAAACCGAACTGATTACTCGTAGCATCCGTGTCGGTTGAGTAAACTAAATGCTTCTTAAATCCCAACAGGTCAACCATGTTTAAATCAACCACCCTTTTCGCTGCCACGGTCGCGACTCTCTTCATGTTTGCTACAAGCCATGCGCAAAGCGGATCAAGCAATGCAGCACAAGCATTCTCGCCATCCCAGACCTATGTCCGATCACCTGCAGCTCCCCTCTATACTCCGGCAAAATCGCCATTGGAGACCGTCAAAATACCCTCGCAACGTTTTGTCACACCCGCACCTGCAGCACCACAACCTTACGCAAGCAGTTGCCCGCACTGTCAACTTGGAGCAGCACATCACCATGCTCCAGTACTGAATTACGCTCCGCAGAATTACGCTCCCCAGCGCTATGACGCTCCTGCACCAGCGCAATACGATCCGCAATACACGCAAACGTATTCGGCACCGGTTTACGATGCACAGCAGCAGTACGCTCCAATTCAGAACTACCGTCCCGCGTATCGCAGTTATGCTCCGGCAAGAAGGTGCACACGCGGTTGCGGCGGCTACTAGGCAACAACAGACGGTCAAAGCGTCCGAACGTGCACCTCGATTCGGGCGTTTTTTATTTACCGTGCCGAAACAGCAACAAATCGGCAGCCAACGAAACGTTCATTCGTTCAATGCCATCAAGCCGTATCCTCTGCGAATTCCGTGCTGCTCGATAGGTCATCGCAAGTGCATCCGCGATCTCTTCTGCGCCCAACTCAACTTGCTGACTCCATAGCTTATGTTGCGAAAGCTCTAGGCCAACAGCTTTCATTTCTTCGACAACCAATCTCCAACGACTGCGGCGATGGCCAGACTGTTGCACTTGCTCACGAAGTTCAATCAAATCCTCTTCCCCGGGGATCGCCACAACACATGTACCATTGGCTGACAGAACACGACCAATCTCGGCGACCGGTCGACGCCCAAACAAAGAGACAACTTTATGCGCGCTCGCTTCGGCAACGGGCAAGCCTCTGTCTGCATTGGCCAATACCCAAGTCGCCTCTGGCCAGTTGCGGGACGCAAGTTTTATGGCACGCCGGGAAAGGTCGATACCACAATAGCAGGCCGCATTTTTCGAAAACAGAGCCGGTCCAAAGGAACCCTCCCCACAGCCAAGATCGAGTACCATGCCTGCTCCCGGCGGATCTGACTCAATCGATGTCCATTCTCGCAAAACCTCGATCAGCCCGGCAGCATACCCGCGCTGAAGCCAACGATGCCTTGCAAGAACCGCCTCGTCAGCATCACCAGGATTGGCCGATTTTTTGTCCTGAGGCTGCGTGAGATTCCAATAGCCTTCTTTGGCCTGATCAAAATTGTGGCCCGCCGCACATCGAAGTGAATTTCCCTGTCGTTCAAGACTCTGCTGGCAGTTACGGACGGTACATCGAAGTTCAATCATGAGAGCAGTTTAGCAACCGTTGGCCAATTCGCGAACTCTCCAACAAAACTTATTGCGACTGCGTTTGGCCCAAGCCCATTGCTTCAAGCTCGGATTCGATCGAATGCAGATCCCAAACCGCTCCCTGTGAAACCCAACATGACGTGGCAAGATAGCGATCGTCGTGCGAGAAATGAATCGAACGACAGCGAGAGGATTCAGATCTTAGACTTTCAAGGTGCTCGAAATTGGCGACATCAAAAAGATCCACTTGCCCAGATTCACAGGCCACAGCGATTCGGTTGGTGGCGTGATCAAAAGTCACCGCCCAAACCCGTTGCCCGGGAGGCCTCAACTGGGCAGCTTCTGAAAATCTCTCTACCTTGCCGTCCGAATCCGACTCGATACACCAAACCATGACGCCCGCTGACTTTCTGGCGACTGCCAACCACTGCCCGTCATCGCTAAACTTCGCACACATGGCTCCTAGGGAGTTCCGTTTCTCGATGGGTTGGGATTCGACCAACTCTTCAACAATGTCGCCGGTGTCATAATTGATAACATTCACGCTTCCATCGAACGACGTCGCCGCAAGCAGCGGTTCCTCAGGATGAAAGGCCAATCCACCAATTAGCCGCTTCGCAATCCGGATTCGTTTGTGTCGTGACCAGTCATCCGTCTTGAAGATCGTAACGACGCCGGTGTTGCCATCGACCTCGGAACCAACCGCAAGGTATTTCGAATCTGCACTGAAAGTCGCACACCAAACTTCGGAATCAAATCCGCTCAACAACGTCTGCAAATTCAAACTCTCACCGTCATAAATCGAAACGTGGCGATCGTGACGAGCCTGCGCGATCCATTGTTGATCTGGGCTAACGCAAACTGACCAAACAGCATGCCAGGGAGCACCGCCGATTTCATATTCTTGATTCAGCGAAATCTCGGCGCGGTCATTTTCAAGAATCTCAGCAACATCCATGCGAATGATTCCATAGACGGATGTCCACAAAGTCTCTCCATCGTGACTGATCACATGGTCCGCCCAAATTGGAGCCATGTGCAACAATTTCCGGAGTGGCTTCCCCGTTTCAAAATCAAAAACTCCGGTGACGCCCTTCGATGCCTGCGGCGACGCCAGAAAACGCCCCTTTGGATCCAGGCTAATTCGAGCATAGGGTGCGACTTCTGATTCATGGGGAATTAGAAACAGCCGTTTTCCCGATTCGGCAATCCATTTTTCAACACCTTTCTCAGTAATTGCAAACACCGAACTTCCGTCTGCCGTAACACGCATCTGGGAAACATTCGACGCCTCGATACGATTCAATTCCTTGCCCGTCTCGGGATCGACTCGCAGTACCGAGGTTTTCGTTGCCAAAAAAAGATGTTCACCTCCAATTGCAACCGCTTCCAGTCCAACATCAGTCTGCAGTTGCCTCCATTCATCGCGCTCCGTTCCATCCTCAGAAATATTGACGGTCGTTAGCTCGTTGGCGCCAAACGCATACAAGCGTGACGTTCCAGTTTGAGACAACAACTGCTCAAGTTTACCCAACCCAATATTGAATTCCTGTTTGAGTTCGAAGTTTGGCAGGCCCAAAATCCTCACATGACCAAATGAATCTGCCGTTGCACACCACGTTTCATTGCGACCTAGAACCAGCGAAGCGATTGGGTGTTCATGACCGGATTCAATCCTTTTCGGTTCGTCTCCTTCTTCACGAACGACGAACAGGCTTCCCTTATCCGCCGCAGCGATTAAGCGAATGGACTTTCCAGTAACGACAGATTGAATCTTACGTTTCTCAAAGCATTCAGCTTTGGAGTGATCCATTACATCGAAGCGAGTCGTCTGGTTTATCAAACGGGAATTTGCATCAAAGCAACAACTATGGACAGAGGAATACGAACTGGCGAACTTTGATTGCTTGACAGCCAACTGAGTCACCGTGCCACGATCATCACCTACAAAGATTCGACTATCTTGACCAACTGAAAACGTCTTGGCGCCATTCTCCAACTTCGACTTTGCCGAAATATTGCATCGCCCGTCGGCAACAATCACAGAACCATCATCGGTCGCGGCCACCGCATATTGACGGCCGTTTTTCATTGCCATCCCTCGCACACCGATTACGGCCCCAGGAAGCACTCTCGAGTTGTAGAGTTCATCATCCGATTGAATTTTGAAACCGTAATTCAATTTCGTCGTTAATACGACACGTGGTTCGGCATCAAGAAAATCCACGGAAAGAACAGGATCGTGAGTAGTCTGAGCTGACCAAAGCTTCTTCTTGGAATCGACGTGGCAAACAACAATGTCACGGTTCACCAGGCAATACGAAAGCATCCTTCCGTCAGCTGAAATACGGATCGCTGTGGGTCGACTGGGCAACGATTCCCGATAGAGCAATTGGCTCGAAAACGAATCAACAACGCTCACTTCATTCTCAGTGGCGATCACAAGTCGCATCTCTGCCGCCTCATCAGCGGCAACATCGAACATGAGCACATCTGATTGGACGAGTTCACCCTTGGTACTACTGCCTGACAAATCCCAACGCCAAAGCTCTCCATTGGCCAAAGCGAAAACGAAAGTGCCATCATGACTAGAACCAACTTCGGAAATAGACGAAGTTGGCCCCTCCAGATCGAATTGTTCGTTTTCGAAATTGCGATCCATTCGAATCACTTGCCCATTTGCGTAGCCGATCAACACATGCTCGTCGCAAGCATCCATGGCGGTCACAGGCTCGCCAGGTCCTTGCCAGCTCAACTGCATTTCGATTCGCAAAGTCGTGTCCGATAGCGTTTCAATTGCAAGCTCACGAAGCGGACGAACGTGCGCGTTGGCACATTCCAAGTCCGATGCAGTCTTTAGCTCGCTTAAGGTCTCTCTATACCAATCACCCCGCTTGGAACGCAAAGTGGTCTCGGCTGACTTCAACAATGAATCAAACAGCCGCTGGTTCGCGATGTCGCGTTGTTCACGAAAGCGATTTCTTTCAACATTGATTCCGTACAGCGAAACAGAACCAAGGACCGCCAGCGAAAGGGCCGCACCGGCAAGCGTCATCGCCACAAACGGCTGGCGGACACACCAGCGAACCGTTTTCTCCACGACGCTGATTGGCCTCGCCAACACGGGCTGACCATTCATATATCGACGAAGATCCTGAGCCATCTCTTGAGCTGAGCTATATCGACTCGAAGACTGCTTCGCCATCGCGCGAGCGCAAATGGTCTGCAAATCTTTAGGCACAATTCGCTGATATTCCGCTGGCACGACTTCAATCTTGTGGATCACCTGCTCAATGACCGACCTTGGCGTACCCACAAAAGGTTGTTGACGATAAAGCAGTTCAAACAATACGACACCCAACGAGTAAATATCACTTGCTGCTTGTGCATTGTCTCCTCGAGCTTGCTCTGGCGACATATAGGCCGGCGTACCAACGATGTCCCCCATTCGCGTCAGTAGACTTTCGTGTTCTGCAAAACCGGCCAGACCAAAGTCAGCTACTTTTGGCTCGCCCCGCTTATCAAACAGAATGTTTGCTGGCTTGATGTCGCGGTGGATAATACCGCTCTGATGCGCGTAATCAATCGCATCGGCGATCTTGCTGACCCACGTCGCAACATCTGAATGCGAATACTCGGACGATTCGACTCGTTCACGAAGCGTTCCTCCGGGGACGTACTCTTGCACGATCCAGGGACGCAATTTTCCCCCGCCCATTTCATGGACTGAAACAATTCCAGGGTGCACCAGCCTCGCGGCCGACTCGGCCTCACGAACAAATCGCTCGGCGCCAGATGAAAACCCGGCAAAACTTTGACGTGCAAGCTTTATCGCAACGTGTCTCCGCAGTTTCTGGTCCCACGCACGAAACACGTTGGCAAACGATCCTTCTCCAATTTGCGACTCTAGCTGAAAGTTCTCATCGCCAATGTGTTGTTGGAACGATTCCAGATCCAGATCTTCCTGCTCGAAATGCTGCAGCTCGCCAAAACCTGAAGCCAGCGCATCAAAGACTTCGAATTGTTTGGACAGCTCCGTTTCATACGCTGGAAAACGCAGCAAGAATTCGCTCTTGAGTTCGTGATCTCGGCGATCCCAAAGAATGAACTCGCTATAGATCAGATCGATGGCAGCCGAGCGATCAGAAAACACGTTTGGGAACGCCTGCAAATAGATTTCCGCGGAAATTGGAGCGGAAGCCTCGAACCGGAATCGTTGATCATCAATCAGAAACGCAACCTTCTCGTCATTGGGCAACGATTCAAGCTGCAGCACCAACGAGTCAAGATCGGTAGCTAATGACTGTTTTTTCATATCCCCGTCAACGGCCATGGCGAGGCTCTCCTAAATTCCTAGCTCTTCGATGGCGCGATCGCAAGCTCGCCCGAGTCGCTTTCGCAGCGCGTCTGGAGTCTCACCGAGTTCCGTCGCGATTTCATCCCAAGCCATGCCGTTTTTCCTCATACCAGCGATTTTTCGTTCTCCGTCACTCAGTCGATTGCGAAATTCGCTCAACAGTTCACGACCCGAGACGATCGAACTCGCGGTCGAAGTTCCGCGAGCAACGACTTCTTCCCCTTGTTCCACATGATCATAAGTCCGCCTGACGACTTCCCGGCGATGACGATCGATCACTTTATTATTGGCCATTTTCAATAACAGAGCCATCAATTGAGCCGGGCTGGCGAGATCAAATTGACCGTGGGCCACTCGAACAAAGAAGTTTCCGAACACCGATTGCGAAATGTCCATCGTGTCGACGACCCGCCGCAGCTTCGGGTTGGTCAGCCGCAATCGAATCTCGCGACGAATCTCTGGCTCATAGCGATTGATAAGCTCAGACGCTGCACCTTCTTCGCCGCCCCGCACGCGAGCCATAAGTAAATTGAATTTTTCAGAACTGATTTGAATCACGTTTCTCCCCTACCTTCGATACTATCTGCCGTTGGGGAGCGTCGCAAAAGAAATTCGCAGTAGAAACCCGACTAAATCTGCAATTCGAGTCAATTTCCTGAGTTTCTGTCCGAGATCTGCTGGCCGTGCGTTTAGCAAATTTTCACCAACGAATCCAATTCAAAGTGTAAGCGTTCATTTTTGTGTGAATCGTGTCCGGAACGAGAAGCCACTGCGTTGTTGCTATCTGAAGGCCGAATTACAGTTCTGACCCAATCCATTTTATTTCCATCTTGGCGATGCGCTCACCATGGACAAACTGTGGACTCACAAAACCAGACGAACGATCCTGCAGATATTTATCGCGGCATTAGCGCTGCGGTGGATTCCTCTGTTCGCCGAGGCGGAACAAACATTCTCGTACAGTTACGGCGATCCTTCGACGCCACTTAATGATGGCTACATTGTTTCGACATCCAATGCTCAGATTTCGTTCGAGAACCCAATCCGGTTTTGGAAGCCAACTGTCGGCGCCACGACCGAGGCTGCTACGACGCCGGCGGAGATCATTTTCCATTTTCCGCTAGACGCACCCTCGGCCGACATCGTGCTGTGGATGAACATGCCAACTTTCCACTGGAACTACAGCCGCGGACACAATTTGCTCTACGGTTCCACCGACGGCACGAACTGGGAACAGCTGGCCGACGTGCAGACTCCGGCGTTTGCGTCTGGCAATGATCTGGGAACAGTCACAATTCCAGAATCGCTTTTGGGAGCTGAAGATCTCTGGCTGAAAGTCGAATTGTTCTCCTTCGGTTCTTCTGCACTTGGCGGAGGCGCGCTAACCAACACGGCTCAGCTGTCTCGATATGACATCAACGCCCAGAACACATCGTTTTCGCTCAACATCACCTCTAATCCAAAGCCAACATCGCTTGGAATTCTAACGCCGCTTGGCAGACAATTCGGACTAAAACGTCGTCGCCGTTGAATTATCAAAGGGCCAGAAAACACCACTTCCGTCAACGTCCGAGTGCATCAGCATTCGGGCGTTTTCTTGTGAGCCCGTGGTTGCCGTTGGTACATATCGACAACCGCATAAGATTCACCACAAACATGACCGAGCGGATGAACAAGACTCCCAAAATCAGTACATTTCGGGATCGACAAGCTTGGCGAGATCCAGCAAATGTTCTACCGATGGAAGAAGAAGTTTGGTGGTATCGGCGTCACCGAGCTCCGCAAGCTGAAGTCCACGGAAGAAAAGAACAGGCGACTTAAGCTGCTTGTGGCTGACCTGAGTCTGGATATGCGAATTCTTCAGGATGTATCGTCAAAAAAGCTCTGAAGCCTGTTCGCCTTTAGAAGCATCAAACATTGGAACGGCGACAGGCACTGGCGGCACCAGCGATCTGGGGGCCGCAGGTTTAACAAACGTGACCACTAAAATCGAATTCCGCCTATATGCTTGGGGTGCCAATAATGGTGGCACGTTCGGTGTCGACAGCTTCAATTTTGACGGCGCGGTATCTGCCGTTCCCGAGCCAACCTCCCTGATTCTGGTTGGCATGGCCTGTGCTCCGATGCTGCTTCGCCGGCGTTACCGCCTAGCACACGTTCGACTCCACAAAGCTGATAACTCACAAAGATTCACCATTTCATTGGTGGATCTTTTTCTTTGGGTGGTCGACGTATTTTTTCTGTTGCCTAATTTTGGAAGGCAAAGGGAAGGGCGCAAAGGAGTCAAGGAACCCAATCTTCGGTAAAACGAAAGACGTACCGCGGTCTGTTTTCCGTGTTCGCGTCGACTATCCCATTCTGTTGTCCAATGGCCGGCTTGAGATCGACTTGCCACCAGAAGATTGAGCGTTTGAATCACCCACTCCCAAGCCTCAGGTTTAGCACCCGCTAGTTCGCGAAAACGTTGCGCGCCAGACAAAAGCTCATTGCGATAAGTAAACGAAATAACAGTGCAAACGGGGTCGTCACGCAACCTTGTGCTGCCGAGTTAGCATTGGAACGTGGCAACTTGATTTGGTAAGTTTAGAGCAGGAACGAAACTGAGGCCGATTTTTGACAAGAAGTTTACTTTTGTGTCGAATAAGCGGCAACTTAACAGTCTCACAAAAGGGTAGATCATGCTGCAGCCAGATTCCAAAGAACAATCGATTGCAGAAGTTCAGCCGTCAAGTCCCGTTCAAGCCATGGTCGCATCGAACGTTCAGTCGATCGACGAATTCCTTGGTCTGCCGCAACCGCACACGCCGGACCAGGAACTGGATCACTTTGGGAACTGGGTGGGCGAACCGATTTGGGTTCCACCAAAAGATAACAGCGAAGAACTCGCCAAGTCGATGCTCAATCGCTTCGGGGCGTTTGCGACCAAAGAAGAATGTTGGAAAGCGATGACTCGCACACATCGTTCGAAGTTCACTCAGGTTAGAAAATTCGAGTTGCCGCGAGCTTCGATTCGTTTGCCGGAGGGACAGCTTTACGTCACCGTCACCGAGAAAAAGAACTTTCACACGATCGAAGAAGAGATTCCCCAAAGCGTGCAAATGCGACTGGACGAATTCCTCGCGGGTCCCGGACAGAAACGTGGCGTAAAAGTTTACTACTTAAAACCGCTGTGCGTCGAAGTAAACAACGAATTGATTTTTACGACCGAAGAAGAGCTCAACGAGGCGATTTTGAATATTCGGTCTGAAGTCTTTGACATGTATCGCCGCAAATATCCTTGGCATCTAGCCAGAAAACTCGGCATCGGTCTGTGCGACGCGACGTTGGCTGTTCCAAGGACACTACTCAAGTTGCTATTGAATCAAAAGAAACGCGAGATCGACATGGTTCACGCGAAAGCCGAATTCGAAAGGCGTAAACGAGCCTTGAAGGCTGTGAAGTATCGGAAGAAATACCGCGCCGATCGCTGTACCTTTGATGAGGTGCTTTCGCTGACAACGACTCCGGATCGAAAAGATGTGATCGATTACTACGTCGAAGAGAACTCGTACAGCGAGCTTGATCGGCAGCTGTTCTTAATGGCTTCGGCGGTCGCACTTCCTTGGTTCGCGGCACTTTCGTTGGCGGCCTATCAATTGGCATTGATTTCAGTTACTTCTGTCACAACCGTCGGAGTCGTCGACCCTGTCTTTGTTGCGGAGTTGCCGCGGGAGAAAGGCAAGTTGCTCAAAATCGGACACTTCGATGAGGTTGACGGTGTGATGCACGTCGAGATCTAAATCGCCGTTGCGACACCTGATTACGAGTTTGGAAACGTTTGCGCTTCTTTGCGATCTTTATCTCTGGCGCCCATTCGGCAAACCTGAATGGTCAATCGGATGTTGTCAAAGCAGCCGATCGTCAACGCGAGGCTCAGCTCGAAGTCGATGCCATTCTTGATCCCACGATCGATATCAAACGGTGCGCACGGCGTGATCTCCATTGGGTATCCAAAAAATGCTTTACCCCGCAAATTGGTTAAGCCATTCGGATGCCCTCGCTTGCGTTTCCAACCCTTGGAAGATTCTTCGAACTCTCTTAAAAATCATGGAACTTCCTACGCGTTGACCTGTATAAGTAGCTGTGGACTTGCAACAGCTGAAAAGCCGGAGACCAAAACACGTGGAGATCGAGGACCGAGAGCTGGTAAAGCAGATGCTCGCTGGGCACACCGATGACTTTCGGGTTCTGGTCGAACGTCATCAACAATCGACATTCCGTTTTGCTTTTGGCCTGCTGGGAAATCGAGAAGAAGCTCAAGACATTACGCAGGAAGCTTTTCTGGCCGCGTTCGTCAACTTGTCTAGTTTTGATCCGGCGTGTGCTTCATTTTCCACTTGGCTGTTCACCATCACTCGCAATCGCTGCATCAACTTACTTAAACGAAGGCGAAGGGTCGCGAGCCATGACCTGAACTCCATCGCCGACGTCATGACCGCAGATCCGATCGTTGGGCAGGAACTTTCGCAACAATTGGATCGTGCATTGGCGGCCTTGCCGGTGGAGCAACGCTCTGCATTCGTCTTGGCGGAAATTGAAAATTTGACTTATGCGGAAATTGCAATGATTGAACGAACCACTTTAGGAACGGTGAAGTCCCGAATCCATCGAGCGAAATCGCGCCTAAGGTCGCTACTGGATCGGGAATCGGGGGAATCGAAATGACAAACGAGATTTATGAAAAATGGCTTGCTGGTCTTCGCTCGACTTCCCCACCGGAAACATTGCCAGATCAGATCATGAGCCAAGTCGCTGAATTGGAACGGCAACGTCAATACATTTGGTGGTTGCGTTGCGTGCAACGAATTGAGCATTCAGGGGCAGCTCGATGGGCTGTGTGTGGTGGAGCGTTGGCTGTCGGTGGCTTTCCGTTTGTCTTTCTGGCATACGTTTCGAAGGTTTTAACTTTTTAGGAATCCATAATGGCAAACGAACTTACATCGCGACGTATACCCTGGATTGCACTGGCGCTATCGTTCTTGTCGGCAGGAGTGGGCCACATTTACTGTGGGCGGATCGCAAAAGGATTCCCGCTTTATTTCTCTTGGCTCCTCATGCCGATCGGTGTTGCTATCGCCGTGTCGCTTCCACCGTCAACCGCAAGTCTCACGCTTCTGTTGCTGCTGCCGACTGCGATTGTCGCTGCTGTTTATCTGTATGCAGCGATTGATGCTTGGCGAACTGCTTTTCTGATTGGCAATGCCTACACTCTTCGCGACTACAACCGGTCGAAATTTTATTGGCTGCTTATTGTTGTTCAATTTATCTTTTCAATTGGATTGATTGCTTGCGTCAGCATGTTTATGTACGAGGCATTCTTCATTCCAACCAGCAGTATGAGCCCGACGATTCTTGACGGAGACCGGATCTTGGCGAAAAAGATGATGCCAGCAAACCATTTTCCGTCACGAGGTGACCTTGTCGCATACCGAAACCCAACAACTTCGGGGAGTGACAAGTTCATTGGGCGTGTGGTTGCTGTTGCAGGCGACAACATTAGGATTGAAGGGGAACGCCTTACCATTAATGACAAAGAGTTGGAAAGAGATCGTATTCCTGACGAGAGCTTTGATCTAATTTCAGATCGTGCAAATGGTCGAGTTGAATACGAGGTGAATTCTGGCCGGCGCTATTTGGTAAACTTCGAAGAGTCTCCCAACAAGAATAAGGCAGGCAGTGTCATTGAAACCACAGTGCCGGCGCGTCATGTTTTCATACTCGGTGACAACCGAAATCGTTCAAGGGACAGCCGACATTTCGGAGCGATTCACTCGAGAGATATCGTCGGCTACGTGGAGTACATCTACTGGCCATCTGGATCATGGTCACGATTTGGCGTCGCCAATGACAGGTTGCCTTAGCGGCAGTGTTTCATCCTTTCAAATTTTTGATCAGCTTTCGTAATTCCAGCTTTACCGCTCCGGGTGAGGTCCTGTGTAACCGAATCTGGTTGCAGTTATTGAAATGCAAAAACGATTCCAACTCCTTACGCAGGGCAAGGAGTAGCGCATCTGATTTTAAGACTATCGGCTCTAAGGCGAGATGATGTATGTGCAGTAGTGACTTACTTCTCTCGCTTTTGCAGTCCATGCGAGCGACCAGCTTCCCATCCCAAAGAATGGGCAGAGAGAAGTAACCGTATTGGCGTTTGGACTTAGGGACATAGCACTCAATGAGATAATCAAATCCGAACAGCGCCTGCATTCGTTTGCGTTGAATGACCAGATTGTCGAATGGCGAGAGAATTTTCAGCGTATTACGAGCCAGTGGTTTGCATAGCAACTCCAGTGCGGCAGGCATTGCGTAGTAGAGTTCACCGGCAACGCGAATTTCCAACAGCTCCTTGGCGGAAACCATATCCTCCAATGTCGCGGACACAAGAGGCTTCATGCCGCGGAGCAAATAGGTTATTTCAGCAGGCCGCCCTAATCCGTTGGCACCCAAATATCGTGTGATCAGATATCGAGCGTATTCCTCCGCATCAGGCAGCGTGGCGTCGACACTTTCTGGCAATACCCGCTCGGTCAGATCATAAACCTTGTGGAAATTTTTACGACTTGGCACCATGAGATCCCCTTGCATGAACAGACACTCCAAGGCGCGTTTTGCGGGCTTGGAATTCCATTCACCGATCTTTTTATGGGCATGCTCAAAATCTTTGGCCATCAAAGGGCCTTCGGTGGCGATTCGATCGAGCACCAATTTCATCATCAGCTCATCGCGCTCATACCAGTGCTTACGTGCACCGCTTGCGAGCGCATGTTTGCGAATCAGGCTGAATCGGTAGTCGCGCATCGGCAGATAAGATGCCGCATGCGACCAGTATTCAAATACCTGTTTGTCAGAAAGCAGTTGATCCAACTGGCAAGCTTGATAACGCGGATTGCGATTCCAAAGCGTGTGGTGGTGGGCACGTTGGACGACGGAGATGGCATCGATCTGGATATAGCCTTGGTGTTCTATCGCCGATAACGTCGCTGCCGTTGCAGATCCAGATTGCTTCGACGGCGGCAACCTCTGTGAAAGCAGCACCAGTTTCCTGGCTTGGTGTATGGAGAGTGATTCTTTCATAGGCAAAGTCTCTTGCGAACTGAACCGCGACGCAAACCGATGGTAGCTCGTGCCGATTGCATTTTTGCTGTCGAACGACTCTGCAACTATTTCCTCGTGCCATCAATCGTCGATGCGTTCCCGGTATATTCGCCTTCTTGTCGCTGAGTCAAAAGAAGCGAAAAACAAACTGGACGTTTTGGTTGCGTGCCGAAACCATCCCAAATGATGCGGCGTTGGGTACAAACACAGCAGGCACAAACAGAAACGTACCGCCGACCTTCGTTTGGCCGAAATATCTAAAGTCAGGTGCACGTTTCTATTGGGTCTCTTTGAAAATGTAGTACGCAAATCCGTTTGCTGGGATCGTTACTGTCATTGTGGCCCGTGACGAGCGGTCTAACTTGATGGATTTCTGGCTATGGCCATTGGCACTCGCGACTGCTGCCTGGACTAGTCCCGAGTAATATAGCGGCACTTTGACTGTCTTGGAAATTTCTTTCGAGGTCGGGTTGTAGACAGCCAGCAAAGCCTTCTCTTCCAACTGTGGATTGACATGGAGCATCCAGTCGATGTCTCTTCCATCAGCCCGCCGTCCGTGGATCAAGTCGGACTCCAGAATGTCTCGATGCTGTTTGAACCAGCCGACGTTTGACTTGACCATCTCCATGGTTTCATTCGAGTCGTAAAGTCTTAAACCCCGATAACAGGCCTGCACTCCTAAACCGAAATTTGATCTCAGCATCGTGTCATAGTGTTCAAGATGCTGATTCAGTGGTTCGATGGTCGCGGCGGCACCACCACCATGGTATTCCGTCAACGGCACAAACATCCAACCCATCGACGGCGTCTTGGTCCATAATCCGTCGTAAATGTTTTGTCGCGTATGAATTTGCTGCTGTTTTCGCGGCAAAGACCAATTGACCTCCCGGTAACCCATCCCGCATTTGTTGGACCCCGACAAAAAGTAATAGTCGGGCAGGTTCATATACACGCCTTTTCCTCGCAGATGCCCATAGAACTTCGTCCATGTTCGCCAGTGAACCCATCGCGAATCGTGAACGCCTTTCTGGAGAGGCGGTCGCGCCGTGGTATCAACATCACCCGGATAAGGGCCGTCGTTTTCAAACACCATAAAACCAGTGGCTTCGAAGAGGTTGTAAAGCTTGTCGATGTAAGCTTGCCCCCAATCACTGGTAATGGCGGGACAGCTTCCGTGTGTCAGCTTCATTCCGTCAGGTGGAACGATATCGTTTCCGTCGCCAACGCTGCGAGAGGAGTAAAGAGAATAGCTTCCCAGATGGATGCCTTTTGAGAGAGCATAGTCGTTGATGGATCTCCATTTCGCAAGGTAGCCTGGAGTATCATTTTCTGAATCGAACCCTGATCCAAACGAAAGGATGACCATCTCAAATCCAACGGCAGCGGCTTGATCAATTGCGTCTCGAATCTTTTTTTCATCCGAAGTTTTACAATGCAGCATGATCGGATTTTCGGTAACCCACGGGGCAACGGTGCGATACATCCTTCGCAGCGCCAGTCCCCGTCTTTCTCGATCAGAAGAATCGTAGATCAACTCGAACAAGTGAAAAGTCTCGAACGTCGTGCCGGGCGCCAAGTCTTGCGATGGACCAAATGTTGGTTCAACCACCAACAGTGCCGGCATCTTTTTTAGATAGTTGACCTGAGTCGTGTAGCTTTCATCCGTTCGCCAGTGAACCGTGTGGCGATTCGCCTGCTGCGGATTGAAGCCACCAAACGCCATGTCCGTCTCAACATGAAGCACATCCGGTCTTGGCAATGGAACGCCGTCCCGTGTTTCGACCGGATTCGAAAACTCAACTACGGATAGTTGCTCCGCCGTGAAACGATCAACAGTGATCACTTTATTCGTTTGATTCTTGAGTGTGATCCATTTTGAAAGAACTGGAATGCCATCGTAGATTTCATAG
>CAYGUE010000141.1:0-18590 GCA_964352885.1 uncultured Pirellulaceae bacterium
TGTGTGCCGCAAGATGCGACTGCGCGTTCACGACAACACCGCTGAGCCCTTTCGGACTGAATTCGTGAAATGAGCTTGTGACGACGGTGGCCTCGATCTCGTGAGCCGTCGTAAGCATGATTTGTTCAAGTGCTTGCGCCGTCGTCGGAATCGCTTTGCAGTCGCAAAAATCCGCGATCAGATGTTGCCCAAGGCCATCGAACCTAATTGGCTCAATCGATCGAACCTCATCGAACGTTAGGAACCGTTGCGTGTCAGTGTTGACGGTCCCGCAAACGCTTGAAGGTATAGAAGTTTTGGGTTCTTGGGTCATTGAGTCCTGTGCCGACGCGAAGCTAAAAACGCATTTTGTACGGATGTCCTCACAATTGCAAACGGTGGCCACAGCGGTCGTTTGGCGAATCAGCATGCTTGTAGGGGAACCTTGCCGCGACGAGTGAGTCCTGCTCGGCGACAATACAGTTGCCTTCGGCGTTGCATCGGACGTTCGAAGGTGACGATTCAAGCGGGTCTTTCAGTTGCCCTCGCGAGTCTTCGCAGTGCCGTCATCGCTCAGCTTTCTGATTGCGGTTTCCGTTTGGGACCTGAAACAAAACTGTGTCGTGAACGGCACTACATCATTGCCGGTAGCGACTTCATTGATGCGTCAGTTTTTATCGATGACTCTGAAGATGTTGATGGACAAGCCCACAACTGCATCGTGGTCGATGTCCTGCCTACTGGTGAGGGAGATATCAACGTTCGCATGCTACGTTCGAAGAAGGAGTCGATCCGCAAAATGCAATCAGGCAATTCGGAGCGGGTTGTCTTAGGGCTATCTTTTGATACTGAAGACATTCCCGGATGGCAAATGTTTGGATGGCCATGAGCCGCGAGATCAAATCGCGAAATTCCCACTAAGAAACTCTTGACAGTGGCTTCCGCCTTGTTTACTTTGGATTGCAAAGCGTTTTCCAATTGTTTTATCACAGGTCACAAAAGGTGAATCTGAATCGAGCACTTTCCGATATCGCAGAGATTCGGTCTCAGCTTGGGCGCGCAGAATCCTATCGAGGCTTTCGTTCGCTGACGGTTGGGCTTTCCGCATTGTTTGTTGTCACAGGTGGCTGTTTGCAGAGGATCTGGATTGAATATCCAGAGCAGCAGCCACTTGAGTTTTTGAGGTTGTGGATTTGTGTGGCAGTCTTGTCTGCGATTGCATGCACGATTGAAATGCTGGTTCGCAACAGAATGAGTGGCAGTCCATTGACGGGCAAGCTGCATCGTTCTTTGATCACACAAACGATGCCAGCGATCGTGGTCGGAGCTGTAGTGACCTTCGCGATTTTCAATGTCAGCGCCGCCGATGAAATGCTGATTCGCTTGTTGCCGGGTATTTGGGCGATGCTTTATGGACTGGGGTTATGGTCCTGCGGTACCAATTTGCCGCGATTGGCTCATCTGGCGACATTTTACTTTCTTGTCGCCGGTGCAATCTCGTTAACTTTGATTGGCAACGCGGAAACCATGCATCCGGCCGAAATGGTTTTGCTGTTCGGCGTTGGGCAGCTGTTGCTCAGTGCCGTGCTCTTTTGGAAGTTCGAGCGACCTGGAACCGGAGGAGTAAGCTGATGGCAAAGAAGAAGACGGGTTTGACGGACGATCCATTTAAGGAGCTTGATCGAGTTTTCCATGAGAAAGCGCGGTTGGGAATCCTTAGCTGCCTGGTCGGTGCAATCGATGGGATGAACTTTGGGGACCTGAAAGCCGTTTGCGGTCTGACCGATGGAAACTTGAACCGTCACCTGAAAGTTCTGCTGGACTCCAAAGTTTTGTCCGTCGCAAAATCTGGTCAGGGAAGAAATACGAACAGCCACTACCGTCTGACGGCAGCTGGCCGCCGAGCATTCGAGCAATACCTTGAGGCGCTGGAGTCAATTGTCAAAAAGGCTCAGGAAAATGCAGTCGCTGCTGCTCGTCTGCGAAAAGGTGCTGGAAAGAACGAAGGGCTGGCCGGCGCGTAAAAGGAAACATTTTTTTAAACTATGACTTTGCGTTACAGAGTCAATTGCAGATTTGCCGATTCGAATAGAGGAGTGACTTGTGGGAGAGTTAGACATTAATGTTTCATTTGCCGATCGTGTGCGCGACTGGCTTTTTCATCTCGATCGGATCCTTCGCGGCGAGGCGACTCGTCCAGACGAAATTGGCGGGGCGGAGATCAAGATTCCAATCCTTGGGATCACGGCAACGATTGTCGTCCTTGCAGTCACCTATGGTTTTTGCATGGCCATTTTCGCAATGGTACACGGATTTGAGTCCGATCAATTGGCTCGTTCGTTTCAGCAAACATTTGCGACGATGGTCAAAGTACCGTTGCTGTTTTTGCTGACTTTGGGAATTACGTTTCCTTCCCTGTATGTTTTCAATGCCCTCGTTGGGTCCAAGCTTCAGATGTTTCAGGTTCTGAAGCTTTTGGTTGCCTCGCTGGCGGTCAATCTTTCGGTGTTGGCATCGATGGGACCCATCATTGCATTCTTCTCGGTAAGTACACCTAACTATGAATTCATTGTTCTATTGAACGTCGTTGTGTTTTCGGTGGCGGGTTTCTTGGGGCTGTCGTTCCTCGTACAGACGCTCAATCGATTGGCTGCAGTGTCAGCAGGCAAGCTGCCTTCTGCTTCCAGCGTCAAGTCATATTCAGGAAAGCCACCTCTTTCACTCGACGGCGATTGTGAAATGGCGGATGACGTTGATCCAAGCTCAACTGAAAAGGGACCATTGGATGTTGTCGACGGGCTTGTCTTGGGCAAGCACGAGAAGATCGTGTTTGTTTGTTGGATCGCAGTTTTCGGATTCGTTGGAGCTCAGATGGGTTGGGTGCTGCGTCCATTCATTGGGAGCCCTGAATTAGAATTTTCTTGGCTACGGCCGCGAAATTCCAATTTCTTTGAAGCGGTGTTCAACACGCTGTTCAACCTGTTTTCATGAATCAGTTTGTCACAACTACGGAATCCATGAAAACCATATTGCTGCGGAAAACAGCCGTTCTGAAATCAGGTCTATTGGCACTCGATCGCGTGCTCCGTCCCGGAAGCGATTGTGCTCCGCCATCGATTCGCCGAGTATCACTGGTGGTGATTTTTTGCGGCGTCATCTACGGAGTGGTCATGGGCTCGTACGCAATGTTCGCGGGGCATCGGTCTCTCGTGCAGCAACTACCACAAATGTTCTACTCGGCGACCAAAGTTCCGATCCTGTTGGGCATTACCGTCGGTGTGGCATTGCCCAGTTTCTTTGTCTTGAATTCGCTGTTTGGATTGCGAGAGGATTTTCGCGAGGCCGTGCGGGGCGTCGTGGCCGCCCAGGCCGGTATGACGATCGTTCTGCTGTCCCTTGCTCCACTGACGCTGTTCCTTTACGCATTTATGGAGCCCGATGGCAAAACGTACCAAGTGGCAGTCATGTTTAACGCGTTCGTATTCGGGATTGCCAGTGTCGCCGCCCAACTACTTCTTCATCGCTACTACGCCCCGTTGGTCGCTCGCAATTCACGTCATCGTCTGATGATGCAGTTTTGGATTCTGATGTATGCGTTCGTCGGTATTCAATGCGCCTACGTCCTTCGCCCATTCATCGGCGATCCTGCTCGCGATCCGAGTTGGCTGAGAGCTGATTCGTTTCAGAACGCCTATGTAAAGATATTTCGGATCGTTATTGAAATTCTGAAGTAGAAACTGGCTCAACAGTGAAACAGCCCCGGTTCTCGTTGGCGTTCGTTTCACGTGCTGGGTTGAGCGGGTCGAGTGAATTGAGCGAGTCGAGTAAGTCGAGCGAATTGATTTCTACCGATCGAGCTGGATAGGAAGGAGAATGGATTTCGTGAATCTTTCCATCTCGTGACTCGACGACAAAGACGTCACCCACTCGTGCGTTAAGTGTGATTTTTTCTTTCGGCTCGACAACATTCTTTTTCTTGAGGCGTTTCCCCGATTGCATAATCTTGAAGACATAAATGTCGGCCGAATGACGATTGGAGAAAGTAATCGCTGTTTTCAATCGCCCTTTGCCCTGAGCCGAATGAATCGCCGGAGTCATCTGCAATGGTTTTCGTGGATGCAATTCCAATAGCTTATCCGTCAGCTCGTCAATGAGTTCTTTCGGTGCCGACTCGCCAATGTTCAGGCTTTCCAAGTGATCTACTTGATGGTCGTAGAGTTCCGTGGCAGTAACTTTTCCAGATTCGAAATCACGCCACTCAACAAACCGGTGTTGGTCGGTTCGAATCGCGTAGCCCATGAACTGGTCGCCGTTCAGCTTCCGATAGTATTGGCTGTAGGCGGCTGACTTTACACTGACGGAAGTGTCTTTCAGGTTCGCAACGATGCTTGTTCCATCGACGAAATCTGGAATCTGAATGTCGGCAAGTTCGCATAGCGTCGGAAAAAGATCAAGCAATTCAACGAGGTCGTTCGATTTGCTTCCGGGAGTGATGACGCCAGGGGCAGAAATCAACAACGGAACGCGAGAGTCGATTTCATAGTTGGTCATTTTCCCCCAAGCGTTCATTTCTCCGAGTTTCCAGCCGTGATCGCTCCACAATACGATGATCGTATTTTCTGCCAGCCCTTCTTCTTCGAGTACCTTGAGCAACCGACCAATCTGTGCGTCGATGTAACTCACACAAGCGTAGTATCCATGAACCATGTGACGTGCCTTTTCGGGTGACAGACGTACTTCATCCCAGGGCTTTGGCAAGTCAACCAAATCGCTATAGTGCGTTAACTCCGAGTTGTTTGTCATGGCATAGCGAGGCGTGTTTGGAGTTAGCTGTGCGTCCAAAACGACTGGCAATTTTTGTGGGTCGTGCATGTCCCAATATTTTTTTGGAGCAACCCAGGCGAGGTGCGGTCGGATGTACCCCATTGCCAAAAAGAAGGGTTCGTTCGTTTTTCCCAGTCGACGCAAGTCTTCGATTGCCAAGTCGGTTCTGGCGCCGTCGACTAACTCGTTGTCAGCAAAATCGGGTGCAGCCGTGGATGGGTGTCGCAGGTTGTTCTTCCGCCAATCGCCTGTTTGAAGACTTTCCTGAATTTGCTTTGTATTTCCTTTCGTTCCTTCTGGGTAAGGGAATTTCAATTCAGCAAGCTCTCGAATCGATTCGCTCCACGACTGTGGATCAGGCGTTGGATTGTGATAAATTTTTCCGTGCGAAACTGCCGTGTATCCATGTTTGCGAAACCACTGCGGCATGGTGACTGCATTTGGCATTGCTTCGCGAAAGTGAATCGGTAGCGTCCAGACGCCGAGTTTATCTGGGCGCAAACCCGTCATCAGACTTGCTCGCGATGGATTGCAAACCGCAACCTGACAGTAGGCTCGATTGAACAGAACACTGCGTTCGGCCAAACGATCCATGTTGGGAGTTATGGCCATGGAATCACCGTAGCAACCCATTGCAGGCCGTAGGTCGTCAACAGCGATGAAAAGTATGTTCGGTTTTTGCGCGGCTGCCAAATTCGGAATAGAACCCAAGAAAAGCAACAAACAAGTTGTTAGCATGTTTCTGACCATGGCTATTTTTCAGTCGGTTTTTTCATTTCAGGCGCATCGTATAGTTCGCGAAGCCGATCATACTCCGCCAACAGCTTGGTTCTCGACTCCGAATAACTCGGTCGATCGTAAACATTGACCATCTCTTCCGGATCATTCTCTAGGTCGAATAACTGCCATTCATCGGTCTCGGGTAAGTAGATCAATTTTTGAGTTTTCGTGCGAACGCCAAAGTGTTGAGGTACGGCGTGTTCGCCAATTTCGTAGTAAGCGTAATACAGTGAATCGTGAACGGATTGAGTGCTATCGAGCAAGACGGGCATCAATGACTTTCCTTGAACCTCTTCGGGAACCGGGAGCCCTGCCATTTCCAGAAACGTTGGAGCGTAGTCGATGTTTTGGATCAATGCTTCAGGTCGCGAACCCGGTTTGATCTTGTCCGGCCAACGAATCACAAATGGCATCTTGAACGATTCTTCAAACATCCAGCGTTTGTCAAACCAACCGTGCTCGCCTAGAAAAAATCCCTGATCGGACGAGTAAATCACGATCGTGTTTTCGGCCAAGTGATTATCATCGAGGTACTTCAATAGTCGCCCAACACTATCGTCCACGGCCTTGACCGTTTCCAAGTAGTTTTGAATGTAACGTTGGTATTTCCATTGAACCAACTGTTTCTCGTTGATCTTTCCTGCTTTATAGTTGGCAATAAAGGCTGCATTCTTTGGCGAATAGTACGCGTCCCACTTTGTCTGTTGCTCCTCCGTCATACGATTGTACTCCGGCGTTCCGTATTCACGAAAAGAGGGCAATTGAGTGCCGTCCATTTGAGATTTGCGAAGTTTCAAATCGTATGCCCAAGTCATGTGCCGGTCGATCTCCATCTCATTGGCGGCAAGTGTTCCGGAACGATTGGCGTAGTCATCGAACAGCGTCTCCGGCTCGGGTATCTTAACCCCGTCCAAAGCACCCAGATGACGTAGCGCTGGAGCAAATGTTCGGTGTGGTGCTTTGTGTTGACACATCAAGAAGAACGGCTTCTCCTTGTCGCGTTGATCCAACCAAGCAATCGATTTGTCGGTGGTCAGGTCGGTCGCGTAACCTTCAAATTGTTTCTTTGAACCGTCCATCTGAAGAAAGACGGGATTGAAGTAATTACCCTGGCCAGGCAAAATTTCCCAATGGTCAAACGCGACCGGGTTGGTCTTGAGATGCCACTTGCCGATCACAGCCGATTGATACTTCGCAGCCTTAAGCGACTTGATAAAAGTCCATTGGCTTTGATCAAAACCCTTTCCGTCGTTGCGCATAAACCCGTTTTTGTGGCTGTGTTTGCCAGTCAAAATAGTTGCTCGGGAGGGGCCGCAGATTGAGTTCGCACAAAACGAGTTACGAAACAACGCTCCCTCTCGTGCGATCCGATCAATATTTGGCGTCGGCGCGACATTCGTCAGGGGGCCGCCATAGGAAGAAATCGCCTTGACGGCGTGGTCGTCCGAAAAAATAAACAAGACATTGGGTCGCTTGACCGGCTCATCCGCACGAAGCACGCTGCAAAACTGGCTTGCCAGAATGGCGAATGCAACAAGATAACTTTTGGTTTTCAGGCTCATTGGGCTGCAAAGTAAAACTGCGTTGTCTGTCAATTCCTGGACTCAACGATACCAATTTCGGAAACAGATGCCCACTTGGTTCCGTTGATTTTCGATACCACACGAACCAATAAATTACGTCCTATCGCTGGTTTTTAACAGTCGACGGATTGAATGACTTCGATTTCTCGAAAGATGTCCCTATGACACATTGCATGAAAAAAAGGGTTTCCAACGAACTGATGGAAACCCTTCTTTTGCCGAGTGGGGACGACAGGAATCGAAACGGCACTCCTTTTGGGAACGAGTTCCTCGAAATAGCTCCTCGATGTACGTTTCAACCCGTTTCTTAACGCATGAAACCGGCTATCGCATTGGCTTTTGTTGGGGCCAATGTGATGCAACGCAAGGCGGAGAAACGGACGCACTCAGGGACTTCTTGCCCCGAGTACGGGTTTCTGGCTCGTCCGTCAGAGTCGAACTGGAATCCTTCAAGTTACTTTCTTTTGTTGCGTTTTCGATCGGATCGAAGCTCTTTAAGTTCCTCGCGAAGCTCTTTGAGTTCATTTTTTAGATCTCGAATTGAGGCATCTAGTCCTTCGTCGGAAGTCGTTCCCGAGGAGGCATGCAATTTATGTTCGTGCGTCTTCAGGCCTCCATCCAGATGAAATTCCTCGATCACGAGTTTGTGGTCTGGGAGATGCTTTTTGATCCGACCCGTTATTTTTTGTGACAAGTCACTTGGGCTGTGGTCTCCATCGAAATGAATTCCTTCCACCACGTTGTGGGCGGAGCCATGCCCTTCGCCATTCAGGATTATTCTCATTTGATCTCCATCATGCGAATGAAGCTTTTCGCCACTTGCCAAGTTTAGCTCAACGACGATCGTTTCTTCCTGGCTAGGTTTTCCGATGACAATGTGCTTGCCCCCATCGGTCGTAAATTCGAACTTCTGGTGATTCGCGTTTTCATTTTTGCCACGCTTCTTAATATGGAATTTGTGCTCGCCGCTTTGGTGAATTTCGATTTTTCCGTCAGTTTTGTGGACTGCATGAGGCTCGTGGTTCTTGGCTTCCAAACGATCAGCCAACTGACGCAGTTTCTCGGCTAATGCTTGATGGTTATGCTTGCCTAATTTCTGTCCATGTAAGAGATCCGCCACATGCCGGTGAAGATCCATTTTGACGTCGCCTTCGTCGTTGTCCTGAAGCACAAACACGTTGTTGTCGTCAGCGTCCAAAATGATTTCGTGTAGTTGACTCTTTAGATCCGACTTGAGTTTTTTCAGCATCCCTTGATGCCCCTTATCACCCTCCTGAATCACTTCCACTGCCACTTCGACGTTGGCGTCAGTTTCTGCGGCAAGCTCGTAAAGCTGACCCATATGATCTGACTTGAGTTTTTTGACGAGTTCCTTAGTTATCGAATCGCCATCCCTGACAACGACGACTTTGATTTCGTCATCGGAATCGGAATGGTGTTTGCGTATTTTGACAACGTGAGTTTCTGGTTCGTCGTGTTCTTGAATGATGGGCACTGCCGACATCGCCATCGAGCAGGTAGTGGATCCAGCTCCAATCAAAAGGCTTGCACTGGCGACGAGCGTCAACATGTGTAGCGGCGAGCGCCCGACAGTAACTGCTGGTTCTAAGATCGATTTCACGCGGCAAATTAGATTCATTCGAAACATCTCCAATAAGTAATAGCGGTCTTCAATTAACATTCAAACTCTTCAAACACTGCTGACCATCCAATCGATGATCAACCAATACAAAACGACTGTTTGGGCGTCTTATTTCTTGCGAGACTCGAATTGAAGTCTGTCTTCGACGAACTCATTTAGCTTCATTTTCAGATGGCCTTTCAGATGTTCGGGCAAAGCGTCACCAATATCGTCAAACTGAAAGTCCAAGTCCTTCATGTCACTCTTGAGCTCCAATATGACTTCAAGAATTTCATCGGGAACACTGTCAAGTTTTTTCAAGTGAAAAACGGTATTCGCCAGCGTCTCTTTGGCGGCAGCAGTTTTTTCCTGATTCATCAGCGCCTTACTCAACAGCAGTTCAAGTTTGGCCATTCGGCCATCATGGCCTGCATGAAGTTTCAAAATGTCACGAGCTTCGCGAAAATTGTTTTCTGCATGTGACCATTCTTTGTGCTCGAGCGACACGTCACCGATTTCAATCAATGTATTGGCAACCACGTCATCATCCGGGCCGAATGATTCTCGCTGTTCTTCGACGAGCAAATTCAAAAACCGTTTTGTATCATCGGCAGCTTGCTGACCTTCGATAACGACGAAGGGATGTGCTGAATCTGTGTGATGTTGGCGGTGCAGCATTTTTGCGGATCCATCAAGATTGGTCACATTAAGTGTTCCGCCATCTCCTATGACGACATGGATAACCTGCTTTTTTACATCCGATTTTCCGATGACATGATTCTCAGAAGAGTTTTCACCTTGTACTTGACGAAATGTGAACGCGTTTGCGGAAGGGTTTGAGATCGAACTTCGACCTGACCAAGTCGCGATGCCGGATGGGCCCTTGAGTTCCTGAACTGCGTCATCCTTGCCTCGCGTCTCCGACAACTCGCGATTGAACTTTGCAATCGCCCGCGCGGTCGCGGCTTCGTTGCGACTACGACGTTCCAGCAGTTTAATTTTTGACTCGGCGGCTTGGGCGCGATCGCGTTCGGTTTCTGCAAACTGGCGTTCCTGCTCGGCTTCCAAGCGAAGGTTGTTTGCCAATTTTTGCGCCTTCGTTGCCTGAATCGCAAAAACCGTTGAAACAATTGTCGCAGCGCACATCGTTGCCAAAATGACGGTGGCAAATGCAATCACCGTGCGATGTTTATTGAAGAACTTTCTTGCCCGGTACCCGATATTGCGGCCAACCGCCTCGACAGGCTGACCGTCGAGGTATCGTCGAACATCACGTGCCAGATCCGCTGCTGATTCATATCGATCGCTACGGCTTTTTGACATGCACTTGGCAAGAATCCAATCCATGTCTCCCTGTAGGATCCGTTTAAGAGAACGAACGTCGGTGCCACGATTGCGTGAGATTTCCTTAACGGTATCTGCGAGATTATTCACTCGTGTCGAAGCGAGCTCTGGTTCTTCGTTGCAAATCGCCGTGCAGATCTTATGAATCCCTTTTTTCTTCCAGTGATAGAACGGCGTGGTGCTGGTCAATAATTCGTACATTAACACACCGAGAGAATAGACATCTGCCCGCGTATCGATGTCCTGGCCGCTCATCTCGGCTTGTTCCGGACTCATATACTCCGGCGTTCCGATCATGTTTCCGTAGCTTGTGAAAAGCGTTTTTTCGGTTAACGATTGATCAACCGCCTTGGCAATTCCAAAGTCGATGATCTTTGGGACGGCAACGCCGTCGTAATGAGTCACCATGACGTTGGATGGTTTCAGATCGCGATGAATGATCCCTTTTTGATGCGCATGCTTGATGCCGACACAGACTTGATAAAAAAGTTCGATTCGAGCAGTTAGCGACAACTGCTCTTTGTCGCAGTAGTCCGTGATCGCCAACCCCGACACGAGCTCCATCACGAAATAGGGCCGTCCGGTGGTCGTGATTCCTGCGTCAAAGACTTTGGTGATATTTGGATGATCCATCATCGCGAGTGCCTGCCTCTCGGCTTCGAAACGAGCGATCACATTTCGGGTGTCCATTCCCAGCTTGATAACTTTGACCGCAACCTTGCGGCGAACCGGTTGCGATTGTTCGGCCATGAAAACCACGCCCATGCCGCCGACACCGATTTCCTCAAGTAACTTATAGGGCCCGATTTGGGTACCAACATTAACGGAATCGACGTTGGCTGCTGGGCTGCCTAGCAACCCACCCGAGGTGTCGTCAAGAATATTGTCGCCTCGTTGTTGGAAGGACAATAGTTCTTCGACGCGATTTCGCAACGTCTTGTTGCCGGCGCATTCGTTGGTCAAGTATTCGTTTCGATCAGCGTCGTTCCCGAATTCTAATGCGGTGAGGAATATCTGCTCTTCCTGATTTGTCGTTTTTGTCTCTTCCATTTCAATTTGCTTTCTGATCGCCTAGGCAATTTCGCTGTTTCTCGAGGCGAATTGCGGTCGCGACCGGAGTTTTTGGTGTCCAACCGTTCCGGGTTGCTTGCCGAATACTGCATACATTTTCGATTCGCGTATTCGAGTCACGTTTCGGAGTCAGTGCCGGTTGCTAACCCATGCGTATTAGTTTGATGAAACCCGCCAAAGAACTTTGGGGATTTGAAAAGAAAACGAAAATGCGAATAGATCGCGAGGTTTCGGCACGATTTATTCAGTCACGGCTCATTTGTCGATGGAGCCACACCCTCGAATAAGCCCAACTTCGTTCAGCCGTTCGGATCGAAAGACCAAGTGCGCCGGCCGCCTCTTCCATACTAAGTCCGACGAAGAACCTGAGCTTGACCAGGTCGGCCTTCACGCTGTCGATCTCCGCCAGCTCGTTGAGTGCCTCGTCGAGTGCAATCAATTCATCCGCTTTTTCGGCAGATATCTCAGATAGTCCGTCAAAGGAAACGTGTCTTGCGTCACCACCCTTTTTTTGACTTTTTTTGGCGCGTGCCTGGTCAATCAAGATTCGTCGCATGGCTTCGGCGGCAGCTCCGAAAAAGTGCGCGCGGTTCTCCCAATCCTCATCGTCGGAGCCAAGCAGCCGAAGATAAGCCTCATGGACCAATGCCGTTGGTTGAAGCGTATTTCCAGAACTTTCATTCCGTAGCTTCCGGGCGGCAAGTTCGCGCAGCTCATTGTAAACGATTGGAAGCAGCTCATCCGTAGCTTCGTCTCGTCCGGCTTTTAGCGCCTTGAGAATTCTCGTGACATCTGATTCCATGCGAGACTCTCTTATCAATTAACTTGCAGTATCATCGCCAAGATAATTGATTAAGTATTCGCGTCAAACGGAAGATGTTTAGCCTGGATTATTCACGAGGCGTGGGCGTCAAACGGGAGACACCTGTTTCATTGCGGACGAAGTGTTCAAAGGTTGCTGTTTTGACAGTTCACCTGCTACGTGAATTTATTTATTCGAAAATTTGTCACCACTGTCATTGAATCGTTCATAATCGCCAACAGGACTCCCGTCGTCGTGAATAATTCCGGTTTATGATACTGCCAGCGCACCAACCTGCTTCGAAGAGCAGACGTCACCGGCATGTTGACGCCAGGGAATCAATCGTCTCTTGGCGAACAGCAATCACATTGAATCATCATGGCAGCCGGTTCTGCCTGCTGTTTTTTCGCTGAAATGAGCGTTCACGAAAAAAAAATGCAACTATTTGGCCTGATCTTCGTCATTACGCTGTGACTGTTGTTTTCGACGCGAATCCTACGCACCGCTGAAGAACCAAATGGGAAATTGATTCGTTTACCATCATCGAAGGTAAAATGAAGCTTGTGGTTGTAACCAATTTGTAACAAGCAAAACTCTCTTGGGCCTGATCGATAATAATGGCCCTTTGACAGCAGTCTCTTGATCGTCTTCAAACTTGTAACTTTGAACCGACGTCCACGCGTACGGACCTGATGCAACAAAACTGGAATGATACCGAATCGAGTTGAGATATGATAACGCCGAAATTCTCCGCCGCAAAATTGGCTTCGACGAAATTGCATTCGATGAGCCTGCTGTTGATTTTGCTCAGCTTGGCATTCGTTGCGGTTGGATTGGCTCAAGAAGCTAGGGACGGCGACGACAAAGCTGATACGATAAATGAACAAACGATTTACGTTCCCTACGAAAAACTTCGTGAGGTATTCGAGCGTGATGGTCGTGGCGTGTTTTTACCCTACGACAAGTTCCAACAGCTTTGGAAACAAGCCCGTCAGAATCAGCCAAAGAAACCCGATCTGAAAGCTCCATTGGGTGCGTTAATTACCGACATCGAAAGCACTGCGACGCTTGGCAATGAGATTGTTAATGTCGACGCGACGATCAAAATTGAGTTGCTGAGAGAAGGCTGGCACCGCGTGCCGCTTCGATTAGCTCTGGCAGCAATCCGAACAGCGACTATCGATGATAAGGAAGCTAGGATTGTCTCGGTCAAAAACGGACAATATGAACTACTGGTTTCCCACGATAGCGACAAACCGAAAACGATCGAGCTGGAACTCTCTTACGCCAAGGTGTTGACTAAGGCTGGTGGGCAGAGTGCCGTTGCGTTTCAATCGCCTCAAGCTCCCGTCAATCGTTGGATCATCCGAACCGGACAGAAGGATATCGATGTTCAAATCGAACCGATGATCGCTTCATCAAAAAAGACTGGCGGCGCAGAGGATCTTGCGGTGAAAGACGGCGACGAGATTCTGGCGTTTGTTGGAGCCGCACCAGAAGTCAAAATTATGTGGACTCCCAAAACAGAAGGGGCATCGGGTTTGGCCGCGCTCATTTCAGCCGATACGCAATCCCGGTTTCAAATTGATCGGGGCGTTGCCCGCACAAGTGCCACGGTTTTGTTAGATATTTCTCGCGCAGAAATCAGTACGGTTTCTCTCGACGTCCCCTCAGATCAGAAAATCGTGAGTGTCTTTGATCGAAACGTTAAAAAATGGGAAGTCGAAAAAGGAACTGATTCACAGACGATCAAAATTGATTTGTTTGAGCCAACTCTGGGTCGTCAGTCTGTGGCGGTCGAGCTAGAGAAATTCATCGATGAGATCGACGATGCAAGCATCACGGTTCCACAAGTCAAAGCCAACGCCGTTTCGCGGAACAGCGGGATCGTATTGGTCAATTTGTCGCCTGGCTTAAGAGCCGAGCCTGAAATGAAAACCGGGTTGTTGCAGATGGATGTCGCTGAACTTCCGGACGACTTGAATAAGCAAAAATGGGAGTTCGCTTATCGTTATGCATCGCTCCCGATTGCACTGGCTCTGAACGTCCAGAAAATTCAGCCGCTAATCAATGTCGATCAACTGGTTGAAGTTTCCGTTGCTCCTGAAAAACTAAACGTTGAGGTGTCAGCCATTTACGACATCCAGCTTGCCGGAGTTTTCCAGCTTGATCTGGATATTCCCAAAGAGTTTGAGATTCGCGACATTCGACCGCTGGCCCGCAAGGGACTGGTCAACGTACCCATCGATACTTATTATCGCGATCCAAAAAATGAAAATCGTGTTTTGGTTACGCTGGGGAAAAAGGCGATTGGTGAAATTGGCTTGCGCATTTCACTTGTTCGGGAACTCAGTGACGCAAACCTTCTCAGCCCAACCGATGTCGCTTCCAAAATCGGTTTCGCGATTCCAAAATCGGCGGTCGACGGCGCGGAGTTTTCCAAAGGAAGTGTGATTGTATACTCTCCTGAAAGCCTCCAAGTTAACGCGGCCGATACCAAAGGGTTGCGGAACGAGAGTTTCCAGAACGCATTGGCTCGACACTCTTCGGTGGTCAATGTGTCAAATACACGCCCGATTTTGGCGTTCAGTTTTTCTCACACGGATGCGTCAATCGAACTTGAAGCCAAACGCCGTCGACCTCAAGTCACAGTCGAACAGGTTATGGTGGTTTCGGTTCAGTCTGGGGTCGTAAAGTATGACGCCAGACTTTTTTATGAAGTCCTCTACAGCGGCGTTAAGTCATTAAGGCTTGATGTGCCCACTCCACTGGTTTCGGAGCTTCGAAATCGTTCAACCAATATCCTAAAGGCTCCGATCGAGCCGCAGCCCGTTGATGTTCCTGAAGGATATACGGCTTGGGAGTTGACGGGAGACAATGAGTTTTTTGGTAAGCATCAGATTCGATTTACCTGGGACGAAAAAATAGCTGACCTCCCGCTGGGAGAGAGTGCCGATGTCGATGTGGACCGGCTGATCCCAGCCAATGTTGATCGAGGCAATGGTCAAATTGTCTTGACTAAATCGGAAACCATCGATGTCCGTCCAAAATCAGATGCAAGCGGGCTTCGTCCGATCGATCCGCAAACAGATCTGGCCCAAGGCGTTGCGGTGGATAATGCCGCAATGGCGTTTGAGTTCGTCGATGATTGGATGCTGAAGTTGACGGCAACGCGGTTTGAACTCCAGGAACTGAAACGCACAAGCATTTCACGTGCTGTCGTCAGGGCGGTTGCACTGCGACAGAACGAATTGTCGGTCCAATGTCTTTACCAGATGCGAAGCGTCGGTCAGCGGATTTCTATTCAAATGCCAGCCGGTTTTGATGCGACGACGTCGTTTGATGATCAACCGATTCGTGTCAATGGAAGGCGTGTCACGCCCGAACGCGGCGGGCAAGACCTGATTTACGTCCCGCTGACGGGGTTGAATTCTGACGAGCCATTCCTGCTCGAAGTTCGCTACACCATTCCCGGTGATCCACATCAAATCGACTTACCCTTGTTCAAAAACGAGCCAGCAGTTCAAAAAGTCTATCTTTGTGTTTACTTACCATTCGAACGAGCGTTGGTGCATAAATCGGGTGCATGGACTGATGAGGCGGTTGATGAACACACCAAGTCGATCGCATGCCTGTTAAGTTCGAACAATCCGAATTCCATGGCTTCGAGAATGTTTCGACGCCGAAACGAAAATGTTGATGACTTTTTGACTTGGGTGCAGGCGGGAGTGACCCTGGAACCATCGGCCAATCAGAGATTCGAAGTCGATGGTCGTCCGTATGTGTTTTCTGCACTACGGCCAGACCCGGCGCCGGCTGGCTCGCTCCATCTTCGAACCATCAACTTGACCGTTTTAAATGTGCTCGTGTTCGGGATTATTGCCTTGATTGGTTTGGTTTTCCTTCGTGCTCGATTTACGACGCAACTAGCCGCGACATTGCTCGTGATTGCGGCCTTCGTGTCTGCCGGCGTTTTCTTTCCTTTGGTGACCGAACATCTGTTTAGCGAAGCGTTATTGTTGACCGCGAGCGTGGTCGCGTTGGCGTGGCTGACCTCGAACGTTGTGCGTTGGTTTAGCTGTATCCAGGATTCGCGACGTGAAAGGCAGGCGTCGATGGCAGAGCGAACCGAACTTGCGATGGCAGGAGCGACAATGTCCGCTGCTAACGAACCAGTCTCTACAGCGTCCTCTTCAGTAGAGTCCCCTCCAACAGGGACCGTTGATTCTCCCGCTAAATCGGATGAAGCTGGAAACGGAGAATCACAATGAACAAAGCATTCTTGATCGTGATCGTCGCTGTGGCCAGTTTGTCGTTGCTCAGCGAATCCGTCTTTTCACTAGGCAAACCGGCTGATGACAAATCGCCGGAGAAATTTCAACGCCAGATTTATGTCCCTTTTGAAAGCTTGGACATACTGCTGGACGGAAATTCAAACCGAGTTTTGCTATCCCGAATCGAATACGATGAACTCCTGAAGTCCGCCCGTACTCGCGAAATCAAACGTGCGCCCTTGGACAGCGCGATCGTTTCCGCCAAATACACCGGAGAAGTATCTGCAGGCGTTGCCTTGATCAAAGGCGAACTGATTGTCGAATCCTTGAATGAGGGCCTCGTGCAGATCCCATTGCCGTTCAGCGGAGTTGCTATCCGCAGCGCTGCAATTCGAAGCGCCACGATTGGCAGCGCTACACTTAGCGATACACCGGCCAAGTTGTGGCGAAACAACAAGGGGCAGATCGTTTTACTCACGTCCAGTGAGTCTCGCCAGTTGCTAAGTATCGAGATGATCGTCCCGATGCAAACGTCCGCTGCTAGACAATCGGTGTCGGTCCAGCTTCCGGCCCCCTCGGCGACGAGTTTTAGCTTGAAAGTCCCCGGGAACGTTGAAGTAAAAAGCGGTGTGCCGGTCGCCAATCGGGTTTACGACCAAGTCAGCAACACAACTCAGTTCGATCTGCTGGCGACGCGGGCCGCGATGAATATTGTGATGTCGCTTAACAACCGACTGTTAAAAGACGAGCAGGTCGCGGTTTCTCGCAGTGTCTTGATCCACAAGCTCACACCCCATACGCAGGAAATGCATGTGACTTGCTCCATGAACGTGATCCACGGAGCACTGGAAGAGGTTGAGTTCACGGTGCCTGAGGGATTCCAAGTGAGTCATGTTTCCACGGATTTGCTCAGTCAATGGGAGATTAAGGACCCGCCGCGAGACGCCAACGAAGCGGGCAAGCGGTTGGTCGTAAAACTTCGACAGCCGACGCGAGAAGATTTCGTTTTGAACATTACAGCGGCTCGAAACGCGAGTGCGGTTGGACAATGGAAAGCCGATGATATTCGTCCCGTCGATGTCGCCGGGCACGTTTCGGTTGTCGGTGTTTTGGCAGACATCGAGCTAAAGTCGGCGAAGCTTGTTTCGGACGGAGTCATTCCGATCGATCATGCGTTTTTGATGGCGGCCATTCCAGAATCGGTGAAGTCCACAAGCCGAGGGAATCCGGCGACCGTCGTTGCCGCGTTTTATGCACCGCAAAAAGATTACTCGATCTCATCGAGTTTCTCTGTCCCCGAGCCGGAGTTGATTGTTAAGTCCAATTCTCGATTGGTGATTGGGGATCAGTTGCTCGAGTTGCAGGGTGGGATCTCTCTGATCAGTCGGCACGACTCTCGCTTTGGCTTCAAAATGAAACTGCCGAATTTGTGGAGACTCAACGAGCTAACCGGAATCGATGGCAAACCCATCCGGTTTGACCGAGTCGGCGTTGATGGCAGTTCTGAGTTTCTCGTTCATTTACCCGCGAGAATTCCATCCACTTCGGCCACAAAAGTATTTTTTCGTGCCAGCTTGACGCCCGATGGCTGGCTAGAGAACTGGAAATCCAATCAGGTTGAATTTCCATCGGTCGTGATTGAAGGAGAATCGAAACACACCGGTGCCATCGCGATATCGACAAATGAGGACCTGGTGATCAAGCCCGCTAATATCGCGAAGCTGGAATTGCTTGATGAAACGGACAAACAAAAATTTGAGTTGAATCGAAACAATGCGCCATTGGCTTATCAATTCGAGGGCTCGGATTATCAGGTGAGCCTTGGATTGGAGCGACTCAAACCATCCGTCATGGCGCGTACGTACAACTATGTCAGGATTAAGCCGACACAGATGTTGGTGCATGCCGAATTGGTCTTCGACGTCAAACAGGCTGCTGAGAGCGAGTTCAAATTTGAGTTGCCACTGGGCTCGCCTAAGTCCATTTCGATCCGGTCCACAAAGGATTCTCTCAAAGACTATCGAAGTAACGATACTGAGACTGCCCGACAATGGACCGTTCAACTTGCCAAACCCAAGAAAGGCCAGGTTCACCTGTTGGTTGACTTTCAAATGCCACTGCAAGAGTCAGAACTGGCGGAAATCAAGCTGGCGCCTGTCTTGGTCAATAATGTCAATTTTCAGTCGTCGATGTTTGCGATTGAAGGCAGCAGTGAACTGGACATCGAAATTGAATCCGACGGCCGAGTAGTTGACGTTGGAGAGTTTTCAGAATCCGTCTATCAACCTGGGCGTTATTTGCTGGGGGCTTAT
>CAYGUE010000142.1:0-2087 GCA_964352885.1 uncultured Pirellulaceae bacterium
GTTTCCGTTGGCTTACATGATCATCAAACGAGTCAAACGGTTGAAGAAGTGGACAACTCAGTTTGTCTCCATGCGAACGCTTTTGTCTTGGCACATTTATGCGGGGATCGTTGGGCCGATTCTGGTTTTGCTGCACACGGGGCACAAGTTCAACAGCCTGCTGGGAATCTCATTGACGACGCTAACGATCATTGTGGTCATCAGCGGATTTATTGGCCGCTACCTGATGCAACAATTTTCATCGGAGATTCGCGAAAAAAAAGCGATGTTAGTCGAATTGAATAATGCCTATCAGCACGAGGCGGACATCCTGCAACAGCATCCTGAACACGTCGAAATGTTGCGACCGTTCGCAGGTTTTTTCAGCCGTTTGATTGGAAGTTTTTTCGTGCGAGAAGCACCGGCGGCTGCGGACTCGGCGGCCTATCTTGAGAAACATCCATCATCGGTAATTCGCATTTCGGAATCCATTGCGGATGTCGAGTTCGCGATCCGAACACACGAAAAATTTAAGAGATGGTTTGGAAAGTGGCTCAAACTTCATATCACTTTGTCGATGATCCTGTACGGTTTGCTCGCGATTCATATCTACTTCGCCGTGTATTTCGGGCTGAGGTGGTTTGAATGAAAACCTGGATTATTGTCAGCCTGATAATTGTGGCCAGTTTTGTTGCCGCTTGGTTCGTCACACCGGACGGATCGCGGTTCAAGCAGGCGTCGTTTTACCAACAGGCCTCAAGCCCGGGCTCGCTGTCCGCAGCTCACGCACATCTGGAAAACAACTGTGCGGCCTGCCATACACCAATTATGGGCGTCGATTCGACCAAGTGTATTTCTTGTCATGCAAACAATGAGTCAATTCTTCAGCGGCAACCGACTGCGTTTCATGCCAGCATTGGAAGTTGTAAACAATGTCATTTGGAGCATCAGGGCATGCCTCGTCACCCAACGCAGATGGATCACGAAGCATTGGTAAGAATTGGAATGAACGCTTTGAAATCAGACAAATCCAGCACTGAAAACATAGCGATTCGAAATGAGCTGCTGGCGTGGGCAAATAGACCCACAGTGCCCCATAAGAATATTTCGTCGACCGAAAACCTGTTGAATTGTGCCTCTTGCCATTCCAACGACGATCGGCACTTCGAGTTATTTGGCACTGACTGTGCGTCCTGCCATGCAACCGACCGCTGGACCATTCCCGATTTCCGACACCCCTCCAGCAATTCTCGTGACTGCGCCCAATGCCACCAGGCTTCGCCCAGCCATTACATGATGCACTTCAAGATGATCTCCGCCACAGTCGCCGGGAAACCGCACGCTCGCGTCGACCAGTGTTTCGAATGCCATCAGACGACTTCCTGGAACGACATTAAAAACGCAGGTTGGTACAAGCATCACTAAATTAGTCCAACCGATTTTCTGCTTTTCGCGAAGAAGTCGCGATCTGATGCCATCCAACCTGAAACTCGCAGAAGCGAAATTCTGCTCCTCGTAGTTTCACACATTAGTTCATGCAACAGGCGATTTTATGGCACATCTTAAAACACACTCCGAGCAAGGCACTTTTGTAATCGAATTCTTTGACAGCTCGATTTTAGATCAATCGGAAATCGACTCCATAGGCAGTGAGCTATTTGCGATCGCAGACAAGTCAGCGTGCAGCCAGGTTGTCGTCGACTTGAATAATGTTGAATTCTTGTCGTCGGCAATGATTGGAGTTTTCATTCGTTTCAAAAGGAGATTGAGAATGAACGACTCCGAACTCAAACTCTGCAATGCCAAGCCAGAGTTGATGGAAGTGCTAAGGCTAACGAAACTGGACAGCGTCTTCGATGTCTATGAAACTCGACGCGACGCGCTAAGCGCCTTCCAGTGCTACGTAGATTAAGCGCCGCCTAACTCCTACATGACTTGGAGAGAATGAAGATGAGAATTGGCGGTATCACGATCCACTGCAGGATTGGCGAAAGTCCAATGCCGCCAATCGTTGGCATGGCTTCTGTATAGGACCAAGTCTCCCGTACTGTCGTGTTGAGCCATTCGCTAAATGTCGTGTAGCCCAAACCAAGGAACAAGAACAAGAA
>CAYGUE010000142.1:2187-11501 GCA_964352885.1 uncultured Pirellulaceae bacterium
GAACAAGAACAAGAAAATTGCCGATCGTCTATTGGGACCTGCAAACCATTTACGACTTCGGGCGAAAATTGCGGTAAGCCAAAAACAAACCAGCAGAATCATGACGTCCCCAGCCGTACAGTGCACTCTCGACCAAATCAAATACGCCCAACCACGAACATGGTCGGTGTAGAGCGGTGAATGCGCAAACTCCCAGACACCATTCAGGATGAATCCTGAGACTGCCAACACGAGTTCTGGATTACGGTTTGAATTCAAGGGCATAGGACAACAAGAACTTGACGATGGTTGCACGAAACATGTTCGCAAACGAAACCTGATGTCGTTGATCGTACCCAAACACGAGAACTAATGTTCAACCTCGTAGTTTGATACGGACGAGTTTGGTAGCCAGAAGTCCGTAGTTCACTTCGGTGTTCCGGCCGATAACCGGAAAACTTTACCAACTCATGTGGATGCCAGGTGAATCGAACGCGATTCGCTCATGGCCGATTGAAGCGATCAACTTGCTTTTGTCGATACTGCCGATAGTCATTCCTATACCATTTGCTCGCTGGTGCAACCTGATGCCATTTTTGAATTTCCGATTCGGAATCATTGTTCTCGGACTCGCTTTCAGTAGCACGGGCGTTTTTGCTCAGCATTCCGGTCACAATCAAATTCAAGATTCGTCGTATTACTCAGGTTCTTCGCAATCGCAAATGCAAGGAGCAACGTCTTCGCAGATAGGTAAGCGTTACGTTCAACCGGGGACAATTCCTCAGCCACCTGCGGAAACAACGATTACGGATTCGCGCGAAAATTACAACTCTCAACAATTGACGCTCGAAGATCTGATTGGCATTGCGGAGGCGAACAATCCGACATTGCGGCAGGCTCAGAATCAAATCACGGCGGAAATGGGCAAAGCGATTCAGGCTGGCTTGTACCCGAATCCAACCTTGCGATATTCGGCCGAGCAAATTGGCGTGGACGGAACAGCCGGTGAGTTTCACGGGGGAATCCTCGGTCAAGAAATTGTTCGCGGGCAAAAGTTGCAACTTAGCCAAGCCAAATTCCAACAGCGTGTCAAAGCTGCCGAAGCCATGGCATTGGCCCAGCAGTTCCGAGTTTGCAACGACGTGAGAATCCACTTCTACATGACGCTTGCGCTGCAGCAACAAGTCACCGTTCAAACAGAATTGACCAAATCTGCCGAGGACGCTTCGGTGACTGCTCGCGAGGCCTTTCAGATGGGACAAGCGAATGCGGTTGAGATTCGTCGCTCAAACGTGAGCCTGCAAAAGTCGCGACTAGAGTTACTTGCAAAGCGGAACAAGCTCAACCAATCCATGCGCCGACTTTCGGCACTGGTTAATATCGACCTCGAAGGAAGTTTTCTTGTTGGTGAACTCGAAGGCCAGCCGCTTGCGTTGAACTTTCGCGAATTGCTCGATAGTTTGATCACCAACAGCCCTGAAATGCTGGCCGCCAATTACAAACTTCAAGCCGATCGTTTTACCGTTCGGCGTGAAATCGCGGAACCAATTCCTAATGTCCGTCTCGAAGGCGGAGCCGGCTACAACTTTGAACGAGATGAAACCGTTGCCGTTGCGGGAGTGAGTATTACGCTGCCAGTTTGGGATCGCAATCAAGGAACCATCCGACAGGCCAAAGCTGACTTGGCTCGACAGTGCTCCGAACTCGACCGGCTCAAGGGCCGACTAAAACGTGACCTCGCGCAGCAGTATGAGCAGTACATGACAACCAGCCAACACGTTTCTCAATACCAACAAACGATCTTGCCCGAATTGAAAGAGACATATCGGTTGCTGCTGGAAAGTTACAAATCCAACCGCACTAATTGGAATGAAGTTCTACTTGCCCAAAACGACTACTTCACTGCCCGCAGCGAATACCTCGACTGGCTGGCTCAGTGGCGGAAGTCAGAAGTGTTGATCGACGGAATGCTTCTGCAGGGCGGACTGATGGCTGCGGAAGGCCCAATTCCGGCGGGCCACATCGACTCCGTCGCCAAGCCTAGATAGTTGATGCCAGTCAACAGTGGCACTGAACGAAACATAAGCGGATAGATAAGAGGAACTGAAATGAGCCATGACAACGATCGACGAAAATTCTTAAAAGCTGGCATGGTCGCCGCAACAGCAAGTCTTGTCGGCGGAGGTGCAAACGCAATCGCCAATGCCCAAGATGGCGATCCGGTCGATCTAACGGCACCGGCAACCAATCATCAGGAGCATCAGCAACACGATACGGGAAACGTTCAGAATGAATTTGATGGCTTCTCACGATTGAAACCCAGTCGTGGAAACGACCCGGATAGTGATTTCTATTGCGGCAAACTGGTTCCCGGCTTTCGTTCAGCAGACGCTCCACCGGTTCCGATCACAGCTCCCGATCTTGATTCTCTTCCGTTCAAGATGGTCAACGGAGCGAAAGAGTTTCACGTTCGTGCCCAAGCTGTCGCCCGCGAATTTTTGCCAGGCTACATGATGAACGTCTACGGCTACAACGGAAGCTTGCCGGGGCCACTGATCGAAATCAACCAAGGCGATCGGATTCGAATTGTCGTTACCAATGACCTGCCGGAGGACACGTATTTCCACATGCACGGATTCGAAATGCCGGTGCAATACGATGGTGCGGCGGGGATGACTCAGAATCCCATCAAGCCGGGCCAGACATTCAACTACGAATTCGACGTTCACGAACATGGAACATTTTTCTATCACTCACATGTTGGCATGCAAGAGTCGATGGGTATGGTCGGGCCGATGGTCGTACATCCAACAAAAGCATTCGCCCCAACAGTCGATCGCGATTTTTTGTTGTTGTTTCAGAATTTCTTCATCAAGCCGAATCAAACGATTTCTGATTCTTGGAAGATGGATTGGAACTGGCATACAATCAATGGACGCAGCGGCCCATTCACAACGCCATGCGTTGCCAAGCACGGTGAACGCGTGCGTGTTCGCTTGATCAATTTCAGCCCGATGCAACATCACCCCGTTCACATGCACGGCCACACATTCTGGGTCACAGCACACGAGGGAGCCCGAGCACCGAAGTCTTCCTGGATTCCGCGCAATACAGAACTGGTTGGTGTCGCTCAAGCAAGTGAGTTTGAATTCGTTGCCAATAATCCCGGTGATTGGCAGTTTCATTGCCACATGGTGCATCACATGATGAACCACATGACTGAGCAGTTTGGCCCTCGCATTCGAATGAACGAAAATGTAGATGCGTACCTCGCCAATCTCGATTCACGACCGCGTGTGGAAGTAACTCCGATTGCTCGTGCGGAGAAAGCCCCCGGCTATCCGCAAGGCATGCTGAAAATGAGCATGGATATGGAAACCATGATGCGTGTATGGCAACCGCGAGAAATGCAAGGTATGCGTGCGGCTGCCGCGATGTCGATGCATGGCCTAATGACTTCCATGCGAGTCTTGCCAGCCGACCTATTTGATCGTGTCATGAACAGCGACGAGAAAATCGAGAAAGGTGAGATCTTTGCCGAGATCGTGAAACGCTTTGGAAATTCAGATGATTACGAAAAAGCGCCCACGATGGAAATGGGAAAGATGAACGGCATGGAAAAGAACAGCATGGACATGGGCGGCAAGAAAATGGATGGCATGAAAATGGATGGTATGAAGTCCGACGGAAACATGCAGCACGGCAATGACCATTCCAACCAGTAGCTGGCCCGCTGGTCGTGTGTCCGCCACACTGGCCGCCAAAACACCAGTCAATTGGCTACAAAGAGACAACCGTTTGGCAACGAAGTCCGTGAACATTGGGACTTCGTCGCCATTGGCGGTTGATGTTGACGTTACGCAGCCTGGCCAGCCATGGTGCGACATTCCTCAGCGCACTTGCGACAGGATTGGGCGCATTTCTTGCAATGATCGTGGCCTTCCTTTTCGCATTGGTTAGCGCACCAATCGCAGACTTCAGCACATAGGCGACAGATTTCGGCAGAAAATTTTCCGCCCCTCGCCATCGTGCGGACGCACAGCTCGCAGATTTCCGCGCACTCAATACAACATTGAGGGCAGTCACCGGAACTCGCTTTTCCCAGCATTTCGGCAATGCAAGTTTGGCAATCAATGATGCACTGCTGACAGGCTTCGATACAACTTTGGTTCTTACTCATGGTTTTTTCCTTTACCGATTGATTTTGCGTTTCGAGTCCAAAGAATCAAACTCGTTTTCAGTCAATAAACTGAATTGCAAAACACATGCCAAACGTTACTGCTCGGCGTCATCGGCGAAGGTGTCAATAATCGAGCAAGTGACAGAGTGGTTGCGAGCTCGGCTTTGCTCAATGAAGTCCGCCAATGCTGATTGCATTCGCGCCAAGCTGTATATCTTTTGATTTACAGATTCGAGAAATTGATTGGCCGTATCACGTTCTACTTGCTGGTCTGCAGTCGATTGTTCACCTAACGAAAGCAACTCACCTACCTCATCAAGATTAAATCCCAATTGCCTGGCTTGTTGGATAAAACCAATTCTTGCAACTACTTCAATGGGATAGATGCGGTACTTGCCTGCGAAAGCCGTCGGTTGTTGGATCAGCCCTTTTTTCTCGTAGAAACGAATCGTTTCGACACTGACATTGGAGGCTTGGGCGACTTTCCCGATCGTAAATTTCTTCATAGACCCGACTTTTCACAACGACAACTCCGTACTGCGCTACGGACTATCGTGCAGGGCCGTCGAAATTGCGGCCTGCAATGTGTGTCGTTCTTGTTCAACGTGACCACCTATTCTGCTCCGACATTTGATTTCAGCCCGAGGTTATAGAGACATGCTGATAGCATGCCGAAAATCAGCCCTCCAATTGCAGTGAGACAAATACCCGTCAACGACTGAGCGATTGGAACTTCACTTCGCATGATTGTCGAAATATCAACGCCGTGCAAAACGCTGTTTGACATCCAAACAATCGAATCGTTGGGCGCGATACTCATGTAAATCATGCAGCCGACATAAAAAAGGGCAGCTGCGACTGCAAACGCGATTCCTAGGCGGAGTGGCGACAACTTTTGCATTGTTTCTTTCCTTTACTTGCCCTGGATTCAATACTCAATTTCAGTTTGATCGTCAGATGCAGTTTCGATGCAGCGACGAAACGAATTCTTCACGACTCACGACTTTTGCAAAAAAAATGTTCGGGTAGTTGAAGAATCCCAAGCTGGCTGGCATCAAATCCACTGGCCAATGTCTTCTTGTTCGTCAAAAGTAAAACTTTTCCGATATTGAGGTTCACACCAACCACGACACGCAAGCCGGATTGGTGAAGAACTTCAGACGATAACGAAGATACAGCTCGTTAGCGTCATTGCGCATGTATCCGTAGTGCGGCCGGGATTGTCGCATTCCAAGGTTCAAGGAAGAACGAAATGTTTCGCCATTCGATAAGACCCGCTGTTTGGCTGCCCTTAGTCGCACTCGCTGCAACTTCGATTGGCTGTCGGACTGGTGGCCAAACTCACGACACACGGTACCAGCAACTTTCGCGTGACTACGTCGCAGCTCAAAGCCAGGCCGTATACACCACGTCGGCAGCCACACCCGTCGCGCCTCAGTATTCGGGAGCGCACACGGTCGAGGAATATTTGCAGCTTGGCCTAACGCAGAATCCTGAAATTCTAGAGGCGCGATTGATGATCGAGTCGCTGGCGAACCGCGTTCCGCAAGCCGCCTCGTTACCGGATCCGATGTTGGGCGCAACGTCTTACCCTTCACCCGTGCAAACCGCGGCTGGCGAGCAGCAGTTTGCGTTGTCGATGAATCAGAAAATCCCTTGGCGAGGAAAGTTGGCGACACGTGCTTCGGTTGCTGCGCAGGACGTCAATTCAGCCCGTGCAAACTTAGCGGCCGTCGAACTTAAAGTAGCTGAACAAATTCGCAATACTTATTACCAACTGTACTTTATCCAGCAAGCCATTGAGATCACGGAAGACGACAAAGATCAACTCGAGCTCATTGGCCAAGTCGTTGAACAAATGTATCGGGTTAAACGCGAAGTAACTCAACAAGACGTATTGCAAGTTCAGGTCGCGCAGTCTCGGTTAGATTCGGAACTAGTCAACTTCCAACAACAAAAGGAGAGTGCCCAGGCCAAGTTGTCCCGCTTGCTCCATTTGTCGCCGGAAACCAAACCTGAGGCCCTCAACAGCTTGCCACCTGAACAAGTCGTGCACGACATTCAGCAGTTTTACGAGTTAGCAATCGAAGCTCGTCCTGAATTGCACGCGCAACTGTCGGCCATTGAGAAAGACCGTCGTTCTGCCTGTCTGGCAGAACTGGAGAATTATCCGGATCTGACGTTCGGGTTCAATTGGATCGCAACGTCCAGTGATGGCATCAGTCCGGTTGCCAACGGCGACGATTCATTCATGCTGACTCTGGGAATGAATCTGCCCGTCTACAAGAAGCGAATCGACGCTGGGGTTCGAGAAGCCCAAACCCGGGCTTTGGCCAACACGCGAAAATACGATCGGCTCAAAGACGAAACCATGGAAGGGGTCGCGGATCTGTTTGCGAGAATCAAAAGCCAACAGGAAAATCTTCGCCTGTTTCGGGACGACATCATTCCAAAACAACAACTGACACTTGACCAGTCAATCGACGACTATCAGGTTGGAAAAGTAGACTTCCTTCAACTGATTGATAACTGGCGACAGCTGCTACGTTTTCATATTGCCGAGATACGATTCGAAACTGATCTGCAACAGTCATTAGCCTCGCTGGCTCGACTAATCGGAAGCTTTGAGTTGCCGCCCGGCGTTTCGCAGCCAGCGATTGAGCCGTTGAATGGCAATTCGACTCAAACCGAGAACGAAGATGATGCGGGTAACATAAACGAAACGGACGAAGGAGGCAACGATGAAAACTAAACTGGCTGGTGTGTTTCAAGTGAACCAAAAACTGCTTCTTCTGGTTTGTGTATTGCCGCTCTTAGTGTTCGCCGGTTGTGCTTCTCAATATGACTGCTACACCTGCGGAAAAGTAAGTTGCAGCTATTGCCCGCCAAAACCGCTGCCATCTTTAAGCTTTGAATCATGCGAATGCAACGATTCGATCGGACAGGCCTATGCTGCGAGTCTGTCGGCCCAAAGTGTCGGTGAATCAGTACCGGACTATTACTTGATCTCGAACCCGGATTTCGGGGCTGATGGGCCGGAAGCGAATTCCAACGGCAATGTACCAGGCGAAGACTCCAGTACTCAGAATGCCGATAAATAACAGGTACAAGTCCGCCGAACTAAGAATTCCTGACATTCAAACCTGTTTATTGACGACCTCACGAAACTGCTGATGGAATGTTTGCTGGTGCGATATTGTCGTATCAGAGGCTCGGCATGTTCGGCATCAAATGGTTTGCTTTCCAACAGGATCAACGAGTCCGCGACGAAGAGCTGTTCGTTGGATGCTTCGGCAACTCAGTGTTGATGCTCGATGAAATCTCTGGCAAATCGCGTTGCTGAACTACGCAAATATCGTGCTGTTTTGCGAGCGATTGTCTCTCGAACACTCCTTGTAAAAACATGTTCTCTATCGCTGTTTCGTGAATAAGCTCGCAAGGATACTCCAGTCTGTTCCGTCCAAAACAGACGACTCTGCCTAATGGCAACGGTCTTCAAGTTTGATACGTTGCTGCTGGTATTGTGTCATTCGGTCGCGGGCCAATACGGCTCGTGCTATGGCGAATCCCGTGTTTTGCAGCGTGTCTGTGAACCATTTTCTTTGTACGTCGTACAGACCGATTAATGCTCAATCGCGTAATTCAAACTGAAAATGGGGCTAGCATTCGAGAGGTCCCCATTGCGAAAAAGCATTTGCAATATTAGCAAAAAAGAAAATGAAGATATGCCGAATCAAGTGCATCAAAACCCATGATGACCAGGCAATTTTGCCAACTTTTTAACACCAAAAACACGTTTCTCCCTAGGATATTTAGATGAAATCACTATTTACGATCGCGATCATGGCGTTGTTTGCCAGTACATCATTCGCGCAAGCCCAATCCGGCCACGAAGGACACGATCATCAAGCTCAAGCTCAAAAAAGTTCACTGACCCAAGCCGATCAGCTACAAATCGCAGTTCAAAAAATTTGCCCCGTCACGGGCGAAGCTCTCGGCTCAATGGGCGAGCCAATCAAAGTTCAAGTCGGCGAACAAGTTGCGTATCTGTGCTGCAAGGGCTGCCAAGGCAAAGAATTGAATGCCGAGCATTGGAAGTCGATTCAAACAAACCTTGCAGCCGCTCAAGGCACGTGTCCGATTATGGGCAAACCTGTTACAGCTGACATGAAATCCACGGTCGTGAATGGCCAACAGGTTTTTGTTTGCTGTCCTCCTTGCATTGAAAAAATTCAGGCCGATGTCGAAGGCTCGTTGAGTAAAGTCAATGCAAGCTATGTTTCCTACGTCACCGCCGAACGCCAATCGCACAGCGATCATATGCATATGGCCGCCCAAGGCATTTGTCCTGTGTCTGGTGGAAAACTCGGTTCGATGGGCGAGCCGATCAAAGTCAAAGTTGGCGAAAACGAGGTTGCGTTCTTGTGCTGCAAAGGTTGTGTTGGCAAACAAATCAAGGCCGAACATTGGGCCACGATTCAAACTAACTTGGCCAAAGCCCAAGGCACTTGTCCAGTGATGGGCAAGCCAGTCGATTCAAGCATGAAATCAACGGTTGTAAATGGCCGCAAGATCTTTGTCTGCTGCCCGCCATGCATTGAAAAAATCAATGCTGACCCTGCGACATTCGTGGCAAAACTTGATTCGCAGGTTGCTGCCAATACACACGCTGGTGAAAGTCACCACGAAGGAGACGGTCACGATCACGCTACTCACAACAAAGGCAAGTAAAGCAACAGCCAATCTGCCGCAGCGTCATTAGCTGACTTGAATTTGTTCCATTTCCGCCAGCCACCAATCCTCCTCGAACGAGATTGGCTGGCGGGAATGGTTTTTTTGTTGACTGAAACCGATCAGCTTTCCAAACCTTTCGATTTAGTCTTGCGCCGAAATAGCCGCGTCGTTTTGAACCAAAGCACAAATCCGCTTAACACCGTGACCAATCCGAAAATCGACATGCCTTTCAGCAGCCAATGATTGAAATTGTCTCGTCCCTGATAGTCCATTGTGTGCAGCATCCAAAAGAAATCGAATACCCGCCACCGGTTGTTGCGCCGTGTCGTAACGACTCCTCGATTAGCTGACACATAAATCACCGTGCCGCTTGAATGATCAAGCACAACTCGGTACGCAGGCAGTTCTTTGCCACGATACT
>CAYGUE010000142.1:11601-18122 GCA_964352885.1 uncultured Pirellulaceae bacterium
CGCTTATTGGCCCTATTTTACACTCGAATAATCCAACGCGATAAATATGCCTCGAATTCCCAAAATTGAGATTCTCATTCGCTGTTTGGAGTTCGGAAAAGCGTTTTGGTCCAAGGGCAATGATGTCGCGCTGGGTATTAAGACGATGCCACACAGTTTTCGAGTTACGAAGCTCGCCGTAGAGAATTTGCATGAACTAAACGATCACTCCGTCACGAGCATCAATGTCGACAGCTCAGGCTACGAAAGTCCGGACTACGCCAATCTCCGCAAGATCATTTCCTTCTTGAATCCACAGCCACACGATGTCGTATTCGATCTTGGCTCTGGCATGGGACGCGTTCTGTGCCTGTTTGCAAGGAGAAGCGTAAAACGATGTGTCGGGATTGAGCTCTTTCCCTCTCTCTGTGAAGTCGCCGAATCCAACGCTAAGAATCTAAAAGGTCGAATGTGCCCAATAGAAATTCGTCAGGGCGATGTTACGGAAGCGGACTATTCCAACGGCACCATTTTCTTTCTCTTCAATCCATTCGGAGCAGATACGTTACGTGTTGTTCTCGAACGAATCAACAATTCTCGCAACGGCACGAATCGCAAAATAGTATTCGTTTACTACAAGGACCTTCACGCCAACGTCTTCGAATCAGTTTCTTGGTTGGAAAAGTTTCATGAAATGAAAACTTTATCTGATATCCGGGTTTCGTTTTGGCGCGCGCGTTAAAACGTGATCGAATAAAGGCAAGACCTGAGCTAACAACTTCCATTCCATAATCAGCACTCACATCTTGCTTCAATCGAAAAAACTCCGGGCATCGCACCTGCTAAATTCACTATTTTCCCCTTACGAATTCGTCCGAAACCGAGAACAGATACCTGTTGATCGAACGGCCGCGGCCAACCAAGGAGCTCGTCCGCGTTGACGAATTGCACGACAGTGGCTTTGAGAAGCTACGAATCAGTCTGATTGAGCCAGAAAAACCTCTCAATGAACTTGCCGAAGCTGAGATTGAAAACCTTGTTGGGCGTGCGTTGAAGTTCTCTAGTTGCTTACATCTATTTGACTACTTGATGGCCGGAAAACGCGGATCAGCTCAGAGCAATTTCCTGCCCGGTATTCAAAATCTAATCAACATTTGGGACAACGCTTACGTCTTTGGCAATTCAGTTCCCCGGATTCTCTTTCTATACCCAGCTGCCGAACGTCCGCTGCAATCTGGTACACAACCTTGCGAAGAAGTAGATAAAATCTTGGACGAGTGTATCGTCACCCAATTGCAATGCGGAAACACTTCGATTGAGCGCCATCCCAAGAAGGACCCGCACACTTTCTGCCACGCCCGTGGCTTTATCGCGAAACGCCGGGCCTACACGATTGATCCCGGAATTGACGCGTTTAAGGTCTTTCCGCCGACTCGCACGATGCTTTTCACTAGAAGCAAAGCAGCTGAAATCTACTTTAGCCAGTATCAGGCGCTCGAAGGTTTGACAAACAAGTAAAACGGGGCCATCGCATATTTGAGTCACGGTATTGCACGTGGCTACTCCGCGCTGGATGGTTGGCGACGGAAAGTTGTTGCAACCAACTTGCCCTCACCGCAAATCTTTTTGTGAGCCACAAAAGGATTTCTGTTTCCCAAACTCAAAAGCCGCACCTTGCCCGCGTTTTTCTTCTGTTCCTGTCATGGCACAGCTCTTGCTTTCCCCCTTGTGTGAATCGGATTGCCTCACGACCAAATCGAATCAGCGAAATCTTTTCAGATTTTCGATCACTAGTGACCTAACGTGTCACTCGACTTTGGTTAAATCAGGCAACTCAACGATTGAGCGTACAAAACAAAGGGACTAAATGGCGAATACAGACTCCGCCACGACAAAGAAGAAGACCAGCAAGGCCAGCCAAACAAAAGTTGGCCCGGTGCTGGAGGTAACTAAATCTCGAAGCGTTAAGGATGTTACGCGTCACTTGCTCTGGGGAAAAGCGGCTGGCCGCTGCGAATTCGATGGCTGCAACCGCTTGCTGTGGAAGCACCCGCTCACGCAAGAACAGGTCAACATCGCAGAAGCCGCTCATATCTACGCATTCAGCGACAAAGGACCGCGCGGAAACGCAAATATTGCAGACGAGATTTTGAACGACCTCGATAATCTAATGCTCGCCTGTCACGACTGCCATAAAACGATGGACAGTAGTCCTGAGCAATACACCGTAGAGCTACTTCAAGGCTGGAAGGCTCGACATGAGCTGAGGGTTGAAACGGTAACTGGGATCGAGCCAGAAAAAGCAAGTCATGTTGTGCTATACGGAGAAAACATTGGCAAGCACAGTTCGCCCTTGAATTTCCAAGAGGCAGCGAAAGCTCTCTTCCCATATCGTTACCCAGCTGATCGTCGTCCCATTGAGTTAGGCACCAACAACGCCGCGTTCAACGACGCCGACACGACTTCGTGGAAATCCCAAGCGGAATATCTGGCAACTGCTTTTGATCGACAAATCAAGGATCGAATCACAAGGGGCGAGATTCAGCACCTGTCAGTATTCGGGCTGGCACCACAGCCGTTGCTGATTCTATTAGGCGCTCTGTTGCAAGACATTTGTCCAGCTGATGTTTATCAACGCCATCGCGAGCCAACCGCTACTTGGGATTGGCCCAAGGATTCAAATCCGCTCGATTTTCAATTGGTTCGTCCTGTCGACTTTGACGGTCCTCCGGCGCTTGTTATTGAATTGACCGCGTCAGTCACAGATGACCGCATCACATCCGCAGTCGACGGCGGAAAAATCTGGCGGATCAAGATCCCGAACTTTGGCAACGACGTTATTAAGTCTCGGCAGGACCTATCCAATTTTCGACAGGCAGTCCACCAAATGTTGGGAGAGATTCAGGAAAAGCACGGCCATCAAACGCCGTTAAACGTTTTTCCGGTTGCGGGCGTTTCGGTTGCAATCGAGCTTGGTCGTATCAGGCAGCCCAAGGCCCATATGCCTTGGATCATCTACGACCAAAACAAAACTGCGAAGGGCTTTGCCCAAACGATCACGATTTCAAATGAACAAAAGGATTAAAAATGGCTTTTATGACAAGCAGGAATCAGCTCAGTGAATTTCTGAATCAAGTTGCGATTGCTTTGGATATTCCCGTTGAAATGCACGAGGAGGTCGATCGCGAATACCAGCAGCTTGCTGAATTTCTGGAGGAAAAAGATGCTGATGCAAACCGAAAGGAGCCCAAAATCTATCCCCAAGGATCGTTTCGCATGGGCACCACAATTAGGCCAATGGCAGACAAAGATGAATATGACATCGACTTGGTCTATGAGCGGGATTTGAAAAAATCAAGCGTGTCGCGAGAACAATTGAAAGCAGAGGCGGGTGAGCACCTGAAAGCATACCAGCAGTTCCTCGAAGAGACTCATCAGCATGTGCCCAACTTGAGAGAGGGGGATCGCTGTTGGACCCTGAATCATGAAGGGCAGTTTCACATGGATATCTTGCCTGCGATTCCAGATGAGGATATGCGGGCGACTTGGGAAGTGGGTTCAGAGACAGCGATTGCGATTACAGACAATTCGTCATCAAGATGGGACACCAGCAATCCAATCGGCTTCTGCGATTGGTTCCGAGAGCAAATGCAGGAACAGTTTTTGGAGCGTCGAAAAGCTATGGCGAGAGCCGAGTTTACAAAATCTGCTTCGGGTATGGCATTGAACGAGCAGATGCTGAAGGCAGCAGCCGAGGATATTCCTGAGTACAAGGTCAAGACAACCCTGCAACGCTCAATTCAGATTTTAAAGCGTCATCGAGACTTCTATTTTCAAGACGACGCGGACAACCGTCCAGCCTCGATCGTGATTACAACTCTTGCCGCAAGGGCCTACGGGAGTGAAGACAATTTGGTTGATGCTTTGCTAACTATCGTTCGTGGAATGGAAGAGCATATCAAAATACGAGAGGAGAACGGCAAATCCGTTTCTTGGGTTGTCAATCCTACGAACGCGAAAGAGAACTTCGCTGATCGTTGGCAGGACTTGCGTTTTCCAAAACGTGAAAAATATTTTCGTGGGTGGTTGAAAAAAGTCGAGCAAGATGTCACTCAATCGCTTACCAGCGGCGGGATTCACAAAATGGTTGAGCTGCTCGGTATCTCGCTAGGCCGTAGTGTTGTGGTCAAGGCCGCAACTCGAATGGGGCACAATTTTCGAGAGACTTCCCAATCCGGCGGGCTTAGCGTGGCCAAAGGGATTGGAACACTTGCGACCTCCAGCGAGGCTGGAGCGACAGCTGAAGGAAATACCACACCCGTACGGAGACACACGTTCTATGGCGACGCTGAACAAACCAAAGATTCTTAGCTTGCTAACGCAGAAGTCGGCGCTCCAGCGTGCGTTTCCAGAATCCAATGGTCGGGTTCGCCGGAATCGACTCTATTGGAGTGCCGTCCTTCAACCCACGGGGATCAGTGAGTTCTACGATATCGAGCTGACCTATAGTCTCGAAATGCCGCCGAAGGTTTTTGTTCAAGCTCCGAAACTCCAGACTCGTGATAATGAAAAAATACCTCATCGGTATCCGGATTGTTCGCTCTGCCTTTACCTTCCTCGAAACGGTGAGTGGAATTCAAGCATGTACGTAGCGGAGACGACTGTGCCCTGGGCCTGCGAATGGCTATTCCATTACGAGCTGTGGCTTGCCACCGGCGAATGGTTGGGAGGCGGTGTTCATCCCGGCGACAACAAAAGGCTGAACGAGAATTGAGCGGCTAATTCACTTACAATTCATTACGTTCGCTTCGATGTTTCAACTGACTATTCTTAATTATTCGAAACGCAAATTAAAATGAGTGACTCCATTCGCGACGAAGTCAAAGTGTAAGTAGGCAAGCTTCTTGCCATTGAGCAATTCCCTCCGCGAAATTCAAAAATTGAATTTGACATGCATGAAGCTTTTGAGAAGCCGTCCCTTGAACTGAACGGCCACCTCGAACACTCTCGCAAACGGATTGCAATAAGACCCCGTCGATGGGATGTCGAAGTCTCAACTAATACAATTGAACGGAGGGAAAGCTCAAGCTCACAATGGCATGCGCGACAGCTTTCAAAAAATGCCGCATCTCACTCACCAATTTTCAGATGCACGATGTGAACGACGCCTTCACAGTGGTAGGTCAGCGTTTTGGCGTCTTTCGATAGATCGACATGAGTGACTATTCCTTTTTCGCGGCTGAGGATTGTCTTGACGAGTTGCTTCGTTTCCAAATTGACGATTCGCACGACGCCCAGCTTATCTCCAATGGCAGCAAATTTTCTAGCGACAGCCATCGAGGTATAGTAAACGGTGTCGTCTGATGCCATTGGACGAATTGTGCTTGTTCGCTCTCCAGTTTCCGTATCGTAGACATGAATAGTCGATGAGGTTCCAACGACCATCTGCTTCTTAGTCGGATCGAGCTGAACGCCAATGAAAAATTTGCCACTTCGGTTGGAGACATCTGTCCCCACGGGAAACGAAGCGACTAATTCTTGAGTTCGCACGTTGTAAATCTCCGCTCCATGGATTCGTCTAGCTCCTTGCTTGTAGCCTACTCTATTCGCGGCTGGACCCTTTACCAATCGTGGCTGATCACCATTCGTTGTTTTTGCGAGCTGGCTAACACTGAGCGTTGCAGTCTCCGGATCCTTATACTCTGCGAGGAAAGCAAACCATTCGCCGTCTTTGGATGTTGCCATTGCGCCACGGTGGTTCTCTATTTGCTCGCAGCGGATTGATGAAACGTAATTGCCACTCCGTGAGTTGCGAAATTCGTGATAGTCGTTGCGCATGTAATTTGCAACCGACTCTGCGACATCAGGGGTCGGCAGGAATCCATATCCACCTGACGGCTTGATCAGCATGCGGGTCAACGTAGCATTTGTTTCGTTTATCTTTCCTCGTGGAATAAACGCGAAGTTCGCTGTTGTTTTCGCCGGCCCTTCGAGTTTCTTTAGCACTTCTCCCAGGGAATCTCCAACAACTGATTCGATTGCGGTTCCGCTGCCTTCGCTGAAGCCAACGACTTCTGCTCCTTGAGGTATGCCAGATTTTGCGGCAGGGCCACCCGGTTCGACCGCCACGGTGACCAGTTTTCCACCCTTCTCCTCCAGCTTCATTCCAAAATAGCCTTGCGGCCGAGAAAATGAGCATGGGATCTCAATCGTTGGCGCCACTCGGAACATTTTGCTAGAACGTCGACTAATTGTGAAGAGTTGGCGACTGTCGTTTGAGTACGCTATCGCGAATGGGGAGTAGTCAACCCGCAATTCAATCTCGCAATCAGAAGATCGTGCGAGAAATAGCTCGCGGGATGTTGCGATGGCGACTTGCTTTCCATCGGGAGACACAGCCAAAGCATTCACTTTTGGCTTGTAATATGAGCCCGATGAGTTGACTCGAAGTGTGTATCGCTCGGTGACTTCGACTCCACCGGAGGGAGTTTCAACATCTGCGATTTGAATGAGGGACAGTAAAACAAACAAGGTAATTTTGA
>CAYGUE010000143.1:0-17828 GCA_964352885.1 uncultured Pirellulaceae bacterium
TTTCAGAAGAGTACGGTTTGTCAACGTTCTTCCTGATCTACACAGCGATTCCGATCGTGGCCGGTTTGATCATGATGTGCATGAACGGAATGATCAAGAAAAAGATGCACGGCATCGAATAGTCGCACGTGCTCAGTTGTCGAGTGATCAAACCAGTGGAGTAATCGATGTGCATCTTTTCTCTACCTGTTTTGTCAGTTGGCGACACCCGAATCTTCGCGAGGTTGTCTGGAGAGGGAACACAGTTCCTTTCCTACCAGATGACTTACGAATCCGAGCAGGAGAACGCAATGCTCCTGCCGATTCCGGTTCGGCAACCTGCAAATGAATCAAGTGTTCGCTTCATTGACCTTGAAGACTATGAGGACTTCTTTGAAGCTTTGAACACTGGATTTCCGGTTCGGGCTAGGTTCTCCATTGCGTGTGGGGGATTCGACGTCACAGCCGCGAAGGACTCTTTGATTGTCCAAGAGGTTGGAAGTTACGAGGCTTCGTTCGTTCCGACGCTTGATGATTTTGATCGACTCGACGAACGTTTCGTCCTACCGCATGAAATTTGGGATCAGATTCCGCGGTACAAGGATTTTGGCTTTGCTGTGTTTCAGTTGAAAGACGGCAATCGAAAACCACACCCGATGGCTTTCGAATTCGAAACCCGAAACGAGCAAGAACTATTCTTTCCAACGGTGCACATTCACGACGGTGAAGTGCACGAGAATGAACTCTACGACCACTTGCTCTACATGCAACACGCCGGATTCGACAGTCGTGTCGGCGAGTATATCACTGCGGATATCCGGGATGGGGCAACGGGCGTCATTCGATCTGAGAAAGTCGCCGGCGAATTTTGCGATGTCGATAAAACAAAGGGAATTGTGCTTGAAGACTTGATGTTGCACCGCAGCATCGTGCAGGGGCAATTTGAAAACGTGGACTACACGTTTGAAGTATTAGGGCATCCAACGGACAAATCCTTCAACTGGCGTCCTCTGCAGCGATGGTGGCCGTGGGCGGCCATCGTCGCAGGCCTGGCATGGTTTTTCGCCCGAAGAGGCCGATTGAAAAATCGTCAGCCGCACCAAAAGACGACTGCCTAATTTAGTGACGGCAGCAATTGCATGCGGGCATGTTCTATCGGAACGTTGATTTTCCAGTTTGAAGTCGTTGGATGGCAATTGCGGAACGTCGGATTGGGCTGGAAATTGGCCATGCTATGGATCATGATTCCAAAGGCGATCGTCTGGATTGGATTGTCTCTGTTCATCGGACGGGAAAATCGTAGAATCGGGTAAGTTGAAAACGCGGGAAATCGATAAGAAAGTCGGTATGATCCGGCTCATCGACGCGTCGAAGTATGAACTAGAACACTACGGCTTGTCGCAAGTCACTCACTCAGATCTCAGGAGACAAAATGGCGGCAGAATTTACGACTGACAGCTTCGAAACCGATGTACTCGGCTCGGAAACCCCGGTACTGGTTGATTTTTACTCAGAGAGCTGAGGACCTTGCAAAAGACTGGGTCCAGTCATTGATGAGTTGGCGACCGACAACGCGGACAACGCGAAAGTCGGAAAAATCGACGTCACCGAGAACATGGAGCTTGCCGTAAAATACGGTATCGCTGCAGTTCCTACGATCCTTGTTTTCAAAGGCGGAGAAGTCGTTGAGCGAGTTCAAGGCTACAGGGAAAAACCTGAGCTTCAGAAATTAATTGACACTCATAGCACGTCTGCATAGTGCTACTGAATCATTCATAGCTCTCCCATTTGGGAGAGCTTTTTTTGAATCCGTTCAGCGCTCCGATGCCAAATAAAGCAGCTCGGTCTGCCTCAGACCGGGAAAACAAATTTACGAGTCTGGGACCGACTCGCCTACTGGACCAAGAACGCGAACTCTTTCGCACCGATATCGACTCCGTCCCCGACGATTCGGTATTTTCCGTCCACATCCAAGCCAAATCGGCCAGACTGCGTCAGACCGGCATCGACTGCAGGACTACTTGATCGCAGATTGAAAAATCCATTTGGATCGAATTCTGGCGGAGCAAAGATTGAGTCGCGTCCATTGTTGACGCCCGGCGTTGGCCCACTGTGAATCAAATTGAAGTTAAACCAGGCAAATCCACCTTCAAATTTGATAGCGGCGTTTCGATTGTTGGTGGCACAAAGGATGTTGTTGTAGACCAGCATATTGCTTCCGCGAACGACAGAAACCTCGCCTCCGAATTCAAAGCTTCGCATGTTGCGATACAGCGTGTTGTTTCGGACCGTCCCGTTTCCTCGCTGGTAGCAGTGGACGCCTTGCCCACCATTGTTGAAGCAGAGGTAGTTTTCGACCAGCATTGTACCCGTATAAAGTTGCCCGTCTCCAGTCGGCGAAGTGAAGTTTTGTGAATCATCGATGACAATCCCATTTCCATCGGTCGGTCGGCCAAGCAGAACAATGTCGACTTAATTCTCATTGGAAAAACTGGTGTTATTTCGAATCACAATATCAAAGCCGGGTTTATATCCGTGCGGCGTTGAGGCTGGTACACACTAATACCGCTGTGTTGGCCGGGACTCCAAAACGCATTGCGATGATCAATGTTCCACTCGCAAAGCACTTGGTCGCTCTGGTCAAATGCAATTCCTCCACCGCGGCAGTCGCGGACGCGGCAAGCTCTCACGGTTACATCGTGGCAACGTGAAAATGCGACTCCTTTGGAACGTGGCGGATCTGTCCGACGATTCAAAATCTCAAAACCGTCAACCGTCAAGAAGGACAGATCTGAACCATACATGGATCCAACAATGAATGCGCCTGCTCTTCGATCTGACTTGCGCGTCACGTCAGTCCGCATGAACGGGAAGGTATCTCAAAATTTAATTCGATGCGAATGAGAATAGACGTTGAATCGAGCACTGGAAGTGAACCCAACAAGCGTTACGCAAAATTCCTCTGCGAGTTCCGCGGCGAGTGAAGATGGGGCACCGACGGCAACCAACATCGGGACACCGGCAGAAATCGCTTTTTGAACAAGTTCAAAACTGGCTCGTCCGCTGACGACGACAATTTGGTTCGATAATGGGATGCATTCATCGAGCAACCGCTTTCCAATCAGTTTGTCCAACGCATTGTGCCGTCCGACATCTTCAAAACTGGAAAGCAATTTGCCATCAATGGTGAACAATCCTGCAGCATGTAATCCACCTGTTGTCGCAAACGTCTCCTGTCGTTGTCGTAACGTTGCCGGTAATGAATTGATCACTGAGGGCGAAATGGACATCCGCGAATCATCAACTGAATCTGTCAACTGGTAGCGAACCGCATCCAGTGAAGCTTTACCGCAGATGCCGCAACTGGACGTCGTATAGAAGTTTCTCTGCAGCGATCCAAAATCGAATGCTACGCTCTCATCGAGATGAACACAGAGCTGATTCGTGCGGCTGGTCCCTTCAACCTTTCGCCCCGTTGCTTCAAATGAAGTTATTTCGTCCCGAGACTTGACGATGCCTTCCCCAAGCAAAAATCCAGCCGCCAGCTCTTGATCGTGGCCGGGAGTCCTCATCGTGATCGAAAGCGACCGGTCTTTGCGTTTGCCCTGTGGTCCGAAGACTACGCGAATCTCAAACGGCTCCTCCGTGGCCAACGAATCATCGCAGGTTTCCTGACGACCATCGGAGAACCGAACGATCTTGCGAATGCGGCGACGCTGTTCGATATTTTTGCTGGAGTCGCTCAATCTTGTTCCGTTTCTTTAGCCGATTCTTTTTTCGAATCCTGTTTCGAATCCTGTTTCGAATCCTGTTTCGAATCCTGTTTTGGATCCTGTTTTGGATCCTGTTTTGGTTTTTCAGAATCTCGTTTTCCAAACAGTCTGTCCCACGAGACCCCAATCGACCAATTCATCACCGGAGCAAGACTGGCAAAATCATCGGTCCATCGCGGAGTATTCGGCGGCGGCTCGTATTCGATTTTAACCGATTTGATGAGATCATGATTCGCAACCTTGTCGTTTGTCACCAAAATCCAATCACTTCTGGATCCGTCTTCTCCATCACGGTCGTCGTGGATCATGTAGGTCGCGTTCAATCCACGTGCCTTGGTCGTCGAAAAAAGCACGGGTTTTAAATTGATGAAGCGATTCGAAATATGGAACAGCAGAATCCCGTCAGCTTTTAAGTGCTGCTGATAGACGTCGAAGCACTCGTCCGTAAGCAAGTGAATTGGAATCGAGTCGCTCGAAAAAGCATCGACGGCGAGAACATCAAACTGGCGGTCAATTCCCTGCTTGGTCTCCATTTCCAGCATGACCCGACCGTCGCCAATGACAACTTCACTTTGTTCGTCGAACGTTGGGAGAAATGTAAACCAGTCTCTGGCAATTTCCTCAACCTGCGGATTGATCTCATAGAAGACAAACTCATCCTCGGGAGTGGCCCAACTCAGCATCGCCCCAATGCCCAATCCCAGCACGCCAACCTGCAGGCCCTTCCGCGGCGGTTGTTCTTCCGCGGCCAAGTCACGCTGTGTCTTGAGGCAAATTGAGAATCCGCAGCCATCGGTATAGTAGCTCTGTGGAATCAACTTGGGTTCGGGAAACAGTATTTGGCTTCCATGATTGATATTGCCGCTGACAAAACGACGCCTCGTACCATCTTCTTCGACTGAAAAAATCCCGTATTCATTACGACCGTTGAGCAACACGCTTTCGATTCGACTTCGGGTAACGATTGCGATAAAGTTCGACAGCACGAGGCCGCCAATGATCAGCCCAATAAATCCAACGACCAATCTTCGTCCAACAGAAATTGACTTTTCAAAGCTGGGGATCCCAATGCCAATGACTAACGCGCCCATCAGTGCCATTTGGTACTCAGGAAATCCGGTAAAGATTCGCGGAGCAATCAGCACTACGAAAACTCCGCCAATTGAACCACCGAGTGAAACGAAGAGATAAAACAGCGTCAGCTGGCTAGAGTGGGGCTTGAGTCGCTCAAGCTCACCGTGGCAGGTCATGCCACATGCAAATAGGCTGAACGAGAGTAGTGCCACCTGCAGCAAGGCTGAGGCATTTACGTTGATCAATGCAACCGCAACGCCAGCAGCCGCACCGAGCAGCAGCAATGGGACGAAGAGCCCTCGATGGTACCAGCCAGGCTTTTCGAAGCAAATAATGAAGGAGATCAGATAAATCGCCAGCGGCAATATCCACAAAAATGGAACCGAAGCAATTTCCTGTACCATCAAATTCGTCGTAGCCAACAGCATGATCGATGGCAACATTGCAAGCACCAGCCACAGCAGCAAAGTCCCTGGACGAATTTTCGTGTCGTTTGGCTGGTCGACAAACTCAGGAACCTCGTTCCATGAGTCCGACTTCCGAACTTGCATGCCGCTAAGAATGCACATAACAACAAACAAGACAAACATGCCCGACCAAACCCATGATTGGTTTTGCAATCGCAAGTTGGGCTCAAACAAAAACGGATAGCTAACCAAAGCCAACAGCGACCCGACATTTGACAACGCATAAAGTCGATAAGGAGAACTGGATTTACCCGATCCCAATTGACCACCATGAGAAACACTCTGCCAAGCCTGAATCAGCGGACCCGTTGTCGCCAAAACGAAAAACGGAACTCCGACTGACAACGCTAAGACTTTAACGATCTCACCCGAAAGCGATCCGTAGTTTTCTGGCTTGAGGGACTCCGAAGGAAGCACGGGCAGCGTCAAAAGAGCCAGCAACAAGACGACACTATGCACGATCCACGACGTTCTCGGCTTCAACAGTATCCGCAGCCCATGCGAGTACAAATAGCCCAACAGCAGGACGATCTGAAAGAACATCATGCATGTGTTCCATACAGATGCCGTTCCGCCGAACCAAGGCAAGATTACTTTGGCGATAAACGGCTGCACTTGAAAGAGCAGGAACGCGCCAAGGAAGACTACGATGCTATATCGGTGCATATCGATAAACCGGAGCGACTCACGACAACAGACATCTTGCCCGAAGTTTGAATGATCTATGGCAGACGTAACAAGTCGACGAGCAAATGGATCCCCCAGACAAAAGCCAAAGCCTCTTGAAAAATCCCGGGCAAAAAGAAAATGTTGAATCTGCCCAAAAGAGGACTCCGCACAAGAGTACCCCGCTTATGGCTGCTCCGGTTAAGGCCTGACCAGGTTCACGGCTCCCCCTCGCGGAGCCCACTTTTGGGCAGCAGTTCAACATCGTTAAGCTGAAGATGCAAAGTTGTAAGCGATGAACGGCTTTTCGTCAAACCTATGCAGAATCTTCGCTGAAAATCGCACTGATCGACTTGTGCTGATGAATCCGACGGATGGCCTCGCCCATCATCGGTGCAATCGACAGCACTTTCAGATTTGGCAACTGAGCAGCTTTCTCCGACGAAACAGGAATGCTATCCGTCACAACAATCGAGTCAATCGGAGCGCTCTTCAGACGCTCAATTGCTTTCCCGGCGAACACGCCGTGAGACGCCGCAACGTGGATCTCTTTGGCACCTTTCTTCTTGACCAATTCAGCCGCACCGCAAATCGATCCAGCGGTACTGATCATGTCGTCGAACAGCAGAGCAATCTTGCCCTCAACGGGTCCGCCGATGATGTTTTCTTGCACGATCTTGTCAGCAGAAAGGCGGCGTTTATCGAGAATCGCCAATTCACCACCGATCCGTTTTGCGTGTCCAACGCAACGTTTGATCGACCCTTCATCGGGAGAGACGATGACGATATCATCTTCTGGAATCTTCAGCGAAAGGAAGTGCTCATTCAGAACGCTGCCGGCGTAGAGGTGATCCACCGGAACGTCAAAGAAACCTTGAATCTGAGCCGCATGCAAATCCATCGTCAGTACGCGATCCGCTCCAGCGCGAGTGATCATATTCGCGACCAGTTTGGCCGTGATAGGAACGCGGCCCTCGTCTTTGCGATCCTGACGAGCGTAACCGTAATACGGCACAACTGCCGTAATCCGCTCGGCACTCGCACGAAGGCAAGTGTCGATCATGATCAATAACTCCATCAGGTTATCATTGACGTGAGGGCAGGTTGGCTGCACGATGAAAACGTCACGACCGCGAACGTCCTGAATCTTGCAGTGGAACTCTCCATCGGGAAACGTCGAAAAACGACACTCCGCGAGTTCAATATTCATGAACGAACAAATATTCTTTGCAAGTTCCGCGTTGGCTCGTCCGCTAAAGACCTGTAGCTGACTCATATTGATTGCTCGGTTCCGTGCGATATTTGGTGGATGCTTGACTAGCTTGACTACAGATCTTGCAAAGCTTCTTCAACAGCTTTCAGATGCTCTACTGTGTTCACACTGAGAGCTTCAATCGGTTTAAGTACGGGTAGCGCTCTTACATCTTCTTTGTCAGCGAGCAAAATGCCCGGCACATCGGTAATGTAATACTCGCTCTGAGTATTGTCATCGGTCAAACGATCCAAAGCACCCAACATTTTCTGGCAATCAAATACGTACGTACTCATGTTGACTTCGGTGATCGCTTTCTGCGAGTCCGTCGCGTCCTTCTCTTCGACAATTCCCGTGAAATTGCCGTCCTCATCACGAACGATTCGGCCAAGACCTTTCGGGTTTTCGTGAATCAACGAACCCAAAATACAAGCAGCGTTGGTTGACGAAAAATCGCCAAGCAAAGCAGCGATCGAATCCGATTGTAGCATCGGCGAGTCTCCAGCAACAACGACGACCGGTCCGTTGTGATTCGCAATGACTTCGCGACACACCATCACCGCGTGTCCGGTTCCAAGTTGTTCTGCTTGCAATGCAAATTCCATGTCCGGATCGGATCCGAGCGCTTCCTGGACGAGATCGGCTCGATAGCCGACCACGGAGACGATTTTCCCAACACCGGCCTTGCGAAGCGAGTCGATGACATAGCTGACAAGCGGTCGCCCAGCAGCTTCACAGAGGACTTTGGGCAGTTCCGATTTCATCCGCGTGCCTTTGCCGGCAGCGAGGACGATCGCAATGGGATTGTCTTGATTGCTCATGATTTATCGAAGAATTGAAAAATGCGAGATCCCTGAAATCAGGAAGCCATCAGTATCTTTCGACATCGGAATATGACAAGCCTCGATAAGCGGAACGGGTCAGTTTCGAATCAAATCGAGAATCGTCGATTCGTCCAGCCTCTCACAGACTGCGTAAACCGATCCGAACTGGGTGGAATCGACGCGGCGGGAGGGCACCGCAATCGTCGTCGCGCCCGCCGCGATCGCCGCGTTGCTGCCGTGGATGCTATCTTCAAGAACCAGCATATTCTCGGGTTGGACGCCCAAGCGAGATGCCGCGGTGAAGTAGATTTCAGGATCTGGCTTTCCCCGCGACACGCTTTCGGCGGTTAACACAAATTCGAAGCGAGGCTGCAGATCGAACATTCCCAATGCCCGTTTGGCAAACGGCAAATGCGAACTCGTCGCGACCGCTTTGGGAAGGTTGCTCGCTTCGATCAGCTCCAGCAGATGCTCCAAACCGGGCATCATTTCGATCCGCGAAGGAAGCAAGTCGAGAAAAATCTCTTCGCTCTCTGAGGCCAAGCACTCGACCGGATCATCAAGGCCGCAACGATCTTTCATGATCGCAAACGCATCCGCTCCTGGCAGCCCCATGATCTCCATTTTCAAACCGGACGTAAAACTCTGGCCGCGACGATTGAGCAACTTTTCACCGACGATGTCGTAGAGGTCTTCCGTGTTAAACATCAGGCCGTCCATGTCAAACGTGACGGCTTGGATTGACAACTTGCTCAAAATGTACCTTTCCAACTTGCATCTAAATTGTCCTAAAGACACCGGAAAAATTGGATTGGATTCTCAATCTCCAGGTACCGCATCAAACTTCCTTCCTCACCAGCATACACTTTTCCAGATCCAAACGCTTCGACAATATCCTCCAAGACCTGCTTCTCGCTGTCGGCGCAGACTTTGAGGCCGTTTGCAGCCCGCCGCTTTGCATCTTCAGACTTTTGGGCGGAGGCAGCATTCATCGCCTCCAGAACGTCTTGGCTCAGTGTTCAGCGATCGGTAAATCTGCGCGAACGAATTTTCCGGTCTTGATCGACTGGCGAATGTAACGGCACGGCTTCTGGGCAATTCAATGGCTTCTAAACCAACAACGATTCGATCGGAGACAACGCCGATTCGAGTTCGGCAGAACGACTCTTTGGGTTTTGTTTCGTCTCGACGTCATCGTATTGGAAAAAGAACCGATCGAGAGCCCGTAATTGGTTGGATACAAAGGTCACTTCGCTAGCCAATTTCGCCACAGCATCTTTGGTCGACAACAGCGGTAAGTAGCAAACCTTGAATTGATCATCTTCGAGATTGACCCGAAATTCTGCATCCGAGAAATCCTGAAGATCGGTTCGAGATACTTTTCCTCCTCCGTCTTGATCACCGCCAATCACAATAGATCCTCTGCCTAACCCGCGGTTCAAAGAACCACCTGTCGGAGTGATCAATTTAACCGGAAAGAATCCGCTAAGGTTGTTTCGCGCGATATCAATGTCGTCCGCATTGACTCGTCGGTCGCGGTTGAAATCGAAGACGTTGTCGATGTCAGTCAGAAAAAAGCCCGTCAGGTTACTGCGAACCTCTGCAATGTCATTAGCATTGACAAACGTATTGGCCGGATCATTTTTGGCCTCACCGATTACATTTCCGTAATAGAAAACATCAGGCGTTGAAACACCGTCCGCCAAAACAGAGATTTGCAGCCAAGTATTTGTGATCGCTGCATCTGCCCACACCAAACTAACGCGATCCGCGACTCCAGCCCCGTCCCCGGGTCGAACCGAAACGGAAACCGGATCTGGTGCGGCCGTCCACGTCGTCGTGTCGTCATTGTTGCCAATTCGGAATAGGAAATCGCTCGAATCTGGAGTAGACGTCAAACCAAACACATCGATCATGACGCCGTTGAGGCCATGAACGTAGTTGGAATAGTTAGCAAAGGTGGCTGTTTCCCCTGCGAATAATGGCGCTAATCCGTTAGCGACCGACATGTCATCGTCGACGTTTGCAGAACTGGAACCTCCATCAAACGTGCTGTTGTTGTAGAACAAACTTCGCGTGACGATCGTCGCCTCCACAGCAGCAACTCCTGGCGTGGGGCTCAAGTTCGTCCAGTTCGTCGCGGCCGTTCCTTCAACACCCGCGGCAATCCGATTCAGCGAAGGCCCGTTTCCATCGGCGACAACGTCCCACGGAGCCAAGTCGTCATAGACAACTTCGTCGACCAAAACATGTGGAACCGAAGTCGGATCTGATACTGGAGGCATATCAGGTTGCTGAAGACTCACTCGACCAGTGCTGTTGTTCAATCCGCCAATGCCATCTGCTCCAACCAAGGGAACTGAAGAGTCAATTCCGTAATGAGCTCGGAACGCAGCCAGCAAACTCGCATTCGCAACCAGAGAAGGATCGAACGTCACGACGACAATCGTGTCCCCTGGCGACATCGTTGCCGACGCAAAATCAAAGTCGATTTCGCCACGCAGTCGCCAATTTGTTAAGTCAACCGTTTGCAATGTCGGATTCGTAACTTCAATGAACTCGAGATCGCCTGCCGTGATCGTTGGCTCGATTGCTAACGCCGAAGGCGACGGATTCTCAGGATGATAGTTGACTTCGCTAATGATCAGTGGACCAACTCTCGAAGCCAGATTCTCGGACCCCAACGTCGTACCAGTGCTCGGCAGCAGTCGCCCCGTTCCGTTAGGAACTCTGGCCAGCGATTCACCATTGAATGTTGCTCCAAAATCGGCCTGAGCGTAAATGGCATTGGGAACTCCACCGGCAGCAGCGGTCAGCCAAACCTGATCTCCGTTGGATGCACTCAAAGAGAAATCTTTTGGTCCTGGAGTCGTCGGTGTCGGATTGAAATGGGATTCGTCAAATACGACGTACTCTCCGGCCCCCAACAATGTGCCCGCTGGGATCTGATACTTCAAAAAGTCATTGGCCGAATCACTCAAAAACAAACCACCGATCAAGATCGCCTGCCCTGTTGGGTTGAACAGCTCGATACTATCCGTCAGTGGAGCATCGGTATGAGCAAGGATTTCATTGATAACGACATTCGGCACCGCAATGGGAGCTTCCCCTGGGGTTCCGTTGATCGCATAACTCGGACGCCAAGAGTAGTGCTTGCCGATCTCTAATAACGAAGTGCCAAACTCATTGGCCAACTGTAATGTCGCACCATCACCATCGGTGGCAAAGTGCCATGGATTCGAATCGCCGTAACTAACCTGAAGAATGACTTCGCCACCAGATTCTTCAACCCGAATATTCTCGCCAGAGTTGCTCAGTTTTCCTGAATAGGTTCCAACAATCTTCGCAGTGGGCACGCTTGGGTAGGCGTTTGAAAAAGCCGTCAGATCCTGCACGATCAGAATTCGTTCTCCTGCAGCCAACATCGTACCGGCTGGAAATACAAACGGAGTACTTGGTCCTTCAGTGACAGATACCCCGGACAGGTCTAGCGTTGTCGTACCCGTATTTAGGAACTCGATGTACTCAGCATCCGCAACAAAATCGGAAGGATTGTAATTGAACTCCGAAATTCTCAAGAACTCTTGGTTCGCAGTCAAGCCAGAGTTTGGCGTCGTCAAGTTGTCAACAAAAACGCCCGCATCTGAATGCAGCTCGAGCGTCTCCCCAAGATTTGAAATATTGCCGCTATAATTGCCTTGGATGAACAACTGTTGTCCGGCTGTTGGCCCAGTTGCACGCGATTGGAACGCGACGACGTCGGCAACGACGAAAAGGCTTTCGCCTGCTGGGATCACTGTGCCATGTTTGAACGTGTGCGAGATTCCTCCGCTCAATTTCCAACCGGAAATATCAACGGCCGTACTCCCGGGATTATTCAAGCGAACGTACTCTTCTGATTGCAATCCGGACGCTGGGCTTGAATCAAAATCGACAGTATCGAAGAGTATCGCTGGCGTACCGGTCTGAGCGTTGGGCGTTCTGGAATCGTCATTGATGTAGTTTCGCCGGGCGTTGATAAAGACATCCTGAAGTTGATCAATGGCCTGAGCAGGATTGAACGGATAAGCTGCGGCAAAGTTCGCCTGAATACCCCACTCGGCGATATCGTCGGCGACTTCATCTTCAATCAACGATTCGATTTCGCCAAGACGCTGATGCACATAGCTGGACGCAACCGAAGTTCCGGGCTCGCCGTAGAATTGATCTGAAAGCGTTTTCAACCTACGGAAAAACATATCTCGCGTAGTAGGGGTGCTGTAGATCCGTTGGAACAATCCATTCAAACCAACGTTGATTGGTTGGTTCGAATACAACGTATTGTCGAAATAGGGTGGCGAAACCGAAGCGGTCCACCGATGACCAAGTGACAAATCCTGATCCCACGGCAATGCTGTCCACAAACCTGTGCCCTCGGTATCGCGATACCAGTACATATTCTTGTGGCCGAAATCTTGATTTGCAAGCAATGATTGGACGGCAACGTAGTTGATCAGGCCGGCCACATCCAAATGATCAAAGTCCCAAGTCGTTGCGGCACTTCCTGACAACGCGGCGCCGTCAATCACTTCTTGAAAGTCATCGTGGTTTTCGTAGTTGCGAGTTTTCTTACTGACTTCGTTGTACGCGTCACTCAGGTTGTTATTGACTTTGTACAGTGCACCGTTTGAATCGAGTCCGACACGCTCCAGATATTCTTCATCCCCCTCTTCGATGACATCATACAAACCATAGTAAGATCCGTTGCGATAGACCGTCGTCGCGGCTCCATGCAGTGTCGGAACTCCTGCCGTCGTCAGAATCTCATAGGCCAGCGGGTGGCGAACCTTCGTTTGATCTGCGTAGTTGGTCAGCATATTAAAATCGCTGGCCGCACCAATCGTTGGGATCTGGAACTTCTCACCTGAATTCGCATCAAAGTCGTAGGACTTCTTCGGGAAATCACCGCCGCGAGTCGACTGCCCATGGATATCAACCTGAACATTGTCGTAAAACTGGCCGTCATAAAAAATGGACGCTCTGGTACCAAAATCCGTGTTCGCCGCTGCTGTATCCTCAATAAACCACTGAATCAACGGCAAGTCCGTATCGATCGTAGTATCCACAATGACCGCGCCGAAGTACTCGGCTGAATCAAGCGCGTCAAAAAACCGTGGAGCACGAGTAAGGCCGCCGTCTGTGTCGGAAGCCGTCAGGTACCAGCGAACCATCTGGCCCGCCGGAACGCTGGAACTATTCAGCGTCGCGGAAAAGATTCCGTCGCCAGCAATGGCATCAACGCCAGTCCCGTTGTCGTTCATCGCAACGGTCACTTCATTGCCAAACATGACTCGGTAATGAAGGGCGATTGAAGCAGTATCGACGGGCAAATCAAACTGCAAAACGCGGGCAGTGACAACAATCGATTGTCCCTGAGATATTGAAGTGCTCGTCGGCGTCACGTCTGCAATCTGTGGACCTAAAACCGCGGTCGACGAATTCGGCTGCTCAGGCGTTGGGCTGGCCAGATACGAAACGGGCCCGGCAATCGACGTCGTGATCAACTGCGGAGACATCAAAAAATCGCTGCTCGTGTTCGATTCGTTCAACGCATGAATTGCCAGCGTGTTCTTACCGTCGACCAGCAAATTCAAAAAGTTGCCGACCGACCCAGCACTTCCATCTAGCGAATACGACTGATATTGCAGTGCATCCGCGTCGTTATGAATCGCATCCGCTGAAGTATCCCAGGCAAATCCATTTCCTGCATTTTCCGAGAACAGAAATTGGCCGTTGAGCCAGACACCAAAACCGTCGTCATACTTCACATTGAAGACCAAGTCGGTCACATTGCTGGCATCATCTAGATGGAATTCATTCCGCAAGTACAGGCTGGTCGTTCCCGAAGGAACGGTTTTCAGAATTTCATCTGCATAACTTGTGGTGCTACCAACGTCATTTTCGTAGCCAATCGAAGTACGGCTGTCCGTGAACCCATTTGCCTCTGCATCAAAGTTATTGTTGTACCACGTTGTTTCCAAACTGTTATCAGATGGAATTAGATACTGGGCCACACTCGACCGATTCACCAGCGTTCCCTGAGGGATTCCATAAGAGACGTCGGTCAATTGAGCAGGATAGTTGCTTCCGCCAGTTCCATACTCGGACAACAACGCCAAGTTATCGTCATAGAGTGCGATATACTCGCCGCCACTACCGAGATTGAAGTCGGTGTGAAAGTATCCGGCTGGGTCAATTTCGTTTCGCGACGAAGCAAAGATGACCTTGTATTCGCCAGCGCCGATAACTGACGATGCGTTAAAAGTCCATCCGATCGGGTCCGCAGGATCATCGGTCAGATGGTACCCAAGCAAGTCAACTGCGGTGTCGCCCTGATTGTGGAGCTCGATCCAATCGGGCGATTCTTCATAGGTATCCAGAAACGATCCGAGGTTTGAGGCCACAAACTCAGAGATGATCACGCCCCCTGCAAGCATAGCGCGTGCTTCGAGGGCTCGGTACTGGAACGAATTGCGATTGTGATCGAGGCGACGCTGTGGGTGCAAGAGAGTCTCCAAGTGGAAGGAGAAATGTAAGAGTATTGGTAGGCGTCAGGTAAACAACCGACGGTTGAAACTAGTTTAGTTTGACGTGCAGCTTGGTTCAATGACAGTCGTGCACACAAGAGTCGGGATTGCCACTTTTGAAAAGCAAACACGTATCGATATACGCCAGACAACCAATCCAGAAGTGTCCAGCTTGGACAGCATCATCAAATCGTGCCTGAATTCACTTGACAGGCACTCCGACAATTGCCAATCGTTTGCCATCGGGGCTAACGTTCAACCGAGTCGCGGATTCAATTCCTTGCTTGTTCAACTGCGCAATTTCCTGCCAACCCTTTTTTGAATCGGGTTTCCAGCGATGAAGCTTTGCATCTTCGATCATCAAAATTGATCCGTCTGGCGCCCACCCATAGTGGCTATTACTCCCGGCGACCGGCGTCAAAGGTCGAATGGCTTTTGTAGTCGGGTTCAACTCTTTGATCCAAACTTCTCCATTGCCTTGGCGATGGACGAAGCTGAAGTTTTGCGTGCCCGGAATGATCTGCGGAGTCGTAGGAACGGCATCGCCCGTGACGTAATGCGACAGCTGCTTCGATTCATGAACCAACCGAATGTTAAAACCGTAGCGTGACCAAAAAAGCATGTGTCCGGTTTCATGATTCCAACTGTAGTATCCGACCGGCTCGCGTTCGGGTTGGGAACGAAGCACCCATTCTGGCTTGTCCGGCGCATCGCGATTCAATTGCCAGATGCTCTGATTGGCACCTTCACCATCGGTAACAAATGAAATGAACTGGTTGTCAGGCGACGGAATTGGAGAGAATTCCATGCAGGCCGACGCCGTGATCTGCTTCGTTTCTTTCGAGTTTAAAAAGTACTCAAAGATGTCTGTTTGGCTATCGACGCTCTTCGAAAACAGGAACGAGCGACTATCAGACGTAAAGCAGGGCTGGTTTTCATAGCCCGCCGTCGCAGTAACGTTCTGTCCGTTCGAGACCAATGCCGTCTCGCCAGACAATTCCAGATCAAACAAGAAAATATCTGACTCCGGAAACCCGACCCTATCTTCCTCTACATCTTGTGCAAGAAGAGTTCCACCGAAGATGGTACAAGTTAGCAGCAGAACAATCCTGCGGCACAACATTAGAGACCCTTTTTTTGACTGTCGATCGTCAGACTTTCGACGAATGCCTTGAACGCTGCTTCGTTATCAGCAATTGTTTTCGCTGGTCCATAGAGTTTAACGAAGTACTGACCGTGTTCGCCTGCCTGGATGATCGAAGCCAGCATTCGATAGTTTTCTCGCTCGACCAACTTGCCGCCCGCCATCGGGCCTCCAGGTCGATCCATCAGCGTTCCTGTGATATCGACCAACATCACATCACAACCAGCGACCTTGGACTCGGTGACCGTCGCGCTGTCTTCGGTCTTGCTTCCGTCGGGCTGCGTGTACTGTCCGTACCAACGTTGAATGTTGGCATCGACGGATCCCATCGCACCCATCATCGTCAGTCGTCCATCAGCAGCGTCTTCGGCTTCGCCCTCAGATTTTGGGACAGCAATCTCGAACTCAACGAACGATGAACTAGGCTTGGATTTCTTCCACGATGCGGGAGCTTTGAAGTTCAGTGCTCCGCCTTCGCCAACAATAACTTCAAATCCTTCACCAACAAAGGCTGCCCCGGCAGCATCTTCTTTCGGATCCGAGCTGGTTTCCGTTTGAGCGCCATCGCGCTCATCATTGGCTTTCATATTTCCAGCCGGCTGCGATGGTTTGCCCGCATCGATGTCGTCGACGCTTTCTGGAACTTCTGGAACTTCGGGAACTTCTGGAACAGGGCCGGTTTTCTTTGTTTCATCTTTAACCTCCGCGTCGCAGCCAATCAACGACATGAACGAAACGCAGAAAACAAGCAGCAAACAGGAAATTTTGATCTGAGAAATCATCGCCGTACTCTGAAAAAGTTACAAAACATAGTGCGTTAACCAGTAGACCAGAACAATCACCAGAAGAAAAGCTGCGACATTGAAACCCACCCAGAATCGCTTTTGAGCCCGACGCTTACGGCTCATCTCTGAAAGTGGATTGAGCTCATACGGAATTTCACAAGCTGCCTCAAGCTCTGGCAGGACAACAAGCTTTGGAAAGACTTCCTCAGCTGGCAACCAGTCATTCCAGTCCTCACGCCAAACGATATAGCCGGACCGCAGTTGCCCAGATTCAAGCATCGCTTCGACTTGTCGGGCCTTCAACGGCCCTTTTTCGCCAAATCGTTTGTGTCTTAAGTACCAAACGAGTTTCGGATCTGACATCAGAGGATCTGATTGAATCTTGATAACGGGCTTGGCCAGCAGAAAAGAATCGGCCTCTCCGGATTCATCATCCTCATAACTTGCGTCGTCAGAAAATAGTTTATCGAATGTCAAATCCGTTTTGGACTGCTGTGCTTGATGTTCCGCAAGGTCAAATCTGTCCACGCTTGACGCAGGTGTTTTGGGATCATCAATTTGGACTTCTTCGTTTTGAACTTGTTCTACTTGTTGACGAAATTTCTTTGGAGTAACAAGAAGGGAGGGTGACCGGACTGCGGCTGAGTCAACAAGCGTCACTTGCTCAATCTGCAAATCCGCCGCGGCGGATTCGCCGCCCTGATGATTGTCAGCTCCATCAAACGCATCAACAATTACAGCGGATGACTCAGAAACGGCTTCCAATTCAACCAAGAGTTGATCCTGCATAACGGGAGAACAATCGACTTCCACATTCGGACGTCGTTTGCTCTGCCGTTTTTTCGCTCGCTTCGTGGCCGGTTCAATGGGTGATTCAATGGTTGATTCAAGAGGAACCTGAATTTCGGTTTCACAGTCCGGGCAGACGCAAAACTCCCCAGCCTGCTTTGCCTTCACATTGAGGCGCTTCTGACAAGAGTCACAAAGAAATCGAATTCCCATGGTCCAGCAATTTAAAACCGGTTTCTGTTCCCGGTGACCATTATAACATCGAGTCTCAATCGAGCTTCATCTGTTTCGTGATTATCTCGTTGTCGAAATAGTTGATCGCCATCCCTGCATCGATCACGATTCGCTGAGCGTTGATACCGGAGGATCGTGGGCTCAGGAGAAAACATGCTGCATCGGCAGCCTCTTGCGTTTGAATGGCCCTGCCGCCTGGGATGACATCCTCGCCGAATAGACAAGCCTCCACATATCCAGCAATGCCCGCCGAAGCCGACGACTTCACCAACCCC
>CAYGUE010000144.1:0-17706 GCA_964352885.1 uncultured Pirellulaceae bacterium
GCCGCCGCCTTTCTTTTGCTCCTCTTTGAGCGCATCGATTAGGTCTTCGATGGTGGTCTCGATTTCTTTCTGAACAAGCTGCGTGTATTGGGCAGTTTTTTCATTCTGAAGTAGCTCGCCTGCCTCAACGAGATCACCCTTCAAGTCTTCGACAACTTCTGGAAACACAACGCTCGTTCCATCTTCAACTAGCAGGTCGTAAGCTTGCTGGCCAAGTTCATGGATCTGCAGTTCTTCCGTTGCCAGTCGCAGAATCAGTAGTTGATCACGTCGACGAATCTGTCCGAGGTTCGTGCGTTTGTCGTCGAGCTCAATCGTCATGATCGAAGCGACTTGTTGACGCGTGAGCATTTCCGCAAAGCGCGACTCGAGCCGCTTCAATTTTTCCTCGCGAGTTTCTTCGCGAAGCTGCTTCAAACGTTCTTCGAGTTCCTCGATTGTCTCTTCGAGTTTCTCTTCCGCTTTCTTTTGTTCCTGCTCGGCTTCTTTGGATTCATTTTTCTCGAGACTGTCAGCAGCCTTTTTCATGGCGCCACCAGCTTCTTCGGCGGGTTTCTGACCAGCTTGATTCGGCTTGGATTTTTGATCCCCATCCTGCTTTTCATCTTTGGACTTAGGAGCCTTTTTCATTTGCTCGAGAATATCCATCGTCTTGTCACGCGTACGACGTTGCTTGTCGGCGAGCTGCTTGAGAGCCTCTGGTGGTAGGGATTCAAGACGACGCTTTTCCTTCTTCAGTTCCTTGAGTGCTTTTTCAAGTTCTTGCTTGGCAGCTTCTTGCTGTCGAGCCGCATCTTGAGGTTTGCCGCTGGCTAGTTTCTCTTCCGCAATACGCTGCTTTTCAGCGGCTTTGTCGAGCGACTTTGAACCCGGCTGTTGAGGCTTGGGCTTTTGTTGGCCTGACTTGCTCTCTCCGCTTTTACTCTCGCTTGGCTTGCCGGATTTCCCTTCACTTGGCTTACCGGACTTACCCTCTTCAGGCTTGCCGTCCTTCTTTTCGCTTGGTTTGCCATCGGAAGGCTTACCATCGCTTGGCTTACCGTCTCCTTCCTTGCCTTCGCCTTCCTTGAGTTTCTTCTCAAGGTCATCTTTTTTCTTTTGAAGCTCTTTCAGCTTCTTTTCTTCTTTGCTTCCTGGCGGCGGATCTTTCTTCTCGCCCGGCTTTCCAGCTTCACCTGGCTTGCCGTCACCCTTTTCTGATTCGCCTTCCTGCTTCGCACCGGGATCATCTTTCTTCAGCTTCTGTTCGCGGATCGCGTTGGCGAGTTCTTCGGTCTCTTTGCGGATTTGAAATTGCTTGTCCGCGATCTTGTCCAGCTTCCGAAGCCCGGAGTTCTGATTGGCTTTTGTTTCGGCAATGTTACCGTCCTGCTTCTTGATCAAGCCTTCGAGCTGTTTGATTTGAGCTTTGAGATTGGCGATCGAGTCCTTCTTGTTGCCGACTTTCTTATTCTCGGCCGTTTGCTTTTTCTGCTCTTCGAGCCGCTTTTGAATCTCTTTCTTGATTTTCTCGAGCGTCTCGATCTCTTCCTTTTTCGAAACGGTCTTCTCTTTATCGTTCGTCAACAATCGGATCATCGACTCGAGAACCTGAATCACTTCGTCCAGTTCCTTGTCAGCTTCCGCGAAGCTTCCTTCATCCAATAGCTGACTGACGTTAGCCATCTTCTTCGACAGTGACTGCTCCTTTGACTTCTGATACGTCTTGATCAGTCGGTCGGCACGTTTGGGATCTTTTGCGCGGATCCGTTCCGCGGCGGCTGTGAAGCGAGCTTCAAGCTCAACCATTTTTCGCTCAACCAATCGTTGACGAACTGCCAGCTCTGACTTTTCATCTTGCTTGGTCTCTTGAGCAAGCAGGCCACCAGAGAACATCGTCAATGCAATGATCGAAAGGACGGTCAATTTCGATAGTCGGTTCATAGCAAGCTCCAATGAGTGCTCAGGGGCGGCATGGGATTCCAGCCAGTGTTCTGCGCGTCCACAGGCCGGAGGCCTATGCCGCCATTCTCGTGTTAGTTGTCGTCAAAAATATCGTCTGGATCAGCGTCGTCGAAAATGTCTTTCGGTTTCATCTTCTCTTCGTTCTCTTTTTTAATTTTTGCTTCGATCGATTTAATTTCAAGCAAGCTGTTCAGGAAATCTTGGAATGACCGCGAATCATTCATCGCTTCAAGAATCATTTTCATACGCTCGAGAATCAATTGCTGAGTTTCACCTGTTTGGCCTACAGCTTCGTCCAACTTTGTCGGATCCTGCTCTACGCGGCGACAGCTATCGAGGTACTGCGTCGCCAGAGTAATCAATTCGGTATCCATCTCGCGAATCGGCTGAATGATCTTGTTGTTATATCGTTCTTCGATTCCGGGCCGACCGGGAACGACTTCTCGCTCAGCTTCTTCGAGTCGGTTATTCCCGATTTCGACCAGGAACTCTTCAAATCGCGTTGCGACACGATCGATCGCCGTGCCGATTCCTTTTTGGTCCCGCACCAAACCCAAAAGCTTCATTTCGCGTTGCTTGTGAAAGTCCTCTTCGCTCTGGCCGTTTTCAGCCTGGCTGATCGAGAGTGCTTCCAGTTCAGCCGCGAGGGACAGTTGAATTTCGTAAGCCTGCTCGAACGCTTTTCGTTGCTCGTCTTCGCGTCGGAGTAGATCGGCTCGCAATTCTTCATCGGTCACGACCCGAAGTAGGAACTCTTGCGACTTTCCTTCGCCGGGTGTTTCTGGACGATTGTCATGAGCTAGGACCGCTAAACGCAGACTTGTTCCGGGCGGCAATTGCATCGGCAACAGATCGAACACCGCGACATCTTCAGCAGAACGCCAAGGCTTGATCTCCTGTTGGTCCAGCGTCGCAATCAACGCAGACATTGATTGGGCTTGATCTGGTTGTGGTTGCTCGGTTTTCCAGTTGGCCGCAAAGCTGATGTCGCGTAGGCCATATTCATCGACTACCTGAAACTCTGTCGGCAGCATGGCTCGTGCCGAGACAAGGCCGCTAATGCCCAGTAGTTCAGCACGCACTCGTGGCGGGGCGTCTTGCTTGAGGGACAATGTGAATTTTGATTTGCGAGCATTGCCCAAGCCGCCTTGGTCGAGCAACTCAAACTCGTAGGGCCCGCTAACAAGTGCCGTATCTTTGCCTGGTGAAGCGACGAATGACAGACCGTCCTCGGATAATTCCATCGGAAACGAAACATCTCCACTTTGCAAAACGGCATTCTGAATTGGCTTGTTCGTTTTCGCGTGGACTTGCAACCAGCTCCCAGCCAAGACCGGATGCGGCCCATCACCTTTAAGGATTATAGGGGCGGCTTCGGTATACGGCGGAAGGTGAACTTTCATTTCCAAATCTACGATGGCGGGCGGCTCAACAAGTTCAACCGACACCCATTCCGTCACATCGTCGCCACCGGTGGCTCTGAAACGGAACGTTGACGAAACATTATTGAACATGAACGCATGTTGGCGACCGTCGAGCTTGCCGGTCGGCTTCATTGCATAGATGGTTCTACCGCCGCCTGAATTTTCAATCTCCAGATTGAGATTGATGTTCGTGACGGTTGAGGCCTCGGTGATGTTGACCAACTGGCGATGATTAGTACCGCGAGGCAACGTCACCTTGCCATCTTTCAAACCATCGATCTCCAAATATGTGCCTTGCGGCCACTGCTGACTGCCTAGCAAAATGTTGCGTTTAAACCATGTTCCCAGAAAGTCGGTCGATGCGACGCCGATACCAAGCATCACGAATCCGAGAATTCCTGCCATGAGGATACCGAGGTTTTTTCGGTGACTGACTTGGTCAACGATATTGCCAAAGTCAATCTGTTTTGCGTCTTCGATCCCTTTTTCGATGGTCGCTGCTGCAAGCTGCGGCGAAACGCCAACTGACTCAAAGTCTTCAACGCGAGACAGCTCGACGCTACTGATGAGGCTCTCTTGAAGTGATTTGTTACCGCGTTCGACTTCATAAAGCAACGCATCGTTGGTCGGCCGTGTTGCCAGCGGCCTGATCAGTCGCCAGAAAAAGAACATCGCAGCCGCTGCGATCATCACGCCCAACATGATCAGACGTTGGCTGAAGTCCATCTTGAAGACGCGATCAATCAGCACGTCGGCCAACAGCACGCCCAAAACGATCAGCAACCAACGGGACAGCCCGCGTACGACGATCCAATTCGTTAGCTGCGACCGAAGGGCGCGCAGCCGTTGGAGAATGGATTTCGGAATTGCTTTGTTCGATTTAGCGTTCATTTACAACAACTTGTACCATTTTCGCGCAGCCCATTCGATCGTCAACAAAACCACTGGCAGCAAAAAGATCAACCAACGCAGCTTCGAGCTCGCATCCCAAAGTGGCTCTGGCGGACTGTTAAACGTAAAACGTTCTACCGTGTTTGGCAAAACATCTGGAAGTTTCTTGATCGAATCAAGCCGGAAATACTGACCGCCGGACCGATCCGCGATGTCGCGCAACAGTTTCTCGTTCAGCCAATACGAACCCGACTCGGCACTTGGTGAAACAACGCGAAACGTCACCGGATCAATCAACTTTTCAGAGCCATCGCCAATCTTAACGGTTGCTTCGTAAGACCCGATTCGGGTCGCTGGAAACGCTCCTTCGTAGCGACCTTCCTGATTCGGCAACAGCTTAAGCTTGATCGTTTGCTCGCGGCCATCAGCCGATTTAATCACGGCGTCAAAAGTTGGCTCTTTCGAAGGCTTGAATTGCTCGTCCAATAATCGTGCAATCAATGTCACCCGTTGTCCGAGTTCGTATTCCGTTTTCTCGCGATCGATGAACCCGCGTCGTGATCCTTGAAGCGAACGAGTCTCAACTAGGAATCGCACCACTTGAATCCAGAATCGGTCGAAATACTGAGCCTGCAATCCGATCGGTCGCCAACGCCATGTCCCCTGAAAGCCGAGATACAAAACGGATCCGGCACCAAAGCGTCCGGACACTAAGAGCGGTTGATTCCCGTCAGCACTGACTTGGTCGCCGCGTTCCATCAAAACCCGAGCCGTAGGTTTGGCTCGCGAAGCGGGGAAGCTCCAGTAAATCCCCGGCATCAGATTCCAGATCTTGAGATTCTCCTCCGGCTCACTGCGGAAGCTCATCACCGGATGATCCATATTGAATGGCACCAGCAGCATTTTGCCGGCGCGATCATCAGTCGCCGAAGCCAGCGCTTCGTTGACTTCGATCTCTTCGAGGTCGCCAAACCGAACCGGCACGATCTCCCGGAACGATTTGAGACTCGGCTTGGTCAGGAATTCACTTGAAAATTGAGGGCCAGCCATGAACATGACACCGCCAGCCTTGTACTCGCAAAAATCTCGCAGCAGCTTCACCCAGCGATCATCAAACTCGCTAGGGTCGGGGTCAAGCAACAGCACGACATTGTACTGACCAAGCTCTTCGATCGTCTGAGGCAATCGTGTGATTGGTGTATTGCCCTCCTGCGGCCGCGTTTCGTCCATCGACTGAAGCCAACAGCTCAAATCGATCGTCTGGTCGCGTTGCAGCAGTTTGTAGACCTGCTGATAGTCCCAGTTTGGCAATCCGGAAATCAACAGCACTTTGACTTTTTCATCGACGACTTCCAACTGAGATGAAACCAACTCGTTGTCATCGGTATTGGTTTCATCAGGAAGTGTTTCGCAGCGAACCGTGTAGACGTACTTTCCGGGCCGGTTGGTCGAATGCTCAAAGTTCAGCCGAATACGGCCGCCAGCTTCTGGGACATTGGCATCTTTGGTCTTAACTTCTGTTGGCTGTGACAGCTTTCCGGTCGAGTCCCGCATCTGCTCGATCAATGAGACTTTGAGCCGACCCGGCAAATTCGTTTCGTTCTTGCGACTCGTTTGCACAACCGCTTCAATCTCGAATGGCTCGTCGGGATACGCTTTGTTGCGGACGTAGACTTCTTTGACCGCCACGTTTTTTGGTGGGTTCGGATCGCCAACACCGATAGTGTAGATCGGAATATCGAGCGCCTTGGCCTTTTCCGCCATTTCCAGCGGGTCACCGCTGCCGTTGTGCTGGCCTTCGCTGATCAAAACGATCGACGAAGGGGTTGTTGTTCCATCAAGCACATTTTTGAGTGCTTGCCAGATGTCCGTGGCGGCTCCCGAGGCGATCAACTCAGGCAATTTTGCGTCGACATTTTTATCGACTACCGACTCTTCGGTCCCAAGTGACTCATTTGAATTTGCTTCCCTGACTTCCTCTTTCTTCTCAAGATCTTCTTTGCTCAGCGACGGAATCAATTCATAAGGTGTTGAACCATCTGCGAAATCGACAACGTGAACAGGTCCTTTCAATCGCATCTGCTCAAGAATCTTAGGGTTTTTCTCGAACGCCTGATTCAGCAGGTCGCTCCGCGAAACAGTGCCCGCATCGATGCCTTCCGCGTCCAAGCCCGTCAACCCTGAGAGCAATTTCACCTGTTCTTTGTTGCGATAGAGGTCTCCTCTGGCCAACGACAACGACGAATCGCGAAGCAACTCAATCGGAGGCCGAACTTCATCGACCTTTTGAAAGTAGAGCGAAGGCTTAAGAAACAGCATTACCAGCAGCAGCAAAACGAACAGCCGAATCCCAGCCATCATCATTTTGATCGGCATCGGACAGGTTTTAATTTCGCGACGATAGAGCCAAAAGACGCCGTAGCACAGCAGCCCAACGATCGCGATCAAAACGAAAACACCCCAAGACTCAGGGAGGTTCGCCCACTGAAGCGCGGGCGTGCCGGTCCGGTCGGGACGTTCACCAACGAGCCAGTTCAGGAATGAATTTTCAGCGATGAGATTCAACTCTAATCCTCTTTCGGCGACAACGCGTACAGTCGGGAAGCACCATGCACCCAGATCCGCTGCCCATCGCTATACAAATTTCCAACAGGTGATTCGGTTCCCAAAAAGGCTTCCACCTGATTGAGAACTTCCGCACGCCCTTTTTTTCCATTCAACGAAAATCGCCAAATCGAATTGCCTACGGGAACAAAGACTCCCTGCGGCGTCACCATCCCACGCCCCGTCGTGACGGCATCATCAAAGAGCGGCTCTCCGCCCCACGCGATGTAACCTTCCGCTTTCAGATCGAGTGCGATGATCGTTCGCTTACCACCGAGATAGAGGTAGTCGCCCCACGCGCCAATGATGTAGTCAACCTTGGCCCCGTAAGGCCGCAGGCCCGTTTTCCAGATCAGTGAACCATCATTGCGATCAATTGCCACGATCGAATTCGTATCACTGCACAAACAAATCAACTCCCGTCCGTTTGGCAGGATCACATCGCTGCTCCAGCCGTCAAAGGTCGTGGATGTCGAATTGTAGGAACGCCTTAGCATCTGGTTCGGTTCACCGGAACGAGCGTATCGCTTGGCGAATCGAATTTTGCCTGTCGTGGGATCGACGACAAACAGAACACCCGTACCGCAAGTTGCAAACAGATCGCTTCCGTCGACGGTCAGGTTGATCGGTGCCGATGAAACGGATCCCGTTTCCGGCTCATCACACAAAAAAGCCGACCAAACCGTTTCGCCTTCTTTGGCCGGATCGATCCCATAAAGATGAATGGAACCGTTTTGATTGACGGGAACGATTAATAGATCGGCGAACTTGACGGGCGCCGCCATCATGCCGCCGCTTTTGAGCCAGCGATCCCTTTCGTTCGGGTCGCTTGCTTTCTTTGACGGATCCCAAGAAGGCGATTCTGGTTTGTTAATTCGCGGCAAACGCCAGAGCATGCCACCTGAGTCTTTATCGTAGGCCGTCAGAAAGTTCTCTCGCGTGCGGCGAAAGATGACATTCCAGCCATGTCCTGAGTTTCGACGTGCAGCGGCATGGCGGCTTCGGCTATCGAAAGATTTCCCTTCGAGCGTGTAAAGCACTCCGTCATGGACCGCCATCTGCTGATGAATCAAGTCATCAAAGTGCATTGTCTTCGGAAAGACCCCAAGATTGTTCTTGGTTACCTGCTGCTGGCTCTGACGGGAACGAAACGATCGCATATTCCCAGAGAGCTGATGCATTCGCATTGTCGCCTCGTCGACTTCATAGACGTTGCGCCACAAGCTTCTCCATTTCGCAAAGTCCTTGACTTCAACCTTCCCGTCACCGGAACTGCCCTCTATGGCTTCCGCAACTTTCTTTCGATCAAAAGAAACAACGTCAGCAGGCGCCTTAAAAAAGACTTGGCCTTCGTCGAACATCAAATGACCTGCAGGTCGCCAACCGTTTTCACCCCACTCCTTGATGGCTTTCTTTTCTGTACTGTTACGCGTGTCAGCAGCAAAGTTTGCTGAGCTCTGTTCGCCAACAAGAATCTTGCCGATCGTGTCAGGACGGCTAATAAAACGGTCGTCGCGTGGGTTCACAAAAAACTGCCACTTTGCGATCTGATCAATCGTGAACGCCGACTCTGGAAGCGCCGGCATCGCCGCCATACGTTTCGAATTGCCATGCGATGAGAACCACTGTTCGAGGGCCGCACCACGCACATCGGTTGCCCTGAGGCTCGCAAGTGAGCGATCGACCGAATCAACCGCTTCCGAATCGGCCCCGAAGCCACGTCCAGTTATCAGTGACTTACGAGCCAGATCTTCGTTGCCCATGAACGCGTGGCAGATCGCAATGCGAGCATGTACTTCGTCTAGCGAAACCGATGGGTCAGGATGCTGAGTTGCGATCTTTTGGAATACGCGAAGCGCTCCGGAAAAATCGTGGCGGTCAAGATACAGGCATCCCAAACGAAAAGCCGCGTCGTCACCTTGGGAACTGACGAAGTAATTGCCCGCGACTCGCATCAGTGCAGCTATGTCGTTCGGATCGTTGGCTTCCGTAAGAATTTGTTGTGCCAGGGCATCCGCAGTGACGCGATAAATCGCCAGAGCATCCGCCGGCAGCTTGGCTAGAGTTTGCTCGACCTGATCGCTAATCGAAAAGTACGTAATCTCGTCTTCGCTATAGAGCGAATCACCGCTCCGTTCGAGAACGGCCTGCCACAGCCGGGTCGCGACGCGAAAGTTTCCTTCTTCAGCATGGCGATTGGCCTTATCGAGCAACGCTTCAAGATCGGGATCGGTTTTGAGGACCGCACCGGCGACTTCTTGTGCTTCTTCGTCTTCCGTCAAAGGAGGAACGATCATCCCGCCGAATTCAATTAGATCAACCCTAGGTCCAACGACTCGACGACCCAATCGTACTTGAGCATCCGCGGACTGTGGCATCAATATCGCGAACGCAATGAGCAAAATAGATTGGACTAATGGAATGGATTTCATCGTTATCGTTTTCGCCCCCACCAATAAGCCAACAGCTGCTCGGTCACCAAAATCGCAAACAGGATCACCAACAACTGAATCCAGATTTCAGTATTACTTCCAGCGACCGACTGACTGGCCAACTCTGCGCCCGACACAAGCTGAATATTTTTGCCCGTGAAGTTTTCCGTCTGCTCAGCCGGCGTCAAACGATCCAGCCGACTTTCTTGGGCGTCATAGTTGGACGCGTACAGTGTCGATTCAGTTCCACCATCGTGGCGCTGCAATTTCACATCGTAGAATCCCGCACGGCCCGTGTTTTCGAAAGTAATTTCCTGAATGATGGCATTGGTATCGGCTGCATCTGCAGGTTTGGCGACGGCTTCAACCGATTCTTCCGCCGGATCTCGGAGCGTTGCACGGTTATTGAAAGCACTCAAGTCAATCGGTTGCTTGATCGTGTCGCCGAGCAAAATCGTCGAAGCTTCCTTTGACTGTCCCAGCAAATAATCGATCAAATCAATCATGACCGGAGCGTATGTGGGACTACTAGGCCACATGGTCCAATCACCGTCGCCCGGTATTGCGAACACAATCACGCGGCCATCACCCAAAGTCCGATCCACCATCGCAGCCGAGTTATCTTTGTCCGTTAACCGCAACGGAACTTCAACCGACTTTCCAATTTCGTTTTCATTCAGCGTCGAAGCCCACCAGCTAAACACATCGATCTTACCTAGGCTCGAAGCGTCGCTCTCCATGATGATTCGTAGCGAAGGGTGGACTTGAGGACCAGGCTCAAAATTTACCCAACGGCTCATCGTCGGATCGCCCGCCATGCGATCAAGCTTCATTGGAGAAAGCCCGGCGCCCTCTCGATGAAATGCATCATTGAACGTTGCAGCTCGAACACGGTTCCCCGGCATGAACACCAATGAGCCACCGTCTTCGACCCATTTGGTGAGTTCTTTGATTCTGTCCGGTGAAGCTTCGTCAACGTTGCACAGAAAGATGATCTGATAGTCGGCCAGCGAAACGGTCTCAAGCTCACTAACCGTAACATCGGTCATCGCCAAACCGGTTCCGGGTACATTCAGCGACTGCAAGTAATGCGTCTCACTGCGCTCCGAGATGGCTGACGGATCACCATCGACCAACAGGACTGGGATGCCTTCGAGAATCCGCGCGGCATAGAATCGAGAACTGTCTTCGATCAGCTGATCCTGCTTCAAATCTTCGCCCAACGACTGGCGATCGATCTCAGCGCGAATCCTGAAATTGCGAATGCGGCTTTTGCTTTGCGAATCCTGATTCAGCAAATCTTTCGGCGCAGGGCGGCTGAAAAAGTAATTGAAGACCAGCGTCTCCGTTTTCCCAGGACCAAGGACTCCGATCGATTCGTATTCGGCTTGGCTATCGTTGACTTGAAACAGCACGCTGATTTCGTTGACCGTTTGCTTGCCAAAGTTGGTTACGTCGACCAGAAAGCTGACTGATTTATCCGACACCAGTAAGCCATCGGGACGGATTGAGGTGATCGCAAGATTCTGATCCTGCTGGCCGCCTGTATCAACGACGAACGTTCCGACTGAGTTTTCCGCGACACGTTTGACAGCATTTTCCGGAGCCGCTTCGGCGTCCTGATTGGCCAACGGCTTCCAGTCGCGGGCTCGAAGATCCGAGTAGAGATAAACGGCTCGCCCAACATTTTCACGCTGGCCTTGCAGGTACCGATCGAGCTCACCAAGCGATGTGCTGTAATCGGCGACTTGATCGGAGCATTTAATTTGCTCAACAACCTGAAGGATTTCCGGCAATGTGCTTTCGGTGAGCGGTTTGTAATCGATCAGACGCTGCGACGGATCGCTGGTCAGCCAGATACTCACCCAGTCTTCCGTTTCGTTAGATGATGCAAATCCACGCAACAGCTCTTTGACGCTCTCTTTCGTCTTCTGCATCGCCGGCATCGAATCAACGAGGACTCGCTGCGAAAGCGAATCGTCAATCACAAGAATTCGTTCGAGTTGTCGAGTTTGTGCAAACCCACCGATAACGTTTGAAGGCAGAAACGGACGAGCCAACATCAATGCGAGCAACAGCATGGCCAGACAACGCAGCAGCAGCAGGATCATGTTCTCGATCTGGACACGACGCTTGTTTTTCTTTTCTGCTTCGAACAGAAAATCCATCGCTGCCCAATCGACGATCTTGAAACGCCGTTTGTTGAGCAGATGGATCAGGATCGGCGAAGCGACCGCCAAGCTACCTAAAAGCATCCAAGGATTTAAGAACAGGGATAACATTCGTTTTTCGTTTGACTCGTTTGGTTTAATTACGTGGCTGTGGCTTCCAGCCGCAGTGATTTGAATGGGTGCCATGCCTTACGCTTGCGTAAGCATGCTCACGCAAGCGTGAAGCATGGCACCCGTTAGCGCGATCACCTCAGCTTCCTTCGCGACTTTGCTCTGAAGTTCAAATACGACGCCAACACTCCGCCGAGCGACTTCGACGTGTCCAGCAATACATGGTCAATGCCTGCCGCTCCGCATACTTTCTTGATTCGCTCCATGTATCGATCCACCGCTTCGAGATACGACTTTCTCAGTGCCCTTGGCTCGGTGTGCAATTCAGCTTCGACTTCCATCCCACGGAAAAGCGTGTTGTCCTCAAAGGGAAACTCAAGTTCATCATGGTGCATCACATGGAACACGATCACTTCATGACGCCGCAAACGAAACTGCTGCAATGACTTGCCCAGCTCATCTGGATCAAGGAAAAGATCCGAAAATAGAATCACCATGCCGCGAGAACTCAATTGAGCCGCCAAAGCGGTAAAGGCATCAGCAACATCGGTTTTGTTTTCAGGTTCGGCTTCCTGAAGCTCGTGCAAGATCGCTTTGATGTGCGATGGATGGGAACTGTTCCGAAGCACCTTGTCGATCTGATTGCTGAACAGAACCAATCCGACAGAGTCTGCCTGTTGTTGCATCAGAACGGCCAAACTGGCTGCCGCGGTCGCCGCGTAATCGAACTTGCTGCGGCCCGTTTCTTCGCCGTACCGCATCGACTTGCTGCAGTCGACGAGCAGATGACACTTTAGATTCGTCTCCTCTTCGTACTCTTTAATATAGAGGCGATCCGTCTTCGACCAGACTTTCCAGTCGATGTGACGAAGGTCATCGCCCGGAGCGTACTCCCGGTGTGCCGCGAACTCGATCGCAAAACCATTAAACGGAGATCGATGTTGGCCGGTGACAAAACCTTCGACAACCAAACGCGCCTTCACGTCTAGCCGCTTGATTTTATCCAGCGTTTCTGGATCGAGGTAATCGGGTTTAGTGGTTTCGGGCATTGAGTCAATCAGTTTCAAAGCAAACGTAACGACGGCTTCCAGTCGTCGACAGCGCAAAACGACGGTTGGAAGCCGTCGCTACGAAAAACTAGGCGCCAAACGCTTTGGCCAACTCCGGCGCAACCTGATCTCCATCGCTTCGATCTGGAATTTCTTCGAGCAGTCGATCGATTACGTCGTCCGAAGTGATACCAGAAGAATCAGCACTAAAGTTCGTGATCACACGATGGCGAAGCACTGGTCGAGCAACTGACTTGACATCATCCGTGTTAACGAAAGTTCGTCCTTCTAGGACTGCACGCGCTTTGGCTCCCAGCAGCAAGTTTTGCACACCACGAGGACCAGCACCCCAACTGATCGATTCCTTGACGAAATCAGGGCACTCATCCTCAAGGACGCGGGTCGCGCGAACGAGTCGCAATGCGAAGTGAATCACATGGGACGGAACCGGGACTCTGCGAACGAGATGTTGCAGTTGCAAAATCTCTTCGCCCGTGAGCACCTGCTCGACGTTCACATCGATATCTGTTGTTGTCGTTTCGGCAATTCGAAATTCTTCGTCGTAAGACGGATACTTCACGAAAACCTTAAACATGAAACGGTCCTGTTGAGCTTCCGGAAGCGTGTAAGTTCCTTCCTGCTCAATCGGGTTCTGCGTCGCGAGTACGAAGAACGGTGCCGGCAAGGCGTGACGCGTTCCCCCAATCGTGATTTGCTTCTCCTGCATCGCTTCCAGCAAAGCCGCTTGCGTTTTGGGCGGCGTTCGGTTGATTTCGTCAGCAAGAATCACGTTTGAGAAAACGGGCCCTTTGAGAAACTTGAATTCACGCTTTCCGGTTGTCTTGTCCTCCTGAATGACCTCGGTACCGACGATGTCACTGGGCATTAAGTCAGGTGTGAACTGGATACGGGCAAAATCCAAATGCAAGGTTCGAGCCAAAGTGCTAACCATCAACGTTTTCGCAAGTCCTGGGACGCCTTCGAGAAGGCAATGGCCTCGTGCAAAAATGGCGATCATCAGCTGCTCGATGACGTCCTGTTGACCGACGATTATCTTTGAAAGTTCGCGGCCAACGGACTGATAGGCGGAACTGAGTTTCTCAAGTGCGGCGACATCATCGCTGCTAAGTTCCGGCTGGCCCGTTCTCTGATCATTCATATTGCCTAGATTCCTTTATTTAATGTGAGCGTCGCGATGCTGTAATTCGATCGGACTTAGGCTGAGTTTCCCACCAGAAACCAGCTCTTTACCACCACTACGCACAAATCAAGCGATTGCATTCTCTTATTCTAACGACAAAACGCATCGTCTGTTACTAACACTGCGTAAAGCACCTAAAGGTTGCAGGATTTTCGCTGGCAACGGAATTGACCCCAAAAAAGAGCGATTTCGGATTCGAATTGCAAAAGTCGAAGCTCTGGAACAACCTATCCACCGACTTGTGAGGGAAACTTAGTCCGCTGGAGAATGTTTAATGGGAATGAATGCGCAGGGCACAAACTAGATTTCCAGATCCCTTGGCTGCCCGTTCTGGATTCTTCCCGTTCCCGCGTATTCGCGGGTATTCAACCGTTCGCTGTGGCTTGACTCGACGAATCCGAAAACTGCGGCCAAACATCTGGTCGATTCGATCCTCGACTCCGACGACACGAGGCAAGATATCGTAATCTTTAAAGTCGAAATTTGAGTCCCATGCAACCGTGTAACGTCAAATGATCATTTCACTTGCACGTTGACCCTACCGTCAAAACGAATCATCGAAACACTGAGAACCAATATGAAAATTGAACTGAGGATCAAATTGATTGTCCCAGCAATCTTTGCGCTGCTGTCGATTGTACCGATGTGTGCCGCGGATGAAAACGAAAACAACTGGGCTCGTTTCCGAGGTCCTGACGGAAACGGGGTCGCCGCCACTGCGACTCCGCCGTTGAAATGGTCAGCTGACAGTTCCAACCTCAAATGGAAAGTTGAAGTTCCCGGGAAAGGGAGCTCCAGTCCCATCGTCTGGGGTGATCAGATCTTCGTCATGACTGCCGTCGACACTGGAAAAGCTGCCGATGGTTCGGCGATCACCAAACCTGCAGCGCAACCGGCTGAACAAGGTCGAAGTCGCGGAGGAAGTCGTGGGCGTGGCGGGCGCGGGCGTGGCGCCGCACCCAAATCAGTTCAGGAGTTTTGGGTGCTATGTATAAATCGCACTGATGGAAAAACCGTTTGGAAAAAGAAGGTCAACGAAGGTGTTCCGCACGAAGGAACACACAGCACCAATACCTTTTGCTCCGGCTCACCGGTTACAAACGGAACTCACGTTTACGCTTCGTTCGGCTCGTTCGGCATCTACTGCCTGGACATGATGGGCAATCTTGTTTGGGAACGTGACTTGGGAAAAATGACGACACGCAATTCGTTTGGCGAAGGCGCTTCGCCAGGTTTGTTCGAGGATTCGTTGGTGGTGACTTGGGATCATGAAGGTCAATCGTTTCTTGAAGTCATGAACGCCAAGACGGGCGAAAAGCAATGGCGAAAAAATCGCGACGAAAAAACAGGTTGGGCGACGCCGCGAATGGTGCGTTACAAAGATCGCGTGCAAGTCATTACGAACGGCCCCAAAGTTCGCAGTTACGACTTAGCTGACGGTTCCGTAATTTGGGAGTGTGGTGGCCAAACTGGAAATCCAATTCCGACACCAATGTTGATCGACGACATGGTGATTTGCATGACGGGCTGGAGAAGTTCGGCGTGTTATGCGATTCCACTTGGCAGCAAAGGCGACATTACGGGCACGGACCAAATCGTCTGGAACTCAAAAGACATTGGTCCTTACGTTCCTACCGGAGTCCTCTACAAAGGAACCGTCTACGGAACCAAAGCGTCCCAGCCAACACTGACGGCACTGGATGCGAAGACAGGCGAGACCAAAATCGCAACCACGCGACTGGATGGAATTCGTTCTTTGTATTCTTCAATGGTTGCGGCCAACGATCACGTTTACATCACCGGCCGAGAAGGCAAGACGTTGGTGCTGAAACATGGTAACGAATTGAATGTCGTGGCGACCAACGACGTCGGCGAGCCGGTTGACGCCACGCCTGCGTTGGTAGGAAAGCAGATCTTGATTCGCGGAGCCAAGCATTTGTTTTGTTTCGAAAACGAATAGTCAAAACTCATTCCGAATGGTCGAATCCGAAACAGGATTCGACCTTTTTTTGTGGCTTTGTCAGAACGCCTCTACACGGCTTCCCCACGGACGACTGCCACGATTTCGGTATGTGAAGGAAAACTTTTTCGTCGGTAAACCTCTTCGCCATTGGCGTCGATCACCAGCGTCGTGCCGGCCGACCTCACACCAAACCGCGCCGCAATCTTCATTCCAGCGTCCTGCCAAAGGTTAACTCGAACAACCTTTGCTTCATCTCCAAGCTCTTTCTCGATCCCATTCACGATGGGCGAAGATGCAACTCATTTGCCTCACGTGTTCTTAAAGAACCTCATCACAACTGGCCGGCCTTTTCCGATAAACTCATCCACACCGTTCCGCAATGCCGTTGCCCGGTTCCGAAACACCAACCATGCGATGCCCAGTACTGCTGCAACGATCAAGAATGGTAACAGGTCGTAAATTACGTCCATCGTTATCTCCTACTCAAAATATGGCGGCGAGTGTTACAGCTTCGCTTTTTCAAACCCAAACAACAATCTGTATTATTTGAATTCGACGATCAGCTGCATAAATTGCCAAGAACCAACGAAAATGAGACAAAATTGCCTGCATCCACGTCCTGAAATCAAATTGCGAGTTGCTTCAATTGGCCTGTAGGCGTCGCCGTGCAATAATGAAGCGTGTCAAAATCAGGAACGCGATGTCAGAAGTGCCAGAAAATTTCGAACGATTCAATAAGCGGCGATCCGCGTCATTGGCGATTTCGCTTCTGCTCCATGGCGGACTGTTGGCTTCGGCAGTTCTGCTGTTTTCGATGTTTCGAGCGCCACCGCCTGATGAACCGCTGCGACGCGGGAGCATCGTTCTGACGTCCATCGATGAGAATCAAAACAAAGAGTTTCTCACTGAAAATGACGTTGAGGAAACGCTTGATGAAACCGCCGTCGCTGCGGCCGCTCCCGCAGCTCAAGCCGCCCCGGCCTTGGACGTTCCTTCGATCGAAAGCTTGCCTGGACCGCCGCCAGTCGAGCCAACCCCCAACGCGATCGACATGGCAAACGAATCTCACACCGATACAGCCAACCACCAGTTCGAGCTTTCGCAAGCAGAGCTGGACGAAATCGCCAAAGAGCAGCGTCGGCTCCGATCACGGCAGCCCAAGGGTGATCCGATGTCGATCAACATCTTCAACGGAACGAAAATGTCGGGGCGCCGTTTCGTGTTCATCCTTGACCGCTCCCAGAGTATGGGTGCCCAAGGCTTGGGCGTTTTGTCTCAGGCACAAAAGGAACTCACGGCAGCGATTCAACAACTCCAACCTAATCACGAATTTCAAATTGTCGCTTACCATAGCCGAACGGTCACCATTTCTGAACGACGTATGCTGACCGCTAACGATGCAAACAAAGCACTCGTCAAACCATTTCTCCAACGGCTGGCAGCTTTTGGGGCGACAGAACACAACTACGGAATCATGGCGAGTTTGGCGTTTCGGCCGGACTCCGTGGTCTTGCTTACCGATGGCGGCTATCCTGGCTTGACCGCTGCCCAACTAAAACTGATTCGAAGGACCGCGGGAAAGGCCGAATTCCATTGCATTCAGTTTGGACTTGGGCCGCAGCAAACTTCCGCCAACTTTATGACCCGCTTGGCCAGCGAATGTAACGGCACGTTTAGGTATATTAACGTACGCGACTGGGATGAGTGAAATTTTGGCTCCGATTGCTGAAGACGAACTGAACGTGAAAGTGGAATGAGACAACCATGAAGCCCAATTCAATGATGGGACGGTTCGCGATCGCGTTCTTCCTAGTCGCACCTTCGATCTGCAACGCCGAAGAAAGCGATCTTTTTCAGTTCGAGTATCGCGACGGAACGATCATCACTGCCAGCTTCGTTGATGTGCAGATCTCGTG
>CAYGUE010000145.1:0-17672 GCA_964352885.1 uncultured Pirellulaceae bacterium
GGCGTACCGACATTGATTGTCCTCGGAATGCTGGGAGGTCTTGCATGGTGGGGACATCACCATGGCTGGAGTCTCCCGAAGTTCTCAGAACTGACGGGAAATATCGAACAGGAAGGCGTGCTTTGGTGCGACGAACATGGGGTCGCGGAGGTCGATTGCATCTCTTGCAACGCTGATTTGATGCCCAAAGGTGAACTGTTCGGCTGGTGCAAAGAACATGGGGTGCACGAGTGCGTGCTGCACAATCCTCAAGCTTCGCAATTGAAAGACGTGCCAGCAATTTCGAATGAGGATCTTGACCGAGCGTCGCGAGCCATCGCCGCGCGTCCAAGAACGAAAAACGATCCCGGTTGCAAAATGCACTTGCGTCGCATTCAGTTTCCTTCGATCGAAGCTGTGGATCAGGCGGGAATTGACATCAATCTGGTCGATCGCGGCCCAGTGATTGAGACCATCAAGACAACCGGCGAAGTTGTCTATGATCCAACACGCGTAGCTCACCTGGCCTCACGAGCTGAAGGGACGATTTGGAAAGTCGAAAAGAACCTTGGTGACCGAGTCAAACAAGGGGAAGTGCTGGCGATTGTTGACGCCGTTGAAGTCGGTCGGATGAAGTCTCGGTTGCTACAGCTTCTGGCGAAACTGGAACTGAATACTGATACGTTTGAGAGACTTTCGAGGCTTGGCGGGGGTGTTGTTCCAGGCAAACAAATCCTTGAAGCAAAAACAGCGAAATCAGAATCAGAGCAAGAGATTGAGAGTACGATTCAAGCCCTATCGAACTTGGGGCTTTCAATCAATTCCAGCGACTTGCTGGGTAGACCGTTGAACGAAGTTCGCGCAGCACTAAAGCTTCTTGGATTGCCGAATTCCATGTTGGACTCATTGGACCAATCTCAACTGTCCTCGAATCTGATTCCAATTGTTTCCCCCCGCGACGGTGTCGTTGTGATGCGGGATGCCGTTGCTGGAGAAGTCATCGAAACCAGCAAGCCGTTGTTTACGATCGCCGACGCCAGTCAAATGTGGCTGTTGCTCAATGTTCGACTTGAAGAAGCCGAGCGTATTGCCATCGGCCAAAAAATCATCTTTCAACCTGATGGAGCATCCAAGGCCGCAACCGGGAAAGTCGTGTGGATTAGCACGCAGGTTGACGGACAAACTCGAACGGTGCAAGTGCGCGGTGAACTTGCCAACGAGAATGGACAGTTGCGTGACGAAACATTTGGTGCTGGCGAAGTTGTTCTGCGGGAAGAACAAGACGCGATCATCGTCCCTTCCGATGCAATTCACTGGGAAGGCTGCTGTCATGTCGCTTTTGTTCGCGACAAGAATTACTTCAAGGAAGGTTCTTACAAAGTATTTCACACTCGAAGCGTTCGACCAGGCGCAACGATGGGGGACAATGTCGAAGTCATTGCAGGGTTGTTGCCCGGCGAAGTCGTCGTAACCAAAGGCAGCGGGATCTTGAGGGCTGAATTGCTCAAAGGAAACTTGGGGGCTGGCTGACTGTGCGAGCATTAACAGCCGGTCGGCTGGAAATTATCTCGACGTATTGCTCCCTTTCTAGACCTTAACGCTCCTGGACGATCAAAATGCTCAATTGGATTATCGACTTTTCACTACGCAATCGGCTGGTGGTACTCTGTTCCGTCCTGGTCGTAATTTGCGTTGGAACGTTTTCGTTGCAGTTCCTGAACATCGACGCGTTTCCCGACACGACGCCTGCGATGGTTCAAATCAATACCACTGCACCAGCACTTTCCCCGGAAGAAGTCGAGCGACAGATTACATTTCCTGTCGAACAGGTCATCAGCGGCTTGCCGGGATTGGAAAAGCTTCGTTCGATCTCAAAATTTGGAATGTCTCAGGTTGTGGTTACATTCGAAGATGGCACGGACATCTATTTTGCGAGGCAACTGATAAGCGAACGAATTTCAACCGTTGAACTTCCCAAGGGAATTGAACGACCAAGGATGGGGCCCGTCTCCACGGGGCTCGGTGAAGTTTTTCATTACATCGTGCGACTGGATGGCGTTGACCTTTCGTCGCTTCCTCGTGAGCGACAGATCGAAAAACTGACTGAGTTGCGAACGGTTCACGACTGGGTTGTTCGACCGCAACTGCGAACCGTGCGAGGAACAGCGGAAGTTAACAGCTGGGGCGGTTTTGAAAAACAGTATCAAGTTCGAATTGATCCTGCCCAGTTGATTAAGCATAACCTGACGTTCGACGAAGTCGTAACAGCTGTCGAATCCAATAATCGAAACGTCGGCGGTGGAAACATCACCCGCAACACAGAAATGTTGTTGGTGCAGGGAATCGCTCGGACGGTCAATATCGAGCAGATCGAGAACATTGTTATCAAGGCCGTGGATGGTTCGCCCATTCTTGTGGGCGATGTCGCCAAGATACAGATCGGTCATGAAATCCGACGTGGTGCTGTAACGGCGGACGGACAAGGTGAAGTCGTTTATGGCTTGGGATTCATGCTGATGGGCGAGAACAGCCATGAAGTTACCAACGATTTGAAGACAAAGATGGAGGAAATCAAGACGACGCTTCCGCCGGGAGTCGAAGTCGTGACGGTCTACGATCGGACGGAACTCGTGGAAACCGTTATCGAAACGGTAAAGACAAATTTGTTCGAAGGTGGCTTGCTGGTCGTAGCCGTGCTGTTTCTGTTTCTGGGAAACCTGCGAGCCGGATTAATCGTCGCAATGGCGATTCCGCTTTCGATGCTATTCGCGTTTTCCGGGATGTTGCAAATCGGAATTGCTGCCAGCCTGCTCAGTCTCGGCGCTATTGATTTTGGATTGGTCGTCGACAGCTCTGTCGTGATGGTCGAAAACTGCTCAAGACGGATCGCACTTGGTATTCCGCGCGGGCAAACGAAGCTGGATGTGATCCGTGATGCCGCAATCGAGGTTCGCAAGCCGACCATGTTCGGCGAGCTCATTATCATGATTGTGTACTTGCCAATCCTCACGTTGGCGGGCGTCGAAGGAAAACTGTTTCGCCCGATGGCCTTGACGGTGATTTTCGCCTTGGCCGGTTCGATGCTCCTTTCACTAACTTTGATGCCGGTGCTGTGTAGTTACTTCCTGCCCAGCAAGATGGAAGAGAAAGAACCGCTATTGATTCGAGTCATCAAGCGTGCTTACAAACCGATTTTGCATTTTACGATGCATCAGAAAACCGCCGTAATTCTATTCGCTGTCGGAGTCCTTGCATTCGCCTTTGGCGTGATTGCGCCGAACCTTGGTTCTGAGTTTGTTCCAAAACTCTCCGAAGGCGCACTTGCGATCAACGTCGTGCGCCTTGCCGGAACTGACTTGGACGAGTCGGTTCGAATCAACACGCAGATGGAACAAGCGGTATTGAAAAAGTTTCCCGACGAAATCGAGCATGTCTGGAGCCGAATCGGAAGTGCTGAAGTCGCCACCGACCCCATGGGGGTTGAGCTGACCGATATGTTCATCACGCTCAAACCTCGTGCGCAATGGACAAGGGCTAAAACGCAGGACGAACTGACGGAAGAAATCCAGAAAACGCTGCGAGAAATCCCTGGTCAAAAGATCGCGATGACGCAGCCAATTGAAATGCGGCTGAACGAAATGATTAGCGGCGTCCGCAGCGATGTCGCGGTCAAATTGTTTGGTGATGACTTTGACGTGTTGGTCGACAAGGCCGAGGAAATCGAACGAGTCTTAAAATCAATTGACGGAAACGCCGATGTCAATGTTGAACAAATCACGGGCCAGCCGGTGTTGCAGATCATCGTCAAACAGGACGAAATCGCTCGGTACGGTGTATCGGCAACGGAAGTTTTGAATCTTGTCGAATCGCTGGGCAGTTTTCAACTTGGCGAGGTCTACGAAGACCAACTACGTTTTCCATTGGTTGTGCGATTGCCCGAATCTGTGCGATCGACGCCGGAAACAATCGGTAACATTGAAATCAACACGCCATCGGGGCAGCGAATTCCTCTGGCCCGTTTGGCCGAGATCAAAACGATCGAAGGCCCGTCCACAATCACGCGCGAATGGGGATATCGCCGGATTACGATCTCGTCAAACATCCGAGGCCGCGACATGGGCGGCTTTGTTGCCGAGGCCCAACAAAAGATCGCCGAGCAAGTGAAGCTACCGGACGGTCGTTATCACCTGGAATGGGGCGGCCAATTTGAACACTATCAATCGGCAAGACAACGTTTGATGTTCATCGTACCGATGGCCCTGATCTTGATTTTGATTCTGCTTTACATGACGTACCACAACCTCGTCGACACATTTCGTGTTTTGACCGGTATTCCTTTTGCCTGGACGGGCGGCATCATTGCACTTTGGATGCGAGACATGCCGTTCTCAATTTCGGCTGCCATCGGTTTCGTGGCGTTGTCAGGCGTCGCCGTGCTGGATGACATGCTACTGGTGACGACGATCCGCAAATTTCGAAAAGCCGGTATGGCTCTGGAACAGGCAGTCGAACAAGCCGCCATGACACGGTTGCGTCCCGTCCTGATGACGACACTTGTTGCCGCCGTTGGATTCCTTCCGATGGCTTTGAACACTGGCATCGGTGCAGAAGTCCAACGACCACTGGCAACGGTTGTCGTCGGCGGTGTGATTAGCGCGATGATTATGTCGCTGCTAGTGCTGCGAGTCTTATACTCCGTATTTGCTGGCGTTACTGGAGGCAGAACGACCGTAGCCGCGACTCCTGAAAACGATTTTGAAAATTCTGACAATGACAATAGCGGGCAAGCGTCCACCGGCCATTCGAGTGAATCGGCCGTTTCAAGTTTTGATTAGTAACTACTTTTTAGTGAGGAAGTTTGATGAGCGTTTACAAGAATTTTGGTTGGTCGGCCATTTTGGTTGCAGCAATTTTGGTTGTTTCGGGCTGTGCAGAAGAAAAACCGGCGGCGAATAACTCGGGAGCATCAAGTAACAAGACCGCATCGGTTGACGATCATTCCGGCTGGTGGTGCAAGGAACACGCAATCCCCGAAGAGGAATGCAGCATGTGCAGCGCGTCATTTGCCAAAGAATGCAAAGAGAAAGGCGACTGGTGCGAAGAACATAACCGTGCCGAGTCACAGTGTTTCATATGCGACCCCAGCCGCGCTGAAAAATACGCGAAACTTTACGAAGCAAAGTTTGGTGAAAAGCCACCGGCTGCAACGGAGTAATCGATGGCCAGTTTTGACAGCAGTCGCCAAATGGCCTTTAAGATTCACGGGATGGATTGCGCAGAAGAAGTCGCCATCCTGAAGCGTGAACTTGGGCCATTGGTTTCCGACCGGGGGCAACTTCGCTTCGATGTCCTTAATGGAAAGCTAATCGTCGACGGCGGGGGCGATCTGTTGCGGAAACAGATTGTTCAAGCCGTCGAGAAGACCGGAATGCGCGCCGAAGACTGGGAGAACAGGATTCCCGAATCCGAAACTGGATTCTGGAGTTCGCACGGACGTACGATACTGACGTTCGCCAGCGGCGTTTTCGGGGGCGCAGGTTTCTTGAGCCATGTGCTGATTTCCGGTGGATTCGCCGAAGCGTTTGGCTCTGAAGGCATGGGGATCGCCCATGGTGTGCCAATCGTGTCGGTCATCCTGTATCTGGCTGGAATCCTCGCTGGAATATGGTTCGTCTTGCCGAAGGCTTGGCGGGCAGCGGCTGGCTTGAGACCCGATATGAACTTGCTGATGGTCGTGGCAGTGATCGGAGCGGCTGCAATCGGCGAATGGTTCGAAGCGGCGACGGTCGCTTTTCTCTTTTCTGTTTCGCTGTCGCTGGAATCGTGGAGTGTCGGTCGTGCCCGTCGCGCAATTGCGTCGTTGATGAACTTGGCTCCTCCATCGGCAAGAATTCGCGATGAAAAAGGCCGTGCAAAAGATGTATCGCCCGATGAAGTCGGTGTCGGAACGATCTTCATAGTTCGCCCCGGTGAGAAGATCCCGCTCGATGGTAACGTGGTCAAAGGCAATAGCGCCGTCAACCAGGCACCAATCACTGGCGAAAGTGTTCCTGTCGACAAGCAGAAAGGAAGCGAAGTCTACGCGGGCACGATCAATGGCGATGGCGTAATCGAAATTGAATCTACGAAAGTCGCGAAAGACACAACTCTCGCAAAAATCATCCGCATGGTCGGCGATGCCCAATCACAACGTTCGCCATCTGAACAATGGGTTGAAAGATTCGCACGTTATTACACTCCGGTTGTCATGGTGCTTGCCGTTTTGGTTTTCTTATTGCCACCGTTGCTGTTTGCTGCCAACTGGTCGGACTGGCTTTATCGTTCACTCGTTCTATTGGTCATTGCTTGCCCGTGTGCACTGGTGATTTCGACACCGGTGTCAATCGTTGCTGCACTGGCATCGGCAGCGAAAAACGGAGTGCTGATCAAAGGTGGCTTGTTTGTGGAGATACCTGCCAGACTGAAAGCGATCGCAGTTGATAAAACGGGCACGCTTACGCATGGCAAGCCGGTTGTAATCGACGTTGCGCCACTGAATGGTCACGACGAGATTGAGTTGTTGGAACGTGCTGTTGCACTTGAATCACATTCCAATCATCCATTGGCATTGGCAATCGTACGCAAGGCCAATGAAAGAAATATCAGTGTTCCTGCCGCCGATGATTTCGAGATCATTCAAGGAAAAGGAGCACAAGGAGTCATCAACGGAAAACTGTTTTGGCTTGGCTCGCACCGCTATCTTGAACAACGAGGACAAGAGAATCCCGAAATTCATGAACAACTGGAGAAATTGCAAGAAACCGGACATTCGATTGTTGTGGTTGGCAATGACGAACATGTTTGCGGGTTCTTTTCACTGGCCGATACTGTCCGTGCTGAAACTAAAGGAATCCTCGCGGATTTGCACGCAGAGGGAATTGAAAACGTCGCGATGCTGACCGGCGACAATCAAGGAACCGCCGACGCCATCGCGCGGGAGGTTGGAATCGACTCGGTTCACGCCGAATTGTTGCCGGAAGACAAAGTTGCCATCATCGAATCTCTGGTTAACAAATACGGCCAAGTCGCAATGGTGGGAGACGGTGTTAACGACGCACCGGCAATGGCGAGATCTTCACTTGGAATTGCGATGGGTGCGGTGGGAACAGATGCCGCGATTGAAACCGCGGACATCGCATTGATGTCTGACGACTTGTCCAAACTGCCTTGGCTGATTCGCCATTCAAAACGGACGCTTTCCATCATCCGGCAGAACATCTGGTTTTCGCTGGGCGTAAAGTTGCTGTTTGTCGGACTGACATTCGGCGGATTTGCGTCGCTGTGGGCCGCTATCGCCGCCGACATGGGCGCATCGTTGTTGGTGATTTTCAATAGTCTGCGTCTGCTCCGTGAGAACTGAGTAAACGAAGTAGGGATACCAATCTGCAGTCCGGATCAAACAATGACGACGATTGGCTGAGCCATAGGTGGAAAGAATTTCGGTTTTTGACCAAGTATGCAGGCTTCCAAAAATGCTACGCGAGGATTATTCCCAATGAAGCAAGAGACTCGGCGGTTAAAAGACCGCAAAAAAACGATTGACGCTCGAGCTCGCCGTCACAGGAAAAAATGGAAGTATGGGACAATTTGCCTGCTCATATATTTATTATCAATCATTCCCTACTTGATCGACCTTTTTAGCAATCCCAATCTCTGGAATGCCATCTTGTTTCTATCACTGTCCGTCGGTGGCACGGTGGCTATCGTATTGATAATTAAGAATCATGACGTTTCGTCACATTAGAAATTAGTCGACTCGAATTCCGTTTGTGAGTGGCATTCTAGGGCGGCCCGAACTTTGCCAACCGGATTTTCGAGGAACGACAAAAAACTGCAAACCAAAGAAGAAAAAAAAAGTTTGACAACATGTTTCAGGAACAATCGTCCCGTGTTTCTAAACAAACTGATTCGCTCGACGGAATCCGCACTTCAAGTTTGGTTTCAACCGCCAGTCAAATCAACCGTTGACGGGCTCTACGTTTAGCAGAAGTTAAATACACCTGTTTCGACTCGCGGGTTCGCTTTTTTCGAATTATTCAGACTTTTGCTGTAACACCCTGATATAAATGCATATATGAGGTAACGGGTTAACTTGAATCACTTAGCGGAAGCAATTCAAATGTCGATTAGAAAGATGCTCTTGCTGCTAGTTGTCGTTTCTCTTTCAGGCGTTTCTGGAAGGGGGATTGTCGCGCAAGGCAGCAATCAGGCCGTTCAGCCAACGACAAACCAGCAAAATAGTCTGCTGGTTCCGCCAACCAATATCCAATCGGCACCGGTGCAAGGCACTCAGCAACAGTTATTGCCACCGCAGGGATTCGCCCAACCTCAACAGCGATTCACTCAACCGCAGCAGGGGGTTCCCCAACAGCAATTTCAACAACAGCCGCTTCAACCGCAAGGAAAGTTTCAACAAGGCAGCATGCCGCAGCAATTTCAACAGCCGCCAAACGCACTTAGCAAGGCTCAATTGCGTGACATTGAAACAATGGCATCGCAGTTGACGCAATACTCTAAAATGTTGCATGACCAACATCATGCTTTCCTTGAAGGCCAGCGGCATGCAGAGAAGCTCGACAAAGACGTCACGGCGCTCGAAAAGCAGGCAGAGGCATTGCAAGCGATCGTCACGCGATCAGATGGAAGCCAACAGTCCATGCTGCAAATGCGTGGAAGCGCTAGTGACTTTCTGCAACTATCCTTTCGGATATCACGAACCATTGATTTGACCCAGCCTTGGCTTCGCGGTGGCCAAGCCCAAAACGGCATCGCGCAAATGCGGCAAGCAGCTCAGGGAATTACCAGCATTGCCATGCGAGTTGACCAGTATCTACCCGTCGATACTCAGTTAATCGACCGACAAACTGAAATCCTCGAAGCTGCTGTAAAAGAGTTGCATGACGAGTTTCACGAACATCTCGAATCCTACGAAGTCTCAAGACATCTTGACGAAGATATTGAGGGTGTCGAAACCCTTGTGGAGCACATGCACGGTTTGGCTCACAACAAGGGTTGGGGGCAAATCAATTTCAACCATCTCTGGCAAGATATCGGTCAAGTGAAACAAAAGACAGCTCACATTGAATCGTTGTTCGTCAGACAAGCACAAATTGGCGTGCGAACGCACGATTGGATCGGAATCGAACATTCCAGGGATGCGATTACCGACGTGCTTTCATCTGCCTATCTTTTGGAGCATATGATTCGAAAGACCCAGCCGGTTCAACAACAGCCTATCCGGCAACCAATCCAGGATTCGCGTCCCTTGCGGGATCGTCATGGTCATCCCGTTAATCCCAATATGACCCACGATCGGCACGGGCATTCCAAGTGAACCCAGCTCTTATTCGATGGTCTGTATAATCAAAGCACAAATATCCGCTTTGTAATTTGACTATCGAGTGAATGTGAAAATCCCAGACGAACTAGACTACTTGGAGAAGATCCAAGTTGATCTTTCAGCCATGTTTTCGCCATCCAACGCCTTGTTGGATCACTGTGTTGAAATGATCACGTTGCATCCTGAGAATATCTCTCGGAAGCAAATCAATGACGAAATCGTCCGCTATAGAACTAGTCACGCAATCTGTATCAAAGCGTGTAAAACCTTTCGTGCTTCAATTGCGTTGACAAGCGTGGGTTCCGTAGGCGAGCTGAATATTCTATCTCGAACATTATTCGAGACCTTTGTTGCGTTAAATTTTTTACTTCAAGAGAAGCTGGAAATCAGCAAGAGGATAGGTGAAGTCTCTCCAGAGCTTCGCGCAAAGTTATACTTGGCGCATGGGATCCTCAAACGCCGCATGAAGATGCATGAATTGAAAGCTGATCCCAATTGGAAGTCAGTTCAAATTCCGAATGAGTCCGTTGTAGAAGCAAATGCGGATCAAGCCGTCGCAGATATCGGCGAAGACTGGGCAAGAAGACTTACCAACGGCGCCAAGACCTATTCAACACTCAGTCTTCGGGACTTGATATCACGCTTTGACGAACCTGCTTACAACTATTGGTACAATTTTCTCTATAGCGATCAATCTCAGATCGTCCACGCGTCAGACCCGACTAGCCACGTTGGGTACGATAAAGAATCATCCCGATTCATGGCAACATGGTTTGGCCCCACACGGAATCTTGGCATGTCTTTGGGAACGAATGGCCTGTTGTTGTACGGATGCTTTCGCAAGCTACACGAATACTGCTCGTTCGAAAAAGATGTTTTTGACGAGCTTAATCAATTGGGAGCAGACGTTCAAATATGCTTTGACGAATGTTTTCAATCTTCAAAATCTGAAAGCAGCAAACAGTGACGTCTTAAGGTGAAGAGGATTGGTTGAATGATTGATTATGAATTTGAAGAAGTGACCAACTGGGAGAAGCTTGAGCAAACGAAACCTGAAGTTGCCAGCCAAGTGCTTTTGTTGCCGATCGCAAGGATCTTTGGAACGCCGCAGGGAATTGTCGATGGTGAAGACTTGACACTTCTGACGGAGTTGAGTTTCGCGCGCGAATCGGACGGTGCCGTAATAATCGAAGATGCTGCCGCAGTTTGCAGGGCACTAAGCAGGCAGTTCGCCGGAAAATTTCAAAATTCAGAGCCCGAGTCAATTGATGAATTCGTTGCCGAATTGGAGGCTCTCAACAAGGTGCGTTTTGGGATTCGTGAAGGGCGGTCAGCTATCGGCGATGCCATGGTATTGCTCATGCGAGAAGCGAATTGGGACGTCATTGCGATGGCTCAGAGATATTTTCAGACGACAAAACAATTTGCACTCTTCTGGCGAGCAATTTCATATGCCATCCCGTATGGCAATAGCGACAACACGGGGGGATTGATTGCCATACTTGGGATGGCTGTCGAAAACGCTTCCGAAGGAGGTACCGGGTTCACCGTTTATTCTGCGGCCCGCCAACTTGGGAGAAATGACAGATCACGTGGTCGAATACTCATGGAGAAGCTTAAAAGCGATTGGAACTATCCTGCTGCGGAGATTGTTCCTTCCATAGCAATAGGTTTGGCAAAAAATTCGCATGAAGCGATCGTTGAAGAACTGTTCGGGTGGCTCAACGAGCCAGATGAGAACTCCGCTACCGCTGGAATCTGGGCAATCAACGGCCTTGAATGTGACGCAGAACAGCAGAAGTTAGTTTCCAGTCGACTAGCTACTTGGATTGGTGAACCCACAATCTCTCGCCCCACGAAAGTGCTTGCAGCAATTGCTGACTCATTGAAGAAGCTTGCAAGGCATGGGTTGCCGGAAAACGATCTCAAGCAGTGGGTTGGATTCCTATCTGCCTCATCGGAATTTGACCTCCAGCAACGAACGGCGAATCTGCTTCTAAATATTCAAGACAATTTCGGAAACTCAGATTGGTTTCGCGAAGCAGTTTTGACACTTTACCGACATGCACCTGTCGACATCCAATTGTTGCATCAGCTCTGCATGATCGTTAACAACACCAAGCAATCCGACGACAGTTTTTCGTTTGCCACCACGGCGATAGAGACTTGGCTTTTGTGTGTACCAATAGAAGTTAAGCCGCCAGCGGTTACCGAAGCGTTTCTGTTCGTGTTTCAGGGCATGCATGCAAAGTCAATTGAATCGTTTAACAGAATCTTGACTCGCTGGCTCGCAAGCGACGACCGACGATTGCATGATGCAGCGGAGGAGCTGGGAGAAAGTGTTGCAACAAGTACCATGGATGGCGGGGCGTCAAAGTATCGTTTTGCTCCGGAGGTACTTGAGGCGGCAAATGAACAAGATTTGGGTTTTCTCGTGCGTAAGGCAATGAGTCTATTGGACGAGCCGAACATGTTGGCTTCGATGCTGTTTTCGTTAATAGAATGCGAAACGCTTGTAAAGTTCGAAAATCGAAAACGGTTGGTTGCTTGGTGCTTTTTCAATTTCGTCGGCTATAACTTTCCGTTCACATCGAAGAAGTTTTTGAATGCCAAGCTGACTACTGGAACGGAGCCAGAAAAAGAAGCTGCTCAACATTGTCTTGATGCGATGGAACAGTACTACGCTCCACTTGACGATGACTCACCCAAGGAATTAATGCCACCCGCCAGTCAAGCCATGCTGTACGCAGAGGGGTTTCAGGCTGTAATGCACGAAAGTGAAAAGAAGGCGATGGCAGCGTCTCCGCTACTTGGCATCATGCCTAGGCTTCGATTACTGTTTGGCAGCGGTTACATATACGCAGGCCACAGCAACTTCCAATCTGGCAAAGCGAATTTGCAAACAGGAAAGTTTGCTGAACACAGCATCGAATGGGAGCCTCCTCGCCAGCATGTCATTGATCCAGTTGGATTTGAACATCAGCGACGAACTTGGCGAACGCAGAAAAGAGAAGAGATTCAGTGCAACTGATTATCAAACAGTATCTAGCGATGTTGAAAGAATCGGGCGGTATTGATGCCGTTCTGCCAAGCCTATTGCTGGCCATGGGCATTACACCAATTAGCTTCGCTCAACGTGGAGTGAAACAGTATGGGGTTGATGTCGCGGCTGCTGGTGCTGACCCAAAGAACTCGAACGAAAGAACCCTCTTTCTGTTCTCGCTAAAACGTGGTGACTTGGGAAGAACTGATTGGGAATCAGGCGACCAAGCGGTTCGCCCTTCTCTAAACGAGATACTCGACACTTACATTTCAACTCACATTCCCGAACAGTATCAAGCATTGCCAATTAAGATCGTCTTTGGTACTGGTGGAGAGCTGAAGCAGGAGTTACAGCAGACATGGGCGCAATTCTCAACGAAGAACGCAGAACGATTCGGGGTTTCCTTCGAGTTTTGGGGAGGCAGTGAACTCGCCGAGATGATTGAGGAACACATGCTTAATGAACATGTATTTCCTGACGAGCCCAAACGCCATCTGCGGAAGGCCATCGCACTTGTTGGCGAGTCCGACTATGAGTTGCGAGATTATTTTCGGCTGCTGCGGTTTTTTTACTATCGGGAAGCTGATTCACTACCTCTCTCAAACAAAATTATCAAAGAGCGAATCCGTCATGCAACTCTGAGTGCGGGAATCGTTATTCGTTGGGCCGAAGATGAGGGAGACTTGCGGCATGCATACATAGCTGCCGAACGGTTGCTTCTCTACAGTTGGGACTTCCTGCGAATTAATCAGGCGCTAGGAAAACGAACACTAGCCGAAGAGTGCAGTCCAGCATTTGATCTGTACAGAGACATCAGTTTTGAGCTTTTTAAAAAATTGCGTCCTCGATCCGAAGTGCGCGATGGATTTTTTGGTGGACATCGCGATGGAATTAGCCACGGCTTAAGGTTGTTTGAGCTGATTGGGATTTTTTCCGTCATGGGGCTTAGACAGGCAACGCTCGCTGCAATCTCAGGTGCAACTGAATTCGCGACCAACGCCCATGCGATCGCTGAAACTATTGAGGATATTATTGAAAATAATGGAGTGTCGCGCACACCGCTGTACGACTCGCATGCGATTGAGATCAGTTTGGCACTGACACTGTTTGCATGGTTGAAGAAAGAAGAATCAGCAAAAAAATGGGTAGACCAACTTGTTGGCGGGCTGAGTTATGGCCGCGCCACGGGATTATCGTTTCCTGTCGCGACCAATTCACATCGTGATCTGGTTGCACATCGACTTAGCACGCATCCTGATCCTAAGTCGCTACTGACGGAATCTTCAATCATTCCAATGTTGGCAGAGTTCTGTGTTGTCTTCGGATGGACTGACACCTTTGAAGCTTTGCGCGACATGCAAAACTCAGTGTTCAAAGGCGTCAATTTCCAAGTTTGGCAACCGGGCTCAGATACCGAAGACAAGTATTATTGCGGTTCGGCAAGAAGCACGGGAGTGTGTATCAACACAATTGCATTGCCTCAATCTCTCGACGAGTTTCAAGCAATGATAGCGGCGTGGCAAGATCACGAAAAAGAAGAAGTCCGATTGTCGTGCATCGAACATGGATTGTCGGATATTGCTTTCATGGCAAGTCGCCACCACAGAACGCCAGTACCGCCCTTGCTATGGCGACAGCTTTTTCTGCATAAAGAGAGGATTGAAAACGCTGCCTCTACTGACCCAAATGGTCAAGACGAGCCTCCCCTCGAAAGGGTTCCTTGATCCGTCAAAATTTGGACTTAGTCCCGCGTCACAATCCGCTTACATAAACATCTGTCCGTCCACGTAACCAACGAAAAAGTAAACTGATTGTGCTTCCCAATCGGTTTTGTTGATACCCGCATGCGTCGCTTTCATTTCCCGAACAGAATCAAACGTTGACGAGTTCTACGTTGAGCTGGAGTTAATTCTTGATTTTGCGAATTAAGTCTAGCATAGCCAGACGGAAGTTGTGCCAGGACTTCGTTGTAATATTGCTCAAGCTGTTTGCCACGGATTAACTTGCCGTCGCGATTTGAAATCGGTGTGAGGAATTCGACGCGGGGATGTTCGTCGGTGTTTAGTTGGGTCGAAGTGGCTTGCCAATCTCCAATGTACAGATCCCAGAAACGCTCGGCGTTGGCGATGGATGTGTCGACGGTTCCAACTTGAATTATTAAGCTCTCAATTCGTCCCTCTAGTTTGCTGGCGTCAACTTCGAGAGGCGAATTGGTTCCAACCAATGCAATCACCGGGCTGGCTGATTCCAATTGGCCCCACCAGACCGTTGTGTTTGGAAAGACGCTGGCGAAGCTGTTGGCGATCGACTCGAACTCGACTAGCCCTAGTTGATACAGTGGGAGCCATTGGCAAAACAAACCTCCGGGCTTCAATCGCTCCGATGCGATCTGGTAATGCTCGACCGTATACAGGTAGCCGGATTCGCTTTCCCACGGGACGAACAAGTCGGAAACGATCACATCGAATTGACGCGGTGTAGCGTACAAGTAGTGTCGGGCATCGTCGACCTGGATTTGCACTTTAGGATGATCGACGACATTGAAGTTATGGTCAGCCAACATTCTGGCGGCTTCGACCACTTCGGGAATCAACTCGACGGCAACGATGCTTTTCACATTTGGATGAGGAACAGCACCTCCAGCTGTCAATCCAGTCCCAAGGCCCAAGAACAATACGTCTTGAGGATTGTCGTGAAGCAACACCGGGATGTGAGCTTGACGATATTCGCGTGGATCATTCCCCGTGGTGCCAAAGCGGTAATGTAGGTTTTGACGGACTTTGAATGCGCCCGATTTTTCGCGCTGCACTACGTCGATCCATCCGTAAGAAGAATTCCAACGCTTGACTAAATACTCATCGTACTCAGTTTGATTGTGTGCCGATTCGGTGGGACTAAAAAGTGCCAAGGCAGCGGAGACACCAAACAAAAAGACAGCCAATCCGCCAAGCTTCTTCTGTTGTGCTTGCCAAAGCAAGATCAGGGCGGCGACCATCAGCAGCACTGAAATCAAAACAAACGAAGGCCAAAGTCCAATCCAGACGAGAAGGAAGAAACTCGCCAACAGCGCACCGATGGCAGCAGCGAGCGTGTTGACCGCAGTAAGTTTCCCGACGACTTGGCCGTTGGTTTCGGATCCACCAGCCATCGTCCAAACTAACGGCAACAGCGTCCCCAAACAGGTGATCGACGGTGCCACAACAACTGTTACCAACAAGATGGCTCCAGTCATGTATTGCAGGAATGAATCGCCGAAGCTGAAGTACTTGAGTTCCGTTAGCCAGACAAAAACAGGAACAGATAATGTCGCTGCCAGCGCTCCCAACCCCGTTGTGACACCAGCAATCCGTTTTGGTGAAAACCACTTTTGCAGTAAAGCCGTGGCCGCTGCACCCACCGCCAACGACGCTAGAAAAACCAGAACAACAATACCGAACGTGTAAGTACTGTTGTGAAAAACTAGCGAGAACATGCGAGTGTACAGAACTTGAAGCCCCAAAATTGCAAAGCCGCTGAGCGAGGCGAGCATATAGTTTCCACTTCCGATCGGACGGTGAAGGGAATTTTCGGAAAGCAGGCTTTCCTTTTCTGCTCTGTCGGGTCTCGAATTCGCGAATCGCGAAATAACGATAGCCACAACCGCGCATATTGCAGAAAGTGCGGCTGCAGCGTAACTGCTGTTTCGAACGCCAACGACGACTAGCAAATAGAAGGTCGCTAGCAGAACTCCAGCAAATGCACCGGCAGTGTTGAGGGCATAGGCCCAAGTGATGATTCGTGAATTTGATTCACTCGCTTCTTGACTCGTTTGTGTCGCAAAGAAGTTCGCGATCATCGGAAGTGTAACGCCAAGTGAAATCGTTGCTGGGAGTAGCAATAGAAAACTAAAAACGGCTCGGGCTGTCGTTTGCCAGGCGATCGATGAACTGCTCAGCCACGGCGCGATCGCCGACGACTGAGACGCGTCCAGAATCATTGGAATCGCGAACGTCCATGCGACAACAACAAATTCCGCAATCGCGTACCCCAGGAGTGGCGAAATGCGTGATGACCATTTGGCTCCAACCCAGTATCCGAACGACATCCCGGAAAAATAGCTCGCCAGTACGATGGAGGCCGCGTGTACCGTGTGACCGAATAGCAATCCAATTTGCCGAGTCCACGAAATTTCGTAGATCAACGCCGCCGCACCCGAAAGAAAGAAGATAGCGAAGACTGAGATCCGGATCCAAAGAACGTCACCCGCCCTGCCATTTGAGCGATTAGAAACCGCAATCGACTGCAAGATTGCAGATTGAGCGTCTTCAGAGTTGGTAGCTTGTTCAATCAAGACATCACTCAACAAAAAAATAGGCGACCCCATAGGAGTCGCCCATCTTAATTCTATTTTTGTTTCGCAACGAGTCGCCGAAGGCGATTAACGTCGATCCCAGTGAGTCGTCGTGTGTCGATTTACGTCGACATGATTTCCATGCTGAACTCGATCGTAGTGAGTCGTAGTGTGCGGAACGTAGCGAGATCGATATTGGGGAGCGTAGTTGTATTGGTTCGTCGATTGATATTGGCTCCTCGGTTGATATTGGTTTGTCGATTGATAATTGTAATTCTGCGTCGATCGAGGAAACCAAGCGTTGGTTTGACCGTAACTCGTGTGAAGCCGTCGATCAATGTGGGTTGTAGTGTGCGGGACAGCGTCCACATGATTTCCATGTCGAACATAGTCCGTATGGGTCGTTGTATGTGGCACGTTGTCGTAGTGCGTGCCCTGGTTGTAGCCCTGTGCGCTTACCAATTGAGCTGTTCCAAAAATTGCGACCGCCGCCATGATGATTGTGCTCGTCTTTAACATTTGATTCTCCTGAAAGGATCTCTTTTCCATTTACGAGCCGCCTTCGCAGCCGTTCGTTGCCATCGTTGGCAACTGGAAAGACTATTTGCATTTCGCATGCCATGCGTTGGAACCAGGTCCTTATCCATGAAAACCAACGTTTATGACTTCGAATGTGACTAAGAACCGTCATCAATTTGACGCTTGAGTCGCGACTCTGACGACACATCCTTGCCTTTCAAGCGGTAAGAATCGACCGGAAAATTCCATACGACCAGAACAACGCGAACAATAAGCGAGTTGTTTGCCCTGTCATGCGGTACTGCCGATACCTGACTGAGTACCGTCGCAATGCGCTTTATTGGGACTATCGTTAAGGATGTTAACTGATGAAATTAAAATGGATCGCCGCGCTCGGACTTCTCGTAGCGTTCAGCGGCTGT
>CAYGUE010000146.1:0-17657 GCA_964352885.1 uncultured Pirellulaceae bacterium
GCTATTGCCGGATGGAATCTGAATTTTGATGCGATGTGTGCAACTTCAAAAAGCGATAGCGAGTGAATTTCTCGATCTTTCTAATGGACAACACCCTCCCTCTGGGGCAGAGGGAGGGTGATGTTATTAGTTCACAGCTTCGGGCGTTTCGGGGTTGTATGGCCCTGCTCTATTTTGGCAATCCCGTCCATTCCCAGGCTTCGTAGAGCCACGGTTGCACCCAAGGATTGTCCATCGAATACGCCGCAGACAAACCACTGAGCATCAGAAGAGCGATGCAAACGAATTGGCCATTGCGAGTTCGCCCAAGCCATTCAACGATCGGCAGCATGCAAACCAACCACAACGGTGCCAACCAGAACAGCCAACGCAAAGCGCTCGTCACACCGCCGTAGTTACGATCCATCTCGGGTCGATAAAGAACGTAAAACGAAATCACAACGAACGTAAGCACGATCGTCATCAGAGCGAACAGTTGCAATGACATTCTTTGATTCCACAGCAGGCAGACCATGCCGGCAAATGAAAGAATCCAGACAGGTGTCAACGAAAAGACGCCGTGATGACCAAACAGGCAATGAAACGCGTACAACATTTTATCCGGTTGGCCGAGGTCGACTTCTGACTTGGATTCAGCACGAGACGCCAGCCAATAGCTACCAGGGTATTCGTACCAGTTGCTCCATTCGCGAATACTAAATCTGTCGGAGTTCCGTTCCCGATTGACCACGTATTGAGCATCGCTGTTATTGTCTCTGACGACCCAGCGATCGATGTTTTCAGCGGTGCTAGGCCAATCACCTCTTACGATGGTTGGTAGTGAAAAGTCCAGCTCTGGAAATGATGTGGCAATCGAGTTTTGCAAGTTTTCAGGAAGTTGGCCTTGATTGAGCGACGCTTCATGATCGCCATTGATTGAGAACATCAGGTTTCCGTCGCCGCGATGAAGGTACGGAGGCTTCCATTCGCCGTGAGCCAAAAAGTTGGTTCCAAAGAAGGCCGCAACAACGACGGCCACGCCCGGCACAAACCCGACGATGGTCTGTAGGGGTGATCGAACGAGGCAGAACGCGCCGACAATCGCCAAAAACGAAAGCGCGGGCAATTCATTCGCCGCCGCAAATGCCGCAAACAAACCGCATAGAAAATAGCAAAGCCAGTCACTTCTCTGTTTCCACAGTATCCGGCACAGAAAGTAAGAAGCAATCATCACGCTGATCGCGGCCGGCAAGTGATTGTTGAGTGTTACCGAGAATGTCGAAAGGTAAGTGCCAAACCCTGCCGCTGCCAAAACGAAATAGCGACTCCAATCTCGCACCGGAACTCGATCGATCAGCTTGGCCAAGAAAAACAGGAACACTCCCCAAGGCAAAACGTTTGTGATCAAAAGAATAATCCTCGGCACCCACAGCGGCTGCTCCGTAATCTCCATACCCGTCACGCTTTTGAGAACCTTGTAAACTCCCGCAACCATCGTCGGGTAGAGCACAGGCTTGCTGGAGTAAGAATGCATGTAGCCATCGGCACCGATATGGCGAACTTGGTCGATCGTGCTCCAGTTGATTGGCTGCCCACGTCGTGAGACTTCATCGATTTCAAACGTGCCATGATCGCCGAGTGCTCGAACCGTAGCCCAGCGACTGCGATCGTTCGCGCTGTGAAAGACCGTTTCGCCTTTGGTACGAAAATTTTGCACCGTTATTACGCGTCCGCCTACCATCAGCAAAGAGCACGCGATGAAGATCCAGTAGATCGACCAGTGTCGTTGCTGGCAGAACGCAGGTAGTTCAGTTGGACAGGAATTCGTGGCGTTGGCCATGGTTGCGTTTGGTTTGAAGATGGTTTTTGTGAGCCGCAAGTGCACTAGTCGCGGATCTTGGAATTTAGCGATTGCCGATTCAACCAGTAGCTAGAGCCTTTCCGCTTACACTTGTCGTGGTTGCGAAGTTACTTTTCCCGATCAACGATCGAATACGGCGTTTGAGTCTCAACATTTTTTGCGACGATCAGCTCAGCAAGGAACCCCATGCATAGTAGTTGCGCTCCGAGCAATACCCCACCCAGCGAGTAAAGCAAAACGGGGCGTTTGTGGAGCGGATCCCAATCTTCAAACATAGTCATTCTCAAAACCCAGTAAATCGACATCCAGACGACACCGAGGAAGCCCAGCGAAAACGAAATCAGCCCCGCAAAGCCCAGCAGGTGCTGAGGTCGATTGTTGAAGCCCGTCAGGAAGCTAACCGTCAGCAAATCCAGAAATCCCTTCGGCAGGCGTTTTAGTCCGTACTTCGATTTTCCGAATTTGCGTTTCCGATGGTTCACGGCGACTTGAGCGATCTTGAATCCACGAGCGGCAGCCAGAACTGGCACAAAGCGATGCATTTCCCCGTAGAGCTTAACTTCGTCGAAGACTTCGCGTCGATAAATCTTGAATCCACAATTGTGATCCTGTAATTTCACTCCCGTCAGCCAGCTAACGAGCGCGTTGAAGACTTTCGAGGGTAACGTCTTGCCCAGCGGATCGTTGCGAATCTGTTTCCAGCCGCTAACGATATCGAACCCTTCATCCAACTTTGCGATCAAGTTCGGAATTTCAGCCGGATCGTCCTGAAGGTCGGCATCGATCGTCACGATCAGTGGGTGCTGTGTCTCTTCGGCTCCCGCACGCAGCGCGGCGGCCTTGCCAAAATTCTGCCGGAATCGAATCGCGTGCGTAGTATTGTGCTCTTGGCAGAGCCTTTGAATTTTGGCCCAGGTTTGGTCCTCCGAGCCATCGTCAACGAAAATAATTTCGAACTCGTATTCGTTTTTTGTACAAATTTCCAGGATTTCGGAGTGCAATTGCTCGACCGACTCTTCTTCATTGAGAGCTGGGATCACGAACGAAATGGCATGCTTCATAGGGGTATTCTCGTAAATTGCCGCAGACGATTACCGGAACGGTTAAACGATGGTGCTGGCGTTTTGTATTTCGCTATTTCCTGAAAGCTCAATAAACGGCTAAATTGAATGCTGTCAGAAAAAAAATATGCTCTGGAGCAGTTCCATGAAGGAATTGATGGTAATTCTATTGTTGTTGACATGGACCGGGATGGTCGTGGCACAACAGAACGATGATAACGCATTTCGCACACCAAGCGGGACGACGGATCAAGGTGCGTTTGGCGGTGGCAATGGAAGAATTCCGCTAGTTCCAATCGGATCCGGCGATGAAACCATGCGGACTGGCACTGAGCCGATGTCAGCCAGACAGAGGGCGCAAAGCGCATTTTCTACTGAAGGGCGGTCTAGCGTCTACCCTAGCGTCTACCCCGGAACGGCTTCGATGCTCGATTCACAGAGCACCTTGCGTGACAGCTTTCCGCCTCGAACTTCTGAACCAACACGTCGATTTGCGAATGCGGATTCGACTTCCGGCGGAGGAATCGCTGGCAGCTCGAGAGGCAGCTCCACGAGGCAACCGATTTACCTTGGCCTGCCAACAAAAGCACAGAATGATTTACGCCAGTTCGGCAGTGTTAAAGCACCAATTCCTGATAATAATGTGGACCGAATCACGATCTCAGACAAGAACGAGCCCAAACAGGGATCGAGGGAAGAATTAAACGCGACCCTTCGTGGCGATACGCTTGTTTTTCAGATGACGCCAAGTCAGCTTGCCAAGATTGAAGATTACTCTTTCGTTTTCGAAGTTCCAGAAAACTACAAGGGTCAGTACCAAACAGCTACGATTGAGTATCCTCAGACTCTTCGACTCCTCGAGACGACTCAAACACCTCGCTCCACCACCCGAGACAACTCTTCGTTCCAATCCGATGACAAGCGGTGGCGGCTCGCTGGGGATTCCGATCCTCAAGTTCCTGCAGGGCCCACCAACCGATGGGACGAAACCAAAACCACGGACGCTGATTTGCGGTATCAACTTGAGCTACAACGACGCCAGCAAAACTCGGAAAAACAGGAGCTTGCCAAAAAATCTCGATGGCTTGACGAAGAAGTTGCTCGCATGCGTGCGCGGCAGCAACTTGATTCCCAACGCCAACAGACCGTGACTCCGGGCGATCGATTCGCAAACGAAGCCTATCGGGCCGGACAAACAGTGACTCCGATCATACCCCTCGCGAATTATCCGACATACACGAACGATATGTCCACTGCTGCGAATGCAAATACGATTGGCTTCATGCAGATTCAAGATCAGATGAAACGAATGGAGAATCGTGTAGCGCAATTGGGCAATGAAAATCAATTATTGAAAAACGAAATTCAAAACGCGAAGGATGAAGACCGAAAACCACTGATCGATCGTTTCGACATCGGCAGCAATAATTATCGCAGTGGTCTGGCTAGCAATGCTTCCGTGCTTGGCAACCGGCGAACCGAAGCCGACCCTCCAAACATTGGCCGACCCCGGCTGTCTGCAGGAAACGAAGGTCTCATTGACAATCAGGACTCAAAGGCACCATTTACGAAAAACGGCAGCCTGACGCGCCCAAGCGGTTCTCGATCAAACGAGATGCTGCTTGTGTACTTGATGTTGCTCTGTTCTGTAGGATTGAATCTGTATCTTTGGTTTCTGACACGAACTTTCTACTCACGCTATCAGGAATTGGCTGACGAACTTCGTGAAACTTTCACGGCAACGGTTTAGCCGTTCGGCAAAACTGCCAGCACATATCGCTATTTACTATTTCACCCGGTATCGACAGAATAACAAATACCTAAGACAAGCCCTGAAGGCATCGCGACAAAGGAATGTCGTTCAACCCGTCAGGATTCAAACACGCCAGCAAGGGAGTGCTGAAAGTGACGATTCAACGAATCTTTACAACGTTCATGATTTTGGGCCTGACGGTTCTAGCAATGAACGCCAATTCTGCCAACGCTCAAACCAAAGTCGCGATTGTTGACATTGGTGTTGTCTTCAAAAGCCATCCGACTTTCTCGCAGGAGCTTGAGTCGCTCAAAATGGAAGCGGACAAATTCAAGGAAGAGACTCGTCAGTTTCAAGAGAGTTTGATGGCGAAGGCGGGAATTCTCAGAAACTACCAGCCTGACTCTCCTGAATTCCGACAGGCGGAAACGGATCTGGCAAAGGAATCCGCCGCTCTCGAAGTGCAGCAACGCAACAGACTTCGCCAGCTGATGGAACGCGAAGCCAAACTGCACTACGACACGTACATGCAGATCAAAGCCGCAGTTTCGACTTACTGTGAGCAGCGAGGAATTCAGTTGGTCATGCGACACGATGCAGCTCCGATGCAAGCCGATCAGCCTGATTCGATCATGCAGAAGGTTAACGGCAAGATCGTTTTTCATCGCCCGAACAATGAGATCACTCAGCAAATCGCTGCCATGGTCGGTGCCGAGCGCCGCTAATTTGGTTGCCAACTTCGGTTGTGGCATATTGCTACGACCAGCTGTTCTTGTCTGATTGATTCTGTCGGAGAGCTCATTTGGAAACGACATCACGACTTCAAACGACGATCGCGAACGAAGTTTCCGTGTCAGGAATTGGATACTGGGGCGGACTGGACGTGAAAGTCAACTTTCGACCCGCCGAATCTAGCACGGGAGTCGTGTTTGTTCGGACTGACATCGAAGGCCATCCAAAGATTCCGGCCTTGGTTCATAACCGAGTCCAAAGCCCTCGTCGAACGACGCTGGTTTGTGGTGATCACGCGGTAGAGATGGTCGAGCATATTCTGTCAGCATTGGTCGGTTTGCAAATCGACAACTGCATCGTCGAAGTTGACCGTATCGAAATGCCTGGCATGGATGGATCGAGCATCGCATTTGCACGAGCCCTACAGTCGGCTGGCCGGGTCGAACAGGATCAACCACGAAAGCAGATTGTGCTTCATACGCCGATCCGTATCGAGGAAAAAGGCTCGTGGGTGGAAGCTGTGCCAACGGCGAACGAATGTTTCGAGCTGGTCTACGACGTGGACTATCCGGACTGCCCCGCGATTGGCAAGCAACACACAAGATACAAGCTTGACCGATCGACGTATCAACAACAGATTGCTCCGGCACGGACGTTTGTTCTCAAACACGAAGCCGAACTTTTGCGTCAGCAGGGGTTGGGACAACGGGTTTCCTATCGGGATCTGTTGGTGTTCGATGACGACGGACCGATTGATAATTCACTCAACTTTGAAGATGAGTGCGGGCGGCACAAGATTCTGGACATGATTGGAGATCTGGCATTGACCGGCCACGAAATTATCGGAAGAGTGCACGGCCACAAAAGCGGACACCGACTCAACTCTCAGCTCGCGTTTGCGATTCTTCATCAGGCTTTCGACTGCGATAGCTTGGACAATATCAACCGTTTTTCAGCATAGAGACCCGTGGACATTATTCCTTTTGACAAAAAAGCTCGGGAAGCCAGGCAGAGAAAGCCCATGTCACCGAAAATTTCCAACTTGGCCGTTGTCGATCCGCGAGCTCAAATCGCAGACGATGTTGAAATAGGCCACTTCTGCGTGGTTGGCCCGAAAGCAAAAATCGGCCGCGGCTCAGTCCTGATGAACAACGTTACCATCGATGGAGATGTTGAAATCGGTGAAGACAACGTCATCTCTCCCAACACAGTCATCGGCGGTGCGCCTCAGGATACCAGCTATCGGGGCGATGAAACGAAGGTCGTCATCGGCGACAGAAACGTCATTCGTGAATGCGTCACCATCAATCGAGCGACCGTCAAGGAAGATGGATACACGCGTGTTGGAAACGATTGCTACTTCATGGGCAGTGTTCATATCGCACACGATTGCCGTATCGGCGACAACGTCATCATCGGACATGGCTCGCTCCTTGGCGGTCACGTTCACGTCGACCATCATGCAACTCTTTCCGGTTCAGTTGCGGTGACGCACTACGGAGCCATCGGTAGCTACACGTTCGTTGGCGGTGCTAGCCGAGTGCTACAGGACATTGCTCCCTACATGTTGGCGGATGGCAATCCTGCCCGACCACGCTGCATCAATATCGTGGCACTAAAAAGAAACAACTTTAAGGAAGAAGTCGTCGAATCACTCAACGAAGCTTACCGACTGCTCTACCGAGCACGTGTTGGCTTGGAAAATGCTCGTGAGATTCTCGAGAGTAAGGGCGACATGCTTCCGGAAATCGAGCACCTGATGGATAAGTTATCTGTTTCACAGTCTGGCCGACATGGTCGAGGCCGTGAGCGAAGGAGAAAAGCAGCGTGAGCCAATTACGAGTTGCTGTTATCGGAGCCGGAAATCTCGGCAGAATTCATGCTCGATTGTTGAGCGAACATCGAGGTGTCAACCTCGTCGCTGTCGCGGACCCTTCTCAGGAAGCCTGCAATCAAATTTCCGAAACGATTGACACCAAAACGATCCAAGATTTTCAGGAATTGATCGGCCATATCGATGCGGCAGTTGTGGCGACTCCGACTCGTTTTCACCACGACGTTGCCAGCGAATTGCTGAAACACGGTATTCACACGCTGATTGAAAAGCCGCTTACCGATAGCGTGGTCACATCTCAAGAGATTGTGAGCCTCGCCGATCGTACGGGCTGCGTTGTTCAAGTCGGCCACGTGGAGCGATTCAATCCCGCGTTCGAGACCGCAATCGCGAAAGTTGGCACGCCCAAATTCATACAGGCTGCACGAACGAGCACGTACACTTTCCGTTCAACGGACATCGGTGTTGTGCACGATTTGATGATCCACGATATCGATTTGGTTAACTCAATGGTTGGTGGATCGCTCGTCGACACTCGCGCCATTGGGTTCTCGATGTTTGGTGGCAACGAAGACATGGCACAGGCACGACTGCAGTACTCGTGCGGTGCCGTTGCGAATCTGACGGCTTCGCGGTGTAGTTTTTCACCTGAACGGACCATGCAGATTTACGGCACCGATGGGTTTGCGAAGATCGATTTCGCCGAAAGCAAAGTTACATTTGTTCAAGTGCCTTCGTGGATGAAGAATCGAGAGATCGATTTCTTCAATCTAACTGAAACACAACGGCAGTTCGTTCGCGAGACTTTGTTTGACAATGTTTTGCCGATGGAAGAAATCGTTGTCGAACGCAGAAACGCGATCTTGAGTGAGCAAGCCAACTTTATCGCAGCAATTCGCGATGATTTGCAGCCTCGAGTTCCCGCAAGTCATGGCGCTTTGGCGGTTGAAGTCGCTCAAAGCGTAATCGATTCACTTTCCAACCACCGCTGGCAATCTGGATCTGCTGATTCTTCAGGCCCCCTGCCCTTCGTCACCGCTTCGAATGCGGGCGATCCAATTCCGTCAGAGTTTTTCTCAACGCCGGCTGAAATTCGCCGCGCGGCATAGTTTGCGGCGAACGCGACGCATGCTTTCAAACAAGGCTTGTGAACGCAAGTTCAGAAGAATGTGATTTTCGTTCCTTGGTCTTAGAGTGGTTGGTTTGTAGACTGACTTCATTGTAAATTACAATGAGACAACTCGATCTCTATCGGGTTTTAAGGAACGCTCTTGCAGACGAATCCCTTTGAATCACCAGCATCTGCAACCGAGCCGACAAAGCAAGGTCGCTACTGTCTGACTAAGACGCTTGTCTTTGTTAACTTGGCGGGTCTTGCATGTCTACTTTTTTCTAGCCTACTGTGGGTCTTTATTGGTTGGTATTCCGGTGTTGAGTTCGAGCTCGTTGACAGCAAGGCACTTATGTGGATGGATATCGTATTGTGGTGCATCCCATCGTGGGAGTTTGCCTGCATGTGGCTCGTCGCTAACGCAGCAATTTGAATCGCTGTCTCCAGCTTGGATCGTACTCGATGAGTCACTAGGTTACTAAGTTGACACAGCAATAAATAAACAGCAACGGAAATTAATTCCAATACTGTTTAATATGATTCGTTTGCTGGTGACTTTGATTTTGTGTTGGCCGTTTTGGCGCCGGTGACATTTACTTTCCAGCTCCATATGCATGTTGATAAAGCCGGTCACTTCAGCAGAGTCATAACTCGAAGAGGCTGTGACTTAATCGATCATAACCCGCCGCGTGAGGGCAACGGGTTATGATGTTTTCGGAAAAAATAACAGCCTAAACGCCTCAGCGAGCGATTGTGATTGCCATCCGCAAGCAATTCGAAGACTCTCTTCAGACTCGGTTTTTCGATTGCTTAAGATCCGCAGGGCAGCCGATCCCTTGCTCACGCAGCGGGTCATGATTTGCTAGAACAAAAAAGCCGAATTCATCGATTCTGTTTTGAAGTGAATTCAGCGTTTCTAAGTACTCATCAACCGACTATGCCAAGTCACGGTCTTCGAAAAAGACCAGCGAAAGCAGCATCGCGACCGCCGAATACAAAGCAGTGTAAAGCAGCATCTCTGCCATGTAGGCGATCGGCACCGTGGTGTTCCGACTAATCGCTGCTTGAATGTCAAAGTGATCCAGTACCGGGAGCACGGTGGCTATCAACTGGCCAAACACGACGACAGGCTCGAATTCCGCGAACGAAGATTGAACGATCATCGGTGTCAGGTGTCCAAGCACGTAGATCGAAGCACAGATCAGGAAATTGGCCAGAATTCCCATGCGTGTTGAAATCGCCACGCTGATCGCAACAAAGATCACGATCTCTAAAAAGCAAAGAATCAGTCCGGGAGCGAGATTGAACGACTCGCTAAATGGTTGAGCCCAGTCGGTAAGTTTGTCTGCCGATTCCTGACCGTCATACACCGGCTTGTAAGCGACCCAGATCATGAACCAAAGACCGAGTACCAAAAACATCAACGCGACTGACATCGAAATGCCGGAGAATTTTCCGAGGATGAATTGACGACGACTGACTGGTTTCGACAACACCGTAAGCGCGGTACGTCCTTCGATTTCTTCAGCAACTGATTTGCTCGCCGCCCAAACTGCCGTGAAGATCGCCATAACTCGCAGCAGGTTCAGTCCCGAGTCCTTGTACATCTTGATGTCTTCGCCAAACGTGTTGTACGGAATGTAGATCGCGGTCACGATAAAAGCGGCTCCAACGGCCAACACAAGCAGAAACAATGGCTGAGAGACTTCTGTCTTGAATGTTGAAAGCGCGATTGCCGAAATCTTTGGCAAAGCACTCGCCAGTGTCAGCGGAATCAGATAAGCCAGCAAAACCAATACCGCGATGACAGGAATGACGAAAACTTCGCTGTAGAAAGGTCCCACGCCCCACGTAAGATTCACCTCCGCCGGTTCGTTACCGAGATTGTTGATGTACAACTCTGTATAAGTTTCATGTTTGAACATTCCACTGCCGTCAGATTTTGAAGTGAATGCTTGAAACTCTTGTGATGGATCGACGCGTATCATGAAATCTAAGTCACCACGGATCGGTTCGGCTCCAATTTCAATCGGCTCTGTCGACGATACGCGAATACCCTTGAGCTCACGTCCATTGATGTTGACGGCGACCGGGTCACCAGGGTGGTCTTTCTTACTTGGCTCAATGGTATAAGTTTTGGTTGTCGTTCCAGCGAAAGGCAGACTCGCCAGCGACCTCATCAGTTCGACCGGCTCTTCGACTGGCTCAACGACTCCGAATCCGTTGAACTTCGCAAGCGGAAAGCCGGCAATGAAGAAGATCGTAAAAACGACGCAAATTCGATTCAGCCAACGCAGCAGACCTTCATTGAACTGAGTCGACAATTCCCCGGCAAATTTCTTTGATATCAGCGTCCAGGCACCAAACCCAAAAATGGCGCAAATCGGCAGCATGTAGATCAGTGGCTTTAAGTCTCGTTCAGCGGAGAATGTGAAATCGCGCATCCAATACAGAAATGCACTGTAGAGCCCCGCATAGACCAGCGTCAGAATGATCCCGCCGGTGATGAACGAATTTCGATTGGAAGCCACTGAGTTCAAAAATGGGATCCGTTGCAGAATCGCGATCTTGAGGTAGGTCAATAGAACCAGCAGAAAGCCAAGCGTAATTCCCGCAGACAGGATCCAGACTGGAGTCAGCCAAAACGTAACGCGGATATCCTGAGCCAAAATAAGCGGGAAAGAAAAGTTCTCGATCATGGAGATGAGCCCGCCGATTTGCTTCAAGGGCGGGAAAATGCGTGAGTGGATTGGCCTAAACTTCTGGTACGCACATTATGCTCCTAAAGTTCAATTCTTCAAAGTAGCCCCTGGAAAAAGGCCGGGAAGAAACTTGGAAGCGTTTGTAATTGGCGGTTCAGCTGACGGATCGGGGGCTTCGGTTATCCGGTTGGTTCTGCGGCCAGAAATCTTCCTCCGAGTCAGGATGGCTGTACTCATATGGCCCACGATAAACCAGTGGTTGCGTCTCAAAGTTCCCGTTCTGAGGCGGGCTGGGGGTGGTCCATTCCAGCGTGTTGGATCGCCACGGGTTCCGGCTGGCTTTTTTGCCGAAAAATAGGCTGCCGACAAAATTGACGCCGAAAATCAATTGAGCAGCACCCATCAGCATCGCTGAATACGTAATGAAAACGTTGATGTCGTGCAGGCCTTCCAAGCTCTCATTTACATAGGGAGCCGCATATCGTCGCGGCATTCGTCCGAGAAAGTGCATCGGAAAGAACGTGCAATTGAGAAAAATGAACGTCAACAGAAAGTGCATTTTACCTAGAGTCTCATTCATCGTCCGGCCGAACATTTTCGGGTACCAGAAATAGATCGCTCCGAACACACCCAAGATACTGCTACCGAAGAGCACGTAGTGCAAGTGAGCCACAATGTAATAGGTGTCGTGAACGACGATGTCGACGGGTGGTGCCGACATGACGATGCCGGAAAGTCCCCCGATGACGAACATGGAAACGAATCCAATGCTGAAGAGCATCGGCGTCTGCAAATGCAATCGCCCGCCCCACATCGTGCCGATCCAGTTGAAGACTTTGATGCCACTTGGCAGTGCGATCAGCATCGTCGAAACCATGAATGAGACGGCCAGAATTCGATTCATGCCAGAGATGAACATGTGGTGGCCCCAAACGATGAACCCAAGCCCCGCGATCGCGGTGATCGAGTAAACCATCGGCCGATATCCGAAAAGTGGCTTGCGAGAAAAGCAGGCAAGCATATCGGAGACCATGCCCATCGCCGGCAGGATCATGATGTAGACCGCAGGATGCGAATAGAACCAGAACAGATGTTGCCAGAGAAGCACTTGTCCGCCGCCACTCGCTGCGGCCGAATTGTTCGCGGCGGCTTGCTCGGGAATAAAGAAACCCGTATGAAAAGTCTGATCGGAAAGCTGCATCAACAGCGCAGCCGTCAGGACTGGCAACGCGAAGGCCTGCATGATGGCCGTGATGAACAATCCCCAAACCGTCATCGGCATGCGAAACATTTTCATACCCGGTGCACGCATCTGTAAGACCGTCGTCATGTAGTTGATCGATCCCATCATCGATGAGATACCTGCAAATAGAAGTCCCAAGACCCAAAGTTGTTGCGCACCTCCGCTGCTTGGTGCGGCGTTGGCAAGGACGCTTAACGGTGGATACGAAGTCCAGCCTGCAGCCGGTCCGTAGCCAGGCATGAGGAAGCTCAGGATCATGCACGCGAACGAAGGCCACATAAACCAATAGCTGCACATGTTTAGTCGAGGAAACGCCATGTCTTCGGCGCCGATCATTAATGGAATCAGGTAGTTCCCAAACGCACCTGACAGGATTGGGATAACCACGAAGAAGATCATGATGGTGGCATGCATCGTGAAGAGCATGTTGTAAAACTCGGGCGGCATCTGTCCGCCGGATTCCGCGAAGAGTACTGGACCGACGATCGGCATGTCGCTCCACGGCCACGCCAGCTGCCAGCGAACGGCGAGCGCGAAGAATCCTCCGATCGCGAACCAGATCAAAGATGAAAACAGAAACTGCAGGCCGATGATTTTGTGGTCGGTCGCAAAGACGTAAGTCGTCAAAAAACGGACCAACGCATTTCGGCGTGGCGGTTCAGGCGTCAATCGTTTGTCCGCGCTGTTCTGAGCCATATTATTCGCTGGGATAGTACTCGCGCTGGAGATTGGCGAGCCACTCATCATATTCTGCTTGCGGAACGATTCGCAGGCGGGCACTCATTTTGTAGTGTCCCCAGCCGCAGAGTTCCGTGCAGAGAATCTGTAAGTCTCCGGTGCGATTCGCGTTGAACCACGCGAACTGAACCATGCCCGGAACGACATCCTGTTTTAGCCGTAGATCGGAAACAAAAAAGCTGTGAATCACGTCACGGCTTTCGAGCTGCATCACGATGTCAGTCTTCTCGGGAACCACCATCAGGTTTTCGATGTAAAGATCGTCTTCCGTTTCAATGACTCCATCCGCACCTGGATAATGGAACTCCCAGCCAAACTGTTTGGCTTTCACCAGAACCGTTGGCGGTGTTTCGACCAGTTCTCCGCCGACCTTCACCGTGGGCCGAACCATTTTGTTTTCCGACCACGCATTCATTTGGACGAAAGCCAGCATCAACACGATCACCGCCGAGATCGCCGTACAGATCAGCTGCAGCGTTGTGTTGTGCGAAAAGTAAGCAGCCTTCGAACCGCTTTCGTATCTGCGATGATCAAATTTCCAGACAATCCACCCGATTGTCATCACCGTGCCCAACAGGATTGCCGCGGACAGCAAATGGATGCCATTAAAGATCGAGTCAATGGTCCTACCCGCGTTGGAATACGAGTCGCCAAACCACAGCTCTTCGAACGGCCAAATCGCGAACTGTGTCAGCAGAAACGTAGCTATCGCGAGAATGGGGACCGAGAAAAAAAGGATGCTCCAGAAACGATTCATACTGATAAGGCGGCGCTTTGCTACCTTGCGATTGCCTTGTTGTTGACCATTTTCGGTTCGGCATTGTCGGAGTGCTCGTAAGGTAGCCACTTTACGTACGCAACCAACGCCCAAATTTCTTGGTCGGTGAGCGTCGCGCCGGCAGGCATCGGTGTGCCTTCGATTCCGTTTCGAATTCTCAGGTAAAGGTCCTTGGGGTGGCCGCCACCACGATAAACAGGCAGTCGAAGATTTCGAGGCCTGATCGCTCGCGGTTTGAGTGCTCTCGCATCGGTGAAATCTCCGTAGGTTGACTTGTCCGTTGGGTCGACGCCCGTGGCTTTAATCCAGTCGTTGGTCCAGTCGTCGTAGTTTGCCGTTTGCCCGTCGCCCATCGCAGTGTCGCCATGACATTGGGCGCAATTGCCTTTTGCAAAAAAGACCTCGCGACCTTCTGCAACCAAAGCAGAATGCTCGGGATGGCTCGCAGCAATTGAACTTGGGACATCAGGAACTTCGGTCACCGAATCTTCTGTTTCGCTCCATCGAGCAAGTGCACCTTCGACAAGCAGATCGTTGAGAATGTAGTCAAGCTGCTCTTCGAATGCTTCCTGCTCTTCACCTAGATCTTCCTCAGCTGCGCTTTCATCACCGTTTTCTGATTCCAGCCTCACCAGTGCAGCCACCAAATCACCGTCGGGAACGAAACTCATGTCGAGAAGCGGATCATTGTCAAGCGAACTGACTTCAGAGATCAACATCCGCTCAAGCTGACCTCGGATTGTCAGATATTTGACGTAGTGAATCAGAGCTTTGAGTTCGTCGTCGGGCAGCGTTCGGAATGAGGGCATTGCGGTGCCGGGGATTCCATTTCGTAGGATCATCTCCAGATCGTGATCCGTTGGAGAACGCCGCAAAGGAGTCGCCTTGAACTTGAATTTTGAAAGCCGGAAATCTCGCGGATACGGATTCAGAAAGGCAGCCGTCGGGCCGGCCCCGTCACCCGAGATTCCATGGCAATGAGAACAATGCTCACGATAAAGCCCGCTGATCGGACGTCCTTCTTTGTCGCTGTGTACGCGTCCGGCGGCCCATTTCAAATCATCAAGGCTGATGTATTTGTGGGCTTTATCTTCTTCGCCTTCGAGGTACGGGAACTTTGGTTCCTTTGGTGTACCGAACAGCGAAGTCAGGACGGCTGCGATTTCCTGATCGTAGGATGCCGCAAAATGTTCACCTTTTGGCAGCGCGGCTTTCTCCTGCTTTAGAATTTCGACTTCGTTGAGTCGAAAACTCGGCGCGGGAGTTTTCTCGCAGCCGCTTATCGACAGACAAAGAAACAGGATGAAACAGATTGTCTTTAGTTTGGCCAATGGAATCACGTTCGGGATAGACGCATTTATTACCCTATCGTCGGCCAAATTGGTTGAGTCGTCGAGTTCCAAAATGTCGCGGATGGAATGTGGCAAGGTGGTCCACGCCGTTTGTTTTTCTAGCACGCTGTTCTGCACCGTTTTTTAGCACGGTGGTCTTCACCGTTCCACGCTATTTGAACGATTCCGCGGGCAGCTTCATCTCGCCGAGATCGGTCGTTCCACCAGCGGTGATTTCCACTGCGGTAACGCCTCTTTTGCTGACTTCACGATTGTCGATGGAGAGTGTTTTCAGGTAGCCGACTTTAATGTGCCAGAACTGAAAATCCCATTCGCCTTCAGGAAGGTTTTCGATGGTGAACTTTCCGTCGGCATCGGTGATCGCCACGTAAGGGTTGTCGCGGACGAAGATCACGCCGTCCATCCAGCTGTGCAGATTGCATTCAACTTTGCCGGGACGCGAGTCTTCGCCGTCGAGCACGGCTTCCACTTGCGAGTTCGCCGGGATGTTTGGATTTGCCTCGTTGTTGAACGTGGTGATTTTGCAGTTGTGCCCCACCGCGTCCGAATTCTTCATGATCAGCTTCTGTCCGGTGCGAAGGAACGCCGCGTGCGGCACGAATCGGCATTTGACGTTGTCCAGTACGACAGGTTCCGCCTTTTTTGCCTCGTAGGACGGATGAACCGGGGGATCCTTTTTCGTCTTCAAGTACATGATGACGTACACGTCGCGCAGCCCGTTGTTTTCCGAGTTAACGACAATGTTGTCGTCGGTGGGTATTTTGCCATCGACGAGACATACGGCTCTGTCAGCATGATCGCCAACCGCTTCTTCCTTGGGAGCCGCGACGTCACCGTCAACCGTGACGGTTCCAGAGAGATGGCCCCATTTACCTTCTGCGGTTGAGGCATCCTGTGCAGATGAATTTTGGGGCGAATGCAGAAGTGCAGCCAGCAAAAGGCACAACGTCAATTTCAATTTCATCTCAGTCCTCTGGTGGGTTGGTTCAGCCTCAATACTATAACATACCGCACTCGTTTAGGCCGTGACTTTCGATCAACATGGCCTTAGAATTTGCGCCGCATCGATGCCCAGAATTAAACCCCGATCCCTTGCGGTCGGACTTCTACAAATGAACATATTGATTGTCGGTAATGGTGGACGTGAGCACGCCCTTGCATGGAAAGTTGCTCAGAGCCCACGTGTTGACCGGGTTTTTGTGGCTCCGGGTAACGCGGGCACGCAGCAGGATGCGGAAAATGTCGATATTTCGGCGACGGATCTACCGGCTTTGGTCAAATTTGCCAAACAGAACGCAATCGCTTTCACGATAGCGGGGCCTGAAGTTCCGTTGTGCGAAGGTTTGACCGATGCCTTCAAGAAAGAGGGCCTGCACGTTTTTGGCCCTTCGAAAGAAGCCGCAGCGCTCGAAGGCAGCAAGATCTTCTGCAAAAAATTAATGCGGAACGCTGATGTTCCGACCGCTGACTATCACGAGTTCCGTGACGCCGAAGGTGCTGAGCGTTTTATTAATGAGCGCTATTTCGAGACGCCTGATGATGTTCCGTTGGTCGTAAAAGCGGACGGCCTCGCCGCCGGCAAAGGCGCCTTCGTTTGCTCGACTCGTGATGAAGCTCTGGTGGCGATTGATGCGATCGCTCGACAAAAACAATTTGGCGACGCTGGTAACAAGCTGATCATTGAAGACCGCCTCGAAGGATTCGAAGCCAGCATTCTTGCCATTACCGATGGCAAGACGATTCTGACACTGCCGCCAGCTGAAGATCATAAGCGGGCACACGATGGCGACTTGGGTCCGAACACGGGTGGCATGGGTGCTTATTGCCCTACCCCGTCGATCGATGAAGAAACATTGCGTTGGGTTGAGTCCAGTGTTCTGGTACCAACCGTTCACGCGATGAAGCGACAGCGAACACCTTTCCTTGGCATTCTGTACGCCGGTTTGATGATGACGCCGCAAGGCCCCAAAGTGCTGGAGTACAACGTTCGCTTTGGTGATCCGGAATGTCAGCCGCTACTGTTTCGGCTCAAGACAGACCTCGTCGACATCATCGAAGCGACCTGTGAGCGACGACTTTCCTCGATTGGACCGTTGGAATGGGACGACCGTCCTAGCGTTTGCGTTGTCATGGCGTCCGGCGGTTACCCCGACAAGTACGAAACTGGAAAAGTCATTCGTGGCCTTGAGGAAGCAGCCAAACTCCCGGACGTAAAGGTTTTCCACGCAGGAACAAAAATGGACGACGAAGGAAACGTTATCACGACCGGCGGACGCGTTCTCGGTGTGACCGCGATGGGAGACTCTGTCGCGGGAGCAAAGCTTCAGGCTTACAAGGCTGTCAAATGCATTCGCTGGGACGGCGCCTGGTGTCGCAAAGACATCGCTGACAAAGCGATGACTTTTCGGTAAAAAAGAATCAGTGCAGCGCACAAAAAAGGCACGGCTATTCGCCGTGCCTTTTTGTTTGCCCAGCGAAGCTGGCAAACCCCGTCGGTGCTTGCCACCGACCTC
>CAYGUE010000147.1:0-15243 GCA_964352885.1 uncultured Pirellulaceae bacterium
AGATTGTGGTTGTAAGTTGCGGGAAGAAGTTTCGTGTTCCGCTTCCATTGTTTGCCTTCGGCTGCTCCGATCCAATCCGTAATGGCGAGTCGAGCCGGATATTTCCCGGTCATGATGCTCGCTCGAGACGGGCTGCAAACCTGACACGTCGCGTAGCCGCGAGTAAACTTCATGCCACCGCTGGCAATGCGATCAATGTTGGGCGACTCGTAGAACGAACTCCCTTCATTACTTAGATCTCGCCAACCAAGGTCATCTGCAAGAATAAAAAGTACGTTGGGGCGATCTTCTGCCGCAGGCTCTTCAGCGGCGACCGCGCCAAACAGCTGCAACGTGAAGATGCAGCTGATGCAAAACAGATCAGATTTCATGTTGGGTCAACGTCGAAGGACATCGTTTACTCGTCTTCCAGAACCAATCGTTCCTGGAACCAAAGCAGATGATAACCCGTATCGTCCGAAGTCGCGAACCAGCCTTGTGGGAGCATATATTTGTTCATCACGTCCATCGACGGCAATTCGTGATCATCCATCACACCCTTGACGACTTTCCAGAACTCGTTGTTTTCCGAATTGGAAGCGAGGAACGATTTGGATTCGTCAGAACCGGCAAATTTCAGCAATGATTCCACTTGATTGCGAGGCTGGCTGTAGGACAAAGCAACAGGCATGTCGGTACCCAAAAGCCGCGTCATTTGATCTGCCATTTTTATAAAATCCTTGTCGTTCCGAAGGGGTTCGGCTTCTCCTTTGTAAGTCGCAACAACTTTTTCAAAAGCTTCGATGCTGTCGGTGAAAATCAAGCTGCTACCAACGATTGAAATTGTGGGGCGAGGCATTCGAATCGTTGCCCGGAATTCATCACCAGAATCTGCTTCACGACCGCGACGCTCATTTCGTTCCCGCCGTCGCTCCGCTCGTTGTTCATTTCGAGCCTCCGTTGTGGCTTCGTCCACAGCCCAATAAGTGATCCCCTCGTATTCGGTCGCCTTAATGCTGTCGTCAGCAACATTCTCGTTAATGAATTCAACAAGAGTTGTCACGACGTCCTTGGCCTCATCGACATTGTTTAAGCCCATGCCAATCACCCACGATGCGGAATTAAGCTTGCCAGGTACCGACGTGACCTGTGAAAACGAAATCCGCCCTGATAACTGCGACAGGATTTCATCCTCGAATGACATCTCAAGTCGGTCATCAATGTTCTCGCCCACAAAGTTATCAAAGTTTCCTTCACCCATCGCTAAATCAACGAGGCCTCGAATCTCATTGAACATTTGAGGCACGTCCCAACTGGTCGTCGTATAGAAGTAGACATCGCTCGGCATCCACATTTCCGGCTCGTAGTCATTTGGCTTGAATGCAAGAACTTTCGTGACGCCTTTCCTTGGGCTCGAAAGCAACAAGTGTGAGTGCATGATCGTTTCGTATTCTTCATCACCGAGGATGACTGAACCGCCAAGCCCGAGCAGACTGTCAAGGCCAAGGGTCGGCAAGAACGCAATCGCCACTTGCATCTCCACATTTCCACGGCCGGCACTTTTGAACAACCCAATTGGATCGAAGAAGAACTTAATCTCTGATTCCAGATCCTTCTGACTGCGACACCGGTTCATGATCGTGATGAATTTTCGATTTTTCGAGAGCGGTCGAACCTTTTCGACTTCTTCACCATCCCAGCGAAGAAAAAAGTCATTCAATTCTTTTTCTTGCGAACAACCAACGATCAATCCATCGCGGCGAGCCATGAAAGCCTCTTCGCCATCGATCGTGATCTTTTCGACCTTAGTGCCCGACTCGAGTTCTTCGTCCTCGGTCGTGTTGCCAGTCTCAGTGATTTTGTCACGAACAACACCCAACGCCTTGTCGACAGCTTCGTTCTCTTCGCCCACTTCGAGGATCACCATGAACACAGGATTCTTTCGTCGAGGAGCAATTGCAGCAAAGACCATTTCGCCGGCGGGCAGCGATTGAATTTCGTCAATTGAAAGTCCAACCTGTTCTTCGATCTTTCCGTAAGCTTTGCGACCCTCTTCTTCAATCCGTTTTACAAGAGGAGCGATTTTCTCCTCTTCGAAGAACTTCATTCCCGCGCCACTGTAAACTTTCTCCATCATGTCTTTGATGTCAGCAATCTGAACAAACGCGACCGTTGTCTCCGGAAGGAGGTCCTCGATATTTGGCCGGTCGGGGTTCCGCTGAGCCAACGCCGAAGACGACATTGGTGATGCAACGACGGTCAGAGCAACTGCTGCAACCATGATGCTGAAGAATCGGAAACGAAAACGTGCTGTCATGGATTGGCCAGCGTGTGCAATTTGATTCATTTGATTTCGTGGAAGAAAGGCTCAAAAATTGGCAGTGACACGCGGACAAACCCCGTTTTGGTGGTCCAAGTTTCGTGATATCGATTTTGACAGTGGATTTCGCGCAAAGTTTATCAGTTTTTCGGTTTATTTGGCCAGTGACCTTGCGGCGATAACGGTGTTTTATGATCTGAACCAAAGACTCTAGCCGATAGAAAGCCGAGCGGTAAAGACTCTGACTTTGCTGACAAACACGAAAACTCATTACGAGAGCCGACCATGAAACGAGCCTTTAACCGTCGCCTGATCACGCTTATTCTGCCGGCAATGTTTGGACTTTTCTTGCTCAGTCTGCCAAGCAATGTGTTCGGCCAGGGTGACCAAGGCGGCCAGGGCGGGCAAGGCGGGCAAGGCGGTCAAGGCGGAGGCGACGTCGACCAAACGCTACCACCTACCGGCGGAGCTGACACGGGTGACGCAAATGCAGGCGGCGACGCTGCGACTGACGGCGAACTTGAATCGGTTGATCCGGTTCGCCTAGATTTGGATATCGAAGAGCGACGAAATCAGGGCTTCGTCGGACCGACTGCAGGAATCATCGACTCGCGTGGTTTTGTTGGCCCGAGCTCGGAATCAACGCAACTTCCGTTGGGAGAGGATCGTTCGATAGGGGGTGGCATTAACGCTGGTCGCGGCAATCGGCAAGCCACGACGACTTCCGTTGAACTACAGGAGAATGGGTTCACCGTCCAGCGACAGGGCATTCGATCACGACTGAGACCTGCTTTCGCAGCACCTTTCGTGCCTGGGTTTGTAGCCGAATCACGTTTCCAATCACGCATTTCCCGTCAGCCAGTGGTGCAAAGATTTGGGCAGGGCATCAAGGTGACTGTTTCGAATCGCACTGCCGTTTTGACTGGCGTCGCCAACTCGGAAGTCGAGAGACAAATTATCAAACGTCAATTGCGGCTTGAGCCCGGCGTGTACGGCATCGATGATCAAACTTCACTCGCTCGATAAACGATCAGGCATTCGGGGGCAATGGTTGAGCGGGGGTGGCCTCTCGGCTCCTCCAGCTTGACGATGAATTTCGTCGCGCCAAACTCTTCCCCCTCCCAACGGTTCTCCAGCGGTTCCTAGTGCAGCTTAGAACCGCAGTCCCGGAGTGTGCACCCTAGATTCAAAAGGTTGAGCCAACTCAACCCCGGGATTCCCGAGTGAGACGTTGCTGTGTCGCATCTGAAACGCCTTGCGAATCCTCGATTGGATTCACGTAGCGCCAAAACCGCCTTGAAACAGGACACATGATCGTCGTATTATGCCGTCCCCTCCGCTCGCTACGGCCCATCATCCAGCTTGGCACATCGGTGCAGAGATAGCCGATCAAGTTGCGTTGAGCTGTATACAGGTCGGTTGCTTCCTTGACGTGAGTTACGAAAATTGTGATAGTCAAGCAAGAGCGCGGCTGGTCTGGGCCCGCGACCATGTTATTTCTGCCAAACTGCAAGTGGCGCGGTGTTGAGCGATGCGATGTGGTAAATCTCTTCTTGATAAAGCTTTGGATCAATCGCCGCATGAGCGCGTTTGCCGAATGTGTTGAACCCAAGTTCGCGAGTAGTTTTGACTTGCGTGTCGACCCATTTCTTAGCAACGTCACCTCGGGTGTTTAAGTGACCGTCGGCTACTCGACGTCTTCGTATTCTTCTTCGTCGTAGTCCTCGTCGACATATTCATACTCATCGTCATCCTCTTCTTCTTCTTCTTCTTCTTCTTCATCGACATCAAGGTCCTCTTCTTCCTCTTCCTCCTCGACGTCATCAACATCGACGTCATCAACCTCTTCCTCGTCTGACATATAGGCCTCGAGTTCGCCATCGACATCCACTTCTTCCTCGTCTTCCTCTTCCTCTTCCTCGTATTCCTCTTCCAAGTCCGGTTCGGGTTGTGCAAGGGCAGGGGAGGTCGACGCGGACAGCGAAACGCTTCGTGAGCTTCGGTTTGCAAGCGGCGTCAGCGGTTTTGGCTCAACCTTTGCTTCTTCCGCGTCCGCTTCGCCAAGAATCTCCTGTATGATCTCATCGGCAAGACTCGTTTTCGAATCGTCGTCAGTTGGCTTCGCAACGCTTCCCTCAACAATATCGTCACCGGATTTCATCGCTGCCCACGCGGCAGGCGTCAGCAGCACTTCACGTGATTTTGAACCGTTGTACGGTCCAACGTAGCCATCTTCCGCCATGAAGTCGACCAAACGTGCAGCTCGGCCGTAACCGATCCCAAGGGCACGTTGCAGCATTGAAAGACTACCTCGTTGCGTATCGACAATCACATCGATCGCTTTCTCGTACAGTTCGTCTTTGTTTCCGTTGAAGCCTGTTGCTGCTTCGTCTTCGGCTTCCCCCTCAACCTTAACTTTGATGTTCATCAACTCGTCAACAAAGTTCTGCTCATCAGTGCTGACAGCGGCAGTGATTTTGTCGATCTCGCCATCGCTGAGGAACGTCCCCTGCCCGCGGAGCAAACTACTGGTTCCAGGCCACAGGAATAGCATGTCCCCAAGCCCCAAAAGCTTGTCGGCGCCCATTGCATCGAGGACAACGCGGCTGTCCATTTTACTGGCAACCTGGAACGAAATACGGGCCGGCAAGTTGGATTTAATCAAGCCCGTGATGACATCGACGGTTGGCTTTTGCGTTGCGAGAATCAAGTGAATTCCAACAGCACGGCTCTTTTGTGCCAATCGAATGATGTGTTGTTCTACTTCTTTGCCTGACGTCATCATCAAGTCAGCAATCTCGTCAGCGATGATCACGATGAAAGGCAAGTTTCGGGGAATGTTGTGCTTCTCTTCTTCGGTTGGCTTGATGCGAGCGTGTAGCTCCTCCATGCTAAGCTCGTTGTACGACGTCACGTGTCGCACGCCTGCGCTGGCAAGAAGTCGGTAACGTTCTTCCATCTTTTCGACGGCCCAAGCAAGGATCGCTTCGGCTTTACGCATGTCGGTGACAACCGGGTGCATCAAGTGTGGCAGACTTGCGTATCCGCTCATTTCGACCATTTTCGGGTCGATCATCAACATGCGAACTTCGTCCGGAGTCCGCGTCATTAAGATTGAGCAGATGATCGCATTGAGACAAACGGACTTACCGGTACCGGTTCGACCAGCGATCAACAGGTGTGGCAGCTTTGCGAGATCGGCAATCAGCGGTGCACCAACGGCATCCGATCCCAAGAACAGCGGAACCTTCATCTTTTTGATTTGCTTGCTGCATTGCTCCATGACCTCACGCATGTGCACGGTCTTGCGAGTTTCATTCGGAACTTCGACGCCAACGCTGTTCTTGCCTGGAATTGGCGCTACGATGCGAACGCTGGGGACTCGCATTGCTACAGCAAGATCATCAGCGAGGTTGACGATTTTCTGCAGCCGCAAGCCAGGCTCAAGGTCGAGCTCGTATTGCGAAATTACTGGGCCGCTTTCGATTTCAACGACTTTGATTTTGTAGCCGAATTGCTCACAGGTTTGTTCCAGGATCCTTGCACGTCGAAGGGCTTCGGTGCGCTGCTTCTCGAGTGGAATTGCGACACCACGCTCAAGTATCTCAATCGGAGGCAGATGAAACTCGCGTTGGCTTTCAGCGTCCGCGGCTGCATTGAGCTGGCTGATCACTAATTCGCGGTCGCTCGGTGGTTTTGCAGGTGGTGCTGGCTTTGAGGCGACTGCCGTTGTGACCGCAGACTGATCAACTTCCGCGGACAGTTTCTTCGGAGGCGCAGCTTGCTTTCGTTTTGGTAATCGGAAATGCGGACGCGGAATCAGGCTGGGCTTCTCCGCGGCATCATGGGCTCCAGGCTCGAGGGCCGGAACTGGCATTTTCTGATTGTCACCGATATTCAGCTCAGCAGCAGGTTCCTCAACATCTTCAAATTCATCCTCCAGCTGTTCGCCTGTTGATTCGTCGTCTTCCCATTCTTGATCGTCCTCGTCAGGGTCTTCCTCATCAGCTTCCTGTTCCTCATCTTCAGCGTTGATTTCCATGTCGCGACGACGGAAACGAATGGTGTGAGGTCCATCCTCATCTTCAATTTCTGTTTCGGAATTCTCCTCTTCTTCCTCCTCGTCGAGCAGTTCGTCATCAGCCTTGCCATTGAACCAGTTGACGAATCCGAACAGAATTCCGAACGGCAGCACGGAAGTCGCTGCGACAATTGCCGGCGCAAAAACAAATTGTCCGGCTCTGAACACGAGGTACTCTGTCCACATCATCATACCGGCGATACCGGCAGCGGTAAAAAGGATCAACGTTCCGGCCGTTCCAATATTTGATCCGACCAGACCGGAGCCGAGGGCTCCGAGGTATCCGCCAGCGCCAATCAACGGCCCGACCAAATTGGCTGGAAGCAGCGTCGAAGCAAGCGAGCAAAGACAGATCATTGCGATGCCCCATCCGAAGGTTTTCACCCAAGGACTTGCAACTTCGCTCCTTTGGAAAAGTGCAATCTCTAACGCCACCAATCCGGCGATCAAGAGATAGACTCCTACGCCCAAGACGCTGAAAAGGAATTCGGCTGTCCACGCGCCAAAAATTCCGCACATGTTTTCGCATGCTTCGTTCTCAGGATAGACGACTTGGTCACCTTGGAAGATTCCATTTAACCAACCGGCTTGTGACGCGACGGGATCCGCGACGTCGTGTGTGAATACGGCTGCGAGCAGGAAAATAATCAACGCCATTAGGCTGATGGCGATGATATCGTTGCGAATGACGCGTTGGTCAGAAGACATAAAATCTGCGCGTGAGAAAGTGATCGTTGATGTTTGTTGGCGCATCCTTGCAGCACGGGGCCTAATAGCCCACTATCAAGATCGGAATTTGCGGGCCGTGACAGCACGTGACGATGGATTGGCGACCCAACTGGTTTTTTTGCGTCAGGCGTGCCAATCGACAGAATGGTCAAAGATGGTTGGGTCAGCCTTGCGGCGTCGAGCGGCTCCTTGGGACTCGGATTCCCAAGCTTGCATTTTCGCTCGCGCCGAAATCATATTTGGAGTCAGCGGCTGCGATGGCTGATGGTCGCGACCTGGGAAAGGCCGAAGGTTGGGGCGTCCCGGCTGCGTTGGAATCGGATCGCTTCCCTCCTGCGACTCCATCAGCGTCTTTAGCAGGTCGCCAACAAACTGGCGGCGGCGCTCACGCTGATCCTGAGTTGCCTGAGCCGCCAAATCAACAGGTGTCAGGAGTAGTAAAACAATACAAAGCAGGAGTGAATTGGTGACGTTCTTTATCATCGGCAGGCTCAATCTGAAGCTGTCGTTTCGAGCATTGTCTCGGAAAACTGCTGGCAAGGCAAATCCTGTGGCTTTCAATCGGGTGGGCGATTGCTATGCTTTTCCGGACTACTTTTTACCATTTACGGAGACCACCATGTCCGTTGCCAAAGTAATTGAACTTAAGTCGTCTTCAAAAAAGAGCTTTGAAGATGCGATCGAGAGCGGGATCGAAGAAGCTTCTAAAACCATCAAGCACATAAAGGGTGCGTGGATTGCGGAGCAGGAAGTCACCGTTGACGAGGGGAAAGTGAAAGAGTACCGCGTACTAATGCGGGTCACTTTTGTCATTCAGTAGCATGGAAGATAAGTTGCCATCGACCAACACGCTCCTGATATCAGGAACGTGTTTTGATGTAACGGAACCGCGCGGCTACGCTCTAGCGATTTGGATAGCTGTAGGCTGGGTTGTCAGGATTGAAATCCTGATCGGTAAACCCTTGATTGATCTTCACGTTTAAATACGTGTATTCTTCGAGCAAAAGTGGCTTCGTGCTGCCAGGTTCCGGCCAAGTGTGGGCTTGATAGCGAATTGGCAATCGCAACTCCTTGTCGATGTAAACTTTTGCGATGTGAAAATCATAGGGTGCGCGCTGATCCGGATGAGTCACCTCGATGACGCTGCACTCTCGACCGTTGATTTTTACGCCGTCACGATACTCAACGTTGCATTGCCCGGCTGCTTTGTCACGCTCGGCTTTTTCAATCAGTTTGACAACGAGATTCTCCATTCCAGCTTCATAGATCGGGTAGCGTTGACCTTTCATAGCAACCCATCCATCTGGCTCAAGGTTCAATCGCTTAAGTGAGAGAAGTCCAGAACCTTCATGGGCACAAAGCTGATTGTTATTTCGTCCCTTAACCCAAATTACTTCGCGGCCAGCACAAGCCCGAGGTTTGATGAACTTCATGTATACGCTGAATGGGATAATGCCACCGGTCTTACTGACGCCCTCAGAACGAACCTTGACTTGCATGTATTCCGGTTTTTGAAGCTTGCCATCGACGCGTTCGCGTTTCACCATGATGGCTGAGTAGTCGGTGACATTTGATTGTATGTTTTCCAGACCCCGTCGAGCTGTTTCCAGTGCATCATCCAATGGGTGAGGAGTCGGCTTCGCAACTGGAACTGGCTTGACCATCGAAGCAGGAATAGCGGGAATCATTTTCCGAGAGGGAGCCGGTTCTGCAACGGACGCCTCGATTGGAGGCTCTGAAAACGGAGCTACAGAGGACGGAAGAATCGCGGGAATACCGGGTTCTGCGTTCTCAGCAATAGGCATTGCATCGACCGGAGCGAATCTTGGAACGCTAGTAGCGAGACCGCTAACGGCGTTCAAAATGGAATTTGCGGCGCTGGCGACTTTGGGAACCCGGTGAATGGGCTCGTGAATGACCTTTTGGGCGGCGTCAGCGTGCTGCGCATCGTCCTGAGGATTCGGCTGTTCTTGCGCAATGGCAGAGTTCGTGCCTAATGCACCAAACGAAACGGCGATAACGAGCGCGCTCGAACCGCAAAAACATCGTAGAACAGAAGTCGACATCGTAAGTGGGGTATTTTTTAGCATCCGTGATCTCGCGTCGCACCTTGTCTGCGACAGGGCAACGCTCTCCATTCCGTTGGAACAATGACTTAATTGTAGTGAAACATTATTGACAAAAGCAATCGACGTTTCCTAAACATGGCTCCTGCAGCCTGCTAGCTGCAGTTCCGTAGCGGGACAATGTAGTTATCGCCATTTTAGGAACCACATTGCACCAGCCCTGAACGTTGCAATCCCAACGACTTGAATATCACTGAAACTCAGTTCGCCCAAGCGGCAAATTCGGGCGTATTTTCAATACCACCGGAAAATCTTAGCGGGTTTATTTGAAGAATTTGCTCTTGTTCCTGAGAACATCTTCGCAACATCTTCGCAACATCTTCAACTTAACCAACTGAACCAACTGAACCAACTGAACCCAAAACAGGGAGTTCTTCCTCTTTCGTCGCATCGGCGTCGAACGGAAGCGATTCAACTTCACTGTCCTTCGGCGGCGGGGAATCCGCATCCGAGGTTTGAATGTTCATTTCCGTGACCACGTTTTTTTTCTCTTCGGGCGCTTCGTTCTTTGGCTTGGAGCAGCCAGAAACAAAGGCGGTGCAGACAAGAAGACCAAGGCAGAGCAGAGCCAAACTGGAATTGTTGAATAACGAGTTTTGACGCATGGCACTAAAGTTAGATTCAATATGAAACGGAAAGGCGCTGTGATTTTATCGTCGTGAAAGCAATTAAAACAGGTCGCTTTCTCATCTCGCATTTCCTATTCCAAATTTTCGTATCGTATTGCCGACCAAAACGCCAATTTCTGCCTTTTCTTCGACTTGGAAAATCAGCTGCGTCTTCCAGCCAACAACAGCGATCACAAGGGCCAGCGCCGCCGCAAGAGCCGTCGGCAACAACAAGACAAGAGGGATGAAGGCACAGTACCAGATTCCCGGATTGGCTTTGCAACCGAAAATGTAATTGAAGAAATAGATCACCGCCAACAGCAAAGCATTCGAAATTGCGGTCGCAATCACGGCTCCGCTAACGCCCAATGGTGGAATCAATAGTCCGTTGAGGACCAAATTGCTAACCAGTCCGACGCCAACTGACAGAGCGATCCATTTTCCTTTCTCTGCAACCCAAAGGTAGTTCTGGCCAACGCTGGTCAATCCAAACCAGATGCAATACACAAGCGTCATTGGTAAAACGGCGAGTCCTTCGCTGTACCGACCTTCGAGAATTGTTTCGAAAATGAACGGAGCGAAAATCAGGACACCAATGCCCGCAATCGTGAACGCCAAGCACATGAGCTTCAAAGACCACGTCAGCTGTTTGCAGGCGGCGTCTTTGTCACCCCTTTCCCAGTGAGCCGACATATAGGGAATGAGGACTCCGCCGAGCACGAATGAAAGGCTTACGAGCAACAAGGGAATTTGGCGCCCGGAGTGATATTGCCCCACGAGCCCTTGTGCCTGTTCTGCCGTAACCGGAGAAAAGTAGAGCAGCATGTAGCGATCGCTGAGCTCGAAGCAGTTGTTGAAGAAATTGGATGCCCACATCCAAAGTGCAAATGGAGCCAATCGTCGCCACATCGTCGAATGAGTCAGGTACTCGCCCGTATTCTTTACCGTGTCGCGATATCGAAACAGGATCCAGATCGCCGGTATTGCTCCAAGCAGGCAGCTAATTCCGAAGCCAATCGTTGCTCCGACAGCCGCATCGGGAGTGATGAAGATCAACCCCAATCCAAGAGTCGCGAACAGCATTCCTGTAATGAATCTCATCAGCGTCACCACGCGGACCTGCCGTAGCGACTCCATCAATGACGTCAGAAAGTTTGACACTGACACACAGGCAACACAGAATGCCATCGCATAGATGATCGACGTTTGATCTGAAGCTCGAAAAACCAGTCGCGAAAATGACTCGGGGAACAGAAACAACAAGATCGACGTCATCAACGTCAAGAAAATGCTCGCGGCCCCAATTCGCGAAACGAAGTATCCCAGTTGACCTTTGTTGCGATAATGTTCGGTATAGCGGCCAAAGCATCCTGGCAATCCCAACACCGTGAGCGGGACCAGCATCATCAAAAAGCTCCAAACCAATGACCATTGGCCGAGCTGTTGATCCGACATGTATCGGCAGAAGAGCAGGCCGCGTGCAAAACCAATGGCTCGTTGCCCGACGGTCAGTACGAGCGCGAACAGCACTCCGGTCGCAATCGAATCGGTAACAAGGGACCGTCGCGGGACGGCATGTTCCGAATCATTGTTGGGAAGGAAGGATGCGGTTTTTGCTTTGGAACTGGAGGCCATGTTTGACGTCGCGAGTTCAGTCGAAGGAGGGAGGGAATGAAGTGTCTAGAAGTGGTTTCAAAACTAGTGGGCGTGACTGTCCCAGACTCACGCATCCTGATTTTCAAGGTCTGCGACAGACCGAGCTACTTTTGCAAGGCAGTTTTGAAACCCGCTCTGGTAATTGTTGGATATTCGCAGGAGTATCGCTTGAGATAAGTTAAACAAGAGGGTTTGTTTCGTGGCAGTTTGACTATTGTGAGGGCTGTATCGAATTTCTTGAAAAAGGCGGACCAAGGACGTAGCATACCGTTTGATATACGAATACAAATTCGTTCTAATTTGCTCGTCGGTGAGGACACCGCGTTCAAAAATGGATTTGATTCAAACCAGAAACCAATGCTGCTGATTCAGCGCGGAGAAGAAAATGTTGCGATACCTGTTTGCCGGGCTACTTATTGTGGCCATTGTTGTAGGAGCCTACGTCGGCTGTGGGCCGAGAATGGCCGTCGCCGGCAAGAAAATTCTTGGGCAAATCGATGACGTCCTTGGTAAGCTGAATGTTCAACTTGAAAAAGTAGAGCAGACGCACGCCAAGTTGAGCCAAGAAACCGAGAGCATGCACGAGAAGCGAATCACGGCTCAATACAAGCTTGAGAAGTTGAAGGCCGAGCGAGTTGAACTCGACAACAAAGTTGCGACTTGCAAGACAGACCTCGGTCGCTTGAAGGGTTTGTTGACGGAAGCTTCGGAATCCGGAACGGTTACGACCAACGGGAAAGAAGTTTCGGTTGACAGGCTCAAATCATTGGCACAGTTGACTTTGAAGAGACTCAAGGCTGCTCAAACCGAGATTGACACTCGAAACAAAACACTCACCGATGCGTATTCGAAAAGCCTTGCCGTTCTCAAGAACAACGAAGAAGTTTCGAAGCAGCAACTCAAGAAGCTTGACGATCAAATCGAAGAGATCAAAGCCAAAAAGTCGGCTTTGGATGCGATGAAAGAAGCTTCTACAATCGTTGGCAGTGAGGCTTCGATCAGTGACAAGTTCAACGACTTAACCAAAGATGTTGACGATCTGCTCACGGAAGTCGACGTCAAGATTGCCGTGGAAACTGATAAAGTTGACGAGCGAATGGCGAATGCCGAATCGGACATTACGCTTGACGAAATACTGGGCGGTTCAGATTCCAGCGCAGACGATACGATTTCCGAAATCGATGCCGTTCTGGGTGGCAACTAGCGGATAAGCTATCCATTCTCAGGCACGCCATTGTTCACGCAGTGGCGTGCCTTGTTTTTTCACCAGCAATATTCCGGCAACATGAAATCAATAAAGTCAGCAATCATCATCCTATTGTTCGCCACGATTGTAGGCGGAGGTTACCTGTATCTGGTTGGTGACCTAAAGTTGGACAACGGCAAGAAGGATGGCTCCAACAACACAGGCTTCCTGAAAACCGAAGAAGAGTTTCGCACGAAGTTGGCCGAACTTCGAATCGAACAGAACAAGATGGAACGTCGCAAAAAACTGATGGTCGAGCGTAAAGACGTAATCGTCACGGAACTCAAAGAGAAGGGAATCACTTCAACGAGCGACATCTCTGACAAAGAGATCAAATACAAGATCAACAACCTCAAAGCGTCTGTTGCTGATATCAAAACCGTCGACAAAAGCATCGATCGATATCAAGAGGGCATTAACGCAATTGAAGCCATGCTGACGAAACTGGAACAAGAACGTATTTCAGGTGAAGTCGCGATCTCCGACGAGAAAGCGGAAGAGCTGGGAAAGATGCTGATCGATCTGGATGAGGAACTTATTGAAGACGACAACATTCTCGAAGACGAAGCTTTGAGAGAACTGCTTGGATTGGAGTTGGGCAAATGAGATACTTTTCTCTATGCTTTCTTCTTGTCTTGTTGAGTGGCGTCCAATCGAACGGTGACGAAACACGCCCCAACGTAATCATCGTCATTACCGACGATCAAGGGCATGGTGATCTTTCTTGTCACGGCAACCCTGTCTTGAAGACACCGAACCTCGACGCCCTCGCGAACGCGTCTATTCGATTGACGGATTTTCACGTATCACCAACTTGTTCGCCATCGCGAGCGGCGTTTCTCACAGGGCGAAGCTCGAATCGAACCGGCGTTTGGCATACGATCATGGGGCGATCTCTGCTCCGCGAAAACGAAATCACGGTTGCTGAACTGCTACGTGATTCGGGTTATGCAACAGGCATGTTTGGGAAATGGCACCTTGGTGATAACGCTCCGTTTCGCGCTGAGGATCGTGGCTTCAGCGAAGTCTATCGACACAGCGGTGGCGGCGTCGGGCAAACTCCAGACTATTGGGATAACGCCTACTTCGACGGACACTATCTGCACAATGGAAAGTTCGTTCCGGCCGAGGGCTTTTGCACCGATGTGTTCTTCAATCATGCAAAACAGTTCATTCAGGATCAGGTCAAAGCAAAGAAACCATTCTTCGCCTGGATATCCACCAACGCACCGCACGGACCGTTGCATTGTCCTGAAAAATGGAGTGCTCCCTACGCAGACCAAGGCAAACGCGTTGCAAACTTTCTGGGCATGATCGCAAACATCGACTCCAACGTTGGAGAGTTGCGAAAGATGATTCAGGACGAAGGTATTGCTGAAAACACGATCTTCATTTTCACGACTGACAATGGAACCGCTGGTGGAGATAAGATCTTCAACAGCAACATGCGAGGCAAGAAGGGCAGCGAATACGACGGAGGACATCGTGTTCCGTGTTTCATTCATTGGCCCGGCAAGTTCATCGGCGGTATCGACATCGATCCACTGACCGCGCATGTCGATCTATTGCCGACACTCGTAGAGCTCTGTGGAGCAGAATTGCCGACCGACGTGAAACTTGATGGCCAGAGCATTGCATCGCTGTTGCGTGATCCCAAAAACATTCACGACAAGTGGAATGAACGAGTTATCGTCACCGATTCGCAGCGAGTGCTCGATCCGATCAAATGGCGGAAGAGTTCTGTGATGACGTCTCGCTGGCGTTTGATCAACGGTAAAGCACTTTACGATATCGACGCTGATCCAAGCCAGAAGAAGGATCTGTCAGCAGACAACGCGGACGTTGTTGCGAAACTCACGCGGGCCTACGATTCGTGGTGGTCCGACATCGAACCAGGCTTTTCACAGTTCGCACGAATTCACATCGGTTCGCCAGATGAAAAAACGGCCTGTTTGACGGCTCATGATTGGCTCGATGCGGCACCGCCATGGAATCAGGCTCACATTCGAAACAACAAGCCGAGCAAGCCGGGATACTGGAGCGTGAAAGTACTCCAAGATGGAGATTACCGTGTTTCACTGAGACGTTGGCCGGTCGAATCCGATACCGCAATTGATGCTGGAATGCTGGCGGGCGAGCCTGTTCCGGGAACCAAAGCGTATCGCAACAATGTTGGCGTCGAAATCGCGCCTGTGAAAGCCAAGCTGAAAATCGGAGTAGACGTTCAAACGGTTGACTTTGTTGCCGGCAGCAAGGAAGTTACCTTCGACGCAAAACTCGTCAAAGGCGAGACCACCATCGCAGCATCCTTTGAGATGGCGGACGGCGAACGGGTCGGAGCCTACTACGTTTACATCACATCACCAGCAAGTAATCTGGATCTCTCTGAAACTTCATTCCTGAAACGGTCACCATGGATCCCCTTCATTTCTGCATCGCGATCGTCCCGCTAGCGGTTTATCTGCTGATGATCGGCTATTTGAATTTCGGTGGGCGGC
>CAYGUE010000147.1:15253-17517 GCA_964352885.1 uncultured Pirellulaceae bacterium
GGCTCGTTGGCCTGGTCGCTGCTGGTCCGATGATTCTGTTTTTCCCCGAAAGTGCCGCCAGCCATTTTGGAAACTGGGTTTGGCTGATGTTGCTGGCGTTTTACGGGCTGTTCGTTTCGATGTTTGTATTGATGATGCGACCACGCATCGTGGTCTACAACATCACCGCCGAGCAAATGCGTCCGATTCTGACCAGTATCGCCATGGAGCTGGACCCAAAAAGTCGCTGGGCCGGCAACAGCCTGCTGATTCCAAGCCGTAACGTTCACTTGCATATGGAGCCGACAAATTGGCTGAAGAATGTTCAGCTAACGTCTGGCGGCAATCATCAGAGTTTTGATGGGTGGCGCGTCCTCGAAGCCAGCCTGTCCGAACGGTTGATGGCATACGGTTCAGGTCCAAACCTGATCGCATTTCCGCTGCTGATTGTAGCCTTGGGGCTTGCGCTTACGACGGCTGCCTGGATGCTTTTTGACATGGACGCGGTCGCTTCCGCATGGGAAGAACTGCGGCGGTTTTAGCTCCTGTTGCCTCAGGCTCTCCCGAGGGCGAAAAACAATTGGCCAGGATGTATCTGGGCTGTCAATGAATTCGCCTTCGAAACGGGCCAAGACTACGCGGTGTTGAACACGGGCAATGTGATGTTAGCCAAACCCCAAAATATTCTTTCATCCGCGAAGGATGCCACAGCCACGATCGGCAACCGATTTATTCGCGTCGGCGATACTGGTCGATCAACTGCTTAATCTTGTCCGGGTTAGGAATTCCGGACACGCTGATCTCAAGTCCGCTTTGACCGGCACTTGAAATACCAATGGTCCCAACGTCGAGGATCCGCTGAATCAATGACTGGTCGAGCTGTACATTGCGAATGTCTTGATGCCAAACCTCGGTGATCGACTTGGACAAAATTCCGCGTCGGCAACTGGTTCGCTCAGAGGTAACTGTCACAGTGGTTCCCTTGCACTTGAGCCACCAGACACCAAAACAAATCAATCCAATCACCATCGGGACAAGGATCTCCACAAACTTTGTCATGCCTGAAGTTATGAATGGCAAAAATGGAAGCGCAAATCCGACAAGGCAAAGCAAGATCAACCCGATAAACCAGAGCGGGTGGTTTCGAAACATCGACGGATGGGCTTCATATAGAACTTTCTCGCCGTCAACTGGCTCAATCGTAGATTCAACTTTTTCTTTCATGGCTACGTCTTCTGTGTTTGGGTTTGCGTTCACGCATTTAGTTTAGCGAGTTTTCTCTTAGCCGTCAGTGTTTTCGGTCAACTCCAGCCATTTCGTCTCGGCTTCTTCAAGCTGCTCGGAGATTTTCGAAAAATCATCGTGCAGTATCAATGCTTGAGCGGCATCGGTGCACGCAAGTAACTGTTCGTTCAAACTCCTCTTTTCCTGGTCAAGTTTTGCCACCAATTTCTCAATATTGCGAATTTCTTTTTGAACCTTGCGTCCGAGGTTAAACGTTTTCTTTCCCTTGCTAGATTTTTCAGAGCCCGATCCTTCTGATTTCCCTGTTTTGGCTTCGGTTTCACGCTGCCCTGCATTGATCTGCTGATTGATCGAATAGACGTACGCGTCATAGTCGCCCAAATAGTTCTTGGCGGTTCCTTCGCGGACTTCAATCACCGACGTCGCCACGCGTTTCATGAAATGGCGATCGTGAGAAGTGAAAATGACCGTTCCGTTGAACGCTTCGAGCGCCATCGCCAGGGATTCTACCGTCTCGACATCAAGGTGGTTGCCAGGTTCGTCCAGCACCAAAATGTTGTAGTCCGACAATAACAAGCCAGCCAAACACAATCGAGCTCGCTCGCCACCGGAAAGCACTTTGACTTTTTTCTTGACGTGTGAATCACGAAACAGAAGTGAACCTGCAACGGCAAGGACCTGCTGGTCCGTTGTACCGGCGATCGCCTGGTCCTCGAGGTACTCCAGAACGGTATCGTTTTCGGGAATCGTCGTGTAGACATGCTGAGCATACGTTCCGATGCGACAATTCTGACTCCACCTCAAACTACCGGCCTTTGCATCAAGCGAGCCTACGAGTGTTCTGAGCAGTGTCGTTTTCCCCTGGCCGTTATCACCCACGATACCGACCCGCTGACCGTGGTCGATTTCGATATTGATATCACCAGCAACATCGACATCCGGATAACCAATTACCAGATCCTTACTGCGAACGGCGGCTCCTTGCCTGGCTTGGACGTCGGGCGCTTGAATGTGCGCGGTGCGTTCGGCCGACTCGACGT
>CAYGUE010000148.1:0-17477 GCA_964352885.1 uncultured Pirellulaceae bacterium
GGTCACAAACTGGATCGATTTGGAAGCCGCTTTCGATTTTGGCAGATTCAAGCGGCACGATTCTTCCTCCTCCGTAATTGAATCGATCCATCGGCTCAGGCAACGTATGGAGTTCAGTAACCGAATCGTGGGCGAGAGGTTTTTCCCATGCCGCACTGAGCGTGCGCCGGATCGTCGAAGCGTACAGTCGATGACCATAGGGTGAGGGATGTAGGTTGACAAAATCGTTCTTCCAATCGAAATGTCCCGCGTCAATTCGTTCGGTGACTTCATGTGCCAAGTGAATGGTTGGGACCTGATAGTGTTTCGCAACCGCCTCCTGCAATTGAATGACTAGGGGGACTTTTTTAGCGCGATAGTCCTTCATGTGCGCCGGATCAACGAAGTGCATTAATACCATATCCATCCGTGGATTTGCGATTCGCGCATGGCGGACGATTCCTTCAATTCCACGGGTAATCTCGATTGGCGACCGTCTGTTGTGCAGATCGTTAACCGCTGCTTCTTCAAAAAATAGATCCACTGGTGCTTCTGATAAAACATCCCGCTGGAGTCGAAACGCACCTGGCGTCGAACCGGTCGAAGAGATCCCCGCGTCAATAAACTCAAACTTGGTATTCGGAAACCGTTGAATCAAATAGGCTTTCACTAGGTCTCGCCAACCATCCATCTCTGTAATTGAGCCTCCCATAAACGCGACTCGACCCACTTTCTCTCGTTCAAACTTGATTCGACAATTGTTGAGCGAGCCACGAAGTTCAAAGTAGTTTTTGCCAGTCGGAAGTGTAGAACCGTGGCATTCTAAAAAATCGGCGACTCGAACCGGATCTGGATGTGTGAAATGGTGGCCATTTGATTTTTCGGTACCATTGATTACTTCCATGACATCGATTGCCCCGCCAAGTTTTCGATAGCGATTGGCCAGCACGAAAGTGTTTTCTGTTGGTGGAACCACTTTGTCATCAAGCGATACGATGTGGAGGATAGGTATTCGAGCTTTGGCGATCGGTTCAAGGATGTCGATTGGGCTGCCGTTAAATTCGGCGGAGGTTTCTTCTGTTAATTCGTATGCCCTCAGACACTGTGTCCATGTTGCTTCATGCCCGATCCCGGTTCCTTTTCCAGCGGGCCAACTTTTGATGTCGCAAACAGGTGTGTCGCAATAGATGCAAGCCACGCGCTCATGCCAACGTGAGGCAAAGTTGTAAACAAACAGCCCACCGCGACTAACTCCCTCGAGAGCTACTTTTTTAGCAAAGCCTTTTGCGACAAGGAATCGGTAGAATTCATCCCAGTGTTTCATCGCGCTAGGACTACCGAGCATCCCGTCGGTGTTAATCCGAGCAATATGAAAACCACGATCGAGCAGAATCAAATCGGCTGCTGCGTGAAAGTTGGGAAACCGAGCGCGCCAAACCCACGGATTACCCGGAGCAGCCTCGTTCGGCTTAACCACATATGCCGCCCGCCCGTTGACATGAAAATCGAACCGTTCGAATCCGTTCCAATCCGATTGTTTTCCGGGCCATTCAAGTTGCGATCGCTGTCGGCTCGTTTGACCCGCTTCCGCCTGAGCCAACACCGCTTGCGGCAAGGCGACCATCAAAGAGACGAGTAACAGACTGATTTTCAGAGTAAACGAATTCATAAAAATGCAACCATAAGTAAAATTGCAGAAAACAAAATTGCGGTTTAGTAGGCGTGACATTACTAATTCGAATGCTTGAAGTTTTGTCGATATGGCGTGGTACTTAAATCCTGTCGAAGTCGATTACGACCGAAAGGCAGTTTTTTAACTATGTGGGCGAGCCAGTCTCTGACTCGCGTTAGCACTATTCACGGTCTCGGAGAGGCCGAGCTACCCTCGGCGTTCAGTATTGTAACCGGCTCGAGTAAGCGCATGGTTCACGGGTGAAAAATCTGAGCGAACCTAGATGATGCTGACGCGAGCCAATTGTCACCAATCAGCTTGAACCGCTTTTTTGAATTTGGCCCGTGTTAGCGGTACATACTTTCGGTGCAACTCTGCTGCTTCCAAGTCCGATGCCAAGAAATCATGGATTAACAAATAGCGACTGGTGAGGGGGTAATTTCATTTGGATGGTTGTGCGTAGTTGGAATTGCGAATTGCCGTTTATTTCGTCGATTCCCCCCAAAGTCAGCTACTGGTTGCGACGAAAAAAACTCGTCAGATTTTTCGGATCACGGAAATAGCGGTCAGATCAAGCTCGCCCACGAAGCCAAAACGTCGGATGCTAAATTGTTTACGGAGGCCCCTTTGTGTCGCATTCATTCAACTAGCCGATACAATTCAACGTAAACTTGTAAACGATCTGGACAAACAGCGGATCTAGTTGAAATTATGAACAGGACTACAGATGGGACAACTTGAAGAGGTCGGCGAACGTGATGGCTGGAGGTGTTGGCTGTGCGACGAACCTGTCGATCCAAACATGTCCTCTAACGATCCGCGCGGCGCGAGTGTTGATGCTCGGATCACCAAAGCCCGCGCGAAAAAACTAAAAAAAGACAAATCTCCAATTCCTCCAGAACGATTGGCACACGCCGGTTGTAATTCAGGAAAAGGAGCCGTCGATGCGGTTGTTAAGTGGCCAGAGCATTTCATTTTGGTTGATCCGGCTCCAATCATCGCGACCGCGGAACGTTTAAAACGCAAAGGTGGGCGCGAAGCGATGGCCAGATGCCCAACCCAAGAAGATGCCGAAGCTGTTGCAGACTGGTTAGCCGACCGAATGTCTCGTCTTGAACCAGACGTCGATGTGAAGACTCGAATTGACAATGCCGGCGGCCAATTTTTAGTGAGTCTCTTTGTTTAAACTACCGCTAACGAGGCTGTTCGTGATTTTTCCAGTGTTGCAAAACACATTGTCGTCATGGAGATGGCTATTGGGCGTTTAGTTTGCGTCAAGACCTTCGCTAGGCTCGACGACTAACAAACTGGTCGATAACTCTTCAACCATGCGTTTTTCCAGTCCATGTTCGCGGATTCGGAGTTTGCGTAGTTCCGACGGCTTAATCTTTTTGGGGAGCATGCCGAGATTACAAATCGGATCGCCGGGGCTGATCGCTGGCAGAGTCGTCATCCCGATCACCACGCCATTGTAGGGTGCACACACAGTGTGGCGGTCGCGGCCAAGCAAATTTGTGTTCGTCGAAATGGGCTGACCTTCTTCGACGACTTCGCCCGGGTGTACATGGAATTCAAGAAAGCCCCCGTGTTCGGCGCGAATCCATTTCGATTTACTGACCACCACCTGGTAGTCGGGAGTTTCCGGCGCGTCATCGAGCATTTTAAGTTCACGAAGCACATTCTTAACGCCACGCACTGCAGACTCGACGATGCCCGGCTCGACTTTGAATACTTCTCCGCCTTCCATAACGATGGTGTGGCAACCTGCGTCAGTGGCTTCTCGACGAAGTGCTTTCAACGGACCCTTGTTGTTAATAATAACTTCACAACCGAAGGCCTCGGCAATTCGTTTCACTTCCGGGTTGGCAAGGTCACCGCGAACGTTGGGGTAATTTGTCCGTCGAACGGAAGCGCTATGTAGGTCAATTCCATAGTCGCAACGTTCAACAATCTCTTCCATAATCGTTTTCGCCATTCGTCCTGCCAGACTTCCGGCTGAAGAACCCGGGAAACAGCGGTTTAAGTCACGTCGATCAGGCAGGTAGCGAGAGTGCCTGTCAAAAGCAAGAATATTCAAAACGGGAACAAGAATCACCGCGCCGCGGCACAATTGAAAATCTTCGGTTTGAACAAGTTGCCTGATCGCGCCTGTCCCGTTGATCTCGTCACCGTGCAATGCTCCGGTTACGAAAACGGTTGGGCCGTCTTCTTTGGCTCTACGCACATGGATCGGGATCTCGACCGTCATTCCGCTATAGCTTTCGCTGACAGCAAGATAGACGTCGCGTGATTGGCCTTTTGGAATCGGCGTGCCATTCCATTCGTCGATCGTCTTCGGTTTTTCAGTCATGCTTTTTGCGCAATAGCGGTGGCTCGGAATCTAATTGGCTTAGCGATGGAAATTGAAGGTTATGGCGTGGACTCAAGGACTTCGTGTGAAACGGGCAAGTCAGGCAAGTCTTGAACTTCCTGCTCGCGTTTCTTACGAATTTTGATTGGGACCAATTCCCGCATCATCTCGAGCTTTCCAAAGCAGAGAATTCGATCACCCTGTTCGAGTACGCGTGTTGCTTTGGGGTTGGGCGTGACGGTCGTTCCACGAGTCAATGTGAGAACGTTGATATCTTTTTCGGAAAAGCCTGATTCGTCAATTCGTTTCCCGACGTACTGCGAGCCTTCTGGAATATGCAACTCGGTAACGCCGTAGCCGCGACTGACGGTCAGTCGCTGTCGAATATCAATCTCGGGGAAGTCAATTTTTGCGGCGATGAAATCAATAATTGAACCGGCGATGTCGAGTTGGGTACACTTTTCGATTCCCTCGAGTCCTGGCGAAGAGTTGACCTCCATGATTTGGGGGCCGTCTTTCCCCTCGAGCATGTCGACGCCAGCGACTCGCAATCCCATGATTTGAGCTGCACGGACAGCAGTTTCCCGGTATTGGTCATCGAGTTCGACGGCTTCTGTTACGCCGCCTCGATGCACGTTACTGCGGAATTCCTGACCTTGGGCCACACGTCTCATTGCACCAACGACTTCGTCGCCCACGACAAATGCACGAATGTCCTTGCCTTTGCTCTCGGCGACAAACTTCTGAATCAACACGTTTTGTTTTTGACTTTGAAGCAACTCAATAATGCCCTCAGCCGACTTGATCGTTTCCGCAAGCAGCACTCCGATCCCTTGCGTTCCTTCGATGAGTTTAATCACGACAGGTGCACCGCCGACGCGTTCAATTGCTGGAAGCACGTCTTTTTTGTCTTTGACGTAGGTGGTTGGCGGAATGCCAATTCTGTGTCGGCTAAAGATCTGAAGGCTGCGAAGCTTGTCGCGGGAATTTGAAATGCCGGCCGATGTGTTGGCACTGTAAACATCCATTTGTTCAAACTGGCGGACAACAGCAGTACCGAAATAGGTGATCGACGTGCCAATTCTGGGGAGAATTGCATCGTAGTCGTCCAATTGCTTCTGCTGGTAATAAAGGTCGGGCGATCGTTCGCGCAGGTCAATGGCCAACTTTGTCGTATTGATCACACTAACTTCGTGGCCTCGCTGTTTAGCTGCCTCGACGAGTCGTCGCGTGCTGTAACATTTCGCACTGCAGGAGAGGATTCCAAGTTTCATCATTGGTTATGTTTCCGTTTAGAGTTTGATTGCTTGGATTGTGGAATGATCGTTTTCTTCTTTTTTCGTTTTGGTGTGCCGTTGTAGTAGGAACCGCCGGGATCAACGATCAATCGTCTTCGAATGGCTTCACGTCCGAGGAGCATGCGGAATCCCATTTCGTCTCGATTGGCCAATGTCAGCTCAACCGGCCAATTAGTTCCCAGCATTGTGACGTGGGTAATAATGACCGGACGTTTAGTTGACTTTCCACCCGTGTTTTTCACAGAGCGAAACTCGAGAATTTTCGCTTCGGCTTTAACTACTTTTTTGCCGTTTCGCTGATTTGGATGAATTTTGAATCGCACCCACGCTTCGTCCTCTTTCGTGAACTCTTCAAGTTCATAAACATGCAGGGCAGACGAACGGGCACCGGTGTCAACTTTGACTTTGATATTTTTGACACCGAGATCCGGCAGTTTTACCCATTCTCGCCAGCCGATAACGGGTAAGTCTTTGATGTTTCGAATTTTGTTTGTCACGTTGTGCGGCTTTTCATCCTTGGGGAAACATGTTGAGGAAGACGGTGAGTAAAAGCAGTGCCCAAGAAGATACTCCTGACAACTATGCCTAGCCGGCCCAGAGTTCTCTTGAGGGCGAGGATGTCACTCTCGCTGAATAAGATTTGCTCGGCTGTTGCGTTAGCTGAGAGTGGTGAAAGTTTGAGCTTCAGCTGAGGTTTCTTGAAAATTCATTATTCGTCATCCCGACCCGCGTGGTTTTTGTTCAGCTGCCAAATCTCAAAGATATTGCAGCCTAGTTTTACCATATTCTGGTTGGCTGGTTGCCCGCTTTCCCGATTTTCTCATCCAAATTTCCACGTCGATGGAGGCCTGAGGGGGCGTTTTATATGTGTCGTCGAGTTGGGTCACGAGAATCTTGAGAGCCATGTTTGCTTTCAATAGAGTAAGCGAACATTACGGGCGACGAAGCAGACTGCGGAACGACAACAATTCCAGATTGGGTGCGGCGGGCTAAGAGTCGGCGGACCACTTGACTAAGCTGTTCCGCTAAGCTGTTTGTGAAATGGTGCGATTGTTTAATTAACTTGCGTGAGAAAAAGGAACTTTTGTGTTCAAAAAACGCTACCCGAGCCCAGGCTCACGGCCAGGCACATTGGTCATTGGCGAAAATGCGCTTAGTCCGAAAATTGTGTTGACTCAATATGGTCACGAGATGGATTGCAATCAGCAAGAAGTTGTCGGCGTCAAAGAATTGTCACAAGCCCTAGACGATAACCGCATCAACTGGATCGACGTCGAAGGCTTTGGGGATCGTGACTTACTGATGGCAATTGGCAAGCTGTTCAATATCCATGCTTTGGCATTGGAAGACATTGTTAATGTCCCACACCGCCCCAAGTTCGAACGCTATGACGACCAAATTCTTGTTATCGTGCGCATGATCACGATCAACGACGACGGTCAGTTTGATATGGAACAGGTTTCCGTCGTGCTAGGAAAGAATTTTGTAATCACCTTTCAAGAGAAACCGGGAGACGTCTTCGAACCGGTACGGAAACGAATTCGATCTGGAAACGGCCCGATTCACGAGCTTGGTGCGGACTTTTTGGCCTACGCGATCATCGACACGATCATCGACGCTTACTATCCCGTTTTGGAAGCGATTGGTGAATTGATGGATCCCATTGAGAAAAAGGTTATCTTTGATCCAAAGCCGATACTGTTGGACGAACTCCATCAGATCAAAAAACATCTTGTCAGTTTGCGCCGTGCTATCTGGCCTCAGCGTGAAGCGATTGGTGAGATGTATCGCGATGACCATCCACTTGTCAGCAAGGAAGTCCAGGTCTACCTTCGTGACACTCACGACCACTGTGTCCAAGCTGCCGAAGTGACCGAGATGTACCGCGAGATGATTGGTGGTTTGATGAACACATATTTGACGTCAGTCGCGAACAAAACGAATGAAGTCATGAAGGTTCTTACGATCGTCGCCACAATTTTCATCCCGCTAACTTTTTTAGCGGGAATCTACGGGATGAATTTTGAACACATGCCAGAACTCAAATGGAAATGGGCCTATCCGACGTTTTGGTTTTCAATCATTGTCGTCGGAATCGCGATGGTAGGATTCTTTTGGCGAAACGGCTGGATAAAGTATGTTGCTTCCACCGATTCAGAAGTTGAGTCTTAGTTGGCCACTTTCATATGCATGTAAAATGAAACGCGTTGCTCAAGTCGACTTTCGACAGTTAAGTCCGGCTTGCCGGATCAGGAATCAAGTATGCCGCAATTGTTGAATGTTCCAAGCCCAAGATGTCGAAACTCAAGTCACAAGAATCCCATTGTTTAGCCGTTACCGTCGAGCGTATGCCTGCAACTAAAACCAACTCACCTGAATCGCTCGACGAGCATGCATTTGAAGACAAAATCATCGGCCTGATTGAGCAAAATCAGTTTCCGGTTGTGCTCGATTTGATCCGCTTGATGCCGATCGAAGACCGGCCGCGATTGGTTTCTCGCCTTGGATCAGAAGTCCAGCAACAGCTACTTGAAGGAATGGGTAGCCATGAAGCAGCAGAGTTTCTGCACCTGTTGCCGGAAGTTCAAGCCGTTGATTTGCTCGAGGAAATCACACCCGATGCGGCAGCTCACATTCTTGAAGAACTGCCGCTGGATGAGCAAGCCGATTTTGTGGGCGAGCTGGATGATGAAATTGCCGAAGCGATCCTTTCTGAGATGCACGTTGAGGAAGCGACTGCGGTTCGCAGGCTTGTCGAATACGAAGACGACGAAGCTGGTGGAATCATGATCGCTGAGTTTCTGGCGTTTTCTCGGGATCAAAACGTTGACAGTGTCGTTCAACAGTTGCGCCAAAATGCGTCAAAGTACAGCGACTTTGACGTGCAATATACTTATGTCGTAAGTCCAGTAGGCCAGTTGGTCGGCGTGCTTCGCATGCGAGATTTGTTGCTCAATGAAGCGGAAACCCGGCTTGAACATCTGATGATCCAGAACCCATTGTCGGTTAACCATCATTGTCCCATTGAAAAGCTACACGAGATGTTCGAAGAGCATTCATTCGTCGGCGTGCCAGTTGTCGATGACGATGGTGTGCTTGTCGGGATTGCTCGTCGCGGAGATGTTGAAGAAACGATTGGCGACCGCAATGCCAGCGACTACTTGAAAACGCAAGGTATCGTCAGCGAAGAACTGCGAACGATGCCGCTTGCGACTCGTTCCGGCAGGCGGTTGAGTTGGCTGAGTATTAATATTTTACTCAATATTCTCGCGGCCAGCATTATCGCGTTCTATCAAGAGACGCTGTCGCAGGTAATCGCATTGGCGGTTTTTCTGCCGATCATCTCAGACATGAGCGGGTGCAGCGGAAACCAGGCGGTCGCGGTTAGTATGCGCGAGTTGTCATTGGGGCTAGTTGACGCAAAGGAAGTTATGCGTGTTTGGCTGAAAGAAATCAGTGTCGGGTTGATAAATGGTGTCGCACTCGGACTATTGATCGCATTGGTCGCCTTCCTCTGGAAAGGCAATCTGTACCTCGGAGCGGTCGTCGGGATTGCTATGATGCTCAATACGGTCATTGCTGTTTCGCTCGGCGGTACATTGCCTTTGATCATGCGTCGACTGAAACTCGATCCGGCACTGGCGTCTGGGCCGATCCTGACGACGGTCACCGACATGTGTGGATTCTTTCTTGTTCTGAGCCTTGCCAGCTATTGGTTGGAGTGGCTGGTTTAATGACGCGGCCCAAATTCAGCGGCACAATAAATCGCAGAGACGGATGCATAGACTGGGGAGATTTTCTGTGATATCGGCATGTCGCCGCCGATATCGTCCGTCACGGAACTGGTCGGCGGTCTTTTCATATTGGAAATCTCGTGATGCCTCATCAAGGTTTCAATTTCTAGTCGTTTTGCGGGTGGTCGTGAGCTTCTTCTTTGAAATTGCCTGAGTAAGGTGTGTCGTCGACAACGCCTGACATTGAGCCTTCGTATTCTTTCACGACGCCAAGGCTGTCGTGATTTCCGACGAAGCGTGACGATTTGCCTTCCGCGTCTGCATCCTGTGGACTGGCGGCGAGCGTCGTTGTGAAAGCTGGGTCCTTGATGGATAACGTGATCTCTTCGGCTTCGATCGGAACCGCAGTCTTTTCGTCATTTCCAAGGATGTATGCCGTGGCTTGTTTCTTGTCGTGGTCCACCGTGAATTCGACGTGATACTTTCCACCGCCCCAGTCGGCAAGCGTTCCGTCGTGAGGGCCAGCGCCGTGCTCGTGACCTTCGCGAGAATGGTCATCGCCATCTGCGTGAACCGTTCCGTCCTCGTGGACGTGGGTTCCGGGCTCCGTGTTTGGAAGGTTCAGTTTGGTCGTCGTTTTTACGCCGCAACCACCTATGAATGAGACGGCGGCGATGAGTACAAGCGAACTAAATGTTGAAAACTTCATTTCAAATTTCCTCAGATTAAATGTTCAGTAGTTTAGGCGGAAAGCTCATTGCGACCGCCGAATCATAACCGAAGCGGGAACACAGAGCACCCACGGTTCGGACATGTTGATCAAGCCAACGTATGACTAAATGTCTTGGAGATCCTCGTCGTTTGCAATCTTCACTGCGTCTTTGCCGCTAAATTTCCAGAACAGCCCGGGATGAAGCAGGAACTCACAAAAAGTAGATGTAAACAATCCGCCGAGGATGACCGTCGCGACCGGGTATAGAATTTCCCGTCCCGGCTCTTTGCCGCCAAGAACCAATGGCACCAAGGCGATACCGGCAGTCAGTGCTGTCATCAGGACTGGCGCAAGTCGCTCAAGACTGCCTCGCAGGATTGTCTCTTTGGAGAACGGTTGGCCTTCCTCTTTGATCAGGTGCATGTAATGCGTGACCAACAGGATCCCGTTTCGAACCGCAATTCCGCCAAGCGAAATGAAGCCAACCAGGCTGGCGACCGTCAGTGTTTGCTGTGTAATGACCAGTGCCAACACGCCGCCGATGAACGCGGTTGGCAGAGCATTCAGGATTTGCAGCACAATTCGAACGGAGGGCAACAGAACCATCAGGACAAGGAACATGCCGACCAGTGAAACGGTGCTCAGAATCAAAATGGTACGTGTCGCTTTTTGTTGGCTTTCGAATTGGCCAGAGAATTCGATAAAGTAACCTTCTGGAAGATCAAGTTGCTGGTCCAGACGAGACTGGATTTCTTTCACCGCACTCGAAAGATCCCGGCCCTGCGTATTGCAGCGGATGACGATTCTCCGACGAGCGTTATCTCTCGAGATCGCGTTGGGGCCTGATCCGATTTCAACATCCGCCAAATCACGCAGCTCAACTTGACCGCGATCATTGGGTAGATCGATTCGCAATTTTTCAAGGTTGGCGTAGTCCGTTCGGTACTCTTCTTCCAGGCGGACTAGCAAATCAAATCGCCGTTGTCCGTCGAGGACTTGTGAGACGACTTCGCCTTGCAAAGCGGTTTGCAGAATCTTCGCAACGTAGGATCGAGTCACGCCGTGAAGCGCAAGATCTGTGGAACGCAATCGAATGTGAAGTTCTTCTGTTTGTTGAATCGCTTGAACGACAGGTTCTGTGACGCCTTCAACTCCCTCGATACTCTGCTTCGCCTTATTAGCGAACTCCTGAAGTTTGTCGAGGTCGTCGCCAAAAATCTTGATCGCAATTTGTGCGTAAACGCCAGAGACCATATGGCTAATCAAGTGGGCCAAAGGTTGTTCGACTTCGATGGAGACCCCCGGAACTTCTTCTTTGACTTCCTCCAGCAGTTTGTCGATGACTTCTTCGCGGCGAATCTCCGCATCGGGATTCATGCTGAGGATGTATTCCGTTACGTTCACTGGCGAAGCGTGTTCGTCCATTTCAGCGCGGCCGGTTCGACGAACAAAGTGCAGGATTTCCCCGTCGGGATTGTCGATCCCTTTTTGAAGTTCGCGAAACTTTGCATCGATCTGGGATGAAACCTGATTCGATGCGTCAAGCGACGAACCAGGCGGCAACATCACGTTGACCTGAACGCTACCCTCATCGAACTCTGGTAGAAAGCTGCTGCCAAGGTTTGAGAACTGCCACGCTGCGATGGCGAACGCGACCCACGTTAGCAATAACAGCGGGCCGGGAATCGCCATGCTCAGTCGAACGAGCGAACCACCGATTCCTTTGAGGAAGCGCAGTAGTAACCCGTCGGTCTCACGATGCGTCGCTTTCGATTTTGGCAACAGATAAAACGAAAGCACCGGTGTCACGGTCAGCGAAACCAGCAACGAAGACAAAATAGAAATGATGTACGCGATTCCCAGCGGTTCGAACAACCGCCCGGCAACGCCGGTGATCGCAAACAGCGGCAGAAAGACAAGGATGACCACGACGGTGCCAAACACGATCGCGCTGCGAATTTCGCGGCTGGCATCGTAGACGACTTGAATTGCCGGTCGCGGATTCTCCAGAGCATTGTTTTCCTTAAGCCGCCGAAAGATATTTTCGACATCGACGATCGCATCGTCAACAAGTTCTCCCATCGCGACCGCGATTCCACCGAGCGTCATCACGTTGATGGTTAGTGATGCATCGGTCAGGTATCCGATTAGCCGAAAAACCAAGGTCGTGATTACAAGAGAAAGTGGGATCGCTGTTAACGTGATGAAGGTCGTTCTGAAATTCAACAGGAACAAAAACAGCACAATCACAACCAGTGCCGCACCGATGACCAGCGCTTCGCCGACGTTGAAGACGCCTCGGTCGATAAAGTTTCGTAGGCGAAAGAGGTCGCTGTTGATGACGAGGTCAACTGGCAGCGTCGATTCGACTTCCGCCAGTGCATTCGCGATTTCATCGGTCAGGCTTCGTGTGTCCACGTGAGGCTGTTTTACGATTGTGAAGACGAGCCCTGGGCGACCGTTGATCGCTCCGTCCCCGCGTTTGAACTCGGCGCCCTCGACGATCTTCGCGACTTGGCCGAGCAACACCGATCGCTTGTCGGTAACTTTCACGGGGACACTGTTGAGATCCTTGACGACTTGGCGGGCATCAGGACCAACCCGGCCAAGAATCCGAATCGGCATCTCGGACTCGCCCGTGATCGCGAAACCGCCACTCGTGTTGATGTTACTCTCGGCGAGCACCTGTTCGATGTCCTGCAACGTGACGCCGTAGTCAATCAATGCCGCAGGGTTGACAAGGATTTGATACTGCTTTCGGTCGCCGCCCTGCAAGAAACACTCGGCGACGCCGGGAACTTTGAGCAGACGTGGTCGCACAACCCAGTCGCCGATCGTTCCGAGTTCCATTTGTTGCGTGAGTTCGGATGGGAACGAAACCGATTGCGCTTTCCCATCAACGACGACCGTGAATGACGGTGTGCTGTTTTCGGCTTCGGTCAGATCGTATGGCACGTCTTCGTCATAAGGCAGATCGAGCGGCGTCCAGGATTTTGGCTCGTGACGATCAACAGGTTTCCAAAACTTCAGGATCGGTCCAGCACTTTCGCCGTAAACGAGTTCCGCGATGAGCCCCGTTTTTCCAATGGGCTTGAGTTGTCCGCCGGTCGGACCGTTCTGCCGATACATTCCAGCGACCACGATTTGGCCCATGATCGACGACGGCGGAGTCATCTGAGGGTTGATGCCTTTTGGCAGAACGCCGGTCAGCGTTGAAAGACGTTCCTGCACCGTCTGTCGGGCCTCGCGAATCTTCGTGTCCCAACTAAACTCGATGTAGACAACGTTCAGGCCGGCGGTGCTCTGGCTGCGAACGGCTTCGACACCGTTGGCTCCAAGCAAGGAAATTTCGATCGGATGTGTGACCAGCGTTTCCACTTCTTCCGTCGCGAGCCCGGGGCATTCCGTCAGAATGATGACTCGGGGGCGATCGAGATCAGGAAACACGTCGATCGTCATGGTGGTTGAGAGCCACGATCCATAGACCAACAGGATCACGCTGACCACCATGACGAGGAAGCGATAGCGAAGCGATAATCGGATGACTGCATCAAGCATGTTGGTTCCTTAATGAGGCCCGTGGACAGAGCCGTCCGCGTGAACGTGGGTTCCAGCGGGCAAGCCGCCGCTGGATGCTTGAGCTTTAAGAATCCGATTCAGCGACGCCGCTGAACTTTGAGCGAGATAGAATCCGGGCGAGATCGAGCCATCATTCGCGATCACGATGTTCGAGTGATCCTGATGCAGGATCTGAACTGATATGCGATTGAACAGATCGCCGTTCTGCTGAAAGACCCACGCTTCCGGGCCTTTCTGGAACACCGCTGCCGCAGGGACTACGATGACGTCGTTGATTTCTTCAACCGGAACTTCGATCCGAACTCGTTGTCCCGGGCGAAAACGCCAAACGACAAACGGACGATCATCTTTTTCGTAAACTCGTGACTGATTCGCCAGCGGAACGAAGAAGTCAAAGGTGCGGCTGTGGGGGTCGGTTGTGTTCGCCATGTGGCGGATTTGGAATTCCTGTTCCAGCGGTTTCCAGTCTTTCGCAGAGTCTTCCGTGAATTCAACATCGACAGTCCAGTTGTTTTCTGCAGCCCGGGCGAGGTTGGAGGCTTCTTTCTTGAAAGCATGCCCTTTGATGTAGAGCGAATTGTGATTGGCTAGAATGGCAAGTGACTCACCAACACCAACTTGCTGCCCGAGGTCGACGTGAAGATGTTGAATTTCAAAGAAGCTGGTCAGCGCCGAGTCGCTACCTTTCGTGAAACCGACTGGCAGCATACCACTTTCAGATTCGGAAACGGACGGAGCATTGATGTCGATCGTGGTCAGGAAATTTCCGGCTTTGATTTGATCGATTTGTTCGAGACTTAGTCCGCGGGATCCAAGGTCCTGTTGATGAGCGTCGATCAATGCATCTTGGCGACTGACTTTCTGGTTCAGTTCAATCATCCGTTTTCCCGGGATAACGCCAGAACGGATCAATTTTTCGACACGCTGTTGCTCCTGCTTTACGATTTCGGTTTCGCGAATCGCCTTGAACAGTTCCGATTGAACTTGCTGAAGTGAATCGCTGATCAAACGCAGGGTAAACAGTTTTTCTCCCGGTCGAATGATGTCTCCTTCGAATGCGTGGACTTGGGTCACAACGCCCTGAATTGGAGAAGTGATCCCGCGGTCTGTCACGCCTGGGCGATCTACGATGACGCCAGGGATTTGGATCTTTCGCCAATAAGATTGGACTTTGGCAGGTTTGGAATTCAATCCAAGATTGGCGCGGGCTTGCTTGCTGAGTTCCAGCGTATTGCGTTCCTCGGTTGGTGGCGGCACGTCCGAGTCGTGTGACTCGTGTGCATCATCCGTTTGCGAAAGCAACGGTTGCCATTGGGAACGCGTGAACCACGCGCCGGCACCGATGCCGATTAGGACGACCAGCCAGGCAGCGATCTGCCACAAGTTGTTGGTTTTTGAGCGCATCATATGTTCCTTGAGCATTTTGAAATGCCGAACAGATTGCTTTTTAGGTGGGGCGAATGGCGGTGTCGAAAGTCGCGTTGCCATTCAGACAGAAAACAGGTCACACAGAAAACAGGTCACACAGAAAGGAACCTGGCATTTTCACAGCCGCAGTGAGCGCAATTGCAGAAAGATGGCGCAGGGATAGGGCGCTTGAAACCCAATGTTGCTTGCGCGACTCTGGTAATCAGCGCACACCATTTGGCCAAGACCAAAGTTCAGTGTGGCAAGGGTAAGTTCAGCTGAGACAATCACAGAATTGAGTCGGCTGGTCTGCGAGAGAAAACTTCCATGCTTACAGAAGAAGACCGCATCATGGTGATGATCAAGTTGCGAACTTTCGCTCACTTGATGTTGTGAGCCGTGAATCTCGGTCGCCGCACTCGTTGAGCTCGCATCGTGGTAGTGACCATGTGATTGCACATGGGAATGTCCGTCGTGCGAAGTCCCCGAAAGATGAATATGAGGCGCCGAATTCGTTTGTCCTTCATGCGAATGCGCACAGCACATCGCCGCCTGATTTAGCAACAGGGCGGGCAAGAGAAGCAGACATATGATTCGACGGATCATTCGTAGTAGCTATCGGCATATCTGGTGGAAAGCTCGACTAACTATAGGCGTCGATTGCCATAAGGACAATTCTAGACCCCCAATTCCCGTATCGAATGCCGATTTTAACCCGAAGGAAACGAAGAATCAGCTCAAACAGTCGTCAGCTGGCTAATGCCAAGATCGCCAGTAAGTCAGATTCAGGGTTCTGGAAAACCGGTAGTTTTGAAACAATAGAGCGAAAATGTGGGTTGGTCCAACAATGGTATGAACGCGAAACTAGAGAAATCCTCCATGAACTTTATGACGACTGGCCAGCGATTTGGCTTTCTTATCTTGCTGACGCTACTTTCTTCCGCGAGTCTACGTGCGGGCGAGATTGCGGTTCCTCAGCCACTGGCGATCGGCGCTGCGATGCCAGCATTTGAGCTGACGGATTTTCGCGGACGAGAATGGCGCTCGAGTGAGTTCTCGGAAAAGCCCATTTTGGGAGTCGTCTTCTTCGGTACGGAATGTCCGCTGGTTCGCTTGTACGGTTCGCGGCTGAGCGAGATTCAGGCGAAGTTCGCAGCGGATGGCGTTCAACTGATCGGGATCGATTCGAATCGACAGGACTCGATGAAAGAGATCGCTCACTTTGCAAAGTTGACGAAGATTGAGTTTCCATTACTCAAGGATCCTGGTAACGTTATCGCGGATGCGTTTGGTGCGCAGCGTACTCCTGAGATCTTTATCTTTGATAAAGAGCGAAAGCTTCAGTACCGAGGACGCATCGATGATCAATATACCTACGGTCGTCAACGGCCTGAAGTTGGACAAGAGTTCGTGTTGAACGCCATTGAGCAAATGAAGCGAGGCAAGGCTGTACAACCTCAAACAACCGATCCCGTTGGATGTCACATTGGTCGCGTGTTCAGCGAATTGAAGTCAGACGAAATCAACTACTCAAAACACATCAGCCGCCTTTTGCAGAAACGATGTGTTAGTTGTCATCGGGAAGGCGAAATCGCCCCCTTCAGTCTTACGGACTACGACGAAGTCGTCGGTTGGGCCGAAATGATACGGGAGGTCGTCAACGAGAATCGAATGCCTCCATGGCACGCGAATCCGGAACATGGAGATTTTTCAAACGATTCCAGTTTGACGCCCGAGGAGAAACAGATGCTCAATACTTGGGTCGATAACGGCGCACCCAAAGGGGATCCCAATGATTTGCCAGAGCTGATCAAGTACACTGACGGCTGGCAGATTGGCGAACCGGATGTCGTTTTTGCAATGTCCAAGAAACCCTATCGTGTTCCTGCGACCGGAACGATCGACTACGAGTACTTCGTCGTCGAAACTGGATTCAAGGAAGATAAGTACATTTCGGCGGCCGAGATCCGAATTGGAAATCGTTCCGTGGTGCATCACGTCATCGTTGCTCAGGACGATGAAGCTCAGCGTCCTCATGGTGCACCGGACTCCGAATGGATTACGGCTTGCGCTCCGGGTTCGCCGCCGCTTCAATTGCCAGATGGATTCGCGAAAGTCATTCCTGCTGGTGCAAAGTTAATCTTTCAGATGCACTACACGCCAAACGGAACTGCCGCGGAAGACATTTCCAGTGTCGGATTCAAGTTCGTCGAGAAAGACAAAGTCAAAAAGATTGTTGCGACGCTCGAGATAAAAAATCGCAAATTCAAAATCCCTGCTGGGGCTGGCAACCATGAAGTCCGTGCCATCAAACGAATGCCTGCTGATGTTTTGTTGCTGACTCTTTTTCCACATATGCACTTGAGAGGCAAGTCGTTCAAATACATCGCGAAGTACCCAGGCCCTGACGGAAATACTGAAATTCTGCTGGATGTTCCGCAATACGATTTCAATTGGCAAAATGGCTATCAGCTAAAGACGCCAAAGCTATTGCCAAAAGGAACCATCATCGAATGCGTCGCCCATTTCGATAATTCGACGAAGAACATTGCCAACCCGGATCCGACGGAGGTTGTGCGTTGGGGGGATCAAACCTGGGAAGAGATGATGATCGGATACATGGACGGGACTTTGGCTGATCAGGATCTGACGAAAGATCGCTAGAGGAATATCGATCCTAAATGGCATGTAGCTGATGGCGCCCAGACTTCAGGTTCGTTTGATGTTCAGGTACAATGAACAGAAA
>CAYGUE010000149.1:0-17367 GCA_964352885.1 uncultured Pirellulaceae bacterium
CCCTTGAATCGTTCAAAATGGTAAACGCGACGCCCGTCGTCGTGAATAATTCCGGATTAGAAGGCTGGCCGCTGTTGATCAAACCGCGACGATGGAACTGTTGAATGCAGTGCTGTCCCCAATCGAGGTCGTCAAATCTAGTACGCAGAGTTCAACAGCGATCTGCGAACCTGAAGTCCAGTTCCCAGTCTGGTATCCTGATATCTCTTACTCAGGTCCAGACGGTCCCTTTCATGAACAAGAAGCAACTTGTAAACCTCGGCGTTCCAAAGGACTGCGTACCTGAGGCAATTGTCGCAATTCAAAAGCTCCCTCGGGCACGCGACAACGCAAAGATCTTGATTCCGAAAGTCGTTGCGGCGCCAGAAGTTTACGTGGCCGATCCGGATATGGGTGACTTCGCAAAAGCACTGATCGTGTTTCGCGATAACGATGTGCCATTGGGTTCCATCGAATACAGCAAATGGGGCGATAACTTCGATTCGCATTCGATTCAGCAGATCGAGAACGCGTGCAAGCTGCCAGTGGCCCGCGGTGCTGCCTTGATGCCCGATGCGCACTCCGGTTATGGCCTGCCAATCGGTGGCGTGTTGGCTTGCGAAAACGCAGTGATTCCTTACGGTGTCGGTGTGGATATTGCTTGCCGGATGAAGCTAACGATCACAGACTTGGACGTTTCAAGGCTTGAGAGAAACGATCCCTCGAAATGTCGTGAGTTGGATAGCGCGCTCGAGAAAGGAACGCTCTTCGGAACCGGTAAGAAATGGAATCGGCCTTACGAGCACGAAGTTCTCGACGAGGATTGGACGATCACGGCGATCACGCGTCAGATGCATGACCGCGCAGTCGGACAACTGGGCACTAGCGGAAGCGGAAACCACTTCGTCGAATGGGGCGTTGTGACGTTGGCTGAGGGCGACTTTGGCCTCGAAGCTGGAATTTACGTTGGTTTGCTATCGCATAGCGGTAGCCGTGGTCCAGGAGCGATGACTTGCAAGCGATACACAGATATTGCTCGCCAGAACGCACCTTCACGTATCAAAGACGATCCACGGTTGCGGCATCTCTGCTGGTTGGACATGGATTCGGAGGCCGGTCAGGAATACTGGGCTGCGATGAACCTGATGGGACGGTTTGCTTCAGCCAATCACCATGTGATCCACCGTAACGTGACCAAGCTCGCTGGGGCTAAGTCATTGGCAACGATCGAAAACCATCATAACTTCGCGTGGCTGGAAAAGCACAATGGGCAGGATGTATACGTTCACCGAAAAGGCGCAACGCCAGCCGCTGAAGGCGACATCGGTGTGATTCCCGGGAACATGGCGGATGCGGCATTCATCGTTCGCGGTAAAGGCAACGCCGCAAGTTTGAACTCGGCATCGCACGGTGCAGGTCGAGCGATGTCTCGGACAGCCGCGAAGAAGAAGTTTAACTGGGGGTCATGGCGCGACCATTTGATGCAAAAGAATGTGCGACTTTTGGCGGGAGGTTTGGATGAAGTTCCCGGCGCGTACAAGAACATCCATGATGTGATGGCAGCGCAGCAGGATCTGGTCGACGTTGTTGGTCAGTTCATGCCGAAGATTGTCATGATGTGCGGCGACGGAAGTCGCGCTGAGGATTAAGTCCACTGCTTTATGGGTGCCATGCCTCAGGTTTGCGTGAGCATGCTTACTCGAGCGTAAGGTACGGCACCCGTTAATTCAGTTCGAATGAACGATCCCCGGCAGATCCACTTTCAGTTATTTGTTGCCTTCGGTGATCCCTTTCCAAGAATCACTTCGGAACGGTGACGCCGGGAATCCGGACGCGTTGTACAAGTTGCACCCTTCTGGATTGCTAGCCCACGCATAGCGAACTGCGACCGGACTCGGTACGGCATCGCAAGTGACCTCCACTTTTCCGTCTACGATCTTGGCATTTGCGAAGTGGAATTTTTGATCTTCACCCGCAAGTTCAAAACGCTTCAATTCTCCACCGATCGCTTGAAGTGAGTCGCTGTGATTAAATTCAACAGTTACGACGTTTCCAGATGCAGACATTGATTTGTAAACCGGCCCCGAAAATTCTTTTCCCCCGCCGTAGTCTTTTGTCAGAGCGATCGCGGCCAATCGATAACCAACTGTTTTCTTGTCACGCGGGTGGATGTCATCAGCCTCACCAACGTCAATGATTACGGCTTGACCTGTGTTTGGGAGCGACAACGTCATCGTTTGAGCTTCGCGTAGTTCAGCCCAGTTACTGGGCCATGGCGTTGCAGCGGGCTTTTGAAAGTTCGCTAATTGCACCCAATAGAATGGAAACTCACGGTTCCATTTTGAACGCCAGTCGTTGATCAACAATGGAAACAGAGTTCGATATTGATGGGCTCGCCCGGCATTGGATTCGCCTTGATACCAAATCGCACCACGAAAGCCAAACGGAATGAGTGGTTCTACCATGGCGTTGTAGAGCACCGTCGGATGGTTTGGTCCAGCAAAAGCAACGGCCGGTTTTGGGCCCGCTGATTCGGTCCTGGTTGTCGGTTTGACTTTCCATTTTCCATTCATTGGAATCGAATCGCCTTCGCCACTCTTAAGTGAAACGCTAGGTTCACCATAGATTCCTCCACCAAGATTTCCATCGGTAACGCGAACAGCGACATAGAACTTGTTACTCGTGATCAGTTTGGCATCGACGGGATAGGAACGTTTTGCATCCCATGCATTGGTTTCGCCAACAAACGTACCGTTCACATAGGTCTTGTCTCCATCGTCGACAGTTCCGAGATTCAGAATCAAATCTTTGCCAACCCACTCCTTGGGAATGTTGACTTTCTTTCGATACCAGATAGCTCCATCGACGTCTTTGAAGCCTTGGTTTTCCCAGTACCCAGGAACGTTGACTTCTTTCCATGCCGAATCATCGATCGTATCAGCTTGCCATTGTTCTGACTCGTCAGCGATCGCAGCCAAAACGTTTGTCTGCCACTTTTGGAAGGTTTCAGCGCGATTCGCGGCTTTGGCTTGGTCTTCAGCACTTCCACGGATGGCGTCCACGCGATCAGCAAATTCTGGGACGGTGCTGAGCGAATCAGCGCTTGTCCAAGCTTCGACGATCGTTCCTCCCCAAGACGTATTTAGTAATCCAATGGGAACGTCGATTTCGTTTTGAAGTTTCTGAGCGAAGTAGAAACCGACAGCCGTAAATTCAGGTGATGTTTCTGTATTACAAACCTGCCAGCCAGAACCCGTCAGCGAATCACGTTCTGTGAGAGCCGTTGTGTTTTGCACCTTGAAGTGCCGAATCATCGGATAATTGGCATTCGCAATGACTTCAGTGGCATTCTGTGTGTTTCGAAGCACCCACTCCATGTTGGACTGGCCGCTGCAAATCCAGACTTCGCCGGCGACGCAGTTTTTGAGAGTCACCTCTTCGCTGCCGCTCGTGACAACGACTTCGAATGGATCGCCGACTTGAATTGGTTGACCGGTGACCATCCATTTGCCGTCTGCGTCGGCGATCGCATCAAGCGACTGGCCTTTCAGTTGGACATTCACTGCGGAGCCGACATCGGCGGTTCCCCAGACCTTCAAATCCATGTTTCGTTGCAACACCATGTTGTCGCTGAAGATCCCAGCGAGCTGTAAGTCTGCGAAAGTAGATTCGCAAAACGGTCCGAAGCAAACTGCGAGGAAAACGATCAAACTGGCAACAAAACGGTGGCTCATCACAAATCCTGCGATCATGGTAGAAAGTACACACAGCAAGATTGTAATGGATCAAACAGCTTCGTGGCGAGCTACGTCGACGATAGTTTTTTGACTTTCCAGATTTCGTCAGCATACTGCGAGATGGTTCGGTCGCTTGAGAACCAGCCGCTGTTTGCCACATTGATGATGCTCATGCGGCTCCAAAGGTCCTGATCCTGATATGTTTTGCTGGCTTCGCGTTGCATGTCGATGTAGCTGCGGAAGTCCGCCATCGTCACCCACTGGTCTTGTTCGTTGCGAAGTCCAGTGGTCAGGATGTCGAACAATCCTGGTTCCGACAGATTGAAGTGCCCGCCTTCGAGTAACTCCATCACGCGGCGAATCTCTTGGTCGGCGGCGATGATCTCGTTGGGACGATAGTCCTTGCGAGTTTCAACGACTTCAGCGGCATCAAGGCCGAACAGGAAGAAGTTCTCTGCTCCAGCTTTCTCACGGATCTCGATGTTTGCGCCATCAAGCGTACCCATCGTCAGCGCTCCGTTCATCATGAATTTCATGTTGCCGGTACCGGAGGCTTCTTTGCCCGCTGTCGAAATTTGTTCCGAGAGGTCGGTGCCCGGACAGATGACTTCCATCGCCGATACACGATAATTCGGAAAGAAAACCATACGCAATAGATCGCGAGTTTCAGGATCGGAGTTCACGACTGACGCTACGTTGTTGATCAGCTTGACAATCGTTTTCGCAATGTGATAGCCGGGTGCCGCCTTTCCGCCGACCAAAACGCAGCGCGGGGCCATGCCGTCAGTTTCGCCCCGTTTGATTCGATCGTAGAGATGAATGCAATGCAACGCGTTAAGCAACTGTCGCTTGTATTCGTGAATTCGCTTTACTTGCACGTCGAACATGAACGATGGCTCGAACTCGACGCCTGTTGTGTCGGCGACGTATTTGGACAGAACTTTTTTGTTGTCTTGTTTGACTTCTGTCCAACGAGTTCGAAAAGATTCATCGTCGCAGAATTTTTCGATACCTTTGATGTGCTGCAGATCTTTCTGCCACTTCTCTCCGATTGATTCGTTTAAGAGATTCCGCAAGCCCGGATTGCAATGAGCCAACCAGCGTCGCTGCGTAACGCCATTCGTTTTGTTGTTAAGCCGGTCAGGCCAAATTCGCTGGAAATCCGAAAACAGACCAGCCTTCAGCAAGTCCGTATGCAATTGGGCAACACCGTTGACGGAATAGCTTCCGACGATTGAAAGGTAGGCCATTCGAATGTGCGGGTCGTGCCCTTCTTCGATTAGCGAGACGCGGTGCAGCAGATCCGTTTCACCCGGGAACTTCTTCGCAACCATTTCAAGGAAACGTCGATTGATTTCGTAGATGATTTCGAGCAGCCGTGGAAGCAGATTGCCGTACAGTCGAACCGACCAACGCTCGAGGGCTTCTGGCAACAGCGTGTGGTTCGTGTAGGCCATGCATTTCGTCGTGATCGCCCACGCCTCGTCCCAAGAATGATCGTGCTCGTCCATCAACAATCGCATCAATTCGGGTACAGCGCATGCTGGATGCGTGTCGTTGAGTTGAAAGCAGTTCTTTTCGCCAAACTGCGAGAAGTCCTTGCCATGCTTCCAAGTCCAGTTGGCGAGAACGTCTTGAAGGCTGGCTGAAACGAGGAAGTACTGTTGTTTGAGTCGCAGCTCTTTTCCGTTTTCGCTTGAATCGTTCGGATACAGTACCATCGTGATCTGCTCGGCGCCGTTCTTCGCCGCGACCGCTTCTGAGTAACTTCCTGCGTTGAACTCATCCAAATCGAATTGCGAAGTCGCCGTCGCTTTCCACAAACGAAGCGTGTTCACTGTGCCGTTCTTGTAACCCGGGATCGGCATGTCGTAGGGTATCGCCAGAACGTCATGCGAATTTACCCATTCGACACCCGTCTTGCCATTGTCTTTAATAACTTGAGAGGTTTGGCCATAGAAACGAATGCGACGTTCGTCTTCAGGACGTTCAATTTCCCACGGGTTACCATCCCGCAACCAGTGGTCAGGATCTTCGACTTGACGACCGTTTTCAATGTGCTGATGAAACATGCCGTACTCGTAGCGGATGCCGTATCCGACGACGGGTAACTCAAGGTTTGCGCAGCTATCCAGAAAGCAAGCCGCCAAGCGACCGAGTCCACCATTGCCCAATCCTGCATCGTGTTCGCTTTCTGCGAGCTCTTCCAAACCGATGCCGTACTGGTGAGCCGCCTTTCGCGCGAGATCATCCAAATCAAGATTCTGAATTGCGTTGCAAAGCGATCTGCCGATCAGAAACTCCAACGAAAGATAGTAAACGCGCCGGTCACTGGACTCGTCCATCTTCGCCTTGGTCTGTGACCAATGTTCGACCAATCGATCACGAACGGCGATTGCCAACGCGCGATACACGTAGTTCGAGTCGATGTTCTCGTTGAGGCAACCAAGTGTATAGTTGATATGGCGGAGGACTTCTCGGTCCAAAGGAGACAAAGCAATATTCACGGAAGTTTTCTCTCTGAAAAGTTTTTTCTCTACAACAGTCATCACAGCCCTGCACGTTGAATTCGACAAATGCGACCCGCCCGCTCCATGAAAGGATTGATCGGGAGGGCCAAGACGGTCCAATCGAGGGCATTTGGCCTTTACCCGTCAAATGGTGAAATAATCTCGTCTTAAGTCGGAAAGGTAGGCTTATTTCGCAATATTGTCCAACCCGACAGGCCAGCGAGTCATCGTCAGCAGGAATGTGCCCCCTAAGTATCTTTTTTGGCGTGGCGGATGCCCAAAAAGGAAAATGCCAGACATTTTAAAGGCAGATGGCATCAAACTGTGAAGTTTGGGTAAACAGCATTAGATGGACTCAGGTTTGACAGCAAGACCGGATTCGGCGGCCTTGAAGATTGCCTCAAGGATGAGTAAATCCTGCAGACCCTCTTCGCCGGGAACTCTAAGTTCCGTCCCGTCAGCAATGCATTGAGCAAAGTGATCAAGCTCGGCCGCGAAATGATCGACCTGCTCGAATTCGATAGGACCTTCGGAAGATTTCCCTTTGATACCGCTGTAATTGTAGGCCGGCTCCAATCCGAAGTTGCCGTCGTTGCAATATGCATGCACGTTGTTCACGCCGTTGAATGCGTAGCTCGTGTTGCAACTACAGGTCACATTTCCGATCTTCATCGTCCAAGCAAGAGTCTCTTCGACCTGAGCAAACTTGACTGGATCGGTTTTCGTTTCGGTTGCCGTGATCAAGTCCGGCTCAAGCCCCGTCAAATAACGGCATGCTTGCAGGGCATAAATCCCAACGTCCATCAGCGGGCCGCCACCAGCTAGATTCTTGTTCAGTCGCCACTGTTTTGGATCGCCAATTTTGAACCCAAAGCCAGCAATGATTTCCTTTATTTCGCCAAACTGTTTCGACTTGGCCAGCTCCATACACTTGAGATGATGAGGCTCAAACTGACAGCGATACCCGATGCCCAGCAAGCGTTCGGCTTTTTTACATACATCAATCATTTGACGGCACTCAACGGAAGAGATCGCCATTGGCTTCTCGCAGAACACATGTTTGCCCGCTTCGGCCCCGCGAACAGTGTACTCACAATGCATACTGTTTGGCAAAACAACGTAGATGATGTCGACGGCATCGTCGTCAGCGATTTTGTCAAACGTCTCGTAGTTGTAAATGTGTTCGGGGGCGATGCCGTATTGCTTGGACCACTTCTGCTGCTTGGCGGGAGTCCCGGAAACGATAGCGGCAAGCTTGCATCGTTTCGTTTTCTGTAACGCTGGAGCGATCTGATTGGTTGAAAGTGAGCCCAGCCCCACGAGCGCTACGCCAAGCTTTTCGTCGTCCGGAAGAGCTGGTTGGGTGGCATTCAGTCCCGGCAATCCAAAGACTCCAGTGGCCGCTGCAACCGTCGAAAATGCGGCCGACTGTTGCAGGAAAGTTCTGCGATTTTCATTTTTTAGTTTCATTTTCTTGCCTCAATCTGCCCGTGATTCGTCATGCGGAAGCATCATTGTAAACGACAAACGGCCCAGTCGTTTAGCGTCGCTATCTACCAAGATAGTTGCCGGTTACAATGGAGGGAAATGACACAAAACAATTCAACTTCTAGCTCGAGCTTACCCGTCGTTTCCTGCGAAGGGTGTGGTGTTTGTTGCTTCCACATGGGCTATCCTGCGTTTGTATTGCCGCGGGAACCGCTGACGGAGCAACAGATTGACGCCGACGCAGAGCTCGCGAAATTGCCAGCGGATTCTCGTCGACGTGCTGAGTTGCTTGCTGGAAATGCGGGTGAATCGTGGTGGCATGAGTTACCTGATGAACTTAAGCGACCGTTGGTCGAACACATGAATCAGTACAAAAAGCCTGATTACGACGGCACATTGGAATCGTTTGACGGCCCCTGCATCTGGTTGGATATGGAAACCAGAATGTGTAAGCACCACCTTCATCGCCCCAATGTTTGTCGCGATTTCGAAACGGGTTGCGGCGATTGCTTGCAGTGGCGAAACCAGTATGCCGACCGAATCGATCCGTAGTGGTTGATCCAAGACAACACACTCCCACTGGAAGACTTATGCCAGTTGACTTACTGGCTTTCTAGAAACTCTTTCAGTTCCCCGTTGATCAGATAGTCCCATCCTTCGACGGCACTTTCCCGCTTGAATTCCGGGATGTCCTGTTGGAAATCTTCGAGGACTTCTGTTGAAAGTCGAACCGTGTTGGAGTCGTCGCCAGCGAAGATTTCGAAGTGAACGTTTGAGCTGCCTTCGTATCCGTCGTAGGTCCAATTCACGACCAGCTTTTCATAGGGTACGACTTCGATCACTTTCCAAACATGAGGGAAGACTCTTTCCTCGCTGCTCACGTCGAATCGCGTCTCAAAGCCGGGCTCTGCTTTGAAGTCAGACATGTTGTCAAAGAACCATTTGCGCATCAGAACCGAGTCGGTCAACGCTGCCCAAATTGTGGCAACGTCGGCTGAAACAGGCAGCTCAACTACAATGGGTTCGTCTGACCTTTTCATGAATCAGGATTCTTCCTCGGCGGACTTCGTTGGCTTTTTGGTTGTCGTTTTCTTTTTCGTTGTCTTCTTCTTCTTCATTGTCTTCTTCTTGGCGGCCTTCTTCTTGGTCGCTTTGGCCTTCTTTTTAGTGGCTTTCTTATTCACGGGAGTTTCACCACCTTCCCCGTCAGCGACCTTTTTGGCCTTCTTCTTTTTCGGCGGTGCGAACTCGAATCCGAGTTTGCCGGACTCGCGGTTGAGAGTCAGGTGGGTTGCGAATTTGCGGCCTTTTTTGGATAAAAAGCCCGGCATTAAGTCCGTTTTGCCTTCGATGAAGAGCTTCATTCCCTGATCAGTCGGGATCTCTTTTTTCAGGATTGTTTTGCTGATTCGAACGCCGCGTTCGTTCTTTTTCTTGGCCATGTCTGGAGCCAAAAACGCACGCGCGTTTTCGTAAACTTTGACCATTTCGGTCGAGTCATCGAGAATCGGACACTCGCAAATGATCTGCTCGTCGGTCAGGTTTTCGACTTCGCTTTCGCGCTCTTCGTCGCCTTCGAAAACGAAATTGAGCTTCCAGACTTTCTTCGGTTTCTCGAGGACCAACTGCGCCGTAAACGGCTGACCGAAGCGGTTCTTGAATGTTTCGATCGGTCCAACTTTTCCCTCGTTCAGAAGCGTCTTTGCCTCTGCCTCGGTCAGTTCATGGCTGGCGATATGTTTCTTGATCTTAAAGATGCATTCAGGATCCTTGCAGCTAAACAGACCGTCTGTTTGATGGTGTTCCATCTTGCCGCATTCAGGGCATTTCGCTTCAAGGTCCGGAAATTGTCGGTTCACAATTTCTTCGGTGAACGACTTTGTTTGTTCAACGATCGTGTTAGTGATTTCCCGGATCTCGTTCATGAACGTTTCGCGATCCAGCTTGCCCTGCTCCATCTCCTTAAGTTTGAATTCCCATTCGCCCGTCATCTCTGGTGAAGCAAGAACTTCAATGTCCATTTGCTTGATGAGTTCGAACAACGCAAGTGCTTTATTGCTGGCCACTAATTCGCTTTTACGAATCTCGTTGCGGAAGAGATACTTCTGGCGAATCAAGTTCTCGATAATCGCGGCACGAGTCGCCGGAGTTCCAAGGCCTCGCTCGCCCATCGCGTCACGAAGCTCGTCATCCTCAACGCGTTTCCCAGCGGATTCCATCGCAGAAAGCAATGTCGCATCGGTGTATCGAGGTGGTGGACGTGTTTCCTTTTCTCTGACTTCAACATTCACGGTTTGGGCTGTCTCGCCATCCTCCGCGGCGACCAACTCGTCGGCCTCGGCGGCGATTCCTGGCTTGCGACCATAGACTGCGAGGTATCCGGGGACAATCAGAACTTTACCGTCCGTCTTAAACGCGTCTTCGCCGATTCGCGTGATTCGCTTGGTTATTTCGAACTCGGCATGCGGGTAGAAAATCGCTAGGAATCGACGCATGACCAAGTTGTAAATTTTGGCAGCTCCCTCATCGAGGTTCGCGGGCGGAAGCTTGCCGGTTGGAATGATCGCAAAGTGATCGGAGACTTTCGCAGAATTGAAAATTCGCTTGGTCGGGCCGACTCGATCGTTCTTAAGAATCCACTTCGCACAGGCTTGAATGTTGGCGTCGATGGGCGCGTTGGCTTTGCCGCTGCCAAGCTGTGCGATCGTCTCTTTCACCGTATCGATGTAGTCTTCGGGGAGATACTTCGAATCAGTACGCGGGTACGTCAGAATCTTGTATCGGTCGTAGCAAGCTTGGGCCAATTGGAGCGTTCGCCGCGCTGGAAACCCATGTTTCGAGTTGCCTTCACGCTGCAGCGATGTCAAATCGTAAAGTAATGGAGGAGCTGACTTCGACGGCTTTTTGGATTCTTCAACAACGCCTTCTTTACCTAGACAGCGAGCCTTAATCGACTCAGCATCGGCGAGTTCCCAAAGTCTTTCCGCTTTCTTGTGCTCGTCGTCTTCGTCTTTGTTGAATTCTTCTCGGAACCAGCGGCCGTGATATTGCCCTGCCTTCACGTCGAAGTCCGCATGCACTTCCCAATAAGTTCGCGGGACGAAACTGCGAATTTCCAATTCTCGCTCAGAGATGATCGATAGGGTTGGCGTTTGTACGCGGCCGGCGGTTGTGACATTGAAGCCACCGTTTCGCGAATTGAATGCGGTCAGAGCACGGGTGCCGTTGAGCCCAATTAACCAGTCACTTTCCGAGCGGCACATGGCGGCGTCAGCAAGGTTGGACATTTCTTCTTCGCTGCGAAGATTCGCCCAAGCGTCTTTGATGGAACCGTCAGTCATCGACTGCATCCACATCCGTTTGATCTCGAAATCTTTGTCCAGATCGGCCAGTTTCAACACGTATTGGAAAATCAATTCTCCCTCACGCCCGGCATCGCAAGCGTTCACGACCGTCGAAACATCCTTCTTTTTCAGCAGACGCAAAAGCAGTTTGTAGCGAGCTTCACTCCGTTCAATCGGTTGCAGTTCGAAGTGACTCGGAAGAACTGGCAGATGCTTCATACCCCAAGGCAGCTTTTTACCTTCGGGCGTCAGCGGCATCTTGAGCTCGACAAGGTGACCGATAGCAGACGAGATGTACGCGTTGTCGTTCTCGAAGTAGTCCTTCTTTTTCTCGAACTTGCCGAATTCGGGCAGCTTTCCCAGAACGCGAGCAAGGTCAGTCGCTACGCTTGGTTTTTCGGCAATTATGAGTATCTTCGACATCGTTTCTCCGTGAGCCGGCGTCTATCCATTGAGGCAAACAGGTTGCCGTGGTTTAAAGCAAAAGTAGCCGCTGTCTATATACTGCGACGAGTCAAAAGTCTTCTGTCAGGGACGACACGATTAATTGCTGGACCGGGATGCTGTCAACCCCCGGCGCAGAAATTGGTGAGCGATCGAAGTTTGACTATCGACGACCGTTCACGGTTTTTCTCGACTCAAACCCGGGTCAAACGTTGCCTCAGGAACCTGGAACGTTGAAAAACCTTGAAAACTGGTGGATCTCGGCTGATTTTTCGGCTGAGCCATTGAAAAAACGTCGAATATTGGCTAACATCCCCGCTCCACTACGACTCAACATTCAACAAACGCTTGAAAAATGGCTGTTCCAAAGCGCAAACATTCTAATTCACGTTCCGGAAAACGCCGCTCTCACCATCAGGTGAAGCCGCGAAATCTTACCGTTTGCCCAAAATGCAGCGCTCGGATCCCAACGCACGTCATGTGTCCGACTTGTGGTTCCTACATGGGTCGCGTCGTTGATAGCAAGAACGATGAACTAGCAACTGCGTAGTTTTCGCAGTTAACAAGATTGCAGTTAACTAGATTGCAGTTAACTAGATAAAGAAAAGCGAGGGCCCTCAGGTCGCTCGCTTTTTTTGGTTTATGAAGTTGCTGCATTCTGGCCAAGATTCTCGAAAATGGGCCGAATCGCATTTCGATGAAACAGGAATTAGACGATCATCGAGGCATGAGTGATCATGAACATGAACAGCTTGTTGCATCGATTGAAGAGGATCCGATTGCGCGATCCCTCGATTCGAGGGCAACGTTTATTCCACTGCGGCACAGCGACTTGGTGCTGGATCTGATCGAACGGTATCGGATTCAAAGCGAGGACGGTGTCCATTTTTCAGCGATGTGCTCGCGTCTTCAACGCATCTTCCACGCGGAGCACCTGACACAGCTTTTGCAGCTGGAGGAAATTTACGGACCGCTCGATCCGGACTCGCAGGCGATCGAACTGAGGAATCGTGATGGCGAAAAGCGGAATCAGCTAGTGGAGAAATTGTTCGATCGCGTTTCCGGATTGTTATTCAGTGCACATTACAAACGGCTCGACCGGCAGGATCTCGAACGTGCCGTCGAAATGGCTTCGCAGTGGGGAGTTCGCCTGGAGGTGAATTTCGATCTGTATGAGCGGCTCGAAATTTTCGCCCGTGGCTACCATGTCGTTGAGGTGCAACGCCGACGATGGCAGAACTTCTTTCGTGTTGAGACGATAGAGCTTCCTGAATTCGAACGTCTGATCATGGCGTTTCGACTGAAGCCCGAAGCGGTCGTGGAGAAAGCGGAGGAGGCTGACGAGACGTCCGCAAAACGGAATCGCCGCAAGGAATTGAAGAATCGGATATCAAAGCTGCTAGCCGGCAATGATGAAAACGCGATGGATGCAGATCACGTCTATCTGAAAACCTTCAAAAACATTCCGGAGACGGATCTGGAGATGCTGTTGCCGGGAAGTAAAGTCCGACTCTCGATGTTGGACCGAGGGAAGATTCTTGTGCCCACGGCGATGGCCCTTTATAAGGCTTCGAGGTTGTTCTTCGTCCTGATGGCGGTGTTGGTGGCAGCAACGTACGACAACATTTTAGCGATTCTGATTTTGTTCGGCGCGATCGTTGGCTATGGATTCAAATCGGTGTTGAGCTATTTCCGAACGAAGCAAAAGTATCAGTTTGGGCTGACGAAAAGCCTTTATTTGAAGAATCTTGGCAACAACTCTGGCGTTCTCTATCGGATTCTCAACGAAGCTGAGGAACAGGAATTGCTGGAGACGACTTTGGGCTATTCGATCCTATGGCAGTTTCAGAAAAAAGTCGAATTAGCTGGAGAAGTGTTCAGTGGGTTGACCGGTGATGAAATGGACAAGGAAGTCGAAGCCTATCTCTCAGACTTAACCAAAGTCGATATCGATTTCGAAATTTTCGATTCACTTGGAAAACTCGCAAGGCTTGGTTTGGCGAACGTCGATTCTTCAGGTCGTTGGACCGCTATTCACATCGAACAGGCAGAAAAGTGCCTGGACGATAGTTGGTCTCGGCTATTCCAGATTCGAGGCATGCGAGTTGAGTTTGACGATGTGAAAGGCGACGGATTGTTTACGGGGTAGTTGGAGGTGTTTTCGTTAAACGATCTGCGGCGACGTAACATCTACGGTTTGCGCCGCCTCTCAGTTACAATGCGGCTTTCAATTCTCAATTGCACGCAGACGTTCACATGTCACTCGAACGATACCCTACCACTCGCATGCGCCGCATCCGTCAGTTCGATTGGTCGCGGCGACTCGTTGCTGAAAACCGACTGGGGGTCGATGATCTGATTTGGCCGGTTTTCGTCACTGAAGGTTCCGCTCAGTCGGTGGATGTCGCGTCGATGCCGGGAGTACAGCGTCACTCGATCGATCGACTGGTTGAGCGAGTCAAACAAGCCGCAGATTTTGGGATTCCGGCGATCGCGATTTTTCCCGAGACAGATCCGACACTGAAGACAGATGGTGCAGAAGAAGCCTGGAATCCCGACAACCTCGTTTGCCGCGCCGTGGCAGCGGTCAAGTCCTCGGTACCATCGATCGGGATCATTTGCGATGTGGCGCTCGATCCCTACACCTCCCATGGACAAGACGGTCTAGTCCGAGACGGTTTCGTCGTTAACGATGAATCAGTTCAGGCACTTTGTGACCAGGCAGTTGTCCAAGCGAAAGCTGGTTGCGATATTATTGCTCCTTCGGACATGATGGACGGCCGCATCGGGGAGATCCGAATGGCACTCGATCAGGAAGGTTTCGACAATGTGATGATCATGTCTTACGCAGCGAAGTATGCTTCCGCGTTTTACGGGCCGTTTCGCGATGCGATCGGTTCGAAATCCAATCTTACTGCCGGCAATGTGTGTGGTGGCGGCAAGAAAACCTATCAGATGAATCCCGCGAATTCAGACGTCGCCATTCGCGAAGTGGCTCTCGACTTGCGGGAAGGAGCCGACATGGTGATGGTGAAACCCGGCATGCCGTACCTCGATATCGTGCGCCGCGTGAAGGATGAGTTCGCTGTTCCAACGTTTGCCTATCAAGTTAGCGGCGAATACGCGATGCTCAATGCTGCGGCCCAGAACGGTTGGCTGGATCGCGAGGCCGTGATGATGGAAAGCCTTGTTGGATTCAAGCGCGCAGGCTGCGATGGAATTTTGACTTACTTTGCGGTCGATGCAGCGAAGTTGCTGAGCTAGATTATGCCACTCCTCTAGGCAGCACGTTTCGGCAGATAAGACGGCTTTACGGAGCCTTCCAAATCCCGAGTCAACTGTTCAAGGTCGACTCCCTCATCTCGTGAGGCATTGAGCAATCGTTCCTTCAATTGCAAATTAGCAACGGAGACATAAGCCGTCTCGTAGAGTCCGTCGATGTCCAAATCGAATGCACCGGTTGGAATCTCCACGCAGTGGATGTCGGTCCAATACAAGTTGCCGAAGGCGTGTTGATCGCAAGCATAAGCCGCAGCTAAAACCTGATCGTTACGGTAGAGAATGGCCAGTAACATGATTGCTCCTCCTGATATTCCGGACCTCGGAGTCTACCAGGGTTTCGAATTCATGCTAAGGCGAAAGCGATCGTGTTGGCGAATGCTAGCGTCCGTTTTTTCCGGATCCGCGTACGATCAAAAACGCAATGACGCCAACGATCAAAAGAAGCAGTGGCACGCCCACCATCAGCAGCAAACCAGAAAAAGCCATTCCGTCCCCAATTTTGTTATCTAAGAAATATGCCGAACCGACCCAAATTACTTTTTTCCCGAGCGCATCGCAACAAAGAAAATTGCACCCACGACGACAAGAACGACAGGAATAGCTAGAAGAATCAACAACTCCATGACTCCAAAACCCATGGTAAACACCTTAATTTGAACATGCGTGCAAAGAGTCGCGGCATTGGCTAAAATGCAAGCACCGCAATTCATTACTAATTACCATAGCGAGTCGTTGATGTCCAAGCAAACTAACTCTGATCGTCGTCAGTTCATGATTCGCACGGGAAGCGCTTCCGCGATTGCGGCGCTGGCGGTGACGTTGGGAGAGCGATTGCAGGCTCAGAATGAAGCTGCCGGCGGAGTTGTGATTAACCATTCGGTTTGCAAATGGTGCTATGGAGGTGTTTCTCTCGAAGACTTATGTACAGCTGGAAAAGAGTTTGGGTTGCAGTCGATCGAGTTGCTCCAGCCTGACGACATCAAAGTCGTGCAAAAGCATGGCCTAACTTGTGCGTTGGTCAGCAACGTGTCGGTGAAAACCGCTGCAGGAGTTAATGTCGGCGGAATCACAAAAGCTTGGAATCGCATCGAGCATCATAAGGCACTACTCGAAGCGTACGAAAAACAGATCGTTGCAACCAAGGATCTTGGACTCGACAACGTTATTTGCTTCTCCGGAAACCGGGATGGCATGGATGACGAACTTGGCATGAAGAACTGTGCTGAGGGATTGAAAAAGTTGATGCCGGTTGCTGAAAAGCATGGTGTCACGGTCACGATGGAGTTGCTCAACAGTAAGGTCAATCATGCAGACTACATGTGCGATCACACCCAATGGGGAGTCGATCTTTGTGACATGATTGGATCCGAGCGATTCAAGTTGCTTTATGACATCTATCACATGCAGATCATGGAAGGCGATGTGATCGCGACGATCAAAAAGTACCAAACTTACATCAGTCACTATCACACCGGTGGAGTACCTGGACGAAACGAAATCGATGATACGCAAGAGTTGTACTATCCGGCGATCATGAAAGCGATTCAGGAAACGGGCTTTAAAGGTTATGTTGCTCAGGAGTTCATTCCAAAGCGTGAAGATAAGCTTGGCTCATTGAAGCAGGGTGTCGAAATCTGCACCGTTTAGGAGCGTCAAATGACTCAGCCCGACGATTCGCAGGACTCTGCGACGATTGACTGGTCTCCCTGGAAGCATCCGAAAGCCAAACGCTGGTTCGAAGAGCTTCTTGAGGAGACACATCTGCCGTTGATGATGGAGCACGCGGTCGACAAGGCCGACAATTCGCTGAGCGAAGGTGAAACGCGTCTGATGGTCGCGTTGGGGATTATGTTAGGACACGACGGTATTTGGCCGGCGCAGCGAGACATGATCCTCAGGACGATTGTTCGCCAAGGCGATATTGTCGCCAAACGAACTGCCGCGAAAAAGGAAGGTCCGATCTCCCTTTCGCAACACCAGGAACAGGCGAAGCAGCACGATCAGCTGGTCCATGAAGTTGAGATGTTGCGTCGTCGAATCGGTATGTCGAATCGAAAGACGCCGCAAAAGCCTCCTGCATGGGGTAAGTTTTGGTCATGAAATCGAAGAAACCCTGGGATGACCCGGACGCGATGCGTTGGGTTGAAGAGTCCGATTCGATGCGACAGGTGTGTCGACTGATTGAGGGGACGCTGCGATTGGAGGGCGATTCGCGACCCCACGAAATTCGTGCGGCGGCCTGTATGGTAATTCTTCTTGCTCGAAAAAATCTCTGGTCAACTGTGGCTCAGGACGAAGAGGAATCGCAGCGTGAATTGGACCGTGTTGTCAGTTTGGCGTCGCGAAGAATGGGCGCGGTCAAGCAAATTTTCGAGATGAATTTGCGAGCCAAGCCTGAGTTGCAGAATGACCCGTCCTACAAAAAGTTGATGCAGTCCGTGACTCAGGAGATCCGGATTCTTGATTCGCGGATGTCTGAATCGTCTTCGAAGTTGCCGCAAGAACCGCCCTGCACGTGGGGCAAGTTCTGGTAGCGATTAGATTGTGGCTGTGGCGTCTCGCCGCAGTTCTTCTCGCAAGCAC
>CAYGUE010000150.1:0-17004 GCA_964352885.1 uncultured Pirellulaceae bacterium
ACATTCGACGCGACCGCAAGAAGATTCATTTGGCTCAGCTGGAAGAAAAACCTGATTTCACGGTGGGGCTGAATTGGATTGCGACTTCAACGGACGGGATCAGCCCGGTTGCAAACGGCGATGACGCGTTGATGCTTGGAGTCGGATTTAACTTGCCGGTTTACAAGTCTCGAATTCGGGCTGGCATCTGCGAGGCTCAATCAAATCGACTTGCATCGGAAAGCCGCCTCGCCAGCCTGCAAGATCAAGCCAGCGAAGAAGTCTTTGACATCGTCGCCAAGCTCGACAGCACGCGAGATACGTTGGCCCTGATTCAGGAAGACATCATCCCCAAAGCAGAACGAACGCTCGAATTATCCATTGACGAATATGCCATTGGTTCGATCACGTACGTCCAGCTGATCGCCAACTGGCGAAGCGTTCTTCGCTATCGAATCACGGAAGCGAACCTGCAATCGCAATACCAACAGCTGCTCGCTTCGCTGGCTCGTAGCGTTGGTCAGTTCGATCCGATCCAATCCAACGTCATCAACCGTTCGGCGACTCAGCCAGAATTCGAGACTGACTCTATTGAACCTGATGAAACCGAATCAAAATTGGAAACAGAAAAGAACTCGTCAGAGGAGCAATAGTCTCCGCATCAAGTAGTCCTCTTGTCGCCTGAAACTAATCCGAAGTTTTGGCATTCGGCATCGCTATTATCGAAGTCGCCACAAAGCGACCATCCTTGATCTCGCCGGTGACTTTGGCCTTCCGGATGCAGTTGCACAAGCCATCATCACCATGGGCGTCACCATGATCGTCGATTGAACTGCCGACGACGAAATAAGACTTCCCGCCGATACGTACGGCCAAGTCGCAACCGTCACCATCCATGCCTAGTTGGCATTGGCCGCATGAAACTTCTACGAGCTGATTTACAATTTGAGCCGTGGACTCTGTTTCAGCGGGTTGGCTGTCACTCTGCTGTTCCGATACGGCAGGATCAGTGTTGTGTTGGTTGCATCCCCCCAAGATCAATGTAAACAGGAACGCAGTGCATGTAATTGATTTCATTTGGCTTCACTCATGTACGTGACAATCAGGATCCCGTGACGGGTCTCCCTCAACCGAGTTGCCAATACGTTACTGAATTATCGACTCACCGCAATCGTAGCCATCATCTTCCAGGAATCATATTTAACGGCTCGTTGATGAACGATCTGAAACCCATTGGATTCAAACAGGTCAATATAGTTATGTGAGAACGAAAGCTCTTCGCCAAACGGAATGGATTCGGTTGTCTTGCTCCAATCGTGATCGTTGGCGACCGGTTCAACGGCAAAGAAGGTCGCGGGTCCAAGTTTGCTGGAGATGTGAGACAGCATTTCATTCAAGCGTTCGCGACGGAAATACTCCAGGACTCCGCCGTTGGAAACGAAGAGCGTGTTGGGATGTCCATTGTTGAATAGCCACTCGCCGCCGTCCGCAGTGACAAAGTTGATGCGTGACTCGAACTGCGATGATTCTTGATTCTGCCGAACTTGCTCAGCATTGATCTCGATACCAATCGAAGACTCGACGCCTTCAAGTTCAGAAGTCATGTACTGCAGCAACAGTCCCGAATTGCAACCGAATTCAACGATCTGTTTCGGGTGTTGCGTTTCCCAAACCGAACGCAATTGGTCGAAATCCACTTGTTGCTTTGAGAGAAACAAATCTACAAATCGGTGGTCGCAGTTTTTTGAAAACTCGGCACCGCCATCACCTTGCCAAAAATCAATGTGCAGTCGCTCGAAGAAATCCGCTTGATTCTCAAGCATGGCTCGTCGTCTTAAATGAGCCATGATCAACTTGTCTTGAATTCCTGCTGGTTGGCTGACTGGAGAATCGAACAGTTCTTTCGTCCGTTGTGTCGCGAGGGAGGCAACCGCTTGACCGGCTAATTCCTTAACAGATTGCTTCAGGCTTCGCTTTTGAGCGGCTGCGATAGAGAGTGTCGGGTTCATGTCATTTCCTGTCTTTGCTTGGATTGTCTCTGGCTCAACCGAACCCATATCGTCGCCAAATGTGGCGATCTCGTTTTGTGTGATTTTTTGAATCATAAAACGATGCTTTTTTGAATTGAATTGGCGTGCTGGTTAGTTGTTGCGTATTCGATGAACTGCCGACTGGATCATCGGTAACGCTTTGACGGCAGTTCTTGCGAGGCCGGGAGTAAGACTGAGAATCAAATTTTGAAACGCAAGTTTTTGGCCCCAGATTCGATTGATGGTCGAATTTTCTGCAGCAGTACAAGAGTCACCTAACTGAATCCCATCTCGATGCAGAAACTCGAGATTCTTGACCTCGACTTGTTGGCCTGGTGAAAACTGAGCAAACTCATCGTCATACGCCGTTTTGTAGGAGTAGATGAACTGGCCTGATTGGATGTCCGAGAGCATGGCGAGGGGTCGTCCATCGAGTTTAAGAACGAGGAATCTTGCCTTTCCGAGCTTGGCACTCTCACTGATCAACTCTTTGTAAAATGCTTTGGTTGATTCCGCAGATGCGAGGGCAGTTCCCTCTTTTCCTTTCCATCCCGACGCCTCGATTCTCAAAAAGTCTTCAGCCAATTGTTCAAAATCGCTGGAGTCATTTGAGGTTTCCCAAGTAATCGTTCCTTGATCTTCCAATCGACGAAGTAGTCTCCTCGAGTTCTTGCGAATGCTTTTTGAAACATTCGTTTGCACATAATCATCGACCGATGTGGCGGGAATGAAAGCCGCCCGCTGATAGTGGTCTCGTTGAAAGCGATCGATTCCCTGCTCCTGTTCAACGACGTCGAAAACAGCATCAACGATTGATTCCGCTGAAACCGTATCAAGGCTTAGTAATGAAAAACCATCCTCGACCAACTTTTCACAGATCAGCCGCCACGCTTCGGCCGCATGTTCCTTGAGCAGCAATGGAGTACAGTCAAAGCACTGTTCGTGTTTCCAAAGTTCGGCCGCCTTGAATGGCAAGCGGTAGATAGATTTTCTTTCGATTGGAATCAGCCCGATGAGGCTACGATGTTTCTCTGCTCGAATGTCTTCCACGACCAGAACGCGAACGGATTCTTTTGCCAGATGCTTGAGAGCCGGCAGGAGATAATAGGATTCAAAGGAAGGGTTTTGCCAAAGGGAATGTCGCGCGAGAAAATCCCATGCACGCACACGTGACCGAAGTTCGTCATTGTCTAACCAAGTCGCGCGAAACTTCGGGGCATTCGTCGGAGCTGGGACGGTATGGGAAACTACCGGAAAGAGAATCGCAGTTTCTGAATCTCGGAAGGACTGCATTTTAATCGAATCGTTAGAGGTTTACTAAACGAGTTACCGTTGATAGACAAAGTTACGTTTTGGTTTGCCAGTGTCCTGACGACGAAAAATGAAATTCGCAAAATAGAATCCGTTCTTAAGTACGGACTTTTGGAGTGAAGTTTACTAACGCTGTACTGAACAACGGAGTACGAATTCACGCTTTTTCCTTGCTCAAATCCGGATTTGGCACCCGAAAACGGACTGGCATTGGAGTCAAAATCAAGTCGTTTTTTGGGGAAAAACATCTCCGTACCATGTTTCGGACTAAGTAGGGTTAATTTGATTTTTTCGATCACAATGTCGGGAAAACAATAGGCGAACCAGTCAACACTATCTTGACGTATACTAGAAAGCGGGGCTATTCGCCTTGACCTGATCGTTCCTTCCCCCAATCATCTGGGCTGGAAGCAAGACCATGAAAAGCAAATTGACAATTCGACGTACGATGGTCGCAACACTGATGGTGTTCGCGACAGCCGTGATCGGTTTGCAGCCATTGGTTTTCACTTCGGGTTCGAGTTGCACTTGCGATGCAAACGTCTCTGTTAATGCGGACGCGTCAGTTGACGAATCTTCTTGCTGCAACAGCGTAGCCGAAGAACAAGCACAAACTGGTTGTTGTTCGTCCAAACCTGCAGTGTTATCGAAATGTTGCTGCAATCCGGAAGCCGTTGTTTGCGGGTGTGGTGATCATTGCGGATGCAGCGAGGATAGCGATTCCAATTCTTCGTTGCCCGCGATTCCAACCAATGAAACAACAGAAGTCGTCACTCTATCTTCGGTTTGTGCAGCTCCATTCGTGGGATATCCCCGCGAAAGCGAAGTCAAGCAAGTCGACTACTCAAATTCTGCCGCTGAACATGCGGCACGCTCTTCGCAACAAACTTGCGTTCTGCTCTCGCGATTTACGTGTTGATCAAGAAATCGACAACGTAGATGCGCGCTCATTTCTCGTTCCCGTCACCGGTGCGTTCCCAATTTGACATTCGTTAAGTTGCCCAACGCCTGAGGCTAACGACCAATGTTGCCGCTGCATTCACGCCAATCCTTTACGAATCAATCTGATTCGTTTCGAGAATCATGCGCGAGATTGACCGATGGCAGAGAACAACAATTCAGACAACAAGAATTCGCCACCACCCGTGGTTGCGGCGCTCGTTGTGCACAAAGAAGAACCTGTCGACCCAGCGACAACGGTCGTTGTGTCAACCGGCGAAAAATCCATTGAGTCCGTCAACGAAGCGTTGACGGAAACGACGGAATTGGCGATGCGCGATTCTTTGTCAGAAACCGAATCAGAATCAGTTCAAATCGTCGACGCTACTGCTCCCTTTTTGGCAGACTCAACGAATCGTGCCCAGCGAACTGCTATGGGAATGTCGTTGGAGATTCTCAAACTGTTTCTAATTCCCGCGTTGATTGTGTGTGCGTTCGCGGTTGGAATCGCGATGCTTGGTTTGGCGCAACGCAATGACTGGATTCAATCCGCGTCGGCTGGAAACGAGTCGGGTGCAATTGGCACAACTTCGGAGGAAACAAACGTCTCCTATATTTGTCCGATGATGTGTGTTCCTCCAACCAACAAGTCTGGACGCTGCCCGGTCTGCGCGATGGAGTTGGTGCCGGCTGCCAAGGGCTCTTCGTCCGGCCCATCAAGCTCTATTCAAATCGACCCGCGATCACGACGCGTCGCGGGCATCAAGACAACGGTAGCAACGTTGCAAACATTGTCTCGCGAAGTCAGCAGCGTCGGCGAAATCAAATACGACGAGACACAGCAAAAGACGCTTTCTGCCTATATCGATGGACGAATTGAAGAGCTGACGGCTGACTACACCGGCATTGAAGTCAAGAAAGGCGAATCGCTGGGCCGGCTTTACTCACCTGACCTTTACTCGGCACAAGTCGAATACGTCAAGACGTTGGAGTTCAACGAAGAATCCAGTAGCTTCAATGCTCGCGTGAGAAGTTCTAACGAACGGTTGTTGAAAAGCTCACGGCAACGTCTGGTTGAACTTGGCATGGCCGAACCACAAATCAAGAACCTGAAGTCCGGACGAGTTGCCCAGCGTACTTTGGATTTATATGCTCCGATTAGTGGAACCGTCATCGAGAAAATGGCGACGCCCGGCCAGTACATCAAAGCTGGCGCGCCAATCTACCGTTTGGCCGATCTCAGCAAAGTATGGCTCGTCATTGAATTGTTTCCTGAAGACGCGAAAGCGATACGCTTAGGTCAAACAGTGACCGCAACAACACAATCGCTTGGCAGTGAATCATTTGAAGGCACAGTCGAGTTCATTGAACCGACAGTCGACCCCAAAATGCGAACCGTCGGCGTACGAGTCGCGATCAACAACGAAAAAGGATATTTGAAGCCGGGTGAGTTTGCCCAAGCCAATTTAACAATCCCGCTGGCAACAAGCGCCGGCATGCCACAAGAAACGGTTGTCATCCCTCGCAACAGCTTACTGTCGATCGGTAAGACTTCTCTGGTATACGTTGAAACCAAACCCGGCGAGTTTCAGATCCGAAAAATCAAAACCGGCCCTTCGGTTAATGGCATGGTTGCCGTGTTTGAAGGAATCGACGCTGGCGAAAACGTCGTGTCCAAATCAACATTCCTGCTCGATGCCCAAATGCAATTACAAGGCAATCCTTCGTTGATTGATCCCGACAAGGCCGTCGTGGATGACGAAGCCCAGTTAACCGAAGCCGAGAAGGAAGAAATTCGCAAAGCGATGGAACCGCTGAGCGAAGCGGATCGCGCATTGGCTGAAGCACAAGTGATTTGTCCCGTTACCGAAGTGCGGCTTGGCTCAATGGGGATGGGCACGCCGATCAAACTCGAAATTAAAGGCCGAACTGTTTTCATCTGTTGCGAAGGTTGTCGTGACGGCTGGGTCAACGAGCCGGACAAGTATTTTAAGATCCTCGATGATTACTTGTCAGGGAAAAACAAAACGCTCAGCAGCCAGGGTCCAACACCAAATAGCCCAACAGGCAACGACGGCGAACTGCCGCAGATGCAGCTTCCCCAGATGCAGCTGCCTCAAATGGAAATTCCGCAGATGGATCTGCCAAAGGAGGAAGAATAATGGATGGAAGAATAATCGAGTCTGATTTGACGTTTGACAGAATTGATCAGCGAGAGTTTCAATCAATCGACTTTATCGTCATGGGAGCCGCGTTCGACATTCAGAACGACATGGGTAGATTGTTTTCTGAGACGATTTATCGCAATGAATTGAAAGAAAGGCTTGCTTGCGAGTTTGACAATGTTGAATGCGAAGTGCCGATCAAAGTTGTTTTCGATGGCTTTCAAAAAACGTACAAAGCGGACTTGGTAATTAATGGGAAAGCAATATTTGAACTTAAGGCTATCGAACGAACGGTGGTGCAGCATCGTTTGCAATTACAGCAATACCTTTTTTTGACCAATCTGAAACATGGAAAACTGATCAACTTTTCCTCACCAAAAGTGACTGGCGAATATGTTTCCACTTCGCTCGACATCTTGGAACGAAAACGGATGTCTTTTCAAACCGATCGTTTCCTGGAAACTGATACTGCGGCAACCCGTTTCAAAGATTTAATAATGCGGTTGTTGAAGTCATTCGGTGGCTTCCTGAATCTCGAGCTTTACTACCAAGCCACGGAATTTCATCTTGGTGGCATCCATTCGGTGGTTCAACCGATCCCAATTGTTTCAAGCGAACGAGTCATCGGCAGTCAAAAAGCTCACATGCTTTCTGATTCATCCGCCTACAAAATTACTGCGATGTCCAAAGACGTCGACGCCTATCGAGCTGAGCTAAGGCGATTTATCCAACACACAAAACTTGAAACGATCCAATGGGTCAATCTCAACAAACATGAGATTTCGTTTGAGACGATTTCCAAACCTTAAATATAGAGTTTCATTATTCTCCCATCCATTATTCTGCCATCCATCCATCAGACCAAGCAATGATTCGTTCCATCGTAAACTTTTGCATTCAGGAACGCCTGATCGTCATCTTGGTGGCGATGTTGGTCGTCGCGATAGGTTGGTTCTCAGCAAACTCGGTTCCGCTCGATGCGATTCCGAACGTAGGCGACAATCAAGTCATCGTGTTGGCGGATTGGCCCGGCCAGTCTCCCAAAGACGTGGAAGACCAACTGACCTATCCGTTGTCGGTTGCCCTTCAAGCCGTTCCCGGCGCGATCAGCGTGCGTGGCAAAAGCATGTTTGGGTTTAGCTTTGTCCAAGTGACCTTCGACGACAGTACCGACTTTTATTGGGCGCGTTCGCGAGTTGCAGAACAATTGCTTTCTTTGCCGACAGGTAAGATCCCCAAGGGCGTCACGCCAGTGCTTGGCCCGGATGCGACGGGGCTAGGACAGATTTTCTATTACGTGCTTGAACCAGCTGCGGATTCCGATCTGGCAAGTTTGCGATCTCTGCAAGACTACGTGGTCAAGCTCGCACTTGAGTCAGTCGATGGAGTTGCCGAAGTCGCTTCGATTGGCGGCTACGTTCGCCAGTATCAAATTGAAGTTGACCCGGACAAACTTCGCTACCACAACATCACCCTGAATAAGCTGTTGATGTCGGTAAAGGCATCCAATACGGAAGTCGGAGCCAAGACCGCCGAGACATCCGGAATGGAATACCTTGTCCGGGGCAAGGGCTTTCTGGGATCTGGCAAGTCGGAAGAAGAGACCATTGAGCAAATTGGCGACACCGTCGTGCAAACCAGCGGTGGCGTGCCCATTCGAGTTCGCGATTTGGCGACGGTGCAAACCGGCCCAGCGTTCCGAACAGGTGCACTCGACTTAAACGGTTCCGAAGCTGTCGGTGGCGTCGTCGTGATGCGTTACCGCGAAAATCCACGAACCGTCATCGAGAACGTCAAAGCGAAGATCGCTTCGCTCGAACCAGAACTTGGCGGCGTGAAGATTCGCGGCATTTACGATCGCACGTTTTTGATAGATGAAACGGTGCATACGCTTAGCGAAGCGTTGATGCAGGAGACTTTGGTCACGATCGCAATCGTTATTTTGTTCCTTTTGCATTTTCGCGCGAGCATGATTATCGCGATCTCATTGCCTCTGGCAGTGTTGATGGCTTTCATTGCGATGAACGTCTTTGGCGTCGATGCCAACATCATGTCGTTGGCGGGAATCGCGATTGCGATCGGAACGATGGTCGATATGGGGATCATCATCCTCGAAAACATTTACGACCATTTAGCGGATTGGGAAAAAGAGAACGAGGGATTGCTTTTGAACCCCACGCAACGCGAATCACGGGTGGAAGTCATTCGCCAAGCTGCGATCGAAGTCGCACCGGCGGTGGTCACCGCTGTAAGCACGACCGTCGTCAGTTTCTTGCCGGTTTTCTTTTTGACGGGCCGTGATCAAAGACTGTTCTCACCGCTGGCTTGGACGAAGACGTTTGCCATCGTTTCCAGTTTGATCGTTGCCATCACCGTTGTCCCCACGCTTTGCCGACTGTTTTTGAAAAGCAGCCGAACACCACGCTGGGCAGCATTGTTTGGCTCGCTCGGCTTGGCGGCAATCGCAGGTTTGCTTTGCCAGTTTGTTTGGGGACATCATCTGAATGATCTTGGCGTGACGATCTGTACTTGGCTATCGACTAAGTTCCCTCAGCTTGAATGGGAGGCAATTGAGTCGATTCCTTTGGCTTGGTTGACCGCATCCGTTTCGATCCTCGGCTTTGGTCTTGGCTGGTGGATTCTGCGAGAGCGGATTCGACCGATTGAAGAGAACCCGGTCAGTGGCTTCATCCGATTCATCTATTCAGCACGATTGAAATTTGCTCTGAAACACAAACTTCTCATGCTCTCGTTCCCGGCCATCATCATCTTTGCCGGTGCTGGAGCCTGGATCGGCTTTCCCACATTGTTAACTCCGCTGGAAACGGTTGCCAATAAGCTTGGTGCTGAACTGAACGACATCCCAGGTTATGTCGACGCGAAACACACATTCACGGGCCTCGAGTCGGATGATTGGATCGCGTTGGACGAAGGGAGTTGGTTTTACATGCCAAGCCTTTACCCCGCCGCTAGTTTTTCCCAGGCAATGGAAGTCTTGCAAACTCAAGATGCAATGATTCGGCAAATCCCCGAAGTCGAGAACGTGCTGGGTAAAATTGGCCGTGTCGATTCGGCGCTTGATCCGGCTCCAGTCACGATGATTGAAACTTACATCATGCTAAAACCACGCGATCAATGGCGTGATGGCGTTGATGCAAAACACATTTGGGATGAGATCAACGCAGTTGCAACGCTGCCTGGTGTCACGCTGGCTTCACCGCTGCAGCCGATCGAAGGCCGCGTCGTCATGTTGGCCAGTGGTATCAAGGCCTCGATGGCGATCCGCATTTACGGTGACTCGCTTAAAGGGCTTGGAATCGCGGCCAATCGAGTGGCGGAGGTGCTGAAGACAAATCCGCTGGTCGAAGAAAGATCAGTCAATCCAGACGTTGTGCTTGGAAAACCATACTTTGAGTTTGAAGTCGATCGAGACGAATCAGCCCGATACGGTATGACAACCGAAATGGTGAACGAAATCGTGGGAGCCGGCTTGGGCGGCGTCAACGTTACCAACACCGTCGAAGGCCGCGAGCGATATCCGGTGCAAGTTCGCTTTCGCCGTGACATCAGAGAGCAAGTGGACTTACTTGGCAAAGTCCCCGTTGTCACGCCGACCGGCGACATCGTTCCGTTGGAAAGACTTGCCTCGATCAGCACGTCTTGGGGGCCGGGCATGATTAACAGCGAGGACTCGCGGCTGGTTGCGCACGTGATGTTTTCACCAACGGGCGTTCAAGGCGACATTGAAACCGTCAACGCCGCGATCAAGTCGTTGACGAATGCTAGGGCAACCGGTGAACTTGAGTTTCCCGATGGTAACTTTGAAATGGTGCCCGTCGGCTCGTTTGAGAATCAAGTCAAATCGAATTTGCGATTGGCGTGGCTTGGCCCACTACTCGATCTCGACTACCCAAAAGAGATCAATTCGGTTCAGGATCGAGTCGCATGGGTGATGAACTGGATTCCACTCGGGCTCGTTCCGTTGGCGATGCTGATCAACTTCTTCTTGCTCTATTTGAGTTTTAGAAACTTCTCAATCGCGGCCACGATCTTCTCTGCGATCCCGGTTTCATTCGCCGCTGGAATGGTTGCGATTGCGATTGCAGGGGTGGAAATGAACACGGCGATCTGGATCGGGTTCATCGCGTTATTCGGCATCGCCGTTGACGATGGTGTTGTGATGGCGACCTACATTCAGCAATTGGTGCGCCGCCGCGATCCGAAAACAATCGACGAACTTCGCGAAACGGTCTACGACGCCGGAATGAAACGCGTGCGACCCTGCCTGATGACAACCGTTACGACGCTCGTCGCGTTGCTGCCTGTTTTACTTTCCGATGGCAGAGGAGCCGACGTGGCTCGGGCGATGGCGATTCCTGTTTTCGGAGGCATGCTGATTGAACCGTTTTCCTCGTTCGTCGTGCCAACCGTTTACTGTGCGATCGCAGAATTCAAAATGAAGATGGGAATTGTCGTTGAAACGACACCCGAAATTGAAACCTAATGGAGTGCTACAAAAACATGGCCTCAAAATGAGCAACCTCATTCTTTAGAACGTGATTTACTTCCTCAAATATTCGTGTGCCGCTGGTACTCAACAAACACTTTACAAACACGGGTGAAATATGAAGACTCTACTAACATTTGCTGCCGTTGCATTAATGGCTGTTACATCAATTGCGCAGGAAACGCAGCAACAAAAAAGCACACTAACCGAAGCCGATCATTTGCAGATCGCTGTCCAGAAAGTCTGTCCGGTAACCGGCGAAGCCCTCGGTTCGATGGGCGAACCGCTTAAAGTGCAAGTCGGCGAGCAAGTTGCATTTCTTTGTTGCAAGGGTTGCCAAGGCAAACAGCTAAACGCCGAACATTGGAAAACGATCCAAACAAATCTGGCCGCTGCGCAGGGAACTTGCCCGATCATGGGTAAGCCCGTTGATGCGTCGATGAAGTCAACCGTCGTCAATGGACAGCGGGTTTTCGTTTGCTGTCCTCCATGCATTCCTAAGATTCAGGCAGACGTTCAAGGCTCGCTGAAGAAGGTCAACGCCAGCTACGTTTCCTATGTCGCAAAAGAGCGACAAGCAAAAAGCGATCAGCTTCATGCGACCGCTCAAGGTATCTGCCCTGTTTCTGGTGGCAAGCTTGGCTCAATGGGCGTTCCGATCAAGGTCAAAGTTGGCGAAGAAGAAGTTGCCTTCCTGTGCTGCAAAGGCTGCGTAGGCAAGCAGCTCAACACCGAACATTGGGCGACGATTCAAACCAACCTTGCAACTGCTCAAAAAACTTGCCCCGTCATGGGCAAAGCGGTTGATGCGTCGATGAAGTCGACCGTCGTGAATGGTCGCAAGATTTTTGTTTGCTGCCCTCCGTGCATTGCAAAGATCAAAGCCGACCCGGCGACTTATGTTGCCAAACTCGATGCTCATATTGCCGGAGACGCTCACGAGCATCACGAAGGCGACGGCCACGACCATGCAGATCACAAGCAGGATAAATAGTCTAGGCAACTCGGCGTGAACAGTCGCGTCGACTTGTTTGTTCACTTCCGCCAGTCCAAACCTCCTCAAATGCGACGGGCTGGCGGAAGTGTTTTCAATGAACACATTTACTAGATTTTACTTAAGGAAACTTTCTATGAAAAGAATCATGACGGCTCTGCTTATCACCACTTGGGCATGCCTTGCTGGCTGTTCATCTCCAGATCCTGCCCCAACAGTTGTGGCTCCGGGCGGCTGATGAGCCAAAGATACCTCCGCGTCCAGTTTGGACGCCCCCGCAACAACTAGCGAACCTGATTCCGAAGCTGAAGCAGCACAACAAGACGAAACATCGAAAGATTAAGGGCAACTGAAACGGTAGTCACTGACGTCACTCCGTTGTCTTTCGATTAATTGAAAGCGTGGACGAGTCGCACACTGGCAATTGAGTGTGCGACTCGCGAAACGCGATGATTGGATGCTGTCCTATCCGACTGGTTAGAAAAGCATCAGGTCAGTTTGTTGATGTGTAAATGACACGACTGCAACAAGCATTTGATGAAAACGAGAATGAGCGACACAGCGATGGCAAGAAACATTGAAATCCGAATCGAGAGTGTTGACCCCGTACGTAGGTACGGCGTTGATAATGCGATGAAACAGGAAATTCAACAATGACAGGATTCACAATTGGCAAAGTAGCGAAGGCCGCTGGCGTTGGCGTGGAAACGATTCGTTTCTATGAAAAGAAAGGATTGATTGAGCAGCCACAATCGCAAGGCACCTATCGTTCCTATCCCAAAAACGTGGTCGCAAGAATCCGGTTCGTGAAACGTGCGCAAGAACTTCGATTTACATTGGCGGAAATTCGAGAACTCGTGCGCCTCGCCGATCAGCCCGACGAAGACCGAGCGGCCGTTAAAGTCATTGCTCAACGGAAAGTCGCTTCCATCCAGGAAAAAATTGCAGACCTAAAGAAAGCTGAAGCCACATTATCCAATTTGGTTGAGCGGTGTTCCGGAGAAGGCCCCATTCACACTTGCCCGATTATCGAAGCGTTTATTGATGATGATTTTCGAGGCGACGAACAAACGAGGTGATCGGCACGTCAATTGCGATTCCTTAGCTGAAGTCTGATACTTGCTCCACTAAAAATCAACGTTGGTACCTATCATGTCAGAAGCACTCAAAGATCCCATTTGCGGGATGACCGTTGATCCGGCAAAAGCTCTTTCGACGGAACGTGATGGAGAAACGTTCTACTTTTGCAGCCGGCATTGTTTGGACAAGTTCGAAGCGAGTCCAGAGTCAAGTGTCGAGAGGCCAGAGACAAGCGACCGTAGCCGAGAGTCGGAAGAATCAACTCTGGACTCTGGACCCTCAACTCTAAGCTTTTCCTACACCTGTCCGATGCACCCGGAGATTGAACAAGACGGCCCTGGTTCCTGTCCAATCTGCGGAATGGATCTCGAACCAAAAACGATCACGCTTGAAAATCATGAAGGTGATGCTGAGTTAGATGCAATGACCCATCGATTCTGGATCGCCGTTGCGCTGTCGGTTCCCGTCTTTCTGCTCGCCATGTTGCCGATGATGGGCGTTGCTGTGGATCGCTGGGTCGGTGGCCCGGTCATCTCGCGATGGATTCAGTTTGCTTTGACGACCCCAGTCGTATTCTGGTGTGGCTGGTCGTTTTTCATTCGTGGTTGGCGTTCAGTGCTGACCTGGAACCTCAATATGTTCACGCTGATTTCACTCGGCGTTGGAGCTGCCTACATTTACAGCACAATCGCCTTACTGTTTCCGGACTGGATTCCCGAATCGTTTCGAGAACATGGACAGGTCGCGGTTTATTTTGAAGCAGCCGCGGTCATCATAGCTTTGGTTTTACTTGGACAAGTTCTGGAACTCCGAGCCCGTCGCCGAACTAGCGGAGCAATTCGTGAATTGCTTTCATTGGCTCCCCCAACTGCCCGGGTGATTCGCGATGAAGTCGAGCAGGAAGTTCCGCTGGATGAAGTAAAACAGGACGAAATCCTGAAAGTTATTCCGGGCGACAAGATTCCAGTCGATGGCGAGATCGTCGAAGGCAAAAGCTCAGTAGACGAATCCATGATTACGGGCGAGCCAGTTCCAGTCGCCAAGACAATTGGCGACCAAGTCATTGGCGGAACCGTCAATCAAACCGGAGCCTTTCAAATGCAGGCTCTCCGCATCGGTAGCGAAACGACGCTCTCGCAAATCGTCAACATGGTCGCAAATGCCCAGCGCAGCCGTGCACCCATCCAAAAAGTCGCCGACACCGTTGCAGGTTGGTTCGTTCCTGCCGTCGTTCTGGTTGCAGCAGTCACATTCGTCATGTGGGCTTTTTTCTCCCCTGTTGAACCTCGCTTGGCATTCGCATTGGTTAACGCCGTCGCCGTCTTGATTATTGCTTGCCCATGCGCATTGGGCCTGGCGACACCGATGTCAATTATGGTTGGCGTAGGAAGAGGAGCAAAACAAGGGGTGCTCATCAAGAATGCTGAAGTCTTGGAAACGATGGAAAAAGTCGACACGTTGATCGTCGACAAAACCGGAACTCTAACTGAGGGGCGGCCCAAGCTCACAGAACTACAAGTCAATCCAGACATTGGCTTGAGCGAAAACGAATTTCTATCCCTTGTCGCCGCCGTTGAATCCAACAGCGAACACCCGTTGGCTCGTTCGATTGTCGTTGCCGCCAAAGAAAAAGAACTCAATCTTTCCGACGTGGCCGATTTTGATTCGATCACCGGGGGTGGAGTTCACGGAACCGTCGATGGCAAACAAATCATGATCGGCAAACAGGATTTGCTGCGAGGTAAGAACACCGCTGGTATCGAATCAATGTCAGAGCGAGCGATCGAACTTCAAAATCAAGGCCGCACGGTGATGTTCGCTGCGATCGACGGCAGGTTTGCGGGGATCGTCGCCGTTGCCGATCCAATCAAAGAAACGTCTGCCGCAGCAATCAATCAACTCCACGAACTCGGCATCAAAGTCGCCATGCTAACGGGCGACAACGAGCGAACCGCCAAAGCCGTTGCCGATCAACTTAACATTGACGAAGTCGAAGCCGGTGTCGGTCCTGAAGACAAACACAATCGCGTCAAACAACTTCAATCCTCCGGCGCGATCGTCGCGATGGCCGGTGATGGCATCAACGACGCACCAGCTCTCGCCGCCGCGAACGTTGGCATCGCCATGGGAACGGGAACCGACGTCGCGATCGAATCTGCAGGGGTCACACTTGTCAAAGGCGACCTCAGCGGAATCGTCAAAGCGATTCAACTGAGCCGCGCAACAATGGGCAACATTCGGCAAAACCTGTTCTTCGCCTTTATTTACAACGCACTGGGAATCCCAATTGCCGCCGGCATCCTTGTCCCAATCTTCGGCATGTCAGCTCTCCTAAATCCCATGATCGCTGCAGCGGCCATGAGCTTTAGTAGCGTGTCCGTCATTGCGAACGCACTTCGCCTGCGGGCTCGCAAGGTTTAGGGCCGCAGGTTGGCGAGTGACGGACAGTTGAAGGTTGTTCAAAATCGGTCGAGTATTTGATCAAGGCTCGCGACTGCCTTCGAAAATCTTCGGGAGAGGGCTGGCTGACCTTTGAGGACCTCGCCCAAAAATGTCTTTGAGGACATTCCCGCCGCTAACATTGTGGCCCAAAGAAAATTGTTTTTCAAACTTTTTGGCTTGCGCATTGATTCTGGTTGTCGATCGTGGATGATGGTTAAATCTTGATTTGACAATTCTTGCGCGAGGAACTTTCGATGGTAGGTTTTAGAGGGCCTGATTGGCGATACATAATCGTCTTGGCTTTGGTTTGTTTTTCGGGATCTTCACTCAGTGCCAACGAGTCGAACTTTGACAACCAAGCCAAAAGCGATGCAGAAACCGAAATTAGAAAAGTCTCTAAGGCCTTTCAAGACGCATTTGATGCAGCCGACGCTTCTGCCATCGCTGAACTGTTTACTGTCGATGGTGAATTCATCGATGTCGAACGCCTTGTCTATCAAGGACGGGACGCAATCAAGGCCGAGTTTGCCGCGACTTTCGAAGCAGTGCCGGGCAGTGCAATTAGTGCAAACATAGATTCAATTCGGCTGGTCGCCCCCAATGTAGCGATCGAAGATGGACGAGTTACTTTGGCAACCGAGGCGGGGCCTGTCAGTGTCAGTCGCTACACAGCCGTCTATACAAAGGTTGATGGTGCTTGGAAGGTCGCCAGTCTTAGAGACCTCGAAAGCAAAGAATTCAGCCCGGGAGATCGGCTGACGGCGCTACAGTTCCTAGTTGGCGACTGGGTCTCCGAATCGGCCGATGGCGTTGTTGAACACAGCTATTACTGGTCGGAAGACGGCAATTTTATTTTGAATGAATTTTCTGTCACTATCGATGGAAAATCGGAGCTCAAAGGCAATCAACGGATTGGCTGGGATCCGCAAACCAAACAAATTCGTGGCTGGCTATTCGATTCCGAAGGGAGCCATGTTCAAGGGAATTGGTCAGAACTCAAAGACCGTTGGGTCATAAAAACGTCTGGATTCAATGCTGATGGAACTTCCGGCTCGGCAACGAACTACTTCATCGCTGGCGAAAATGGACAACTTGTCTGGCTGTCGACGGATCGAGTCGTTGCCGGAGAGCCACAGGATGATATCGAGGTCAAATTGACACGCAAGCCGCCCGCACCTGCAGCCAAGCCGACAAAAAACGCTGACTCAAAATAGCCTAGTCACAACTCAAAACCCTTCGCACTACCCCAAGACCTAGATAATAAAGGAGCTGGTATGAATCGTAAACTTCTGCTGGTCATGACCCTTGCCACGTTCGTATTCGCTACCGTCGCTGTTGGCAATGCACAAGTAAAGGGAAAGGGCGGAAAACGCGCCAGTCATTCAAAACCTTCCGGAAGAGCTGGCGGGCATTCCGGTCGTGGAAAATCGATGGGAAGTAGGCCGACAAGTAGGCCAAGTGCTGCCAAGAAGAGCCCGAGTTTTGGGGGCTCACGTCCACAGTCGAGACCACAATCGAGACCACAATCGAGACCACAATCGAGACCACAATCGAGAC